>NZ_FMUC01000003.1:0-690420 GCF_900100935.1 Pseudomonas sp. NFACC25
ATGAAAAGTCCGGGAGACTTGTATGTGCCGTCCACCCGAATTTATCCAGGGTGCTTGCCCGATGTGGAATATCCGGCAGAAATGAAAGTTCGAAGCGTCAGGCAGGACGGATCGATCAAGTGGAACGGCAAGTTGGTATTTATCAGCGAGGCGCTGTCCGGGGAAAGGATAGGGCTCAAAGAAGCTGAAGATGATGCTTGGGATTTGTACCTGTGTGATTATCCCTTGGGGAGGCTTGGACGAGGTATGACCCGCGTCCAGGCCTCAAATGTGTAAACGATGTCCCCGGTTTCAGATGTAAACGATGTCTACGGTTCTACACCCCGATAGCGGTATGTCAGCAAAAAAAGCAATGACTGATCCACCGCTATCGGGAGCAAGCCCCCTCCCACATTTGCTTACGCAGCCTGTTGGAATTGCTGGCGGTATTGGTTCGGCGATAACTCGGTGTGTTGGCGAAACAACCGCGCAAAGAAACTCGCATCGTCATAACCCACCTCATAACTGATGGTCTTGATGCTCTTGCGGCTGCCCGAGAGCAGGCCCTTGGCCGTCTCGATACGCAGCCGTTGCAGGTAGTGCAGCGGCTTGTCGCCGGTGGCGGTCTGGAAGCGGCGCATGAAGTTGCGGATGCTCATGCCGTGTTCCCGGGCGACGTCTTCGAAGCGGAATTTGTCGGCGAAGTGCTCCTCGAGCCAATGCTGGATCTGCAGGATGATCACGTCCTGATGCAGCTTCTGCCCGCCAAAACCGATACGTCCCGGCGAGTAGCTGCGCTGCACTTCGTAGAGGATGTCGCGGGCCACGGCCTGGGCGATGTTGGCGCCGCAGAAGCGTTCGATCAGGTAGATATACAGGTCGCACGCCGAGGTGGTGCCGCCGGCGCAATACAGGTTGTCGGCGTCGGTGAGGTGCTTGTCCTGGTTGAGCTGGACCTTGGGGAAGCGTTCGCCGAACGCGTTGAAGAAACGCCAGTAGGTGGTCGCCTCCTTGCCATCGAGCAGGCCGGCTTCGGCCAGCCAGAACACCCCGGTGGCTTCGCCGCAGAGTACCGCGCCCCGTGCATGCTGTTCGCGCAGCCACGGCAGCACTTGCGGGTAGCGCGCGCACAGGGCATCGAAGTCATCCCAGAAGGCCGGTAGCACGATGATGTCGGCGTCTTCCAGGCCGCCGTCCACCGGCATGATCACGTCACTGAAACTGCGCACCGATTTTCCGTCGGGGCTCACCAGGCGTGTTTCGAACGCTGGGGTCAGGCCCAGGCCTTGTTGTTTGCCATAACGCAGGCTGGCGAGATGGAAGAAATCCTTGGCTTGCATCAGGGTTGAAGCGAATACCCGATCAATGGCCAAAATGCTGACGCGCCGCAATGGCGTGGAGATTTGGTTAGACATAATTTCATTTATTCTTATAGGGGAAAGTGGTCACCAGACGGCTGGATCGTCTTATTTTTTGTCGCATGTGTCCAGTGTCCTGTGACGCCATCGGGGCATAGGCTCTGTGGGTTCCTCCTTGTCCGACAATCCACGCAGGTGACCCATGATTCCGAGAACCTTGTTCAGCCCGGAGCACGAACTCTTCCGCCAGAGCGTGCGCACCTTTCTTGAAAAAGACGCTGCACCGTTTCACGGGCAATGGGAGAAGCAGGGCTACATCGACCGTAACCTGTGGAACAAGGCGGGGGAGGCGGGGATGTTGTGTTCCCATCTGCCGGAGGAGTACGGCGGGCTGGGCGCGGACTTTCTCTACAGCGCGGTAGTGATCGAAGAGATCAGTCGCTTGGGCCTGACTGGCATCGGCTTTTCCCTGCATTCGGACATTGTCGCGCCCTACATCCTGCATTACGGCAGTGAAGCGCTGAAGCACAAGTACCTGCCCAAGTTGATCTCTGGCGAGACAGTCACGGCCATCGCCATGACCGAGCCGGGTGCCGGGTCCGACTTGCAAGGGGTCAAGACCACCGCCGTGCTGGACGGTGATGAGTACGTGATCAATGGCTCCAAGACCTTTATCACCAACGGGTTCCTGGCTGAGCTGGTGATCGTGGTCGCCAAGACCGATCCCAAGGCCGGTGCCAAGGGCACCAGCCTGTTTCTGGTGGAGGCTGATACGCCCGGCTTCGCCAAGGGCAAGCGCCTGGAGAAGGTCGGCATGAAGGCCCAGGACACCTCGGAGCTGTTCTTCCAGGACGTGCGGGTGCCCAAGGAAAACCTGCTGGGCCAGGCCGGCATGGGCTTCGCCTACCTGATGCAGGAATTGCCCCAGGAGCGTCTGACTGTCGCGATTGGCGCGCTGTCGTCTGCCGAGGCGGCGTTGCAGTGGACCCTGGAATACACCCGTGAGCGCAAGGCGTTCGGCAAGGCGATTGCCGACTTCCAGAACACCCGTTTCAAGCTGGCGGAGATGGCCACGGAGATTCAGATCGGCCGCGTATTCGTCGACAAATGCATGGCGCTGCACCTGGAAGGCAAGCTGGATGTGCCCACTGCCGCGATGGCCAAGTACTGGGCCACGGACCTGCAATGCAAGGTGCTGGATGAGTGCGTGCAGTTGCACGGCGGCTACGGCTTCATGTGGGAATACCCGATTGCGCGGGCGTGGGCGGATGCGCGGGTGCAGCGGATTTATGCGGGGACCAACGAGATCATGAAGGAGATCATTGCGCGGGCGCTTTGATTTTTGCTGGTCTTGAGTGCGTCATCGGGGGCAAGCCCCCGATAGCGGTCTACAGATCAATCAAGGCGCCGGATTCGGATGATCCTTCTGAATCGCCTCAATCCCTTCCAGCACCTCTTTCGACAGTTTCAGATCAGCACTGGCGATGTTGCTGTCCAGTTGCTCCAGGTTCGTGGCGCCAATAATGTTGCTGGTCACGAACGGTTGTTGGGTCACAAACGCCAACGCCATCTGCGCCGGATCCAGGCCATGCTCCCGCGCCAGTGCCACGTAACGGCTGCACGCCGCCTCCGACTGCGGGTTGAAGTAGCGGCTGAAACGGCTGTACTCGGTCAGGCGCGCCTTGGCCGGGCGTGCGCCACCTTCGTACTTGCCGCTGAGCATGCCGAACGCCAGGGGCGAGTAAGCCAGCAGGCCGCATTGCTCACGGATGGCCACTTCGGCCAGGCCCACTTCAAAGCTGCGGTTGAGCAGGTTGTAGGGGTTCTGGATCGATACCGCGCGGGGCCAGCCACGGGCTTCGGCCAGGGCCAGGAATTTCATGGTGCCCCACGGGGTTTCATTGGACAGGCCGATATGGCGGATCTTGCCGGCCTTGACCTGCTCGTCCAGGGCTTCGAGGGTTTCCTCCAGCGGGGTCAGGTCGTCTTCGTCCTTGTGCTTGTAGCTCAGTTGGCCGAAGAAGTTGGTGCTGCGCTCCGGCCAGTGCAACTGGTAGAGGTCGATCCAGTCGGTTTGCAGGCGCTTGAGGCTGGCGTCCAGTGCCTCGACGATGTGCTTGCGGTTGTGGCGCAGGTGGCCGTCGCGGATGTAGTCGATGGTGTTGCCGGGGCCGGCGATCTTGCTGGCGAGGATCCAGTCGCCACGGTCGCCGCGGCTTTTGAAGTAATTACCGATGTAACGCTCGGTGGTGGCATAGGTGTCGGCCTTGGGCGGCACCGGGTACATTTCTGCGGTGTCGAGGAAGTTGATCCCCGCCGCCTTGGCCCGTTCGATCTGCGCGAAGGCCTCTGCCTCGCTGTTCTGCTCGCCCCAGGTCATGGTGCCCAGGGCTATCGCGCTCACGTTCAGATCCGTTCGGCCCAGCTGTCGATAATCCATCGGGTACTCCTTCAGGGAAAACAATCATAAAAGCAGGTTGAATTTTTTTTCGCAATCTGCATAATTGCCCACCTCTTTCTGCAGTGGAAGTGATGCGCCGCCTGCCGAAGAATCTTGCCGTTGAACGGACGCGCCGACCCGAGCCCCCGATAGCGTCTGTATCCGGCTGCCTTTGACTTGTCAAAGTAAGCACTATTCAGTAAGATCCGCCGTCTAATTTACAGGGCGGCCCCTGAGGCTATTAAAGAATGACAACTTTTACTGCAAAACCGGAAACAGTTCAGCGCGACTGGTTTGTCGTCGACGCCGCTGGTCAGACCCTGGGTCGTCTGGCCACTGAAGTCGCCAGCCGTCTGCGTGGCAAGCACAAGCCTGAGTACACCCCTCACGTTGACACCGGTGACTACATCGTGATCATCAACGCTGAGCAGGTACGTGTTACCGGCAACAAAGCGCAAGACAAAATGTACTACCGTCACTCCGGTTTCCCAGGCGGTATCAAGTCTTCCAACTTTGAAGGCCTGATCTCCAAGAAGCCTGAAGCCCCGATCGAAATCGCGGTCAAAGGCATGCTGCCGAAGGGCCCACTGGGTCGCGATATGTTTCGCAAGCTGAAAGTCTATGCGGGCGCTGTACACCCTCATGCTGCTCAGCAGCCCCAAGAACTGAAGTTTTAACGGAATAGTTCATTATGTCGGCGACTCAAAATTACGGCACTGGCCGTCGCAAAACCGCAACCGCACGCGTTTTCCTGCGTCCGGGCACTGGTAACATCTCGATCAACAACCGCACTCTGGATAACTTCTTCGGTCGCGAAACTGCCCGCATGGTAGTTCGTCAGCCGCTGGAATTGACCGAGACTGTTGAAAAGTTCGACATCTACGTCACCGTTATCGGTGGCGGTGTAAGTGGTCAAGCTGGCGCAATCCGCCACGGTATCACTCGCGCTCTGATGCAGTACGACGAAACCCTGCGTGGCGCTCTGCGCAAAGCTGGCTTCGTGACTCGTGATGCCCGTGAAGTTGAACGTAAGAAAGTCGGTCTGCGTAAAGCGCGTAAGCGTCCGCAGTACTCGAAGCGTTAATTCGCTTTACGTTCCACAAAAACGCCCAGCCTCCTTACGGAGCTGGGCGTTTTTTATTGCCTGCGATTTATGCACATTTTTCACCGTGACAACTTGCCACATCCGTAGACCCCCTATACTACAAGGCCTGGAGGCGGAGCCCCGGGCAATTCCCTTGTCAGACGTGGGGCTTTTCATTACCATTCGGCAAAATTTTTATAAGTTCAGATTTAATACTTAGTAGACGCCTGATTTAACAGGCCAAAAAGCTGATGGGAGAGGACTGAATGAGCAATGACGGCGTGAATGCAGGCCGGCGTCGCTTCTTGGTAGCAGCCACATCCGTGGTGGGTGCTGCAGGAGCGGTGGGGGCTGCGGTCCCGTTCGTGGGGTCATGGTTTCCCAGTGCCAAGGCGAAAGCCGCAGGTGCACCGGTGAAGGTGAATATCAGCAAGATCGAACCAGGCCAGCAGATGATTGCTGAGTGGCGCGGCCAGCCGGTATTCATTGTTCGTCGTACGGAGGAAATCCTGGGAAATCTGAAAAAGATCGAAGGCCAGTTGTCTGACCCCAAATCTGAGAAATCCGACCAACCCGCCTACGCCAAAAACGAAGCACGTTCGATCAAGCCAGAGATTCTGCTGCTGGTCGGCCTGTGTACCCACTTGGGATGCTCACCCACTTTCCGCCCGGAAGTTGCCCCAGTCGATCTGGGGAAAGACTGGGTCGGTGGTTATTTCTGCCCCTGCCACGGCTCCCACTACGATCTGGCGGGTCGCGTCTACAAGTCCCAGCCCGCTCCCTTGAACCTGCCCGTGCCTCCGCATACCTACGAAACTGACGACCTCATTGTCATTGGCCTCGATAAGGAGAACGCGTGATGAGCAAGTTCATGGATTGGGTCGATGCACGCTTCCCCGCTACTAAAATGTGGGAAGACCATCTCAGCAAGTATTACGCCCCGAAGAACTTCAACTTCTTCTACTTCTTTGGCTCCCTGGCACTGCTGGTGCTGGTCAACCAGATCGTCACCGGTGTCTGGCTGACGATGAGCTACACCCCGTCGGCGGAGGAGGCGTTTGCTTCCGTCGAATACATCATGCGTGACGTCGAGTACGGCTCGATCCTGCGTCTGCTGCACTCCACCGGCGCTTCAGCGTTCTTTATCGTGGTCTACCTGCACATGTTCCGTGGTTTGCTCTACGGTTCGTACCAGAAGCCCCGCGAGCTGGTGTGGGTGTTCGGCATGCTGATCTACCTGGCGCTGATGGCAGAAGCCTTCATGGGCTACCTGCTGCCATGGGGCCAGATGTCGTACTGGGGCGCCCAGGTGATCATCTCGCTGTTCGGTGCGATCCCGGTCATCGGCAACGACCTGACCCAGTGGATCCGCGGTGACTACCTGATCTCCGGTATCACCCTGAACCGCTTCTTCGCCCTGCATGTCGTGGCGCTGCCCATCGTGATCCTGGGCCTGGTGGTGCTGCACATCCTGGCGCTGCACGAAGTGGGTTCCAACAACCCGGACGGCGTTGACATCAAGAAGCACAAGGACGAGAACGGCATCCCGCTGGATGGCATCCCGTTCCACCCGTACTACACCGTGAAAGACATTGTCGGCGTGGTCGTGTTCCTCTTCGTGTTCTGCTCGATCGTGTTCTTTTTCCCGGAGATGGGTGGTTATTTCCTCGAGAAGCCTAACTTCGAACAGGCGAACGCCTTCAAGACACCTGAGCACATTGCCCCGGTCTGGTACTTCACGCCGTTCTACGCGATCTTGCGGGCGATCCCCGACAAACTCATGGGCGTCATCGCCATGGGCGCGGCCATTGCGGTGCTGTTCGTGTTGCCGTGGCTCGACCGAAGCCCGGTCAAGTCCATGCGCTACAAAGGCTGGCTGAGCAAAATCTGGCTGTGGGTGTTCTGCATTGCATTCGTGATTCTGGGCGTGTTGGGCGTATTGGCGCCGACCCCGGAGCGTACGCTGCTGTCGCAGGTCTGCACCTTCCTGTACTTCGCCTACTTCATTCTGATGCCGTTCTACACCCGGCTCGAGAAGACCAAACCGGTTCCGGAAAGGGTGACTGGCTGATGAAAAAATTATTCGTTGCATTGATGCTTGCGGCGCTGCCGCTACTGTCCTTCGCTGCCGAGCACGGCGGCCCGGAACTGGAAAAAGTCGATATCGACGTGTCTGACAAGGCGGCTATGCAAGACGGCGCGCGTACGTTCGCCAACTACTGCATGGGCTGCCACAGCGCCAAGTTCCAGCGTTACGAGCGGGTGGCCGATGACCTCGGTATCCCCCATGAAATGATGCTGGAGAAGCTGGTGTTCACCGGTGCCAAGATCGGCGACCACATGAATATCGGCATGAAGCCTGCCGACGCCAAGACCTGGTTCGGTGCAGCACCGCCTGACCTGACTCTGGTGGCACGTGTACGCGGCACCGACTGGCTCTACGGCTACCTGAAATCCTTCTACGAGGACCCGGCGCGCCCTTATGGCGTGAACAACCGTGTGTTCCCGAACGTCGGCATGCCTAACGTTCTGGTCGGCCTGCAAGGCAAGCAAGTGGTAGGATGCAAGCAGGTTCAGGTCGTCGAAGACGGCAAGAAGCAATATGATCCGTTGACCGGGACGCCTTTGACCCATGAAGCGTGCGATCAACTGAAGATAGAAACCCCTGGTTCGTTGACTGACGAGCAGTTTGACGAGAAGGTCAAGAATCTGGTGACCTTCCTGGCCTATTCGGCCAACCCGGTCAAACTGCAACACCAGCGCATCGGGACGTATGTCTTGCTGTACCTGGCTTTCTTCTTCGTATTCGCTTATCTGCTTAAACGCGAATACTGGAAGGATGTGCATTGATCCAACCGTAAGCAATTGCTGTTAATCTTGCGCGCCCAGCGGCATCTCTAACCCGTAGCGACCTGGACTTTCCAGAGGCTGCAGAGATGCTTTCTGGGCGCGCTCGTTTTTGAGCTTTCCATAATTTCAACAAGCGAGGAGGACCGCCATGGGCGTGACCAATCGGTTGGCCTGTTACTCCGACCCCGCCGACCACTATTCCCACCGAGTACGCATCGTACTCGCAGAGAAGGGTGTCAGCGCCGAGATCATCAGTGTGGAGGTGGGTCGTCATCCGCCGAAACTGATCGAAGTGAACCCTTACGGCAGCTTGCCCACCCTGGTCGATCGTGACCTGGCGTTGTGGGAGTCAACCGTGGTGATGGAATATCTGGATGAGCGTTACCCGCATCCGCCTTTGCTGCCGGTGTATCCGGTGGCCCGTGCCAACAGCCGCCTGCTGATCCATCGGATCCAGCGAGATTGGTGCGGGCTGGTGGATTTGATCCTGGATACCCGCAGCAAAGAAGCCGCTCGGGTGCAGGCGCGCAAGGAATTGCGCGAGAGCCTGACCGGTGTTTCGCCGTTGTTCGCCGATAAACCTTTTTTCCTCAGCGAGGAACAAAGCTTGGTGGATTGCTGCCTATTACCCATACTCTGGCGCTTGCCGATTCTGGGCATTGAACTGCCACGGCCTGCCAAGCCGTTGCTTGATTACATGGAGCGCCAGTTTGCGCGTGAGGCTTTCCAGGCAAGTCTGTCTGGTGTCGAACGCGATATGCGCTAAGGCTTAAGGAGCCGTTGATGAACTCCAGTCGACCTTACCTGGTCCGCGCGCTCTATGAGTGGATTGTGGATAACGATTGCACCCCGCACATGCTGGTCAATTCCGAATTTCCTGCGGTTCAGGTACCGCAGGGTTTTGCCAGTGACGGGCAGATTGTGTTGAACGTATCACCCAGCGCCGTGCGCCACCTGCACATGGACAATGAAGCGGTCAGCTTCGAAGGGCGCTTCGGTGGTGTGCCGCATACGCTGTTCGTGCCGATTGGCGCTATCCTCGGCATCTATGCCCGGGAGAACGGCCAAGGCATGGTGTTCGATCTGGAGTCGCCTTTCGAGGACGACGAAGTGATTGAAGAGGAAGATGGCGATGATGTGCCGCCACCGGATACCGAGCCACCGCGTCCAAGCGGTCGGCCGAGCCTGAAAGTGGTGAAGTAAAGTGCGTAAGTCTTCGGGCCTGCGTTAAAAAATGCCTCGGCTCTGCCGGGGCATTTTTTTGTCAAAAACTCCCCGCTGTTTCGCTGGCGGCTCCCGTGGTGAACTGATTGTCGACGCCGCCTTGCCAGTAGACCTCGTTGACATTGCTCAGGCTGCGGATCAGGCATTTCCATTTGATGTGTTGCTGTGTGGGCCACACGACAGTGCCGCTCCAGCGATTGGATGCGCCGGATTGCAGTGCGATAGCGTGGGCCGGGTCCCAGGCGCCGAGTTCGATAGGCGACCCCACTGCGTAGACTGCCTGGCCGAGCTCCGGCCTGGCGTTGTCGCAGTGCAGGGTGGTCGTGGTGTCGGAAGGTGCCGGGGCGGCCTGCCACGAGCGGATGCGCTGCCCGTCCGCAAACAGGGCAGGGCTGAAGCCGTCAGGCACCTTGGAAAGGTCGGAGTCCAAGGCGATCAGCAGGCGCTTGCGGCTGCCTTGGATGGCGGCCACCAATCCGGAATAGTGGGTCTGGAAACTGATGGGTGAATCGGCCCTGATGCCGGCGTCCTTGCGCAGGCTGATCAGCTCGCGGATCAGGTCGCCCCGGCCCCAGTCGTACATGTCGGGCCAATACACAGTCGGCGTACCCGGGCTCAGCAGGATATAGGCATAGGCGATATTGCGTTGCGGGTCGGCAAGGGGCCAATGATGCTGCCCGCCGTATTGCCCTGGCGAATAACCGGTGTCGTGGTTGTCGACAAAGGTCACCGCGACCTGCCGCCATGCCGGTTCGGGATTGCCATTCAAGCCATGACGCCACTCGGCCAAGCTGCCATTTTGCATGCGCTCCTTGAGGGCAAAATCGAACACGCTGCAGTGGGACCGATCCGACCAGTCCTTCAACGCATCCTGCCAACTGGCCTGGCTGCGCCAGTCGTTCGCCGGATACTCGCCGGGGCCTTTCCACAACTCGCCGACGCAGAATGCTTGGTCACCCAAGTTTTTCATCCACACATCGACCCGCTCCGGCGCGTAGCCGCGCACAAAATCGAAGCGCAAGCCTTTGGCGCTGTAGTTGTCCCGCAGGTTCCTGAATTCCTGCATGAAGCGCTGCGAGACTTCCGAGTTGCTTGTGTTGAGGTCGGCCGAGCCGCTCATGAACGCGTCGCCCTCATCACAGACCACGGGTGCTGTGCAGTCATCGCGCCACAGCTTGAGCCCCCTGGGAAAGCGTATCTGTTTACCTGGCAGCTTGTCGTTCATATGGTTGGGCACCACGTCGTATATCGCTTGCACGCCGGCACCTGCCAAGGCGGCGACCGCCTGTTTGAGCTGGCTGTCGCTGCCGTACTGGCTGTTCTTGTCGAAGTCGCTCCAGAAGTAGCCTTCACCGCCGCCCGACGTTCCCGACGTCGCGTCGCTCCAACTGGATTGATCGCTCCAGGCGGGCGGCAGCCAGATTTTGGTGAAGCCGTCCTGGCCGATAGTGGGGGCCATTTGTGCCAGCACCTCATACCATTTCTGCGGGGCATTGCGGCTGGAGTTCCAGTGGAAACCCTGCAGCAGGATGTCTTCTCCACCGCCATTGCGCACGCTCGGCGGTGCAGCGTGGACGGCGCATGCCAGCAGCCAGACAATCGTTGTGCAATACCAGCCTGTGCGTTTCATCACCCGGCACCTGTTTGCTGGAACAGGCTTTACTCTGCTACGGGGATGGAAAACCGTCTGCTGTCATAATTGTCAGGTGCGCGAGAACGTTTGGCACTAAGACCCAGGCGTGAAGTAGCCACGCGTTATGTTCGAATTTGAACCCCCTTTTCACGGGAGCCCTATACAGCCGGAGCTGAAAGCTGCCCGCTTGTACATGAAAGTGCGGTACAAACGGTGATCGTACAACCGCCATGGGCTATGATGCTGTTTTAGTCCACCGAGATAGATGATTCCACATGGAAAACGCCAGCACCGCCCCTCGTCTTCCCCGCAAGCGCCGCAGCCTTGCCCAGGAATTGGTCACGGTGCTGTCCGAGCAGATCCGTGATGGTCAACTCAAACGTGGCGACAAGCTGCCCACCGAATCGGCGATCATGGACGCCCATGGCGTCAGCCGCACCGTGGTCCGCGAGGCCATCTCCCGCTTGCAGGCGGCGGGGCAGGTGGAAACCCGTCATGGTATCGGCACCTTTGTGCTCGACACGCCGAGCCCGAGCGGCTTTCGCATCGATCCGGCCACCGTAGTGACCCTGCGTGATGTGCTGGCGATTCTCGAACTGCGTATCAGCCTTGAAGTGGAATCCGCCGGGCTGGCCGCACTGCGCCGTAGCGATGAACAGCTGGCCGCCATGCGCGCGGCCCTCGATGCCCTGAATGAAAGCGCGGCGCACGCCGGTGATGCGGTGGCCTCGGACTTCGCATTCCACCTGGAAATTGCGTTGTCCACCGGCAACCGCTACTTCACCGACATCATGACCCACCTGGGCACCAGCATCATCCCGCGTACGCGCCTGAACTCGGCACGCCTGGCCCATGATGACCACCAGCACTACATGGGACGCCTGAGCCGCGAACACGAAGAGATTTATGAGGCGATTGCCCGCCAGGATTCGGATGCGGCGCGGGCTGCGATGCGTTTGCACCTGACCAATAGCCGTGAGCGGCTGCGCCATGCCCATGAAGAGGCTGAAAGGGCAGGCTGATCGTCAGCAGGTGGCTCATGTGCTGTCCAGCGTTTTTCTATGACGTTTGCATTGATTGGATGTAGGACGCTAACGAGTCCAGTGTTCGCCTCAGGAGCCAATGCCTAAGCCCCTGAGGTGTGTTATCCGCCCTTGATGAACGGTACATAACTGTTAGAGCTCACAGTATCGACAGGCGGTACCGCTCAAGCCGGGGTATTCGGCTTGTAATCCTTAAGCAACAAATACGTACTCCACCCCCACCAATCATTGGTCCAGTGCTTGTCGTTGAGGTCATTCACGTCCTTGCGTCGCAGCACCTTGTCGCCCTCCATCTTGAACAATGGCGAGAAGTTATTCGCCGGGTTCTGCGCGGCATTCAGATCCGGCACATACAGCGGTGCCTTGAAGTTGGCCGGGGAGGGCGCAACGCCACTGATGAAGGTTTCGAAGATCTCATCAGCGGATGCCTGAACGGCGCGTTTGACCTGTGCCCGATTGGCTGCGTCGAGACTGTCGAAATAGCGTTTGTCGCCATAGGCATGCCACTCGTCACCCACGGCATTGCGCACCTTGAGCCCGAACTTGCTGTCTTCATCGTGCATGAAGCGGCTGATCAGCGAGCCCAGTTCGCCCGGAGTGACGACCGCCGCCAGCTGTTTGCGCGGCACGCGCAGGTGGCCGGCAGAAAATAGATCGGTCAAGAAGTGATCGGCAAAGCCGTTCATGGCGTAGGCCAGCTCCAATGCCTGATCGGTACCGGTCTGGTGGGCCACCACGGCCTGTTGCAAGGCGGCTGCATGCCCCGCCAGGTAGGCTGCCAGCGCCCATTCGCCGAAGTGGTCGGCGTTGTCCGCCGCCAGTTTCAGGTAACGCCCCAGTGGGATCAGTGCCGACACCGCGCTGCCGCCACCGGTGATGCGGTTCCATTCCTCGGACAACGTATCACCCAGGGCATCATAGGCTTCATGGGCTTGCTTGCCGTCCTTGATCGCCTGGTTGACCGCGTTGATCTCTTTTTGCATCACCGCCAGGATCTTCGGCGCTTCGTCCCGCGAGGCCGGCAGCACGGCCAGTGAGTTGAACGCGGCGCTGAAACGCTGCATACGATCGGCAGGTGAGGTGCCTTCGTTGATGGGCTGGCCGGGGATGCCATAAAAATCACCGCCCAGGGCGATCACTTGGCCGTAGGTGAGTGCCAGCCCGTTGGGCAGGTGCAGTTCGACTTGCCGCGCGGGGATTGCCGGGGCGTCCTTGCTGAAGCGCAACAGCGTATCGTCGCCGATGGCGGTGTGTTCACCGCCTTCGAAGCGCAGGGTAGGCGGTTTTTTTGCGGGTGCTGCGAGTTCAGGACCTGACATGTTAGCTCCTTGCTATGTCGTAGGAATCTTCCTTGAATGCTGTATGTATATACAGCAATGCAGAGCATAGAGGAATAATTTCCTACGTCAAGAACAGCGCTGCCCAAGCCTTTCAACGCCCTCAAGTGCACAACGCCGATGAATTGCAGTTGACGAAATTATTTATAGTTGTACGATGACGTACGACATCAACAAAACCAACAACCTTTCAATAGAAAGTCTTCGCCCAGGGTGTTCGAATAATGAATCCACAAGAACTGAAGTCCATCCTCTCCCACGGTCTGCTGTCTTTCCCGGTGACCGATTTCAATGCCCAGGGTGACTTCCACCAGGCGGGCTACATCAAGCGCCTGGAATGGCTGGCCCCTTACGGCGCCACTGCTTTGTTCGCAGCGGGCGGCACTGGTGAGTTTTTCTCCCTCGCCGCCAGCGAATATTCCCAAGTGATCAAGACCGCCGTGGATACCTGCGCCACCAGCGTGCCGATCCTCGCCGGTGTCGGTGGTTCGACCCGCCAGGCCATCGAGTACGCGCAAGAAGCCGAGCGCCTGGGCGCCAAAGGCCTGTTGCTGCTGCCGCACTACCTCACCGAAGCCAGCCAGGACGGGGTTGCCGCCCACGTTGAAGCGGTGTGCAAATCAGTCAAGATCGGTGTGGTGGTCTACAACCGCAACGTGTGCCGCCTGACCGCTCCGCTGCTGGAACGCCTGGCCGAGCGCTGCCCGAACCTGATCGGCTACAAGGATGGCCTGGGTGACATCGAGTTGATGGTGTCGATCCGCCGCCGTCTGGGTGATCGTTTCAGCTACCTCGGCGGCCTGCCGACCGCGGAGGTCTACGCCGCTGCCTACAAGGCCCTGGGCGTACCGGTGTACTCCTCGGCGGTGTTCAACTTCATCCCGAAAACCGCGATGGATTTCTACCACGCCATTGCCAAGGACGATCACGCCACCGTCGCCAAGATCATCGACGACTTCTTCCTGCCGTACCTGGACATCCGTAACCGCAAGGCCGGTTATGCCGTGAGCATCGTCAAGGCGGGTGCAAAAATCGTCGGCTATGACGCAGGCCCTGTGCGCACGCCGCTGACCGATCTGCTGCCGGAAGAATACGAAGCCCTGGCCGCGCTGATCGACAAGCAAGGTCCGCAATAAATTATCCACAAGGCCGCTGAGCAATCAGCGGCCTTTTGCGTCAGGAGAAGATTCGTGTCCCAAGTAAAGCGTTTTGAGAACTACATCAACGGTGAATGGGTTGCCGGCGCCGATTACTGCGTCAACCTCAACCCGTCGGAGTTGTCCGATGTCATTGGTGAATACGCCAAGGCCGACGTCACCCAGGTTAACGCCGCCATCGACGCCGCCCGCGCCGCATTCCCGGCCTGGTCCACTTCCGGGATCCAGGCTCGCCACGATGCCCTGGATAAAGTCGGCAGTGAAATCCTCGCCCGTCGCGAAGAACTCGGCACCCTGTTGGCCCGGGAAGAAGGCAAGACCCTGCCGGAAGCCATCGGCGAAGTGACCCGCGCCGGTAACATCTTCAAGTTCTTCGCCGGTGAATGCCTGCGGTTGTCCGGCGACTACGTGCCGTCGGTACGCCCGGGCGTCAATGTGGAAGTCACCCGTGAAGCCCTTGGCGTGGTCGGCCTGATCACCCCGTGGAACTTTCCGATCGCGATTCCCGCCTGGAAAATCGCCCCGGCCCTGGCCTACGGCAACTGCGTGGTGATCAAACCGGCTGAACTGGTACCGGGCTGCGCCTGGGCCCTGGCGGAGATCATCTCCCGCGCCGGTTTCCCTGCCGGCGTGTTCAACCTGGTAATGGGCAGCGGCCGTGTGGTGGGCGATGTGCTGGTCAACAGCCCGAAAGTCGACGGCATCAGCTTCACCGGTTCCGTCGGTGTGGGTCGCCAGATCGCTGTCAGCTGCGTATCGCGCCAAGCCAAAGTGCAGTTGGAAATGGGCGGCAAGAACCCGCAGATCATTCTCGACGACGCCGATCTCAAGCAGGCCGTCGAGCTGTCGGTACAGAGCGCGTTCTACTCCACCGGCCAGCGTTGCACGGCGTCCAGCCGCCTGATCGTCACCGCCGGTATCCACGACCAGTTCGTCGCGGCCATGGCCGAGCGCATGAAGTCGATCAAGGTCGGCCACGCGCTCAAAAGCGGCACCGACATCGGCCCGGTGGTTTCCCAGGCCCAACTGGACCAGGACATGAAGTACATCGACATCGGCCAAAGCGAAGGTGCGCGGCTGGTGAGCGGTGGCGGCCTGGTCACCTGCGACACCGAAGGCTACTACCTGGCGCCGACGCTGTTTGCCGACAGCGAAGCCGCCATGCGTATCAGCCGTGAAGAGATCTTCGGCCCGGTCGCCAACGTCGTGCGCGTGGCGGACTACGAGGCGGCACTGGCCATGGCCAACGACACCGAGTTCGGTTTGTCGGCGGGCATTGCCACCACGTCGTTGAAGTACGCCAACCACTTCAAGCGCCACTCCCAGGCGGGGATGGTGATGGTCAACCTGCCGACCGCAGGTGTGGATTACCACGTTCCATTCGGTGGGCGTAAAGGCTCGTCCTATGGCTCGCGGGAGCAGGGTCGCTATGCGCAGGAGTTCTACACCGTGGTGAAAACCAGCTACATCGGTTCGTAATACGCAACACCCAGTGGGGGCCGGAGGCCTGCCGGTCCCCACGACAAAAACAGAAAACCATTACCCGCAAAAAAAATAATTAGTGGGAGTACTTCTACATGCAAGCGACCAAGCCGACCCATGTCCGCTATTTGATCCTGCTCATGCTGTTCCTGGTGACCACGATCAACTACGCCGACCGGGCCACCATCGCCATCGCGGGCTCCAGCCTGCAAAAAGACCTCGGCATTGACGCGGTCACCCTCGGTTATATCTTCTCCGCATTCGGTTGGGCCTACGTGGCCGGGCAAATCCCCGGTGGCTGGCTGCTGGACCGATTCGGCTCGAAAAAAGTCTACGCCCTGAGCATCTTCACCTGGTCACTGTTCACCGTGCTGCAAGGCTACGTCGGTGAGTTCGGTGTCTCCACCGCAGTGGTTGCGCTGTTCATGCTGCGCTTCATGGTGGGCCTGGCCGAGGCGCCGTCCTTCCCCGGTAACGCGCGCATTGTCGCCGCCTGGTTCCCGACCGCCGAGCGCGGTACGGCCTCGGCGATCTTCAACTCGGCGCAGTACTTCGCCACGGTGTTGTTCGCGCCGCTGATGGGCTGGATCGTCTACCGCTTCGGCTGGCAGCACGTGTTTATCGTGATGGGCGTGATCGGCATCGTGTTCTCGCTGATCTGGCTGAAAGTTATCCACAGCCCGCGCCAGCACCCGATGATCAACGAAGCCGAGCTCAATCACATCGCCGCCAATGGCGCGATGGTCGATATGGACCAGGACAAGGGCAAGGGTAAGAAAACCGACGGTCCGAAGTGGGATTACATCCGTCAGTTGCTGACCAACCGCATGATGCTTGGCGTGTACCTGGGCCAGTACTGCATCAACGGCATCACCTACTTCTTCCTGACCTGGTTCCCGGTTTACCTGGTGCAGGACCGCGGCATGACCATCCTCAAGGCCGGTTTCATCGCCTCGTTGCCGGCGATCTGCGGGTTTATCGGTGGCGTGCTGGGCGGGGTGATTTCCGACTACCTGCTGCGCAAAGGCCATTCGCTGACGTTCGCCCGCAAGGCGCCGATCATTGCCGGCCTGCTGGTCTCCAGCAGCATCATCGCGTGCAACTATGTAGACGTTGAATGGATGGTGGTGGGCTTCATGGCCTTGGCTTTCTTCGGCAAGGGTGTTGGCGCATTGGGCTGGGCGGTGGTGTCCGACACCTCGCCGAAACAAATCGCCGGTCTCAGTGGCGGCTTGTTCAACACCTTCGGTAACCTCGCGTCGATCACCACGCCGATTGTCATCGGCTACATCATCAGCACCACCGGCTCGTTCAAGTGGGCCCTGGTGTTTGTCGGCGCCAACGCGCTGGTGGCGGTGTTCAGCTATCTGGTCATCGTCGGCCCGATCAAGCGTGTAGTACTCAAAGAGCCGCCAAGCAAGGGGCCTGAGTTGACCAACCTAACCGAAGCGCATTCCTGAGAGGCCCCGTGATGCAGTTGATTGAACATGCCGACTCGCCGCGCTCCATCCGCCTGCACGAGCGCGACAACGTAGTGATCGTGGTCAACGACCAGGGCGTACCGGCCGGGACCGAGTTCCCGGACGGCCTGGTGACCGTGGATTTCATCCCCCAGAGCCACAAAGTGACCCTGGAAGACATCCCTGAAGGCGGTCAGATTATTCGCTACGGACAGACCATCGGTTACGCCCTGGCGCCGATTCCGCGCGGCAGTTGGGTCCAGGAAGATCAACTGCGCATGCCCTCCGCGCCACCGCTGGACAGCTTGCCGCTGTCCACCGAGGTGCCTGAAACCCAGGCACCGTTGGAGGGGTTTACCTTCGAGGGCTATCGCAACGCCGACGGTACCGTGGGCACGCGCAATATCCTCGGCATCACCACCACGGTGCAGTGCGTGACGGGCGTGCTGGATCATGCGGTCAAGCGCATCAAGGACGAATTGCTGCCCAAGTACCCCCACGTCGATGACGTGGTGGCGCTGACCCACAGCTACGGCTGCGGGGTGGCGATCACCGCGACGGATGCCTACATCCCGATCCGTACCGTGCGTAACCTGGCGCGCAACCCGAACCTGGGCGGCGAAGCCCTGGTGATCAGCCTGGGCTGCGAGAAATTGCAGGCCGGGCAGGTGATGCATGACAACGACAGCTCCGTCGACCTCAGCGAGCCGTGGCTGTATCGGTTGCAGGATTCCAGCCACGGCTTTACCGAAATGATCGAACAGATCATGGACCTGGCCGAAGTGCGCCTGAAGAAGCTCGACCAGCGTCGCCGGGAAACCGTGCCGGCGTCCGAGTTGATCCTGGGCATGCAGTGCGGCGGCAGTGATGCGTTTTCCGGCATCACCGCCAACCCGGCGCTGGGCTATGCCTCGGATCTGTTGCTGCGGGCCGGGGCAACGGTGATGTTTTCCGAAGTCACCGAAGTGCGGGATGCCATTTACCTGCTGACTTCGCGCGCAGAGACGAAGGAAGTTGCCGAAGAGTTGGTCAGGGAAATGGACTGGTACGACCGCTACCTGGCCAAGGGTGAGGCCGATCGCAGCGCCAACACCACGCCAGGCAACAAGAAGGGCGGGCTGTCGAACATTGTCGAGAAGTCCCTGGGCTCCATCGTCAAGTCCGGCAGCAGTGCGATCAACGGCGTGCTGGGCCCTGGCGAGCGCTTCAAAAGCAAGGGCCTGATCTTTTGCGCCACGCCGGCCAGTGACTTTGTCTGCGGTACCCTGCAACTGGCGGCGGGGATGAACCTGCATGTGTTCACCACCGGGCGTGGCACCCCTTACGGGCTGGCGATGGCGCCGGTGGTGAAGGTCTCGACACGTACGGAGCTGGCGCAGCGCTGGCCGGACCTCATCGATATCGACGCCGGGCGCATTGCCACCGGGCGCGCGACCATCGAGGAGTTGGGCTGGGAGTTGTTCCACTTCTACCTGGACGTGGCCAGCGGTAAGAAGCAGACCTGGGCGGAGCATCACAAGCTGCATAACGACATCACCTTGTTCAACCCGGCGCCGATTACCTGAGACCGCGTCGCCTGCCATCGGGGGCAAGCCCCTCCCACAGTTTGAATTGTGAATACTTTCAAGTGTGGGAGGGGGCTTGCCCCCGATAGCGGTCTATCAGGCGCCGTTGGGCTGTATGGCTTATCATTAGCCACCTGACGACGCTCACCAAGGTTCTCCCCGGCATGCTGGCAATTTTCCTCACCACCCTCACCATCACTGCGCCGGTATTCGCCATGCTGTTCCTGGGTGTGCTGCTCAAGCGCATCAACTGGATCAACGACAACTTTATCCACACGGCTTCGTCCCTGGTGTTCAACGTCACCATGCCGGCGCTGCTGTTCCTCGGCATCCTCCACGCCGACCTGCACTCGGCGCTCAAGCCGGGGTTGCTGATCTATTTTGCCGTGGCCACGCTGCTGAGCTTTGCCCTGGCCTGGGGCTGGGCGATTTTTCGCTGCAAGCGTGAAGACCGGGGCATCTACACCCAGGGCGCGTTTCGCGGCAACAACGGGGTGATCGGCCTGGCCCTGGCGGCCAGCATGTATGGCGACTACGGCATTTCCCTCGGCGCGATCCTCGCGGCGCTGGTGATCCTGTTCTACAACACGCTGTCGACCATTGTGCTGGCGGTGTACAGCCCGGTGATCAAGTCCGACCCATGGAGCATCTGCAAAAGTGTGGTGGCCAATCCGCTGATCATCAGCGTCATCGTGGCGGCGCCGTTCGCGTATTTTCAGATTGGCCTGCCGGGTTGGCTGGAAAAATCCATGCAGTACCTGGCGGACACCACCTTGCCGCTGGCATTGATCTGCATTGGCGGCACCCTGTCCCTGGCGGCGTTGCGCAAGAGCGGCAATATGGCGCTGAGCGCGAGCTTGATGAAGATGGTCTGGCTGCCGGTGGTCGCGACCCTGGGCGCTTGGCTGTTGGGCTTTCGCGGGCCGGAGTTGGGAATCCTGTTCCTGTACTTCGGTGCGCCGACCGCTGCGGCGAGCTTCGTGATGGCCAGGGCGGCCGAGGGCAATCATGAACTGGCGGCGGCGATTATCGTGATCACCACGCTGATGGCGGCAGTGACCACGAACATCGGGATTTTCGTGTTGCAGGCGGGGGGCTGGATCTAGCCTTCTTTCTGATAGGTGTCGATGACTTCCTGCGCCGCCCGAAACGCATCAATCGCCGCCGGTACGCCGGCATACACCGCGCAATGCAGCAGCGCTTCGCGAATTTCCTCCACAGTACAGCCGTTGTTCAACGCGCCGCGCACGTGGCCCTTGAGCTCCTGCGGGCACTTGAGCGCGGTGAGGGCGGCCAGGGTAATCAGGCTGCGCGTCTTCAGCGGCAAACCTTCGCGGGTCCACACGCTGCCCCAGGCATGTTCGTTGACGAAGTCCTGCAGCGGCTGGGTGAATTCGGTGGCGTTGCCCAGGGCACGATCGACGAACACATCGCCCATCACCTGGCGACGCATTTCAACCCCGGGCTTTTTCTGATCGGTCATTGCGATTCCCTCTTGTGTTGGCGGCGCCAGGCTCGCAGCGTGCTGAACAACAGGAAAGCCACCAGCGCTGGCAGGACGTAATACAGCATCAGTTGTTCAAGCTTGTTGGCCAGGGGCATGCCGGTGGTGAACGACATCACGTGCAGCCCATACGCCAGGTACAGGCCCAGCAGCACCAGGCCTTCGGCGCGGGTGACGCGGTAGCCGGTATAAAACACCGGCAGGCACAGCACCACCACGCCGAGCATCACCGGCAGGTCGAAGTCCAGGGCGTTGGGCGACACCGACAGCGGTGAAGGCGCGAGCAGCGCGGTCAGCCCCAATACGCCCAGCAGGTTGAACAGGTTGCTGCCGATCACGTTGCCCACGGCAATTTCCCGCTGGCCGCGCAGGGCGGCAATCAGTGAGGTAGCCAGGCAGGGCAGCGACGTACCGACGCCGATCAGCGTGAGGCCGATGATGCGCTCCGAGAGGCCCAGGTCCGCCGCCACATCCACCGCCGCGCCGAGCAGCAAGTGCCCGGCCAGCACCAGGATCAACAGCCCGCCCAGCATCTGCAGCACACTGCTCAGCCAGGGCGCCCGGGCGACGGTATCCAGGGTGCGCGGGCGGCGCGAATGGCGGGTCTGGTAATGCAGCACGCCGAGGTAGGCCAGCAGGGCAATCAGCAGCAGCAGGCCATCGACCGGCGTCAGTTCTTCATTGGCCGCCAGGGTAAACACCAGCAGCCCGGCGAGGATCATCACCGGAATATCCACGCGCACCAGCTGCCGCGAGACGCGCAGGGGGATGATCAGCGCCGACAGGCCCAGGGTCACGAGAATGTTGAAGATGCTGCTGCCGATCACGCTGCCCACGGCAATGTCGGTATTGCCGGCCAGGGTGGCCTGCAGGCTGACGGTCATCTGCGGCGCGCTGCTGCCGAAGGCGACGATCGTAAGGCCGATGATCAGCGGCCGCACCTTGAGGCTGGCGGCCAGGCGCACGGCGGCGCGCACCAGGATTTCGGCGCCGAGGATCAGCAGCACCAGGCCGCTGACCAGTTCGAGCAGGCTCCAGGGCGAGAGGGCGGTTAATCCGAAAATGGCCAGGGCTCCGTCTTCAATTGCTCAAGGCTTGCACGCGAACCCGCGCAGTGCCGCTGCTCAGCATGCCCAGTTGCTCGGCCGCCTTGCGTGATAGATCGATCAAGCGCCCACGGGTATGCGGGCCGCGATCGTTGATGCGGACCACGACGGATTTGTCGTTGTCGAGATTGGTGACCTTGACCTGGGTGCCGAAGGGCAGTCGCCGGTGGGCCGCGGTCAGGGCGTTCTGGTTGAAGGGTTCACCGCTGGCGGTTTTTTTGCCATGGTGCCTGGCGCCGTAATAAGAGGCGGTGCCGGTTTCGTCGTAGCCGTTGGGGTCGATGAGGCCGCTGGCGCAGCCGGCCAGCAGTGAGAATAGAGCCCATAGACCTAATAGACGCTTCATTATCAAGGTGCCCCCCATCACAAATGTGGGAGGGGGCTTGCCCCCGATAGCGGTGATTCAGTCAAAACAGCAGTGACTGACACTCTGCTATCGGGGGCAAGCCCCCTCCCACAGGAGGTCCGAGTCAGGCATGAAGTCTCGCCCGGACCATTCATCGCAATCAGCCTTCGAGCTTGCTTTTCAGCAGTTCGTTCACCTGTTGCGGGTTGGCCTTGCCTTTGGAGGCTTTCATCGCCTGGCCGACAAAGAAACCGAACATCTTGCCGCGCTTGGCTTCGTCTGCCGTACGGTACTGTTCGACCTGCTCGGCGTTGGCCGCCAGCATTTCATCCAGCACGGCCGAGATGGCGCCGCTGTCGGTGACTTGCTTGAGGCCGCGTTTCTCGATGATCTCGTCGGCGCTGCCTTCACCGCTGGCCATGGCTTCGAACACGGTCTTGGCGATTTTGCCGGAGATGGTGTTGTCCTTGATGCGCAGCAGCATGCCGCCCAATTGCTCGGCCGACACCGGCGCTTCGTCGATCTCCAGGCCCTGTTTGTTCAACAGGCTGCCCAGCTCGACCATCACCCAGTTGGCTGCCAGCTTGGCGTCACCGGCAATGCTCACGACCTTTTCGAAGTAGTCGGCTTGCTCACGGCTCGAAGCCAGTACGCTGGCATCGTAGACCGACAGGCCGAACTGCGCCTGGAAGCGCTCGCGTTTTTGCGGCGGCAATTCCGGCAGGGTGGCGCGGATCTCATTGAGGAACGAGTCCTCAAGCACCACCGGCAACAGGTCCGGATCGGGGAAGTAACGGTAGTCGTTGGCTTCCTCTTTGCTGCGCATGGCGCGGGTTTCGTCTTTGTTCGGGTCGTACAGGCGCGTTTGCTGGATCACCTTGCCGCCGTCCTCGATCAATTCGATCTGGCGCCGCACTTCGGTGTTGATCGCCTTCTCGATAAAGCGGAACGAGTTGACGTTCTTGATCTCGCAGCGAGTGCCGTACTCGGCCTGGCCTTTTGGCCGCACCGACACGTTGCAGTCGCAACGCAGCGAGCCTTCGGCCATGTTGCCGTCACAGATGCCCAGGTAACGCACCAGCGCGTGGATGGTCTTGACGTAGGCCACGGCTTCCTTGGCGCTGCGCATGTCCGGCTCGGACACGATCTCCAGCAGCGGCGTGCCGGCACGGTTCAGGTCGATACCAGTGGCACCGTTGAACTCTTCGTGCAGGCTCTTGCCGGCGTCTTCTTCCAGGTGCGCACGGGTGACGCCGACACGCTTGATGGTGCCGTCTTCCAGCGGGATGTCCAGGTAGCCCTTGCCGACGATCGGCAATTCCATCTGGCTGATCTGGTAGCCCTTGGGCAGGTCCGGGTAGAAGTAGTTCTTGCGCGCGAACACGTTGTGCTGGCCGATCTCGGCGTCAATCGCCAGGCCGAACATCACCGCCATGCGCACGGCTTCCTGGTTCAGCACCGGCAGTACGCCAGGCATGCCCAGGTCTACCAGGCTGGCCTGGGTGTTGGGCTCGGAGCCGAACGTGGTGGCGCTACCGGAGAAAATCTTCGATTGGGTGGCGAGCTGGGTATGAATCTCCAGCCCGATCACAACTTCCCATTGCATAGTGTTCTCCTCAGAAGCCGGTAGGGGTGCGAGTGTGCCAGTCGGTGTTCAACTGGTACTGGTGCGCCACATTGAGCAGGCGGCCTTCCTGGAAATACGGGGCGAGCAATTGCACGCCCACCGGCAGGCCATCGACGAAACCGGCGGGCATGGACAAGCCCGGCAGGCCCGCGAGGTTGGCGGTGATGGTGTAGAGGTCTTCCAGGTACTCGGCAATCGGGTCGCCGGTCTTGGCACCGATCTTCCAGGCCGGGTTCGGCGTGGTTGGGCCGAGGATCACGTCGACTTCTTCAAAGGCAGCCATGAAGTCGTTCTTGATCAGGCGTCGGATCTTTTGCGCCTTGAGGTAGTACGCGTCGTAATAGCCGGCGGACAGCGCGTAGGCACCGACCATGATCCGGCGTTGCACTTCGGCGCCGAAGCCTTCGCCACGGGAGCGTTTGTACAGGTCGGTCAGGTCCTTCGGGTTTTCGCAGCGATAGCCGAAGCGCACGCCGTCGAAACGCGACAGGTTGGAAGAGGCTTCTGCCGGCGCGATCACGTAGTAGGCAGGAATCGCATGCTGGTTGTTCGGCAGGCTGATTTCCTTGATCACGGCGCCGAGCTTTTCCAGCGTCTTGACGCTGTTGTGTACCAGTTCGGCGATGCGCGGGTCGAGGCCGGCGCTGAAGTATTCCTTCGGCACGCCGATGCGCAGGCCCTTGAGCGAAGTATTGAGGCTGGCGCTGTAGTCCGGCACCGGTTCATCGATGCTGGTGGAGTCCTGGGCGTCGAAGCCTGCCATGCCTTGTAACAAAATCGCGCAGTCTTCGGCCGTGCGGGCCAGTGGGCCGCCCTGATCGAGGCTGGAGGCGTAGGCGATCATGCCCCAGCGGGAAACGCGACCGTAGGTAGGCTTCAGGCCGGTGAGGTTGGTGAAGGCCGCCGGCTGGCGGATCGAGCCGCCGGTGTCGGTGGCCGTGGCGGCTGGCAGGAAGCGCGCGGCAACGGCCGCAGCCGAACCACCGGACGAACCGCCGGGCACGTGTTCCAGGTTCCATGGGTTCTTCACCGCGCCGTAGTAGCTCGACTCGTTGGCCGACCCCATGGCGAATTCGTCCATGTTGGTCTTGCCCAGGGTCACGGCTCCGGCAGCGGCCAGCTTGGCGACCACGGTGGCGTCGTAGGGCGCCTTGAAGTTGTCGAGCATCTTCGAGCCGCAGCTGGTGCGAATGCCTTGGGTGCAGAACAGGTCCTTGTGGGCGATCGGTGCGCCCAGCAGGGCGCCGGTTTCACCGTTGGCGCGGCGTACATCCGCGGCCTTGGCCTGGCTCAGGGCCAGCTCTTCGGTGAGGCTGATGAAGCTGTTGACCTTGGGGTCCAGCTCGGCGATGCGCGCAAGCAGGGTCTTGGTCAGCTCTTCGGAAGAAAACTTTTTGTCGGCGAGACCGCGGGCGATCTCGGCCAGAGTCATGTGATGCATGAAAGGCTCTTTCCCTTTAGTCGATGACTTTCGGAACCAGGTACAGGCCGTTTTCGACCGCTGGCGCGATGGACTGGTAGGCCTCGCGATTATTGCGCTCGGTCACGACGTCTGCGCGCAGGCGCTGGCTGGCTTCCAGCGGGTGAGCCAGGGGCTCGATGCCGTCGGTATTCACGGCCTGCATTTGGTCAACCAGCCCGAGAATGCTGTTCAGGGCTGCGGTGGTCTGTGGAAGATCGGCTTCATTCAGGCCAAGCGAGGCCAGATGAGCGATTTTTTCCACGTCGGAGCGTTCAAGCGCCATGGGAATCTCCAGTGGAAAACAGAACGGAGGCTGTCCGTGTGTTAGATTGTCGGAACACTACCGCATTTCTACGGTCTTACGGCCGCGATTGTGGGGGTTGGTGCACAGAAAGTCGGCCAATTTAGCACATTGGCGCCTTGCCCAAAATCCCTGTCGTTGTTAGAGTTTGCCGCACTTTTTTACCCACGCGTTGCCTAGGGTCCTTTCCCCATGTTCAAGAAACTGCGTGGCATGTTTTCCAGCGATCTTTCCATTGACCTGGGCACTGCCAACACCCTTATTTACGTGCGCGAGCGCGGTATCGTTCTGAATGAGCCATCGGTTGTGGCCATTCGGACCCATGGTAATCAGAAAAGTGTCGTTGCCGTCGGCACCGAGGCCAAGCGCATGCTCGGCCGAACACCAGGCAATATTGCTGCCATTCGTCCGATGAAAGACGGCGTGATCGCCGACTTCAGCGTCTGCGAAAAGATGCTGCAGTACTTCATCAACAAGGTTCACGAAAACAGCTTCCTGCAGCCCAGCCCTCGTGTGCTGATCTGCGTTCCGTGCAAATCCACCCAGGTGGAGCGTCGTGCCATCCGTGAATCGGCCCTTGGCGCCGGTGCCCGCGAAGTGTTCCTGATCGAAGAGCCGATGGCTGCTGCGATCGGTGCCGGCCTGCCGGTTGAAGAAGCGCGCGGTTCGATGGTGGTGGATATCGGTGGTGGTACCACTGAAATCGCCCTGATCTCCCTGAACGGTGTGGTGTATGCCGAATCCGTACGGGTAGGCGGCGACCGTTTCGACGAAGCGATCATCACTTATGTACGTCGCAACTACGGCAGCCTGATCGGCGAATCCACCGCCGAGCGCATCAAGCAGGAAATCGGTACCGCTTACCCGGGCGGCGAAGTTCGCGAAGTCGATGTTCGTGGTCGCAACCTGGCCGAAGGCGTTCCACGTGCCTTCACCCTGAACTCCAATGAAGTGCTGGAAGCTCTGCAAGAGTCCCTGGCCACCATCGTTCAGGCTGTGAAGAGCGCCCTGGAGCAATCGCCGCCGGAGCTGGCTTCCGACATCGCCGAGCGAGGCCTGGTGCTGACCGGTGGTGGCGCCCTGTTGCGCGACCTCGACAAGCTGCTGGCCCAGGAAACCGGCCTGCCGGTGATCGTCGCCGAAGACCCGCTGACCTGCGTTGCCCGTGGCGGTGGTCGTGCACTGGAAATGATGGATAAACACACCATGGACCTGCTCTCCAGCGAATAAGATCGTTGGTTGCACCATGCTTCGCCCGCAGGCAGCACTTTGCAGTGCTGCCTGTTGGCGTTTATCTTCTTCAATCTGCATCCAGGCCGGTTAGATGCCGTATGAATAAAGAGAACATTTGCCTGGGAGGAGCGGCCTATTAAACCGCTTTTCGCCAAAGGCCCCTCATTGGGCGTGCGCTTATTGGTGCTGGTCGTGCTTTCGGTCGCATTGATGGTGGTCGATGCCCGCTTTGCGCTGCTCAAGCCGGTGCGTAGCCAAATGTCGCTGGTGTTGATGCAGACCTACTGGATCACCGACCTGCCGCAACGTCTCTACCAGGGCGTGGCCAGCCAATTTGGCAGCCGCACCGAACTGGTTGCCGAGAACGAAAAACTCAAGACCGAAAACCTGCTGTTGCAGGGGCGCATGCAAAAACTGGCGGCCCTCACCGAGCAGAACGTTCGGCTGCGCGAGTTGCTCAACTCTTCTGCGTTGGTCAACGAAAAGGTCGAAGTGGCCGAGTTGATCGGCATGGACCCCAACCCCTTTACCCATCGCATCATTATCAACAAGGGTGAGCGCGACGGTGTGGTGCTTGGTCAGCCGGTACTGGATGCTCGGGGACTGATGGGGCAGGTAGTCGAGCTGATGCCCTACACCTCGCGGGTACTGCTGCTGACGGACACCACCCACAGCATTCCGGTGCAGGTCAACCGTAACGGCTTGCGCGCGATTGCCAGCGGGACCGGTAACCCTGAGCGCCTGGAATTGCGTCATGTGGCGGACACGGCCGACATCAAGGAAGGCGACCTGTTGGTCAGCTCCGGCCTGGGCCAGCGGTTCCCGGCAGGCTATCCGGTGGCAACGGTCAAGGAAGTGATCCACGATTCCGGCCAGCCCTTCGCCATTGTGCGTGCCGTACCCACTGCCGCCCTGAACCGCAGCCGCTACCTGTTGCTGGTGTTCAGCGACAACCGTACTCCGGAAGAACGCGCCAACGACGCCGCCCAGGCCCAGGAAGCGGAAGACAAGAAGAACGGCACTGCGCCGATCATTCCTGCGACCGTGCCCAAGCCTCAGTCGACTACCCCCGTTGTACCGGCGGCAACTCCGGCAGCTACTGCGCCTGTGGCCACACCGGTCAAGCCTGCGGCCCATAGCGTGCACCCGGTGAAACCGACTGCAGCGAAACCGCCGGCCACCACGCCTGCCACTACGACGCCCGCTGCGAAGCCTCCAGCCGCAGCCCCGGCCACCACACGGCAGAGGGAGGAATAATGGCCGGTACTCATTCGAGCAATGGCTGGATCGTCTGGCTGACATTCGCTATCGGCTTGCTGCTCAGCGTTTCGCCGCTGCCGCAGTTCATGGAGATCCTGCGTCCGCTGTGGCTGGCATTGCTGCTGGCATTCTGGTCGCTGAACCTGCCCCATAAAGTGGGCATGGTGACGGCGATGTTCCTGGGCTTGGCGGAAGATGTGCTGTATGGCACCTTGCTGGGCCAGAACGCGTTGATCCTGACCCTGATTACCTTCCTGGTGCTGTCGTTGCAGCAGCGCCTGCGCATGTTCCCGATGTGGCAGCAATGCCTGGTGATCCTGGTGATCTTCGGCCTGGCGCAGTTGGTACAGTTGTGGCTCAGTGCCCTGACCGGCAACCGCCAGCCAACCCTGGCGCTGGTGTTGCCGGCCCTGGTCAGTGCGCTGCTGTGGCCGTGGATCAGCTTCGGCCTGCGTGGGTTACGTCGTCGCTATAAAATCAATTGAATGGATTGCGAGGCTCTGCCTGGTTATCGAACCCCACAGGGAGAGTCTGCAATGAATTCGCTATATCTGGCCTCGGGCTCCCCGAGGCGGCGTGAACTGCTGACCCAGATCGGTGTGCCTTTCACCGTGGTCAGCGCCGCCATTGATGAAACCCCTCTTACAAACGAAACCCCTGTTTCCTACGTCGAGCGTCTCGCTCGCGGTAAGGCCGCAGCGGGTTTTGCTGCGCTCGGGCAACGCTCGGCCGCCTGCGTCCTGGGCGCCGATACCGCAGTGATCGTGGACGGCAAGATCCTCGGCAAGCCCGTAGACCAAGCCGATGCGTTGGCGATGTTGATGGCACTGGCGGGGCGTGAACATGAAGTTCTGACTGCGATTGCCCTGACTGACGGCCAGCGCTGTGAAACCCGATGTGTAAGCAGTCGTGTACTTTTCCGTGGGATTTCTGTCGAGGAGGCTACAAGCTACTGGCACAGCGGCGAACCCCAGGACAAGGCGGGCGGCTATGCTATCCAAGGGCTTGGCTCGGTGTTTGTGGCCGGGCTCAATGGCAGCTATTCCGCGGTGGTAGGTCTGCCGGTGTGCGAAACCGCGCAACTGCTTGCACAATTCGGCATACCCTGTTGGCAAAACCTTACCGCGCGCTGAACGCGTTACTCCAGCGCCCAGCCTTACAGCGATCGGTCACTATTGTGAAAACGCCTGAACGAGACCCAGCCATGAGTGAAGAGATTCTGATCAATATCACGCCGATGGAATCGCGCGTGGCGGTGGTAGAGAACGGTGTTCTGCAAGAAGTGCATGTCGAGCGCACCCAGAAACGCGGGATCGTCGGCAATATCTACAAGGGCAAGGTGGTGCGGGTGTTGCCGGGGATGCAGGCGGCATTTGTCGATATCGGCCTGGACCGGGCGGCATTTATCCATGCCTCGGAGATCTCCCTGCGCGAAGGGCCGGCGGTGGAAAGCATCAGCGCCTTGGTGCACGAAGGGCAGAGCCTGGTGGTGCAAGTCACCAAGGACCCCATCGGCTCCAAGGGCGCACGCCTGACCACTCAACTGTCGATTCCGTCGCGCTACCTGGTTTACATGCCGCGCACCGCCCATGTCGGCATTTCCCTGAAGATTGAAGACGAAGCCGAGCGCGAGCGCCTGAAAAAGGTGGTCAGCGACTGCGTGGCCGCCGAAGGTATCAAGGAAGCGGGCGGTTTTATCCTGCGCACCGCCGCCGAGGGCGCAGGTGCCGACGAAATCCTCATGGACATTCGCTATCTGCGGCGCCTGTGGGACCAGATCGGCGCACAGATCAAGACCATCGGCGCGCCGAGTGTGATCTACGAAGACCTGGGCCTGGCCCTGCGTACCTTGCGCGACCTGGTCAGCCCCAAGATCGAGAAAATTCGCATCGACTCGCGGGAAACCTTCCAGCGCACCACGCAATTTGTTGCCGAGCTGATGCCGGAAATTGCCGATCGCCTGGAGCATTACCCTGGCGAACGGCCGATCTTCGACCTGTATGGCGTCGAGGACGAAATCCAGAAAGCCCTGGAGCGCAAGGTGCCGCTCAAGTCCGGTGGCTACCTGGTGGTGGACCCGGCGGAAGCGATGACCACCATCGACGTCAACACCGGCGCGTTCGTAGGTCATCGCAACCTTGAAGAGACCATCTTCAAGACCAATCTCGAAGCGGCCACGGCGATTGCTCGTCAACTGCGCCTGCGTAACCTGGGCGGCATCATCATCATCGACTTCATCGACATGGAAGATGAAGAGCACCAGCGCCAGGTGCTGCGCACGCTCGAAAAACAGCTGGAGCGCGATCACGCCAAGACCAATATCATCGGCATCACCGAGCTGGGCCTGGTGCAGATGACCCGCAAGCGCACCCGCGAGAGCCTGGAGCAGGTGCTGTGCGAGCCCTGCAGCAGTTGCCAGGGCCGCGGTAAGTTGAAGACTCCGGAAACGGTTTGCTACGAGATTTTCCGGGAAATCCTCCGAGAGGCACGGGCCTACCAGGCCGAAGGTTATAGAGTGCTTGCCAACCAGAAAGTGGTCGACCGCCTGCTGGATGAAGAGTCCGGTAACGTGGCTGAGCTGGAGGGGTTTATCGGGCGTACGATTCGCTTCCAGGTCGAAACCATGTATTCCCAGGAACAATATGACGTGGTGCTGCTCTGATCCCCATTCGCTTTCTTTTTACGCGACTCGCAGACCTTGATCTGCAGTCCGACTACTGCCTTGAGGGTCGCCTGACATGGAGCGTCTGACACGCTTTTTTGCCGCTTTGACCCGTTGGGGCCTTGGGCTGTGCGCCTTGCTGCTGGTGTTGGCGGCGGTGTACGTGAGCCTGGGGCGCGAATTGACCCCGCTGGTGGCCGAATACCGCGCGGAAATCGAAGCCAAGGCCCAGGCTGCGGTGGACATGCCTGTGCACATCGGCAGCCTTGAAGGCCGCTGGAGCGGTTTTGCGCCCGTGTTGCTGGCCCACGACGTAATGGTCGGCGAGGGCAGCAGTGCCTTGCGCCTGGATCAGGTCGAAGTGGTGCCGGACATGTGGGCCAGCCTGATGGCGCGCGAAGTGCGTATTGCGCACCTGGAAGTCAGTGGCCTGCAACTGAGCGCCAAGGAAGACAAGGACGGCCATTGGGCGCTGCAAGGCTTGCCGATACAGGACGACCAGCCGCTGGACCCGGAGCAATTGCTCAAGCGCATGCAGATGGTCAAGCGCGTATCGCTGCTCGACAGCCAGGTCACCCTGCAACCGTTCGACCAGGCGCCGCTGACCCTGACCTATGTGGGCTTGAGCCTGCACACGGGCGTCACCCGCCAGCGCCTGGACGCCCGCCTGACCTTGCCCGACGGCCAGCCCCTTGCCCTGAGCCTGCGCAGCCGCATTCGCGCGAGCCAGTGGAAGGATGCTGAAGTCGAGGCCTACCTGAGTCTGCCCCAAAGCGACTGGGCCAAGTGGATCCCCGCCAGGCTGACCCAGCAGTGGAAACTCACGCAGTTCAAGGCCGGCGGTGAGTTCTGGCTGAACTGGGGTAAAGGCACGGTGCAAAGTGCGGTCGTGCGCCTCAACTCGCCGCAGGTGAAGGGCAGCTACGCCGAGCGCAAGCCGGTGCATATCGAAAACCTTGCACTTACGGCCTATCTGCAACGCAGCGATACGGGCTTGAAGGTGTTGTTCGATTCCCTGGCGATGAACCTGGGCGAGACCCGATGGGAATCGCGCCTGCAATTGCAGCAGACCCTGGCGACCGACACGGCCCTGGAAGTCTGGAAGCTGCAGGCTGACCGCCTCGACCTGACCCCCATCACACCGTTGCTCAACGCCCTGGCGCCGCTGTCGGAAGGCGTCGCCAAGACCGTCGAGCACCTGAAGGCCACCGGTCTGCTGCGCAATGTACTGGTGGATTTCCGTCCTCAAGACACCACCGATCAAAAAGTCAGCTTTGCCGCCAACCTGGAACGGGTCGGGTTTGACGCCTACTTCGGTGCGCCGGCCGCACGCAACGTTTCCGGCAGCATCAGCGGCGACCTTGGCCAGGGCGAGTTGCGCATGGACAGCAAGGATTTTTCCCTGCACCTCGATCCGATCTTCGCCAAGCCCTGGCAGTACCTCCAGGCCAATGCACGCCTGACGTGGAAGCTGGATAAACAAGGCTTCACCCTGATCGCCCCGTATATCAAGGTGCTGGGGGAAGAGGGCAAGATCGCTGCCGATTTCCTGATTCGCCTGCATTTCGACCACAGCCAGGAAGACTATATGGACCTGCGGGTCGGTATGGTCGATGGCGATGGACGCTTTACCCCTAAATACCTGCCGGCCGTGTTGAGTCCCGCGTTGGATGAGTGGCTGCGCACGGCAATTCTCAAGGGTGCGGTGGACCAGGGGTTCTTCCAGTACCAGGGCTCGCTGAACCACGATGCGTTGCCCGCCGCGCGCAATATCAGCCTGTTCTTCAAGGTGCATGACGCCGAACTGGCGTTCCAGCCGGGTTGGCCCCATGTGAACAAGGTCAATGGCGAAGTGTTTGTCGAAGAGACGGGCGTACGCATCCTGGCCAGCAAGGGGCAGTTGCTCGACACCAAGGTCAAGGACGTCTACGTCAATATTCCCCACGCGCCGTCCGGCAAGGAAAGCCATCTGCTGCTTACCGGTGGTTTTGCCGGTGGCCTGGGTGATGGGCTGAAGATCCTCCAGGAAGCGCCAATCGGCACGGCCTCCACCTTCGCCGGCTGGAAAGGCGAAGGAGACCTGCAAGGCATGCTGGATCTGGATGTTCCGCTGGTCAAGGGCATCGAGCCCAGGATCGTGGTGGATTTCCAGACTGACAAGGCACGCCTGCAATTGGCGGAACCGCCTCTGGACCTGACGCAGCTCAAGGGCAATTTCCGCTTCGACAGCGCCAAGGGCTTGAGCGGCGAAAAGATTACCGCCCAGGCATTTGACCGGCCGATCACCGCGCAGATCTTTGCCGATGGCAAGCCGGGTAATATCAGCACCCGTGTCGCTGCCAAGGGGCAGGTGACGGTCAAGCGTCTGACGGATTGGTTGAAAGTCAGTCAGCCGTTGCCGATGTCCGGCGATATTTCGTATCAATTGCAGCTCAACCTGGACGGTGCCGACAGCCAACTGATGGTCAGCTCCAACCTCAAGGGTGTTGTGGTGGACTTGCCGGCGCCGTTCGGCATGCCGGCCAGCCAGGGACGTGACAGCGTATTCCGCATGACCTTGCAGGGGGCTGAGCGCCGCTACTGGTTTGATTACGGTGAGTTGGCCAACTTCACCTTTGCCGCGCCGCCGGACAAACTCAATGACGGCCGTGGCGAGTTGTTCCTCGGTGATGGTGATGCCGTGCTGCCAGGCGCCAAGGGTTTGCGCATCCGTGGCGTGCTCTCGGAGCTGGATATCGACCCGTGGAAAAAACTGGTGAACCAGTATGCTGGCAATGACCCAGGTGGCAGTGCCAAGCAGCTGCTGAGCGGTGCCGAATTCAAGATTGGCAAGCTCACCGGCCTGGGTACCCAGTTCGACCAGGTCAACCTGCAGCTGGATCGCAAGCCCGCTGCCTGGGGCTTACAGTTCGACAGCCAGCAGGCCAAGGGCGCCGTGAACCTGCCGGATGCCAAGGGCGCGCCGATTGCGGTCAACCTGCAATACGTGAAGCTGCCGGCGGTGGACCCGACGGTACAGGCTGATGAAAACGCACCGGACCCGTTGGCCAGTATCGATCCCAAGGATATTCCGGCGTTGGATATCGCCATTGACCAGCTGTTCCAGGGGCCGGACCTGATTGGCGCCTGGTCACTCAAGATCCGGCCAACGGCCAAAGGCCTGGCTTTCAATACGCTGGACCTGGGCCTCAAGGGCATGCAACTCAAGGGCGCCGGCGGATGGGAAGGTGTCCCGGGTGACAGCAGCAGTTGGTACAAGGGGCGCCTGGACGGCAAGAACATCGCCGACGTACTCAAAGGCTGGGGCTATGCGCCCACGGTCACCAGCGAGGACTTCCACCTGGATGTAGATGGGCGGTGGCCGGGTTCGCCGGCCTGGGTCGGGCCTAAACGGTTCTCCGGCAGCCTGGATGCGACGTTCCGTAAAGGTCAGTTTGTCGAGGTGGAAGGTGGTGCCCAGGCGCTGCGGGTGTTCGGTCTGCTCAACTTCAACTCCATCGGGCGCCGCCTGCGCCTGGACTTCTCCGACCTGCTGGGCAAGGGCTTGAGTTATGACCGGGTCAAGGGCCAATTGGTCGCCAGCAATGGCGTGTTCGTGACGCGCGAGCCGATCACCATGACCGGCCCGTCGAGCAACCTGGAGCTCAATGGCACCCTGGACCTGGTGGCTGACCGTGTCGATGCGAAGTTGCTGGTGACGTTGCCGGTGACCAACAACCTGCCGATTGCCGCGCTGATCGTGGGCGCGCCGGCGATTGGTGGCGCACTGTTCCTGATCGACAAGCTGATCGGTGACCGTGTTTCGCGTTTCGCCAGCGTGCAATACAAGGTGGAAGGCCCATGGAAGGATCCAAAAATCACCTTCGACAAGCCCTTTGAAAAACCAAACTGAGAGCCTGTGGAGTAGCATGGCCCCATGCCTTTTACGGAGTATCGGCCCATGTCCTTTGCAGTAATCCAAATGGTCAGTCAGAGCGATGTGCTGGCCAACCTGGTCCAGGCCCGGCGCTTGTTGGAACAAGCGGCGGCCGGCGGTGCGAAGCTGGCGGTGCTGCCGGAAAACTTTGCCGCCATGGGCCGCCGCGACGTGGCGGATATCGGCCGCGCCGAGGCGCTGGGTGAAGGTCCGATCCTGCCATGGTTGAAACAGACCGCCCGCGACCTCACCTTATGGATAGTGGCTGGCACGCTGCCGTTGCCGCCCAAGGATCAACCGCACGCCAAATCCAATGCCTGCTCGCTGCTGGTCGATGATCGCGGCGAAGTCGTCGCTCGTTACGACAAGCTGCATTTGTTTGATGTGGACGTGGCGGACGCCCGGGGTCGCTATCGGGAGTCCGATGACTATGCTTTCGGGAGCAACGTGGTGGTGGCGGATACGCCGGTTGGCCGTTTGGGCCTGACGGTCTGTTACGACCTGCGCTTCCCCGAGCTGTACAGCGAGCTGCGCGCGGCGGGGGCTGAATTGATTACCGCGCCCTCGGCCTTTACCGCCGTGACCGGTGCCGCCCACTGGGATGTGCTGATTCGTGCACGGGCCATCGAGACCCAGTGTTACCTGCTGGCGGCCGCCCAGGGCGGTGTGCATCCAGGGCCACGGGAAACTTATGGTCATGCGGCGATCGTCGACCCATGGGGCCGGGTGCTGGCACAACAGGATCAAGGCGAAGCGGTGTTGCTGGCCGAACGCGATAGCAGTGAACAGGCGTCGATACGGGCGCGCATGCCGGTGGTCAACCATCGGCGCTTTTTCTCGCAGGGCGCCCAGCGGCCTGCTTCAGAACGATGAATTTAAGGCCAAACCTATGAGCGAGTTGTTGTCCTCAGTCAGTGAACACCTCCTGGCACCCGGTGGCGTGACCATCGAAAGTTTGCAAACCGTGCTCGGCGATCTGGCCGGGCCAGGCATCGATGCCGCCGACCTGTATTTCCAGGGGCAGATCTCCGAGTCCTGGGCCCTGGAAGATGGCATCGTCAAGGAAGGCAGTTTCAATCTTGACCAAGGTGTAGGCGTTCGTGCGCAATCCGGTGAAAAGACCGGTTTTGCCTACAGTAACGCGATCACCCTGGAGGCGTTGGGCCTGGCCGCACGTGCTGCGCGTTCGATCTCCCGTGCCGGCCAACATGGCACGGTACAGGCGTTCAGTACCCAGGACGTGGCGCAGTTGTATGCGCCGGACAACCCCCTGGAAGTGATCAGCCGCGCGGAAAAGGTCGAGTTGCTCAAGCGTATCGATGCGGCCACCCGCGCCCTGGACCCGCGTATCCAGCAGGTCTCGGTGAGCATGGCCGGTGTGTGGGAACGCATCCTGGTGGCGTCCACCGACGGGGGGCTGGCGGCGGACGTGCGGCCGCTGGTGCGTTTCAATGTCAGCGTGATCGTCGAGCAGAACGGCCGCCGCGAACGTGGCGGCCACGGCGGCGGCGGGCGTACCGACTACCGTTACTTCCTCACCGACGACCGTGCCATGGGCTATGCCCGTGAGGCTTTGCGCCAGGCGTTGGTGAACCTGGAAGCCATTCCTGCGCCGGCCGGCACGTTGCCGGTGGTGTTGGGCCCGGGCTGGTCCGGCGTATTGCTGCACGAGGCCGTGGGCCATGGCCTGGAAGGCGATTTCAACCGCAAAGGCAGTTCCGCCTACAGCGGGCGCATGGGCGAGATGGTTGCGTCCAAGCTGTGCACCATTGTCGATGATGGCACCCTGGCCGGTCGCCGCGGCTCGTTGAGCGTCGATGATGAAGGCACGCCGACCGAATGCACCACCTTGATTGAAAACGGTGTGCTCAAGGGCTACATGCAGGACAAGCTCAATGCCCGCCTGATGGGCGTTGCGCGCACCGGTAACGGCCGTCGCGAATCTTATGCGCACCTGCCGATGCCCCGCATGACCAACACCTACATGCTCGGTGGCGAAAGCGACCCGGCGGAGATCATCGCCTCGGTGAAGCGCGGCATCTACTGCGCCAACCTTGGCGGCGGCCAGGTGGATATCACCAGCGGCAAGTTCGTGTTCTCTACCAGCGAGGCGTACCTGATCGAAGACGGCAGGATTACCGCGCCGGTCAAAGGGGCAACGTTGATTGGCAATGGCCCGGAAGCCATGAGCAAGGTGTCGATGGTCGGCAACGACCTGGCCCTGGACAGTGGCGTGGGCATGTGCGGGAAGGACGGGCAGTCGGTACCGGTAGGGGTCGGCCAGCCAACGCTGAAAATTGATGCGATCACCGTGGGTGGCACGGGGTCGTAAGGGGTGGAGCTTCGGGTGGCGAAGATCGCCACCCGGGGAAGGGCATCAACGCAGGCCGCGTTGAGTCTCGTCCAGCTCACGGATGTATTTGAAGATTTTACGGCTGGTGGCCGGCGCCTTGTTATGCGCCTGCTCGTGCTGGGCCTGACGGATCAGGGAGCGCAGTTGCTGGCGGTCGGCGTCCGGGTAGTCCAGCACGAATTTCTCCAGCACCGCGTCATCGCCCGAGATCAGGCGGTCACGCCAACGTTCCAGGTTGTGGAAACGTTCGTTGTACTGGCGAGTGGAGGCATCGGTTTGATCAAGCAAGGCGAGAATGGCGTCAGTGTCCTGATCGCGCATCAGCTTGCCGATAAACATGATGTGCCGTTTACGCGCGATATTCGCGGTGTGCTTGGGTGCGTCCGCAAGCGCCCGGCGCATTTCGTCGGTCAGTGGCAGTTTTGCAATCAAGTCTTTCTTGAGCGTTGTAAGGCGCTCGCCCAGGTCGACCAGAGCATGCAGCTCACGTTTGACCTGGGTTTTGCTTTTCTCCCCATCGAGGGAGTCGTCGTAAGAATCAACCATGGTGGCAGTCCGCAAAGAAACGCCGCCATGATAACCAGTCGGGGGCCGCTTGTCCGGCCCGGTCGCTCGATGGCCTTAGCCGAAAGCAGAATTTGAGTGGAGAAAACCATGAGTGCAGCCCAAAGCGTCGGTCCGCAAGCGTTACCGGCCCTGCAGGAACAAGTCGAGCAGATCCTTGCCGAGGCCAAGCGCCAGGGGGCCAGTGCCTGTGAAGTGGCGGTGTCGCTGGAGCAGGGGTTGTCGACGTCGGTACGTCAACGGGAAGTGGAAACCGTCGAATTCAACCGTGACCAGGGCTTTGGCATCACCTTGTATGTGGGGCAGCGCAAAGGTTCGGCCAGTACGTCGGCCAGCGGTCCGGAGGCCATACGCGAAACGGTTGCCGCCGCGTTGGCGATTGCCCAGCACACCTCTGAGGATGAAAGCTCGGGCTTGGCCGATAAGGCGCTGATGGCCAAGGACTTGAAGGATTTCGATCTGTTCCATGCCTGGGACATCACGCCCGAGCGGGCCATCGAGCTGGCGCTGACCTGCGAAGCGGCGGCGTTCGATGCCGATACCCGCATCAAGAACGCCGATGGCACCACGTTGAACACGCATCAGGGCTGTCGCGTCTACGGCAACAGCCACGGGTTTATCGGCGGGTATGCGTCCACGCGCCATAGTCTGAGCTGCGTGATGATCGCCGAGGCCAATGGCCAGATGCAGCGTGATTACTGGTACGACGTAAGTCGTCAGGGTGAATTGCTGGCAGATCCGGCCAGCATTGGTCAACGTGCCGCACAACGTGCCGCGAGCCGCCTGGGCGCGCGTCCGGTGCCGACCTGTGAAGTGCCTGTACTGTTTTCGGCGGAGCTGGCAGGCGGTTTGTTCGGCAGTTTCCTGAGTGCCATTTCCGGCGGCAACCTGTATCGCAAGTCTTCGTTCCTTGAAGGGGCGATCGGCCAGACGTTGTTTCCCGAGTGGCTGACCATCGATGAGCGTCCGCACTTGATGCGGGCCATGGGCAGTTCGGCGTTCGATGGGGACGGCCTGGCCACGTATGCCAAGCCGTTCGTCGAAAACGGGGAGCTGGTGTCTTACGTACTCGGCACCTACTCAGGCCGCAAACTCGGCCTGCCAAGCACCGCCAACGCCGGTGGCGTGCATAACCTTTTCGTGACCCATGGCGACGAAGACCAGGCGGCGCTGTTGCGTCGCATGGGACGTGGCCTGCTGGTAACCGAATTGATGGGCCATGGCCTGAATATGGTCACTGGGGATTATTCCCGTGGCGCGGCGGGCTTCTGGGTGGAAAACGGTGAGATTCAGTTTGCCGTCCAGGAAGTGACCATCGCCGGCAACATGCGCGATATGTTCAAGCAGATCGTTGCCGTGGGAAATGACCTGGAACTGCGCAGCAATATTCGCACAGGCTCGGTGCTGATCGAGCGGATGACTGTCGCAGGCAGCTAATCCCGCTACAGCTTCACAAAAAGGCGCGCCCTCTTACGGATGGCGCGCCTTTTTTGTGGGCGTGTGTCAGGGGGATTGAGGTGTTACTCTTGTTTTGATTCTCAATATCATTTAATAATAAATATCATTAACGGATGAGTGTGGATCATGAGTTCTGTCCTGCATGAGGATCCTTACCTGGAAAGCTGGCGCTGGATGAGTCGCCAGATTCGCTGTGGTCTGGATCCCAATGAGCCTCGCCTGATCGAACATTACCTCAACGAGGGCCGATACCTGGCGTGTTGTACCGCGACCCATCCGTGGACCATCGCTGAAACCTCATTCCGCCTGCTGATCGACACCGCCAGCGATATTGCACTGCCGTGGCATTGGCGATCCCTGTGTCTGGATCAAGCCTGGCGCCCACTGCGCGACCTGGAAAAACTCTCTCACTGTGCCTGCCGCCTCAAGCGCTGGCAGACCTTTGCCTGGCAATTGGCGACCTGCGAATTGCTTCCCTCCATTTCCGTTTCTGACCTGGTGCAAGGATCTTCCGATGAGTAACACCCGTATCGAACGCGACAGCATGGGCGAACTGCAAGTCCCCGCCGAGGCCTTGTACGGTGCGCAGACCCAGCGCGCGGTGAACAACTTTCCGATCAGTCATCAACGCATGCCGGCGCAGTTCATTCGTGCACTGATCCTGGCCAAGGCGGCGGCTGCCAAGGTCAACGTCGACCTCAAGCAGATCAGCGAAGGGCAGGGCAAAGCCATTGTCGATGCCGCCCAAGGCTTGCTTGAAGGCGATTACATGCGGCATTTCCCGGTGGATATCTTCCAGACCGGTTCCGGCACCAGTTCGAATATGAATGCCAACGAAGTGATTGCGACGCTCGCCAGCCGCTTGCTCGGCGAAACGGTCAATCCCAACGATCATGTGAACTGCGGTCAAAGCAGCAACGACATCATTCCGACCACCATCCATGTCAGTGCTGCGCTGGTGCTGCACGAGCAAACGCTGCCGGCCCTGCTGCACCTGGTGCAGGTGATCGAGCAGAAAGCCGAAGAGGTTCACCCATTCATCAAGACCGGCCGCACGCACCTGATGGACGCCATGCCCGTGCGCATGAGCCAGGTCCTCAATGGCTGGGCGCAGCAACTCAAGGCCAATATCGGTCACCTGCAGGACTTATTACCGGCCCTGCAGGCTCTGGCCCAGGGCGGTACGGCGGTGGGCACCGGGATTAATGCACATCCGGAGTTTTCGGCGCGTTTCAGCCAGCAACTGAGCAGCCTGGCCGGCGTGAAATTCACGCCGGGCAAGAATCTGTTCGCGCTGATCGGCTCCCAGGACACTGCCGTCGCCGTCTCCGGCCAGTTGAAAGCCACCGCCGTGTCGCTGATGAAAATCGCCAATGACCTGCGCTGGATGAACTCCGGCCCGCTGGCCGGCCTGGGGGAAATCGAACTGGAGGGCCTGCAGCCGGGCTCCTCGATCATGCCAGGCAAGGTCAACCCGGTGATTCCGGAGGCCACGGCCATGGTGGCTGCGCAAGTCATCGGCAATGACACGGTGATCACCGTCGCTGGCCAATCCGGCAATTTCGAGCTGAATGTGATGCTGCCGATCATTGCCCAGAACCTGCTCAGCAGCCTCGAATTGCTGGCCAATGCCAGCCGCCTGCTGGCAGACAAGGCGATCGCCAGCTTCAAGGTCAACGAAGCCAAGCTCAAGGAAGCGCTGTCGCGCAACCCGATCCTGGTCACCGCACTCAACCCGATCATTGGTTACCAAAAGGCCGCTGAGATTGCCAAGAAGGCCTATCAGCAGGGCCGTCCGGTGATTGATGTGGCCCTTGAGCACACCGACCTGCCCCGTAGCCAACTGGAAGTCCTGTTGGATCCGGAGAAGCTCACGGCCGGCGGCGTGTAATCACCGACCCTGCTTTGGAGGCTCACCATGGAGCACTGGAAACGCACGATCGAACGCGCCAATCGCTGCTTTATGCAGGGCGAATTGGTTGACGCTCGCGAGGCCTATCTGCAAGCCCTGGCCCTGGCTCAAGTGTTGTTCGAGCGCTGGGCGAATGCCGACGAAGCAGTAGCGGCTTGCGTCATTTCCCATCACAACCTGGCGGATTTGCACCTGCGCCTGAATCAGCCCGAGGAAAGCGCCGAATACCTCTGCGCTATTCACCAGCGCTTGCTCCAGGCCATGCAGGACGTGCGCCTGAGCCCGCAGCTGCGGGAAGCGGCGCTGCGCCAGAGCAGCAAGACTTACGTCGAACTGTTGAATTTCATCAGCGATCACGGTGAGTACCCGCGCACCCATCGCTTGCTGGGCGGTACTGCGGTGCAGCCGACCCCGTCTCAATACGGAGCACATTGATATGACCTACACCTTGCCTGCCTTGCCCTATGCCTACGATGCCCTGGAACCGCATATCGATGCGCAAACCATGGAGATTCACTACACCAAGCACCACCAGACCTACATCAATAACCTCAATGCGGCGGTCGAGGGCACCGAGTTTGCGGGCTGGCCTGTAGAGAAACTGGTGTCCAGCGTGCAGCAACTGCCGGAAAAACTGCGTGCGGCCGTCATCAACCAAGGCGGCGGCCATGCCAACCACTCGCTGTTCTGGGCGGTGATGTCGCCTAAAGGTGGCGGCAAGCCCGACGGCGCATTGGGAAAAGCTGTAGAAGAGCAACTCGGCGGTTTCGACAGTTTCAAGGAAGCCTTCACCAAGGCCGCCTTGACCCGTTTCGGCAGCGGCTGGGCGTGGTTGAGTGTCACTCCGCAAAAGACGCTGATAGTGGAAAGCAGCGGCAACCAGGACAGCCCGTTGATGAATGGCAACACGCCGATCCTCGGCCTGGACGTCTGGGAGCATGCTTACTACCTGCGCTACCAGAACCGTCGACCTGAATACATCAACGCCTTCTACAGTGTTATCAACTGGCCGGAAGTCGCCGCACGCTATCAGGCCGCGTTGGCCTGACATTCACTTCCATAACAAGATCTAAGGCCGACTATGGGCACTGAAACACTGGCGATCAGCAGCGTGCGAATGTTTCGTTATGCGTTTGGTTCGCTGCTGCTGTTGGCAGGTACTGCATTGCTGGTGGCCCACGGGCTGGCCTGGCTGGATCTGGCACCGCGCATCATGCGCGCCCTGCAGGGCGGGGCGATTTGCGCGCTTGGCACGGCGCTGGGGGCGGTTCCGGTCTTGGTGATTCGGCGGATGCCGGTGGCGTTGAGCGATACCTTGTTGGGCTTCGGTGCCGGTGTGATGCTGGCGGCGACCGCGTTTTCGCTGGTCGTGCCGGGAATTGCTGCGGCCGAAGCCCTTGGTCTTTCGCCCTGGGGGGCAGGTGGGCTGATCAGCTTCGGCATCATGCTGGGGGCGTTCGGTCTGTATCTGGTGGACCGCAAGGTCTCCGGCGCCAGCCCGGAGATGTTGGTGGGCACACCGGATAAACCGGTGATTCCACCGCGTATCTGGCTGTTCGTGTTTGCCATCATCGCCCACAATATCCCCGAAGGCATGGCCGTTGGCGTCTCAGCCGGCGGCGGCATGCCGGATGCCGACAGCTTGGCCATGGGCATTGCTTTGCAGGATGTGCCCGAAGGCCTGGTCATTGCGCTGGTATTGGCTGGGGCAGGGATGTCGCGGATCAGGGCGTTCCTGATCGGCGCCGCGTCAGGCTTGGTAGAGCCGGTGTTCGCCGTGCTTTGCGCCTGGCTGGTGACCCTGGCCGAGGTGCTGTTACCGTTGGGCCTGGCACTGGCCGCTGGCGCGATGCTGTTGGTGGTCACCCACGAAGTGATCCCGGAGTCGCGCCGCAACGGTCACGAAAAACTCGCGAGCCTGGGGTTGTGCATGGGGTTCTGCTTGATGATGGTGATGGATACCGCCTTGGGGTGAGGCCTCAGCGGGGGTAGGGGTTACTCACCCTCATCAAAGAAGTTGTTGATCAGCGCCACCAGGGCGTCCATTGCTTCCTGCTCTTGCTCGCCCTCGGTGCTCAAATGAATCTTGGTGCCCTTGCCGGCCGCCAACATCATCATCGCCATGATGCTTTTGCCATCGACCATGCTCTCAGGTGTACGCCCGGCGCGGATCTGGCAAGGGAACTGCCCGGCAATACCGACGAATTTGGCCGAGGCGCGGGCATGCAGGCCCAGCTTGTTGATGATTTCAATTTCCAGAGCGGGCATCGCGGGGGTGTTCCTTTCAGCTAAGGTCGCGGTGGCGAACCTGGACGTTCTTGAGGGTTTGTTGCAGCACCTGGCCCAGGCGCTCGGTCAGGTAGACAGAGCGGTGGTGACCGCCGGTGCAGCCGATGGCAATGGTGACATAGGCTCGGTTGCTCGCGGCAAAGCGCGGCAACCATTTGAGCAGGTAGCTGGAAATGTCCTGGAACATCTCCTCCACATCCGGTTGCGCGGCCAGGTAATCGGCCACAGGCTGATCCAGCCCCGACTGGTCGCGCAGTTCCGGCTTCCAATAAGGATTGGGCAGGCAGCGCACGTCGAACACCAGGTCGGCATCCACCGGCATGCCACGCTTGAAACCAAAGGACTCGACCAGAAATGCCGTGCCAGGCTCCGGCTGGTTCAGCAGGCGGAGCTTGATGGCATCGCGCAACTGGTACAGGTTGAGGCTGGTGGTGTTGATCTTGAGGTCGGCGAGGTCAATGATCGGCCCCAGCAGCTTGGTTTCGTCCTCGATGGCTTCGGCCAGGGAACGGTGCGGGCTGCTGAGGGGGTGACGTCGGCGGGTCTCTGAGAAGCGCTTGAGCAGGGTTTCTTCGTCGGCGTCCAGATACAGCACATCGCAATGAATGTGCTTGGCGCGCACCTCTTCGAGCAATTCCGGAAAGCGCGTGAGGTGGCTCGGCAGGTTGCGGGCGTCAATCGAAACGGCGACCAGGGGCTGGGCCAATTCGGTATGGATCAGTGCCCGTTCCGCCAATTCCGGGAGCAGGCCGGCGGGCAGGTTGTCGATGCAATAGAAGCCGTTGTCCTCAAGGACGTTGAGGGCGGTACTTTTACCCGAGCCGGAGCGGCCGCTGACGATGATCAAACGCATGATTACTGCCCGTTTTGCTCATCCAGGACAACTTGATACAGCGCCTCGTTGCTACTGGCACTGCGCAGTTTGTCGCGTACTTCCTTGCGGTCGAGCATGCTTGCGATCTGCCTAAGCAGTTCCAGGTGTGCGTCGGTGGCGGCCTGTGGGACCAGCAGAACAAACAGCAGGTCTACCGGGGCGCCGTCGATCGCGTCGAAATCGATAGGTGCGTCCAGGTGCAGCAGGGCGCTGACAGGTGTCTCGCAGCCTTTGAGGCGGCAGTGGGGAATGGCGATGCCGTTGCCAAAACCGGTGGAGCCGAGTTTTTCACGGGCAATCAGAGCCTCAAAGACATCTTGCATCTCCAGCTCAGGCACTTGGCTGCTGATCAGGTTGGCAATTTGTTCGAGGGCTTTCTTCTTGCTGCCGCCCGGCACGTTCACGAGGGAACGGCCGGGGGTCAGGATGGTTTCAAGTCGGATCATGGGGGGAGAGTTAACGACCTGTGCCCTGGAGCAGGCTCAGATTCTTTTCCTTATGCTTTTTGAGTTGGCGGTCAAGCTTGTCGGTGAGCAAGTCGATTGATGCATACATGTCTTCATGTTCGGCATTGGCGACCACTTCTCCACCGGGTATCTGAAGAGTCGCTTCGATTTTCTGCTGAAGCTTGTCGACCTTCATGATGACCTGCACGTTGGTGATCTTGTCGAAATGACCCTCAAGCTTCCTCAGCTTCTGCTCGACGTAGTCGCGTAGTGGAGGGGTGACTTCTACATGGTGTCCACTGATGTTGACTTGCATACAGCTTCTCCTTCGTTGCCAGTGCATAAAGCGGCGGGTAGGAATACCCGCCACTGGAACGCTGTGGCCCGCCCGTCACATCAAACGCTTACGCTCGCTGGAAGGCGCGATCCCAAGGGACTCGCGGTACTTGGCGACGGTTCGACGGGCGACCTGAATGCCTTGTGCCTCCAGTAAACCAGCGATCTTGCTGTCACTCAACGGCTTTTTCTGATTTTCCGCAGCAACCAGTTTTTTGATGATTGCGCGGATCGCCGTGGACGAGCATTCGCCGCCTTCGGATGTGCTGACATGACTGGAGAAAAAGTATTTCAGCTCATATATGCCCCGTGGGGTATGCATGAATTTTTGTGTGGTCACCCGGGAAATCGTCGATTCGTGCATGCCCACCGCTTCTGCGATGTCGTGCAGGACCAGCGGTTTCATCGCCTCGTCACCATATTCCAGGAAGCCGCGCTGATGCTCGACGATCTGGGTGGCCACTTTCATCAGGGTTTCGTTGCGGCTCTGCAGGCTCTTGATGAACCAGCGCGCTTCCTGCAACTGGTTGCGCATGAAGGTGTTATCGGCGCTGGTGTCGGCACGGCGCACAAAACCGGCATATTGCGGGTTGACCCGCAGGCGCGGCACCGACTCCTGGTTCAGTTCCACCAACCAGCGCTCGTTGTCCTTGCGCACGATCACGTCGGGAACGACGTATTCGGCTTCGCTGGACTCGATCTGCGAGCCTGGACGCGGGTTGAGGCTTTGCACCAGCTCGATGACCTGGCGCAGGTCGTCTTCCTTGAGCTTCATGCGCCGCATCAACTGGCTATAGTCGCGGCTGCCCAGCAGGTCGATATAGTCGGTGACCAGGCGCTGGGCCTCGGCGAGCCATGGGGTCTTGGCGGGCAGCTGGCGCAGTTGCAGCAGCAGGCATTCGCTCAGGGTGCGGGCACCGATGCCGGCGGGCTCGAACTGTTGGATGCGGTGCAGGACCGCTTCGATTTCGTCCAGCTCGATGTCCAGTTCCGGGTCGAAGGCCTCGAGAATCTCTTCGAGGGTCTCGTCCAGGTAACCCTGGTTATTGATGCAGTCGATCAGGGTCACGGCGATCAGGCGATCGGTGTCCGACATCGGCGCGAGGTTCAGTTGCCACAGCAGATGGCTCTGCAGGCTCTCGCCGGCGGAAGTGCGGGTGGTGAAGTCCCACTCGTCATCGTCATTGCTGGGCAGGCTGCTGGCGCTGGTCTGGTAGACGTCCTCCCAGGCGGTGTCCACCGGGAGTTCGTTGGGAATGCGTTCGTTCCAATCGCCTTCCTCAAGGTTATCCACCGTGGGGGCGGTTTCCTGGTAGGAGGGTTCCTGTACGTCGGAATTGGGTTTTTGCTCGATGTTGTCGGCCAATGGGTCTGCATTATCGAAGTCGTCGCCTTCTTCCTGGCGTTCGAGCATCGGATTGGACTCCAGGGCCTCCTGGATTTCCTGTTGCAGGTCCAGGGTCGACAATTGGAGCAGGCGGATGGCCTGTTGCAGCTGCGGTGTCATCGTCAGCTGCTGGCCCATTCTCAGGACTAGCGATGGTTTCATGGCAGGGGCTTAACACCTTATTCGCCGGCGCAATGCGCCATCCACGACAGGGCGCGTGAGCGCCAAACATAAGCAAATTATATGCCTGATATCGGGGGCTTTGCCTAGAGCGCGGTAACAATAAAAATCCGGAGGTTTTCATTGACTCCCGCGCATCGGGCAAACGACCTGCCACCGCCTTGTTTTTGCAGGCGGCCTTACAGGCGGAACTCGTGACCCAGGTACACTTCCTTGACCAGTTCGTTGGCCAGGATGGTGGCAGAGTCGCCCTCGGCGATCAGCTGGCCATCGTTGACGATATACGCGGTTTCGCAGATATCGAGGGTCTCACGCACGTTGTGGTCGGTGATCAGTACACCGATCCCCTTGGCCTTGAGGTGGTGGATGATCTGCTTGATGTCGCCGACCGAGATAGGGTCGACGCCGGCAAACGGTTCGTCCAGCAGGATGAACTTGGGGGCAGTGGCCAGGGCGCGGGCGATTTCCACGCGACGACGCTCACCACCGGACAGGCTCATGCCAAGGTTGTCGCGAATGTGGTTGATGTGGAATTCCTGCAGCAGGCTTTCCAATTCTTTGCGGCGGCCTTCACGGTCGAGTTCCTTGCGGGTTTCAAGGATGGCCATGATGTTGTCGGATACCGACAGCTTGCGGAAGATCGACGCTTCCTGCGGAAGATAGCCGATACCTGCGCGGGCACGGCCGTGCATTGGCTGGTGGCTCACATCCAGGTCGTCGATCAGTACGCGACCTTGGTCCGCCTGGACCAGGCCGACGATCATGTAGAAGCAGGTGGTCTTGCCGGCGCCGTTAGGGCCAAGCAAGCCGACGATCTGGCCGCTGTCGATCGACAGGCTGACGTCGCGCACGACCTGACGGCTTTTATAGGCCTTGGCCAGATGCTGGGCTTTCAGGGTTGCCATTACTCGGCCTTCTTCTTCGGCTGGATAACCATGTCGATACGTGGGCGTGGCGCGGTGACCTTGCTGCCATTGGCGCGACCGGCGTTGGCGATCTGCTTCACGGTGTCATAGGTGATCTTCTCGCCTTCCGTGGAGTTGCCATCGGGGCTGAGTACCTTGGCCTGGTCGATCAGCACGATGCGATTCTGCTGGGCGTGATACTGGATGGTCTTGCCGTAGCCCTTCATCGGGCCGGTGTCGGTAGCCGACTGCTTCTGTTCGAAGTACGCCAGGTTGCCCACCGAAGTCACCACGTCGATATCGCCCGCCTGGGTGCGCGTCAGTGTCACCGTGTTGCCGGTGATCTTCATCGAGCCCTGGGTGATGATCACGCCGCCGGTATAGGTGGCGACGCCTTGCTTGTCATCCAGTTGCGCATCGTCAGCCGAGATGTGGATCGGTTGCTGGCTATCGTTCGGCAGAGCCCAGGCGCTCACGCTTCCCAGTGCTGCGCCCAGACCGAGCAAAATAGGGAGAGTTTTAACGAGCCTCATACTGTCCTCTTACGTTCGATAGCAGGTGTATCCTGCTTTCTTTCAAATACGCTTTCATTCCCTTGCCAGTCGATACACCGCCAGCGCCGTCGATTCTAACGTCTTGCTCGGTCTGCGCATATTGCTTCTGTGGGAATACGGTCATGCGACTGCTGGTAATCACGGTGTCACGTTTTTTGGCGTCAGTGCGCGCAACGCGTACCGAGTCAATCAGTTCTACCTCGGTGCCGTCCGGGTTCACCTCGCCACGCTTGCTCGTGACATGCCATGGGAACTCGGTGCCGCGGTACAGGTTCAGGTCCGGGTTAGTCAGCAGGGTGACTTCGGTGGCCTTCAAATGCTCGACTTTGTCCGAGGTCATTTCGTACTGCACCTTGCCGTCAGGCAGGAACTGCACGCTGTAGGCATTGGTTGCGTAATAGTCGATAGCCCCTTCTTCAACCTGCGCTGCAGGCTGGTCGAGGAAGCGTCCCGGGCTGATATTCCAGTAGCCCACCGCGAGGAACAGCGCGGCGATGACTCCGAATAGCAGGAAGTTGCGAATCTTTTTACTCAGCATAAAACGCTCTATAGGTAGGCGGCGTGGGCCGCTTCAAGACTGCCCTGGGCTCGCAGGATCAGTTCACAGAACTCGCGGGCGGCACCTTCGCCGCCACGGGCGGTGGTGACGCCATGGGCGTGCTCGCGAACAAACGTCGCCGCATTGGCGACGGCCATTCCCAGGCCCACTCGGCGAATGACCGGCAAGTCGGGCAGATCATCGCCCAGATAGGCGACCTGCTCATAGCTTAGGTTGAGTTGGCCAAGAAGCTCGTCCAGAACCACCAGTTTATCCTCGCGGCCCTGATACAGGTGAGGAATACCGAGGTTTTGTGCGCGGCGTTCCACAACGGGGGTTTTTCTGCCGCTGATAATCGCCGTTTGCACGCCCGAAGCCATCAGCATCTTGATGCCCTGGCCGTCGAGGGTATTGAACGTCTTGAATTCGCTGCCGTCTTCGAGAAAGTACAGGCGGCCATCGGTCAGCACGCCGTCAACGTCGAAAATCGCCAGTTTGATGTGTTTGCCGCGTTGCAACAGGTCGCTGGTCATTTACATCACTCCCGCACGCAGCAAGTCGTGCATGTTCAGGGCGCCCACCGGGTGGTCGTCGCTATCGACCACCACCAGCGCGCCGATCTTGTGGTCTTCCATGATCTTCAATGCTTCGGCTGCCAGCATTTCAGGGCGTGCAGTCTTGCCATGGGGGGTCATCACGGCGTCGATGGTCGCGGTACGGATATCGATGGTGCGGTCCAGGGTGCGGCGCAGGTCACCGTCAGTGAATACCCCGGCCAGGCGCCCGTCGGCTTCCAGGATCACGGTCATGCCCAGGCCCTTGCGGGTCATTTCCATCAGCGCGTCCTTCAGCAGAGTGCCGCGCTGGACGTGGGGCAATTCCTCGCCCGAATGCATGACGTTTTCCACTTTCAGCAGCAGGCGGCGGCCCAGGGCGCCACCCGGGTGGGAAAATGCGAAGTCTTCAGCGGTGAATCCACGGGCTTCCAGCAGCGCCACGGCCAGGGCGTCGCCCATGACCAGGGCGGCGGTGGTGGAGGAGGTCGGCGCCAGGTTCAGCGGGCAGGCCTCGTGGTCCACGTGAACATTCAGGTTCACGTCGGCGGCCTTGGCCAGGGTGGATTCCGGGTTGCCGGTGAGGCTGATCATCTTGATGCCCAGGCGCTTGATCAGCGGCAGCAGGGTCACGATTTCGTTGGTGGTGCCGGAGTTGGACAGCGCCAGGATGATGTCATCCTTGGTGATCATGCCCATGTCGCCGTGACTGGCTTCGGCCGGATGCACGAAAAATGCGGTGGTCCCGGTGCTGGCCAGGGTGGCGGCGATCTTGTTGCCGACGTGGCCCGATTTGCCCATGCCGACCACGACAACACGGCCCTTGCTGGCCAGGATCATCTCGCAGGCGCGTACGAAATCTGCGTCGATATGGGCCAGCAAGCCTTCTACGGCTTCAACTTCGAGGCGGATGGTGCGTTGCGCGGATTGAATAAGGTCGCTGGATTGGCTCATGTCTGAAGTCGTATAGCCTGACGAAAAGTCGGCGATTATAGCGGTAATGATCAATTCCCTCACGCAAGTTCGTCAGGCTTTATTCAACGAATGCCTGAGATCGATCCTCAGTAACATAGCCAGCAACGTTTTTTCCCTGTCCTTAAACTGAACTAGCGCAGTTCCGGCCTTGGGCGCCCTGTACCAGCAGTGATATAGTTCGCCGCCAGTTCGGTCCGCCCAGCCCATGTGGCTATCTATATGCGTCACCGTTGCAAACGTTTGTCGCATGCATGGTGTCTGAGTGAGAGGCTGCATCCCAAGGAGTTTAGATGAGTGCCGATAACGCCTACGCGGTCGAGCTGAAGGGACTGACCTTCAAGCGCGGGACGCGCAGCATCTTCAATAACGTCGATATTCGCATTCCCCGCGGCAAGGTCACGGGCATCATGGGGCCGTCCGGTTGCGGCAAGACCACGCTGCTGCGTCTGATGGGCATGCAATTGCGCCCCAGCGCCGGTGAAGTATGGGTCAACGGCCAGAACCTGCCGACACTGTCGCGCAGCGATCTGTTCGATGCGCGCAAGCATATGGGGGTGCTGTTCCAGAGCGGTGCGCTGTTTACCGACCTCGATGTGTTCGAGAACGTGGCGTTTCCGTTGCGGGTGCATACCCAGCTGTCCGATGAAATGATTCGTGACATTGTGTTGCTGAAATTGCAGGCCGTGGGCCTTCGCGGCGCCATCGACCTGATGCCCGACGAACTGTCCGGCGGCATGAAGCGCCGCGTGGCCCTGGCGCGCGCCATTGCCCTCGACCCGCAGATCCTCATGTACGACGAGCCCTTCGTCGGCCAGGATCCGATTGCCATGGGCGTGCTGGTACGCCTGATCCGTCTGCTCAACGATGCGCTGGGTATCACCAGCATCGTGGTCTCCCACGACCTTGCAGAAACCGCGAGCATTGCCGATTACCTTTATGTAGTCGGCGATGGCCAGGTGCTGGGGCAGGGTACGCCTGAAGAACTGATGAACGCCGACAACCCGCGTATTCGCCAATTCATGACCGGCGATCCCGATGGCCCTGTGCCTTTTCACTTTCCGGCAGCGGATTACCGCTCAGACCTTCTGGGGAAGCGCTGATGCGCAAGACATCTCTCATCGAGAAGGTTCGCCTTTTCGGTCGATCCGGTATCGACATCGTCGAAGTGCTGGGCCGCTCGACGATTTTCCTGTTTCACGCGTTGCTCGGCCGCGGTGGCATTGGTGGCGGGTTCGGCCTGTTGATCAAGCAACTGCATTCGGTGGGCGTGATGTCCCTGGTGATCATTGTCGTCTCCGGGGTGTTCATCGGGATGGTGCTGGCGTTGCAGGGCTTCAATATCCTGTCCAGCTACGGTTCGGAGCAGGCGGTGGGGCAGATGGTTGCCCTGACGCTGCTGCGTGAACTGGGGCCGGTCGTGACCGCGTTGCTGTTCGCCGGGCGTGCGGGTTCTGCGTTGACCGCCGAAATCGGCAACATGAAGTCCACCGAGCAGTTGTCCAGCCTGGAAATGATCGGCGTGGACCCGCTCAAGTACATTGTTGCCCCGCGCCTGTGGGCCGGCTTTATTTCCCTGCCTTTGCTGGCGATGATCTTCAGCGTGGTTGGTATCTGGGGCGGCTCGTGGGTGGCGGTGGACTGGCTGGGCGTCTATGACGGCTCCTACTGGGCCAACATGCAAAACAGCGTGACCTTCAGCGGTGACGTGCTCAACGGCATCATAAAGAGCATCGTCTTCGCCTTTGTAGTGACCTGGATCGCCGTATTCCAAGGCTACGACTGTGAGCCCACTTCAGAAGGGATCAGTCGCGCCACCACCAAGACCGTTGTGTACGCCTCGTTGGCAGTACTGGGCCTTGACTTCATTTTGACCGCCTTGATGTTTGGAGATTTCTGATGCAAAACCGCACTGTGGAAATCGGTGTCGGCCTTTTCTTGCTGGCTGGCATCCTGGCTTTACTGTTGTTGGCCCTGCGAGTCAGCGGCCTTTCGGCCAGCCCCACCGCCGATACTTATAAACTTTACGCGTACTTCGACAATATCGCCGGTTTGACTGTCAGAGCTAAAGTGACCATGGCCGGTGTGACTATCGGCAAGGTCACGGCAATCGATCTGGATCGCGACAGCTTCACCGGTCGAGTGACGATGCAACTGGACAAGAAGGTAGATAATCTGCCGACCGACTCCACTGCATCTATCCTCACTGCGGGCCTGCTGGGCGAGAAGTACATCGGTGTCAGCGTGGGCGGGGAAACAGCCCTGCTCAAGGATGGCTCGACCATCCACGACACGCAGTCGTCGCTGGTACTTGAAGACCTGATCGGTAAATTCCTGCTCAATACGGTCAATAAAGACGCCAAATGAGGAATCTGTACATGATCTCTACCTTGCGACGTGGCCTCCTGGTACTGCTGGCAGCGCTGCCGTTGATGGCCAACGCAGCGGGTTCTGCGCACGAACTGGTGCAGGACACTACCAACAGGATGTTGGCTGACCTGACTGCCAATAAAGAGCAGTACAAGCAAGACCCGAGCAAATTCTACGAGGCGCTGAACAGCATCGTGGGCCCGGTCGTCGATGCTGAAGGCATTTCTCGCAGCATCATGACGGTCAAATATTCGCGCAAGGCCACCCCTGCGCAAATGCAGACGTTCCAGGAGAACTTCAAGCGCGGCCTGTTCCAGTTCTATGGCAACGCTTTGCTCGAGTACAACAACCAGGGCATTACCGTCGCTCCCGCCGGGGATGAGTCGGGTGACCGCACCAGTGTCAACATGAGCGTCAAGGGCAACAATGGTGCCGTCTACCCTGTGCAGTACACGCTGGAGAAGATCAATGGCGAGTGGAAACTGCGCAATGTGATCATCAACGGCATCAACATCGGCAAGCTGTTCCGTGACCAGTTCGCCGACGCCATGCAGCGCAATGGCAACGACCTGGACAAAACCATCAATGGTTGGGCCGGTGAAGTCGCCAAGGCCAAGGAAGAGACCGATAAAGCCGCCGGGAAACCTGCGCAATGACCGAGTCGGCTGTTCGTCTCGGCGACGCGGGCGAGCTGTTCCTCAGCGGCGTGCTCGATTACCGCACCGGGCCTGACCTGCGCAAGCAGGGCCAGGCGCTGATCAAGACCAGCACGGCCCCTGCGCTGGTGCTGGATTGCTCGGCGGTAACCAAGTCCAGCAGTGTCGGCTTGTCGTTGCTGCTGTGTTTCATGCGCGATGCCGAAGCGGCCAAAAAGTCGGTCACCCTTCGTGCATTGCCCGAAGACATGCGTGAAATCGCCGAAGTTTCCGGTTTGACCGAGCTGTTGGCGAATCCTTAATACACACTATCGATAAAGCCCCCCGTCAGAGTCCTGCTATGCGGGGTTCGCAGGCGCGGGGCTTTTTTGTATGATGTGCGACCCGTGCGCACTGGGCGCCGATAGAGGTTGATCATGCAGGCCCTAGAAGTTAAAAGCTTTCTCGAAGGAAAGCTGCCGGATACGAACGTAGAAGTTGAAGGCGAAGGCTGCAACTTCCAGCTGAACGTGATTAGCGATGAACTGGCGGCACTCAGCCCGGTCAAGCGTCAGCAGCAGATCTATGCCCATTTGAACCCGTGGATCACCGATGGCAGCATCCACGCGGTCACTATGAAATTTTTCAGCCGCGCGGCCTGGGCCGAGCGCACCTGAGCCCCCAAGGCGTCGAGATTCTTATGGATAAATTGATTATTACCGGCGGTGCCCGCCTTGATGGCGAGATTCGCATTTCCGGTGCGAAAAACTCTGCCTTGCCGATCCTGGCTGCGACCCTGCTGTGCGATGGCCCTGTGACCGTGGCCAACCTGCCGCACCTGCACGACATCACCACCATGATCGAGCTGTTTGGTCGCATGGGTATCGAGCCGGTAATCGACGAGAAGCTGTCCGTCGAAATCGACCCGCGCACCATCAAGACCCTGATCGCCCCGTACGAACTGGTGAAGACCATGCGTGCGTCGATCCTGGTACTGGGCCCGATGGTCGCTCGTTTCGGCGAAGCCGAAGTCGCATTGCCTGGCGGTTGCGCCATTGGCTCGCGTCCGGTGGACCTGCACATCCGTGGCCTTGAGGCCATGGGCGCGACCATCGACGTCGAAGGCGGCTACATCAAGGCCAAGGCGCCGGAAGGCGGCCTGCGTGGCGCCAACTTCTTCTTTGATACCGTCAGTGTGACCGGTACCGAGAACATCATGATGGCTGCCGCCCTGGCCAACGGCCGCAGTGTGCTGCAAAACGCTGCGCGCGAGCCTGAAGTGGTCGACCTGGCCAACTTCCTGATCGCCATGGGCGCCAACATCACCGGCGCCGGCACCGACACCATCACCATCGACGGTGTGAAACGCCTGCACCCGGCCACCTACAAAGTGATGCCGGACCGTATCGAGACCGGTACCTACCTGGTTGCTGCCGCCGTCACCGGTGGTCGCGTCAAGGTCAAGGACACCGATCCGACCATCCTGGAAGCGGTCCTGGAAAAACTGCGCGAAGCCGGTGCCGAAATCACCACCGGTGAAGACTGGATCGAGCTGAACATGCACGGCAAGCGGCCAAAAGCCGTCAACGTGCGTACCGCTCCGTACCCGGCGTTCCCGACCGACATGCAGGCGCAGTTCATCTCCTTGAACGCCATTGCCGAAGGCACGGGTGCCGTGATCGAGACCATCTTCGAAAACCGCTTCATGCACGTGTACGAACTGCACCGCATGGGCGCGAAGATCCAGGTCGAAGGCAACACTGCCATCGTGACCGGCACCGAGAAGCTCAAGGGCGCGCCAGTCATGGCCACCGACCTGCGCGCTTCTGCCAGCCTGGTGATCTCGGCGCTGATCGCCGAAGGCGATACCCTGATCGACCGCATCTACCACATCGACCGTGGTTACGAGTGCATCGAAGAAAAACTGCAGATGCTCGGCGCGAAAATCCGCCGCGTACCGGGCTAGTCCCACTGCATTGTAGGAGCGAGCTTGCTCGCGAAGAACTCGTGGGCACCGCGTTGAGTCTGAATAAACGCGTTATCGTTGACGTTTTTCGCGAGCAAGCTCGCTCCTACAGACACTGGTTTGTTTCAAATCGAGGCTGTCATGGCCTCGATCTGTGTCTGGCGCCGTTTGCGACCGGACAGCAATAGCCTGATGAAGGACTGACGTTTCCCATGTTGACCATTGCACTGTCCAAGGGCCGCATCCTTGACGACACTTTGCCGCTTCTGGCTGAAGCGGGCATCGTGCCGACCGAGAATCCGGACAAGAGCCGCAAGCTGATCATCCCGACGACCCAGGACGACGTTCGCCTGCTGATCGTACGGGCTACCGACGTGCCGACCTATGTTGAACATGGCGCGGCCGACCTCGGTGTCGCCGGTAAAGACGTGTTGATGGAATACGGCGGCCAAGGCCTGTACGAGCCGCTGGACCTGCGCATTGCCCTGTGCAAGCTGATGACCGCCGGCCGTGTCGGTGATGTCGAGCCTAAAGGCCGCCTGCGCGTGGCCACCAAGTTCGTCAACGTCGCCAAGCGCTACTACGCCGAGCAAGGCCGCCAGGTCGACATCATCAAGCTCTACGGCTCGATGGAGCTGGCGCCGCTTATCGGCCTGGCCGACAAGATCATCGACGTGGTCGACACCGGCAACACCCTGCGTGCCAACGGTCTCGAACCACAGGACTTTATCGCCGACATCAGCTCTCGGCTGATCGTCAACAAAGCGTCGATGAAGATGCAGCACGCCCGTATCCAGGCGTTGATCGACACCCTGCGCCAGGCAGTGGAGTCTCGACACCGCGGTTGACTCACCCGCGTAGCTGAAAAGCTGCGCCCGTCTATCCGCCTCATAGCCAGAATTCTCAGGTGCCCAAGCGGAAACGACTGCTAGTTTAGGGCGCCTGAGTTTTTGCCAATTCTATTGAGGCCCTCGCTATGACCACGTCCACTGCAATTGCCCGACTCAACGCTGCCGACCCGGATTTCGCCCATCATCTGGATCATCTGCTGAGCTGGGAAAGCGTGTCCGACGACTCGGTCAACCAGCGGGTCCTCGACATTATCAAGGCCGTGCGCGAGCGCGGTGATGCGGCCCTGGTGGATTTCACCCGGCAGTTCGACGATCTGGACGTCAAGTCCATGTCCGACCTGATCCTGCCCCGCGAACGCCTGGAACTGGCCCTGACGCGCATCACCGCGCCCCAGCGCCAGGCCCTCGAAGTCGCCGCGACCCGAGTGCGCAGCTACCACGAAAAACAGAAGCAGGATTCCTGGAGCTACACCGAGGCCGACGGCACCGTACTGGGCCAGAAGGTCACACCGCTTGACCGTGCCGGCTTGTACGTGCCGGGTGGTAAAGCCTCGTACCCCTCGTCGGTATTGATGAACGCGATTCCCGCCAAGGTGGCCGGCGTGACCGAAGTGGTCATGGTGGTACCGACCCCGCGCGGTGAAATCAACGAACTGGTACTGGCTGCCGCCTGCATTGCCGGTGTCGACCGCGTGTTCACCATCGGCGGTGCCCAAGCGGTTGCCGCCCTGGCTTATGGCACTGAAAGCGTGCCGAAGGTCGACAAGGTGGTCGGCCCCGGCAACATCTACGTGGCCACTGCCAAGCGCCACGTGTTCGGCCAGGTCGGTATCGACATGATCGCCGGCCCGTCGGAAATTCTCGTGGTGTGCGACGGCCAGACCGATCCGGACTGGATCGCCATGGACCTGTTCTCCCAGGCCGAGCACGACGAGGACGCCCAGGCGATCCTGGTCAGCCCGGACGCCGAGTTCCTCGACAAGGTCGCCGCCAGCATCAATAAGCTGCTGCCGACCATGGACCGCGCCGAGATCATCGAGAAGTCGATCAATGGCCGTGGCGCGCTGATCCTGGTGCGTGACATGGAACAGGCCATCGAAGTGGCCAACCGTATCGCGCCGGAGCACCTGGAGCTGTCCGTGGCCGATCCACAGGCCTGGCTGCCGTCGATTCGCCATGCGGGTGCGATCTTCATGGGCCGCCACACCAGCGAAGCCCTGGGCGACTACTGCGCCGGCCCCAACCACGTGCTGCCGACGTCCGGCACCGCGCGCTTCTCGTCGCCGCTGGGGGTGTATGACTTCCAGAAGCGTTCGTCGATCATCTTCTGCTCGCCACAAGGCGCTTCCGAATTGGGCAAGACCGCTTCGGTGCTGGCCCGTGGTGAATCCTTGAGCGCCCACGCCCGTAGCGCTGAGTATCGAATCCTGGAAGAGGGGAAATAACACATGAGCAAATTCTGGAGCCCCTTCGTCAAGGACCTCGTGCCTTACGTGCCCGGCGAGCAACCGAAGCTGACCAGACTGGTCAAGCTCAACACCAATGAAAACCCCTACGGCCCGTCGCCCAAGGCGCTGGCTGCGATGCAGGCCGAGTTGAACGACAACCTGCGCCTGTACCCGGACCCCAACAGCGACCTGCTCAAGCAGGCCGTGGCCAAGTACTACGGGATCGACGCCGGCAAGGTGTTCCTCGGTAACGGCTCCGACGAAGTCCTGGCGCACATCTTCCACGGCCTGTTCCAGCACGAGCTGCCGTTGCTGTTCCCGGATATCAGCTACAGCTTCTATCCGGTGTACTGCGGCCTCTACGGCATCAAGTCCGACCCGGTGCCGTTGGACGAGCAGTTCCAGATCCGCGTAGCGGACTATGCCAGGCCCAACGGCGGGATCATCTTCCCCAACCCGAACGCGCCCACCGGCTGCGTGCTGGCGCTGGACGCCGTAGAGCAGATCCTCAAGGCCAGCCCGGATTCGGTGGTGGTGGTCGATGAAGCCTATATCGACTTTGGCGGCGAAACAGCCATCGGCCTGGTGGACCGTTACCCGAACCTGCTGGTGACCCAGACCCTGTCCAAATCGCGCTCACTGGCCGGTTTGCGCGTGGGCCTGGCCGTGGGCCACCCGGACCTCATCGAAGCGCTGGAGCGGGTCAAGAACAGCTTCAACTCCTACCCGCTGGATCGCCTGGCGATTGTCGGCGCGGCGGCGGCGTTCGAGGACCGGGCGTACTTCGACAAGACGTGCCAACTGGTCATCGACAACCGCAACAAGGTGGTCGCGCAACTGGAAGGTAAAGGCTTTGAAGTGTTGCCGTCAGCGGCCAACTTCATCTTTGCCCGCCACCCACGGCACGACGCAGCCGGCCTGGCGGCCAAGCTGCGTGAGCAAGGGGTGATCGTGCGGCACTTCAAGCAGGAGCGGATTGCCCAGTTCCTGCGGATCAGCATCGGTACGCCGGAGCAGAACCAGGCGCTGATCGATGGGTTGGGTGAGCTCTAAGCCAAACTGGAGATCAAAAAATGTGGGAGGGGGCTTGCCCCCGATAGCGGTGTGTCAGTCAGCTAATGAATTGACTGACACACTGCCATCGGGAGCAAGCCCCCTCCCACATTAGGTTCTGCCATATGTGTTAGATCAGCGGCTCATCCGGCTTCTTGTTCTTCCAGCCATCATTGCCCGGCAGCAACAGGTTCAGGCCAATCGCTACCACCGCACACAGGGCAATGCCCTTCAGGCCGAAGTCATCCGGACCGGTCCCGGTCCCCACCAGCACCCCACCAATCCCGAACACCAGGGTTACCGACACAATCACCAGATTGCGCGCCTCACCCAGGTCAATCCTGTGGCGGATCAAGGTGTTCATCCCCACCGCGGCAATCGAGCCGAACAGCAGGCACAGGATCCCGCCCATCACCGGTACCGGGATGCTTTGCAGCAGTGCACCGAATTTGCCGATGAACGCCAGGCTGATGGCAAACACTGCCGCCCAGGTCATGATCTTCGGGTTGTAGTTCTTGGTCAGCATCACCGCGCCCGTCACTTCGGCGTAGGTGGTGTTCGGCGGGCCGCCAAACAGGCCGGCGGCCGTGGTGGCGATCCCGTCACCGAGCAGGGTGCGGTGCAGGCCAGGTTTCTTCAGGTAGTCGCGACCGGTCACGCTGCCCACCGCAATCACGCCGCCGATATGTTCGATCGCCGGGGCCAGGGCCACCGGGACGATAAACAGGATCGCCTGCCAGTTGAACTCCGGCGCGGTGAAGTGGGGCAGGGCGAACCACGGTGCTGCGGCGATCTTCGCCGTGTCGACCACGCCGAAGTAGAACGCCATGGCAAAGCCCACCAGCACGCCGGAGATGATCGGCACCAGGCGGAAGATACCCTTGCCGAACACCGCGACGATCAACGTGGTCAGCAGCGCCGGCATCGAGATCATCATCGCCGTCTGGTAATGAATCAACTCGGTTCCATCGCCGGATTTACCCATCGCCATGTTCGCGGCAATCGGTGCCATGGCCAGGCCGATGGAAATGATCACCGGGCCGATCACCACGGGCGGCAGCAGGCGGTCGATGAAACCGGTGCCTTTGATCTTCACGGCCAGGCCGAGGAAGGTATAGACAAAACCGGCCGCCATCACCCCGCCCATGGTCGCCGCGAGGCCGAACTGGCCCTTGGCAAGAATGATCGGGGTAATGAAGGCAAAGCTCGACGCCAGGAAGACCGGCACCTGCCGTCCTGTCACCAGCTGGAACAACAACGTGCCCAGGCCGGCGGTGAACAGGGCGACGTTTGGATCAAGACCTGTGATCAGTGGCATCAACACCAGCGCGCCAAATGCTACGAAGAGCATCTGTGCGCCAGACAGGATCTGGCGCCAAAGCGGGTCGTTGAACTCATCCTGCATGCTCACGCGTCCTTCTGCTTGGTGCCGAAGATCTTGTCACCGGCATCGCCCAGGCCTGGGATGATGTAACCGTGTTCGTTCAGGCGCTCGTCGATGGAGGCGGTGTAGATCTGTACATCCGGGTGGGCTTTCTCGACGGCGGCGATGCCTTCGGGCGCGGCCACCAGCACCATGGCACGGATGTCCCGGCAACCGGCTTTTTTCAGCAGGTCGATGGTGGCAACCATGGAGCTGCCGGTAGCGAGCATCGGGTCGATGATCATGGCCAGGCGCTCGTTGATTTCCGGTACGAGTTTTTCCAGGTAGGTGTGGGCCTGCAGGGTTTCTTCGTTGCGGGCGACGCCGACGGCGCTGACCTTGGCGCCCGGGATCAGGCTGAGCACGCCTTCGAGCATGCCGATACCGGCACGCAGGATCGGCACCACGGTAATTTTCTTACCGGCGATTTTCTCGACCTGGACGGTGCCAGCCCAACCTTCGATGTCGTAGGTTTCCAGGGGCAAATCTTTGGTGGCTTCGTAAGTGAGCAGCGCTCCAACTTCCTGAGCAAGCTCACGGAAATTCTTCGTGCTGATGTCGGCACGGCGCATAAGGCCGAGTTTGTGTCGGATCAGCGGGTGGCGGATCTCGCGAGTGGGCATGGGAAAGGCTCCGGCGGCGGGCAAAAAAACCGGCCTAGATTAATCTATCCGAGGGTGTTGTCCTATAGACATCTAGTACGTTAGTCCATTAAGGCTTGCTCGGAGCGCATGAGAAGCGTACCTTCGCCCGCTTTTCTTGCCACAGCACCCCTTGGAGAGCGCCATGTCCGCTGATCTCGAGCATATCCGTCAAATCATGCGCGAGGCTGACTGCCTGTACACCGAAGCGCAAGTCGAAGCAGCGATCGCCAAGGTCGGCGCACACATCACTCGCGAGATGGCCGACACCAACCCGGTGGTCTTCTGCGTGATGAACGGTGGCCTGATCTTCGCCGGCAAATTGCTGACTCACCTGCAGTTCCCGTTGGAAGCGTCCTACCTGCACGCCACTCGTTATCGCAACGAAACCAGCGGCGGCGACCTGTTCTGGAAAGCCAAGCCGGAAGTTTCGTTCATCGACCGCGACGTGCTGATCATCGACGACATCCTCGATGAGGGCCACACCCTGGGCGCGATCATCGACTTCTGCAAACACGCTGGCGCACGTAAGGTGCACACCGCCGTGCTGATCGACAAAGACCACGACCGCAAGGCCCGTCCCGAGTTGAAAGCCGATTTCGTCGGCCTGCCGTGCATCGATCGCTACATCTTCGGTTACGGTATGGATTACAAGGGCTACTGGCGCAACGCCAATGGAATCTACGCCGTCAAAGGTATGTAACCCATGACTCGCTTTCTTGATCAGACGCTGTTTGCCGAGTTGGCCGAGAAAGCGGGCGCCAGCCTCCGTGGCCGGCATCATCACAACTTTCATCAGATGGAAGAGCCGTGCCATCGCCTGGCCGTGGGCCTGCAGCCCAGCACCTACGTGCCGCCTCATCGGCACTTGAGCGCGGACAAGGCGGAAACCTTGCTGGTCCTCCAGGGGCGCTTGGGCTTGCTGGTGTTCAGCGACACCGGCGAGGTGCTTGCCAAGCGCGTGATGCAGGCCGGCGGCGAATGCTCGGGCGTCGACCTGCCGCCCGGCGTGTTCCATGGCCTGGTGGTGCTCGCGCCCGACACGGTGATGTTCGAGTGCAAGGCCGGGCCTTATCGGCCGGTGGGCGAAGGCGAACTGGCCGATTGGGCGCCCCGTGAAGGCGACGCCAACGTGGCCGAGTATCAACGCTGGATGCTTGCCCAGTTCGATTGAGCTACAGTGCTGGGCCACCTCTTGCGGAGCGGCCCATGAGCCTGTTGATACGCACCTGCGCCGCCCTGGCGTTGACCCTCAGTCTGCCGCTGGCTGCGGCGCCTGCGCCGATGCATGCGCAGTTCCTGCCGCCGGACGATCTGACCCTGCGCGCCGAAACCCCTGACCAGCAGCAACTGCTGCAAGTCACCGAGTATGCGGTGGTGGTGGGCAACCAGCGTCAATCCACGCAACAGCCGATCCCGGTGACCTCGCCGCTGATGATCCGTCTCAAGGGCAAGTCCCTGAACAAAGGCGCGACTATCAGCCAGGTGGTGCTCAACTTCGATGCCGAAAGCAAAAGCCTGAAAAAGCCGGTATACGATGACAAGAGCAAAACCTTGACCCTGTCCTACCCGGTGGCCCAGTACCGAGTGATTGTCGACCTGCTGCGCAATGACACGGTGTATGTGCAGTTCCTCAGTTACGCCAACGGGCATGTCTGGGCGGATGTGCATACCGGTGCTGTTCGTAGCAAATAGCAAAAACACTGAAGAACCAATGTGGGAAGGGCTTGCCCCCGGCCGCATTGGTTCTTCACCGCTTTCGAAGCCTGCGCCTCGCAGGTAGACTTCAAATCCCGTGTAAATGTCTGCTGGCTGGAGTCGGTAATGCGTAAAGATAAGAAACAGGTGATTGGTGACGAGATCGGCGACGACCAGATCAAGTTGTTCCTGGACTTCGAGCCGGTTGACGCGACGTCCCCGTCCCTGCACAAACTGATCAAGGCCTACCGTGGCCTGCGTATCGACGACTTCGAACGCTTCCTGGTTTTCTTCAAGGCGGCCGGTTTGGACCTGGATGGCAAGGATGAGCACGGCCAGACGTTTGTCGACCTGATCAAGGACCAGCGCAACGCCGCCGACTATATCGAGCTGATCGACAACGCCCGCGGCTGATTATTCCTGGGCATAAAAAAACGCCCCGTTCTCATCGCGAGAACGGGGCGTTTTTCATGGCCGCAATGCCTTAGGCGTAGCTCTCGGCCTCGTTGCTCTGCTCAACCAGTTCGAGGCTGATGTTGTTCTGCGCGTTGATCTTGCGATACAGCTCGGCATCAGTCTCCAGGACCTTCTCCCGCGCCGGGAAGATCTCGTGCAGCTTGGTCGCCCATTCACCGGCAGCTTTCTGCGGGAAGCAACGCTCGATCAATTCCAGCATGATCGACACCGTCACCGAGGCGCCCGGCGAGGCACCCAGCAGCGCAGCCAGCGAACCGTCCTTGGCCGCGACCAGCTCGGTGCCAAATTGCAGCACGCCGCCTTTCTTCGGGTCTTTCTTGATGATCTGCACCCGTTGGCCGGCCACTTCCAGGCGCCAGTCTTCGGCTTTCGCTTCAGGGTAGAAGCGACGCAGGGATTCCAGGCGCTGCTCCATGGACTGCATCACTTCGCTGACCAGGTACTTGGTCAGGTCCATGTTGTCGCGGGCCACGGCCAGCATCGGGCCAATATTGCCGGCGCGAACCGACAGCGGCAGGTCGAGGAACGAGCCGTGCTTGAGGAACTTGGTGGTGAAGCCGGCGTAGGGCCCGAACAGCAGGGATTTCTTGCCGTCGACTACGCGGGTGTCCAGGTGCGGCACGGACATCGGCGGCGAGCCCACGGCAGCCTGGCTGTAGACCTTGGCCTGGTGGTGCTTGACCACTTCCGGGTTGTCGCAACGCAGCCACTGGCCGCTGACCGGGAAACCGCCAAACCCTTTGCTTTCTTCGATACCCGAGGCCTGCAGCAGCGGCAGGGCCGCGCCACCGGCGCCGAGGAACACGAACTTGGCGTCCACTTCGCGGCTGTTGCCGCTGTTGACGTCCTTGATGCTCACGGTCCAGCCCGCGCCGTTACGCTTGAGGCCGGTCACGCGCTTGCTGTACTTGACCTGGGCGTCCGGTGAGCTGGTCAGGTGAGTGAGCAACTGGTTGGTCAGGGCGCCGAAGTTGACGTCGGTGCCGTTCATCACGCGGGTGGCCGCGATTTTTTCGTCGAGCGGGCGCCCCGGCATCATCAGCGGCATCCACTCGGCCATTTCGCTGCGGTCTTCGGTGTAGTGCATGTCCGAGAACGCATGGTGCTGGCTGAGGGTTTCAAAGCGCTTCCTGAGGAACTCCACGCCTTTTTCGCCCTGCACGAAGCTCAGGTGCGGCACCGGGCTGATAAAGGACTTGGACGAGCCAAAGGTGCCCTTCCTGGTCAGGTAGGCCCAGAACTGCTTCGACACCTCGAACTGGGTGTTGATGTGCACGGCTTTCTTGATGTCGATGGAGCCATCGGCGGCCTGGGGCGTGTAGTTCAGCTCACACAGCCCGGCGTGGCCGGTACCGGCGTTGTTCCACGGGTTGGAACTTTCCGCGGCACCCGAGTCCATCAGCTCAACGACTTCCAGCTTGAGGCCGGGGTCGAGCTCTTTAAGCAGTACGGCCAGGGTGGCACTCATGATGCCGGCCCCTACCAGTACTACGTCGACTGCTTCGTTATGCGCCATTTAACGCGTCTCCAAAATCTGCAGCACCAAATTGACGGCATGGCTGCCAGGAGTGACGGGGCGTTTCACGTGTTGCCCCAGGTCACCCATGGCCAGGATCGCCATGTCCGTTTCGCAATTCCTTGCACATTCAGCACACGCTTCCTGCCCGGCCTGATCTGCCTATGAACGCATTCATGGGCGCCTGTGGCAATTCGACTTATGGTCAAAGCGTGGGATTCGTGCAATCAATCCGTAGCGGACAGGCTCAAGCTCCGGTGTTTGCGGAGTACTCGGTCCTGTGTGGTTGGGCTGTTCCAGACGCTGATGGTGCTTGTACAAACGCCAAACTATTCATTTGCTCGCCACACTCTTGTGAAGTTGTGAAAACCCGTTTTTTTCACGCTCTTTTGAAGACGTGAACCTCAAAAAAGGGCTGCCCCGGCCTGGCACCTGGCCCGCAAACCTCTGCCGACACGCGGCAAAACGGGCAAACAACTCAAGTGGCCGAGCGCAATGGCAGCTCTGGCAGATTCGGCAAAGGCGGGTGGTTTGCAAAGGAAACAGCAAGCTCGCCAGCTTCACTCGATCTGTGTGGGCGGCTCTCTGTGGGCGATTCTTGGGGTTAATACCGAGGCATTAACGATGCTGCGAGGCCCGATCAGGAGACGTCCTTATAATCGGGGGGAGATTGTAGCGAAGAACGCCGGGGAAATGGGCGGGTTTTATGACTTTTATTAGGCGTTCGGTCAGGCGGCCAACGCCTGGTGACGTGGCGACCGCGCAGGGCGTGGGTTTACACGGGCGCGGGCCGGCAACGGATGATGCATCCAGCTCAGGCGAATTTCTTCGATTTCCACCCAGCCTTCGCCGACGGGAGGCTGGCAGCACGCCTTGAACGCCTGGCAACGGCCTTGCGCATCGAGCAGGGCGAACTGGCGAAGGGCGGGCTTGCGCGTAAACAGCGACCAGAGAAAATGCATGGCGATCAACCTCCTGAGATTGAGGCCAAGCATGCCTGCTTCGGATGACGAGCCCATGTAACGGCTATGACATATCGGTGACATCGAACCGCAGGCGAAGCCCCGGGTCACAGGTTGTAACTGACGCTAGTTCCCTGCAGGGGCGCCCCGCTATACTGCCGGCCTGTCGGTACCTGATTTCTGGAGAGAAGCGCATGTTGCAACGCCTGTTGTTCGGTTTGATCACTGTGACCAGCTTGACCCTGGTTGGCTGCGCCAACAGCCCGCAGCAACTGACCCCGGAACCGAAAATCACCACGCAGCTGGCCCCGGTGGGCCACGGCCAGCCGGTGTCGGTACGGGTGGTGGACGGTCGTCCGTCGCCGACACTCGGTTCGCGCGGTGGCCTGTACCCGGAAACCGCCCTGGTGTCGGTGAACGCTCAAGACGTGCTGCCCAAGCTGCAGGCCCAGGCCGAAGCGGCGGTGCGGCTGCTGGGTTTCACCCCCAGCCCCAACGCGCCGGGCGCTCCGCAGTTGACGATCACCTTGGCCGAGTTGAAGTATCAGTCGCCTAAAGACGGTCTTTACGTGACCGAGGCGTCCATTGGTGCCACCTTCAAGTCCGACGTCACCGCCGGCACCCGTCGCTACAGCGGCCGTTACGGTGCGTCGCTGAACCAGCGCTTCGGCATGTCGCCTAACCAGGAAACCAACACCAGGCTGGTCAGCGACGTCCTGAGCGACGCCTTGACCCGCCTGTTCAAGGACCCAAGCATCGGTTCATTGCTCAGCGCGCAGTAATCGCTCAAACAAAAAACCGGGCTCAGCGATGAGCCCGGTTTTTTTATGCCTTCAGTTTCACGCGGCCGTGTCGATACAAAAGTCCAGCATGCTCACCCCCGTCAACAGATCGGCCTCGGGCAAGTCCGCATGCTGGTGCCCGCCAAGGGCGCAATACACCAGCCAGTGGCGGTCCTGCACGTTGAACGCCAGGCCGCCGATCAGCGCCTCCTGCTCGTCGCTTTGGGCAATCAGATACAGCCGATCCTGGTTGTGCGCGTGCAGCATGACAAGCTCCTGAATGTTCGAAGGGCAACAGAGTGGCTTGTTAAGGTGACGTTCAGGTGACGGCGTAAATTACTGGATACATTAATCGTCCATGGGAGGCGGAGCGGTTTTGGCGCTCGAGGCCACTACGGTTCAGGTTTGTATCTGAACCGATACCCAGACACTGTTTCATCGAGGTTTGCGATGGCGCTGCCCGCACTATTGATCAATGCCGTGGCTTTATCAGTGGCCTGCCCAGGCGCTGCGCTGCTGTTCATCACCCGCCTGCGCGAGCAACGCGCCATGGCTGAACTGACGGCGCAAAGTGAAGATCGCGCAATCGACCAGCCCATGCTGTTCCTGGATGTGCGCACCGAGCGGGCGCACCGTGTGGCTTACCGCATCGGGTTCGCCTGCCTTGGGCTGGCGCTGGCTATTTCCTGGCTCAGCACCCGAATCTAAAAAACCGCAGAACCCATCATATGGGAGGGAGCTTGGCCCCTCCCATATTTTCTTGATCGGTGTTTACAGCGGGATTCCAGCCTTGACGCGATACTGATTGCGCACTGGCGTCGCGTATTGCACCACCAGGAACGGACGGTGCTCGGCCGGGCATTCGTTCAGGCGCCGCTCCCACTCCGCCTGTGCCTTGGCCAGTTCGTCCGCCGGGAACACGTCGGCCGCCTTCGGCACCTGCAACTGCGGGTCGGCATCGCTCCACTGGGCGTACGCCAGGTAGTGCACCGGGAACAGCCGGTAGCCGCCGAGAATCTGCCGATCCATTTCCACGGCCAGGACCTTGGTGTCTTCGAAACGCTCGGTAATCGGCGGCGCGAAGTTGATATGTACGCGGCCTTTGTAGCCGGTGATGCCCAGGGCAATGCTGACGTCATCCTCGCCTTGCGCCTTGACGTAGGTGCCGGTGGTGGCGCGGATATACAGTTCGCGGGCCTTGGCGGCATCGCACGGGTCGTACTCGTAACTGATGGACACCGGCGTCAGGTTGAGTGACTGGATCACTTCGGCAAACGGCTCGTCCTTGCGGCTGACATGGAACATCTTGAGGATCGCCGACTCGGTGCGGTCATCCCCGTCCTTGGCGCGGCCTTCGGCCTGGGCGATCCAGATCGACTGGCAGTCGTTGCGGATCGAATGGTTGATATAGGCCGACAGCAGGTTGAACGCCGCCATCTTCTCCTTTCGCCCGGTGATCGAACGGTGCACGATGAAGCTCTTGTTCAGACGCATCAGGTCACTGACAAACGGCTTTTGCAGCAGGTTGTCGCCGATGGCGATGCGTGGCGTCGGCAGGCCGGCGTGGTAGACGGCATAGTTGACGAAGGCCGGGTCCATCACGATGTCGCGGTGGTTGGCCAGGAACAGGTAGGCGGTGCCGGATTTGAGCTGTTCGACGCCGGTGTAGGTCACGCCGTCGGTCGCCCGGTCAATGGTGTGGTCGACGTAATACTCGACTTTGTCCTGAAGCGTGGCCACGGTGGTGACACCGGCGAACTCGCGACGCAGTTTGCGCGCGATCATGGGCTTGAGCAGCCAGCCCAGGGCGCCGGCAAAGCGCGGGAAGCGGAAGTGGGTCAGGATGTCCAGAAAGGCCTTGTCACTGAACAGCCGGGCCAGCACTGCCGGGACTTCGCTGTCGTTGTAAGGTCGGATGGTATCGAATTCGCCCATCATGCTCTCTTGTTAGAAACGGCTAGGGTAAGTAAAGGAAATACCAGGGTGCGGTCCGGGGAATTGGCCCGGCCGGAAAATAGCCCTGTAAATAGACCGGCGATTATACGCACAAGTCACCTGGGAGACTGCGATGCTGGAAACTGCGCTGTACGATTGTCCTTATTGTGGTGAAGCGGTAGAGACCGCGGTGGATTTATCCGGCGGTGATCAGACCTACATCGAGGACTGTCAGGTGTGTTGCCGACCGATCATTTTCAACCTGCAGGTCCATGGTGAAGAGTGGATGCTCGAAACCCGCAGTGAAAACGAATAGCAGGTACGCCCATGCAGCGAATCTACGAACCGGAAAACCTGATGGAAGGCGAGTTGCTGCAGCAAATGCTCGCCAGCGAGGGCATCGAGGCGCACCTGGTAGGGCGCCATTTGCTCGGCGGCACGGGGGAGTTGCCGATCTTCGGCCTGCTGGGGCTGGAAGTGGACAACGACCGGGCGGCTGAAGCCCGCGAGCTGATTACCGCCTATATCGGTGCGCAACCCCTGCCCGGCGACGAACCCGACAGCTTCCCCGACGTATTGGTCTGTTAGGCTGTCGGTCGGTTTACCCAAGAGTCGTGTTGCCCCATGTGTGGACGTTATGCCCTGTTTCGCTGGAACCCTACCTTTGCTGCCCTGCCGGGCTTTCCGGCCGACCAGCAGGCCCAGTGGAACATTTCCCCGAATGATTCGGTGCTGATCCAGCGCCTCAATGACGGCCAGCGCACCCTGGCACGGGCGCGCTGGGGCCTGACGCCGCCCTGGCTGACTGACCTTTCCCGCACCCCGGCCCATGCCCGTGCCGAAACCCTGGCCGAGCAACCGATGTTTCGCGAAGCGTTTCGCCAGCGTCGTTGCCTGCTGCCCGCCAACGGCTTTTACGAATGGCGCGGCACCCAGCGCAAGCGTCCGTACTGGCTGACGCCGGGGGAGGGCTCGACCCTGTTTTTTGCCGCGATCTGGGAGGCGTACCCGGTGCAGGAGCAGGTGTGGCTGAGTACGGCAGTGGTGACCCAGGCCGCCCAGAGTCAGCGCCGGCCGTTGATTCTGGACGCGGCGGGGCAGGCCGCCTGGCTCGATCCCGAGACGCCCTTGCATGTGTTGCAAGGCTTGCTGGCCAGTGAGCCGGCCCCATTGCGTGAGCGAGTCCTGGCCAACATGGTCAATGATCCCAAGCTCAACGGGCCGGAGTGCCTGACCCCGGCCTGAGCCTGAGGCCGGTTGCTCACTGACGTTGCCGGGCGTGTGAGATGTGTCCGAAATTCATCGGTTACACGTCTGTTGTATCTGGCGCCGATACAAATGAGCGCCTACGATACGCGCCATGTTTTCAGGGCGTCTTTTCAGGGAGAGTGTATTGATGAAGAAATCATTGGCCGTAAGTGTATTGGCGGCAGGCGTGTTGCTGGCCGGGTGTCAGTCGGTCAACACAACCAGCGGCGGCGCCGTCGGGGTTGAGCGCAAGCAATATATGTTCAGCATGCTGTCGAGCCAGGAAGTCGACCAGATGTACGCCCAGTCCTACCAGCAGACCCTGGGCGAGGCCAGCAGCAAAGGCCAGTTGGACAAGACCAGTGCCAATGCCAAGCGCGTGCAGGCGATCGCCAATCGCCTGATCGCCCAGGCGCCGACCTTCCGCCCGGATGCGGCGCAGTGGAAGTGGGAAGTGAACCTGATCAAGAGCGATGAGATGAACGCCAACTGCGGGCCTGGCGGCAAGATCTTCGTGTACAGCGCGTTGATCGACAACCTCAAGCTCACCGACGATGAACTCGCCGCGGTGATGGGCCATGAAATCGCCCACGCCTTGCGTGAGCACGGCCGCGAAGCCATGTCCAAGGCCTACGGCATCGAGATGGCCAAGCAGGGCGCCGGTGCGTTGTTCGGCCTGGGTCAGGACAGCCTGGCGCTGGCCGATACCGTGGCCAACTACGGCATGACCTTGCCCAACAGCCGCAGCAATGAAAACGAAGCGGACCTGATCGGCCTGGAACTGGCGGCCCGCGCCGGCTACAACCCGAACGCGGCGATCACGCTGTGGAACAAGATGGCCAAGGCTTCGGAGGGCGCACCGCCGGAGTTCATGAGCACTCACCCGGCCTCCGACAGCCGCATTGCCTCGTTGCAGGCGGCGATTCCGAAGGTGATGCCGCTCTATCAGCAGGCCAAGAAGTCCTAAGACTTCAACGACAAGTAGCAAGCTTCAAGCTGCAGGAAAAAGCACTGCTTCTTCCTGCAGCTTGAAGCTTGAAGCTTGCAGCTAGATCCAGCCACTGCTCTGCATGGCCTTGTACACCGCCACAATCGCCAGGACAAAGAACGCCGTAGCCGCCAGTCGACGAATCAATGTCAGTGGCAGTTTCTCCGCCGCGAAATTCCCCGCCAGAACCACCGGTACGTTGGCAATCAACATGCCCAGGGTGGTGCCGATAATCACCAGCCACAGTTCCGGGTATTGCGCCGCCAGCATCACCGTGGCGATCTGGGTCTTGTCCCCGATTTCCGCCAGGAAGAAGGCAATCAGCGTGGTCAGGAACGGCCCGAACTTGCGCGTGGTGCTGGCTTCGTCGTCGTCGAGTTTGTCTGGCACCAGGGTCCACAGCGCGGTGGCGCAGAAGCTGGCCGCGAGAATCCAGTGCAATACCGCATCCGAGAAGAAACTCCCGAACCAGGCCCCCACGGCACCGGCGGCCGCATGGTTGGCCAGGGTCGCAGCGACGATGCCGGCGATGATCGGCCAGGGTTTGCGAAAGCGTGCGGCAAGGATGAGCGCGAGCAGTTGCGTCTTGTCGCCGATTTCGGCCAAGGCAACGATTGCGGTAGGAACGAGCAATGAATCCAGCATCAGGTAGGTTTCCAGGGGGCGGGTCGACACGGCTATGACACGTACAGCCTTCCCGCCCCGGGTAAGGTGTGCGTGTCATAGGTCTTGTCAAACCCCGGTCCGTCTGTGCGGACTCCTGGGTCGCATACGCCATGGCCTGTTGACCAAGTATGTTGACGTATGCCGGACGAGCGTGGCGCTCGTGGGAGACTACTCCCCTAGGACGGAGCGGATTCTGCCTAGGCAAAATCCATTCGGCAAGCGTTCTTTTTCAAACCGCCATCAGCCGCGCTTGGCACGGTAGATGCGAAAACCATTGCCTTCGGCCTTGACCGCACACACGCCCAGATGCTCTTCGATCAATGGTTGGTACTTGAGGAAACTGTTAGCCACCAGGCGAAGTTCGCCACCTTTTGCCAGGTGTTTCGCCGCTTTTCGCAGCAGGTTCTCCGTGGCGAAATAGTCGGTGTGCACGCCGACATGGAACGGTGGGTTGCTCAAGATTGCATTCAACCCCATCGGCGCGGCGTCGATGCCGTCACCGGTCAATACCTCGGCTTCCAGACCGTTGGCGGCCAGGGTCAGGCGACTGCTGGCGGCGGCGAAAGCATCCACATCCAGCATCGTTATGCTGTTGTGCGGGTAGCGACGTTTGACCGCCGCTCCCAACACACCGGCGCCGCAACCGAAGTCGAGCAAGTGGCCGCTCGGCAGTTTGTCCAAGTGCTCCAGCAACAGCTCGGTACCGCGATCCAGACGGCCGTGGCTGAATACACCCGGCAGGCTCACCACCTTGAGCGGGCCTTCGGCCAGCGGCACATCGAACACCTGCGCCAGGCTTTCCAGCTCGACCGCTTGCGGGGCGTTGGCCACGGTGATTTGCCACAGCTGGCAATGCCGCGCGCTGTCGAGCTTGCGCGGTTTGCCATACGGGGCCATCTGCTTGGCGGCGCTTTCGATACCGCCTTTTTTCTCCCCTACCAGGAACAGCTCGGCGCCGGGCAGTCGCGCTGCCACGGCGTTGAGCAGGTAATCGGTGAGGTCCTTGGACTTGGGCAGGAAGATCACCGCCGCCTCGAACCCGCGCTCGGGCGCATTCACCCCAAACTGGCTGCGCTCCGGGAAGCGCGCGTCGAGCGCCGCCTGGTCGCCGGCATGCCAGCACCAGCCGTGGGCGTTGGGCAGGCGACCCAGCAGGTCGTCGGCGGGCAAGCCCACCAGCAGCAGGTTGCCTTGAAAAAGTTCGGCCTGACGAAGCAGTACTTCACTGCGCGGATCCATGGTCTGCTCCTTGAAAAGGGGCGCAGTTTATCAACTGACGACGCGCAGCGGGGCGCCGCTGAAAAAGCCCCGGGCGTTTTCCGCCAGTTGGCCGACGATACGCTGCCGCGCTTCGCGGCTGCCCCAGGCATTGTGGGGCGTGACGATCAGTCGAGGAATATCGCCGGCCAGCAATGGGTTGCCATTGACCGGGGGCTCAACACTCAGCACATCGGTCGCCGCGCCGCCCAGATGGCCGCTGCGCAAGGCATCGGCCAGGGCCTGCTCGTTGATCAAGCCACCGCGCGCGGTGTTGACGATAAACGCGCCGGGCTTGAGCCGCGCCAATTCACGGGCGCCGATAAAGTCCCGGGTGTGTTCATTGAGCGGGCAGTGCAAGGTGAGTGCGTCCACCTGCGCCAGCAGTTCATCCAGGGGCACGCGGTCGGCACGGGCAGGGCGCCCGGGGATGGCGCCGAGTAGCACGCGCATCCCGAAGGCTTCGGCCAGGCGGGCCACGGCACTGCCCAGTTCGCCATGGCCCAGCAGGCCGAGGGTCTTGCCTTCCAGCTCGACAATCGGGTGGTCCAGCAGGCAGAACTGCTTGGCCTCCTGCCATTTGCCGGCGCTCACATCGCGCTGATAGTCCTGCAGCCGCGTCGCCAGGTTGAGCAACAGCATGATCGTGTGCTGCGCCACCGACGGTGTGCCGTAGCCCTGGCAGTTGCTCACGGTGATGCCGTGGGCGCGGGCGGCTTCCAGGTCAATGTTGTTGGTGCCGGTCGCCGAAACCAGGATCAACTTGAGTTCCGGGCAGGCCGCCAGGGTTTCGCGGTTGAGCGGGATTTTGTTACTGATCGCCACCTGCGCGCCTTGCAGGCGCTCGACCACATTCTGCGGCGTGGTGCCCGTCAACAACTGCAAGTCGCTGAAGCGGGCGTGCAACTCGCTGAGGTCGAGGTCGCCCAGATCCAGGGACGGGTGATCAAGGAAGACGGCGCGGCGATTGTTCGTCATCAACTGTACCTTTTGCGACAGGGTTCGAAGGCGTAATCTGCCGAGCCTATCAGATGAAATAATCCGTTACTTAATGGAGTGAGTATGTACGCCGCCGAGTTTTTGACCGTAGCCCTGATTCACCTGTTGGCGGTGGCCAGCCCCGGCCCGGATTTTGCGGTGGTGGTGCGTGAGAGCGTGACCCACGGCCGCCGCGCCGGAACCTGGACTGCGTTGGGCGTGGGCTCGGCGATTTTCCTGCACGTGGGCTATTCGTTGCTCGGCATCGGCCTGATCGTGTCCCAGTCCATCGTGTTGTTCAACGCACTGAAATGGGCGGCCGCCGCCTACCTGCTGTACATCGGCTTCAAGGCCCTGCGCGCCAAACCGGCCAAGCCTGCCGTCGAGGGCGAGTTGCACCGCGAAGCGGGCGAGCGCACGCCGCGCGGCGCGTTTACCGCAGGCTTCGTCACCAACGGCCTGAACCCCAAGGCGACGTTGTTCTTCCTGTCGCTGTTCACCGTGGTGATCAACCCGCACACACCGCTGGCGATCCAGGCCGGCTACGGCGTGTACCTGGCGGTGGCGACGGCGTTTTGGTTCTGCCTGGTGGCGATGTTGTTCAGCCAGCAGCGCGTGCGCGCCGGGTTTGCGCGGATGGGGCATTGGTTTGATCGGACCATGGGAGCGGTGTTGATTGCGATTGGGGTGAAGTTGGCGTTTACCAGCGCGAAATAAACGCTGTTCTCAAGTAAACACAATCCAGTGTGGGAGGGGGCTTGCTCCCGATGGCGGTGCTTCAGTCGACACGTGTATTGACTGATTCACCGCCATCGGGAGCAAGCCCCCTCCCACATTTGACCTCCATTGTCCCTGAATAATGGCTCAAAGCTAGCATTCCCCAGCCTCTGCAAATCATTCCTTTGGCTGATTTGTCTGACACATAACGTCTCTACAGTGCAGGTCTTCAAGCCAAGACCGTGCAGTCATAAAAGGGATTCGTATGTTGCAGACCCGTGTTATTCCGCCCGCCGAAGGTGCGTATCAATACCCGCTGTTGATCAAGCGCCTGTTGATGTCCGGTACCCGTTACGAGAAGACCCGGGAAATCGTCTACCGCGACAAGCTGCGCTACACCTACCCGACCTTGATCGAGCGCGTTGCGCGCCTGGCCAACGTGCTCACCGCAGCCGGGGTCAAGGCCGGTGACACCGTGGCGGTGATGGATTGGGACAGTCATCGTTACCTGGAATGCATGTTCGCCATCCCGATGATCGGTGCGGTGATCCACACCATCAATGTGCGCCTGTCGCCGGAACAGATTCTCTACACCATGAACCACGCCGAGGACCGCTTCGTGCTGGTCAACAGCGAGTTCGTGGGGCTCTACCAGGCCATTGCCGGGCAGCTCACCACCGTCGACAAGACGCTGCTGCTCACCGACGGCGAAGCCAAGACCGCCGAGTTGCCCAACCTGGTCGGTGAGTATGAAACCCTGCTGGCCGCCGCCAGCCCGAAGTACGATTTCCAGGACTTCGACGAACACTCCGTCGCCACCACCTTCTACACCACCGGCACCACCGGCAACCCCAAGGGCGTGTACTTCACCCATCGCCAACTGGTGCTGCACACCATCGGCGTGGCGACCATCATGGGCAGCGTCGACAGTGTGCGCCTGCTGGGCACCAACGACGTGTACATGCCGATCACGCCGATGTTCCACGTGCATGCCTGGGGCCTGCCGTATGTGGCGACCATGCTTGGCCTGAAGCAGGTCTACCCCGGCCGCTACGACCCGGAATACCTGGTGGAGCTGTGGCGCAAGGAGAAGGTCACCTTTTCCCACTGCGTGCCGACCATCCTGCAAATGGTGCTCAACGCCAAGGCTGCCCAAGGCGTCGATTTTGGCGGCTGGAAAATCGTCATCGGCGGCAGTGCGCTCAACCGCACGCTGTATGAGGCGGCGAAGGCCCGTGGGATTCAGCTGACCGCCGCGTACGGCATGTCCGAGACCGGCCCGCTGGTGTCCTGCGCCCACCTCAACGAAGAACTGATGGCCGGCACCGAGGACGAGCGCATCAGCTATCGCATCAAGGCCGGCGTGCCCGGGCCGTTGGTGGAAGCGGCGATCATGGACGCCGAGGGCAATTTCCTGCCCGCCGACGGCGAGTCCCAGGGTGAGTTGGTGCTGCGCGCGCCGTGGCTGACCGAGGGGTATTACAACGAGCCGCAGAAGGGCGCCGAGCTGTGGGCGGGTGGCTGGATGCACACCGGCGACGTGGCCACCCTCGATGCATTTGGGGTGATCGATATCCGCGACCGCATCAAGGACGTGATCAAGACCGGCGGCGAGTGGATCTCCTCCCTGGCCCTCGAAGACCTGGTCAGCCGTCACCCGGCGGTACGCGAAGTAGCGGTGGTGGGCATCGCCGACCCGCAGTGGGGCGAGCGTCCGTTTGCGTTGCTGGTGGTGCGTGATGGCCATGAGATTGGGGCCCGCGAGCTCAAGGAACACCTCAAGCCTTTTGTCGAACTGGGCCATTTGAGCAAGTGGGCGATTCCGAGCCAGATCGCCGTTGTTACGGAAATTCCCAAGACCAGTGTCGGCAAGCTCGACAAAAAACGTATCCGTATTGACATCATTGAATGGCAGGCCAACAACAGCACCTTCCTGTCCACCCTCTGAGCTGATTTGCCGTGCCCTTGTGGCACGGCGATGCTCTATCTCGCGCCTTCACTTGTGATTTGCCAATTTTCAGCCATCCTTGCCGCGTCGGCCTTCGCCGACATGGCGAAAGGGCTGTGGCAGACGGGTTGGTGATGCAAATCACACTTTAGAGGGATCAAGCGGTACCCCCTGCTGGCTATAGTCCCACCCAGAGTTTTTCAAGGATGCATCGCTTCGGGCCATGGAGGTTCAGTTGCCAGGCGGCATTGGAATCGTTGTATTCCGGCCGTTACAAGCATCACAGAACAAACTCACTGCCATAACAATAATGCACATGGAGTAGCGTCGATGACCTCAGTAAACCAGTTCTGGCGCCGGGCAAGACTGCCCCTGGCCGTCAGTCTCGCCTCTACGCTCGCCGGGCCCGCATTCGGCGTCAGTTTCAATATCGGTGAAATCGAAGGGAGTTTTGACTCCTCGCTGTCTGTGGGGGCGAGCTGGTCGACGGCCAAGCCGAACCAGGATCTGATCGGTGCCAACAACGGTGGCAAAGGTCTGTCCCAGACCTCCGATGATGGGCACTTGAACTTCAAGCGCGGTGAAACGTTCTCGAAGATCTTCAAGGGCATCCATGACCTGGAATTGAAATACGGCGACACCGGCGTATTCGTGCGCGGCAAGTACTGGTATGACTTCGAACTCAAGGACGAAAGCCGTGAGTTCAAGGACATCAGCGATAACAATCGCAAGGAAGGCGCCAAGTCTTCCGGCGGGCAGATTCTCGACGCCTTCGTCTATCACAACTATGCCATTGCCGATCAGCCGGGCAGCGTGCGGTTCGGTAAGCAGGTGGTGAGTTGGGGCGAAAGTACCTTCATCGGCGGTGGTATCAACTCCATCAACCCGATCGACGTGTCTGCGTTCCGTCGTCCGGGGGCCGAAATCAAGGAAGGCTTGATTCCGGTCAACATGTTCTATGTGTCGCAAACGCTGACCGATAACTTGTCGGCGGAAGCCTTTTATCAGTTGGAGTGGGACCAGACGGTTACCGATAATTGCGGGACGTTCTTTTCGCAGCCGGACGTTATCTCTGATGGCTGCGATAACAACCTGCGGGTCTTGAGCAAGCGCTCGCGCATTTCGCCTCTGGCGTATCCAACCCTCAACGCTGCTGGTGTTGATGTGAATGAGGAGGGCGTATTGGTGCGCCGTGGTCCTGACCGCGATGCTCGTGACAGTGGCCAGTTTGGCGTGGCGATGCACTACAACTTTGAGCCGCTGGACACCGAATTCGGCGCGTACTTCATGAACTATCACAGCCGTGCGCCGATTTTCAGTGCACAAGGTGCGCCAGCTTCGGCATACACGCGGCCTCTGGGGCCCTTGGCGGCATTGCGTCCAGTGATTGTGGCGGGTAGCTCTAACTACTTCGTCGAATACCCAGAAGATATCCGCCTCTACGGCTTGAGCTTTTCCACCACCCTGCCTACGGGGACCGCCTGGAGCGGTGAGTTGAGCTATCGGCCAAATGCGCCCGTGCAGTTAAGTACCACCGACATCCTTTACGCCGGCGTTACGCCCATTATTGGTTTTGGCAATGCCTCTGTGCTCAAGGGCTCGGCTGGTCAAGACTTGCATGGTTACAACCGTAAGGAGGTCACGCAGTTCCAGACCACGTTCACGCACTTCTTTGATCAGGTAATGGGCGCAAGCCGCTTGACTACGGTGGGTGAGATCGGTGTGACTCACGTGGGCGGCCTGGAAAGCAAATCCGAGGCGCGTTATGGGCGCGACCCGGTGTTTGGTCCAGGCACATTGCCCGGTGGTTTCTGTAACACGCTCAATAACTCGACCGCTGTGGGCGCCGGCCTGGGTAACGCCAACGGGCTGAATACCAACTGCAACAATGATGGCTTTACCACGGCTACTTCCTGGGGTTATCGCGCCCGTGCTATCTGGGAATATCCGGACGTTTTCGCCGGCGTAAACCTTAAGCCAAACGTGGCATGGTCCCATGACGTCAAGGGGTACTCCCCAGGTCCTGGCGCCAACTTCGAAGAGGGCCGCAAAGCCGTCAGCCTGGGCCTGGATGCCGAGTACCAGAACACCTACACCGCCAGCCTCAACTACACCAACTTTTTCGGTGGTGATTTCAGCACGGTGAATGACCGCGACTTCGTCGCCCTGAGCTTCGGCGCCAACTTCTAAGCACACTGTATTTTCAGGAAGACCAGAACATGAAAATAACCAAAAGTCTGTTGCACGTGGGTGTGCTTGGGCTGTCGATCCTGGCGAGCAATGTCATGGCGGCAGTGTCGGCGGATGAAGCCGCCAAGCTGGGCACGACCCTGACGCCGATGGGCGCGGAAATGGCCGGTAACGCGGCCGGCACCATCCCGAAATGGTCGCCGATGCCGACCAACGCCGGCGCTGTGGATGCCAAAGGTTTCCTCGCCAACCCGTACGCCAGTGAGCAACCGCAGTTCACCATCACCGCGCAGAACGTCGAGCAGTACAAGGACAAGCTGGCACCGGGGCAGTACGCGATGTTCAAGCGTTACCCGGAGACCTTCAAGATGCCGGTCTACCCGACCCATCGCGGCGCTACCGTGCCGGCCGATGTGTTCGCCTCCATCAAGAAGAACGCCACTACCACCAACCTGGTGTCTGGCGGCAACGGCCTGGAGAACTTCGAAACCGCCATACCGTTCCCGATCCCGAAAAGCGGCGTGGAAGTCATCTGGAACCACATCACCCGTTATCGCGGCGGCAGCGTGACCCGCCTGGTGACCCAGGCCACGCCGCAAACCAACGGCTCCTACAGCCTGGTGTACTTCCGCGACCAGTTCGTGTTCCGTGACAAGATGAAGGACTTCGACCCGAAAAACCCGGGCAACATCCTGTTCTACTTCAAGCAGCAAGTGACCGCGCCGGCACGTCTGGCCGGTGGTGTGCTGCTGGTGCACGAAACCCTGGACCAGGTGAAGGAACCGCGTTCGGCGTGGGTCTACAACGCCGGCCAGCGCCGCGTGCGCCGGGCGCCGCAAGTGTCCTATGACGGGCCGGGTACCGCCGCCGACGGCTTGCGTACCTCCGACAACCTTGACATGTACAACGGTGCGCCGGACCGCTACGACTGGAAACTGGAAGGCAAGAAGGAAATCTACATCGCCTCCAACAGCTACAAGATCGACGATCCGAAGCTCAAGTACGCCGACATCATCAAGGCCGGCCACATCAACCAGGACCTGGCACGCTACGAGCTGCGCCGTGTCTGGCACGTGGTCGCGACCTTGAAGGAAGGCCAGCGCCACATCTATGCCAAGCGTGACTTCTACATCGACGAAGACACCTGGCAAGCCGCAGTGATCGACCACTACGACGGCCGTGGCCAACTGTGGCGTGTCGCCGAAGCCCATGCCGAGAACTACTACGACAAGCAAGTGCCGTGGTACGCCCTGGAAACCCTCTACGACCTGCAGTCCGGCCGCTACCTGGCCCTGGGCATGAAGAACGAAGAGAAGCAGGCCTATGACTTCGGCTTCACCGCCACCACCAGCGACTTCACCCCGGCGGCCCTGCGCCAGGATGGTGTTCGCTAAGCTGCACGAGTAACTCAAGGTGGGAGGGGGCTTGCCCCGATAGCGATGTGACAGTCAGCGCAGCATTGACTGATCCGCCTCTATCGGGAGCAAGCCCCCTTCCACTTTTTGTTTGCGGTGATATTTCTTGTCTCAGTTCTTTTTCAGGCAAATGTTGCAAAGATCTACAAACCCGCCGCTTTTACCGCTAGTCTGCGGACATCTGCAATGCCGACAACAGCCTTCTACAAGAGCCCGGCGATGACTGATCTGTCCCGAATCCAAGGGCCTGCCAGCCGGATAATCCCGACCCTGGAAGGTCGCTTCTACAGGCCCCCGCTGCCTGATGGCTACGTGCTGCGCCCGCGCCTGTGTGAACGGCTGGGCGCCGGCCTGGAGGGGCGGTTGCTGCTGGTCTGCGCACCGGCCGGGTTCGGCAAGAGTTCGTTGGCGGTGGAGTTCTGCCAGGGCCTGCCGGCTCACTGGCACAGCCTGTGGCTAGGCCTGAGCCCACGGGACAACGACCCGGGGCGTTTTCTTGAGCGCCTGCTCGAAGGGTTGCAGCACTACTTCCCGGCACTCGGCACCCAATCCCTGGGCTTGCTGAAAATGCGCCAGCGTCACCAACCCTTTGCGTTTGAAGAGTGGCTCGACGGCCTGCTCGATGAGCTGACCGTTCACCTGTCCACCCGTGCGCCATTATTGCTGGTGCTGGATGACTACCATCTGGCCCAGGGGCCGGTGCTGGACCGATGCCTGCAATTCTTCCTTAACCATTTGCCTGATGGCCTGGTGGTGCTGGTCACCAGCCGCCAGCGCCCGGACTGGCATCTGGCGCGATTGCGGTTGTCACGGCATTTGCTGGAGTTGCACGAGCAAGACCTGCGCCTGACCCATGCCGAATCCCAGGCGTTGCTGGATCGCCACAGCAGTTCCTTGAGTGGTGAAGCCCTCGACAATCTCATTCGCCGCAGCGAAGGCTGGGTGGCCGGCCTGCGCTTTTGGCTGCTGGCGGCTTCCGAAGCCGGCAGCGAGGACGCCTTGCCACAAAGCCTGCACGGTGGGGAAGGGCTGATCCGCGACTACCTGCTGGAAGAAGTGATCGACTGCCTGCCACCCGAAGTGCAGGCGTTCCTGTTCGACACCGCGCCCCAGGAGCGTTTTTGCAGCGAGTTGTGCGATGCCGTGCGCGAAGCCCATGACAGCGCCGAGATCCTGCGTTACCTGCAAGCCCACCAGGTGTTCCTGGTGCCCCTGGACGAGCAGGGGCACTGGTACCGTTATCACCATTTGTTCTCCGACCTGCTGCGCACCCGTCGCGCGAGCAGCAATGTCTTGCCGGCCGCCAGCCTGCATCTGCGCGCGTGCCGCTGGTTCAACGCCCAGGGCTTGATCGACGAGGCGGTGGAGCAGGCGTTGCGCGCCGGGCACCTCGACGTGGCGGCCAACCTGGTGCAGAACCTGTCCGAAGAACAACTGCTGGCCGAGCAGAATGTCGGCATGTTGCTGCGCTGGAAAATGGACTTGCCCGACAGCCTGCTGATCAGCACGCCGCGCCTGATTGTGCTGTACAGCTGGGCGTTGGCACTGGCCTGCCAGTTGGATGCGGCGCAGGAGCTGTCCGCGTACCTCAGTCGCTTCCTGCCGGCGCCCTCGGCCACCGCACAGCGCTCGATGCTGGCCCAGTGGCTGGCGCTGAGCGGGATTATCGCCCGCGGTCGAGGTGACCGTGAATTGACGCAGCGCTATTGCAGCGAGGCGTTGGACAGCCTGCCGCAACGGCGTTACGGCCAGCGCCTGGTGTGCCTGTCGACCCTGTCCAACCTGGCCATTGCCGATGGCGATTTGTGGCGCGCCCGTGGCCTGAACCGTGAATCCCTGGAACTGGCGCAGCGCGTCGGCAACCCGCTGTTCGAAGCCCTGGCCCATTACGACCGTGCACGGGTGCTGCAGGCCCGTGGCGAAATCCTGCGCGCCCTCGACGAGGTGCGCCAGGGCCTGCAGCGCCTACACGGCCTGGCACCGCAGCGACTGTATGCGGTGCGTGCGCGGCTGTCGCTCTACGAAGGCTATTTGCTGTTGGTGCGCAACCAGCCCGAAACCGGCATTGCCCTCCTGCGCGCAGGCCTGGCCGAGGCGCGGGCCTGTCGCGATATCAGCGTGCTGATCGGCCATTGCGTGATCGCCAGCTTCGAAGGGCGGCGCCATGACTTTCCCAAAGCCTTCGCCGAACTCGCCGAAGCCGAGCGCCTGATGCATATCTGGGATGTGCCGCCGATCTACTACCTGGCGATGATTACCCTGATCAAATGCGAACTGTGGCTGGCCCAGGGCCGCACCGACCTGGCGGATGCCTGGCTGACGCGCCTGGGGCAGACTTACCACGGCGAACAGGCCGCCGCTGCACCGGAATTCCACCCGCACTTGCCGCAACATATCGGGCTGCAACAAGCCGCCCTCGATGCCGTGCGCCATCAGCCCCTGGCGGCGCTGGAGCGGCTCGAAGCACTGGCGCAACAGGCCCACGACAGTGGGCGCCAGATGATTGCCCTGATGGCGCTGACCCAGCAGGCGCAGTTGCTGCTGGAGTGCGGTCAGGAAGCCAGGGCGCGGCCGGTGCTGGCCCAGGCGCTTGAGGCGGGCGCCGGGGGCGCGTTACAGCCGTTCCAGCGTTTGTTGGACGGGTATCCGGACTGGATGCGCGAGCAATTGGGTAAAGACCCCCAAGGTGTGCTGCACCAGAGCCTGCTCGCGCTTCTCCCGGCGGTCGTGACGCCCGAGGTCACGACCGGCCACGAAACCCTGAGCACGCGCGAGCTGGCGGTCCTGCAACTGATCGCCCAAGGCTGCTCCAACCAGGAAATCAGCAACCAGCTGTTTATCTCCCTGCACACCGTCAAGACCCACGCCAGCCACATCAACAGCAAACTTGGGGTGGAGCGACGCACCCAGGCCGTGGCGCGAGCCAAGGCCATGGGCTTGCTGGCGTAAGTGCCGGGCGGTTTACGGTGCCGTCGGGCACTGGCCGGCTGACCTGTCGACCGTCTGGCTGACCTGCGCGGCAAAGCGCTTGAGATTGTTTTGATGGGCGAGCACCACGTTGTCGATGCTCGGCCCGGCGGGCGACTGCAACGTGGTCCGGCAGGTCAGCGGTGGGCGCTCGGTGCCACCGGCCGGGCGCAGGCGCCATTTGACGTCGAGCAATGCGTATTGGCCGGGCACGGAGTCAAAGCGCTGCACTTCAAGACGCAACAACATCGATTGCCGAGGGTTGCTGTTGGCCAGTTGGTCCACCAGCGCACTCCTCAGCTCATCCGCGAGGCTCGCGGACCACCACTGGGTTTCCAGGATCGCCACGCCGCTGTCGCCCTGGCGAATCACGATCTGCGGTCGGTCGACCTGGGGGGGAACGGTGATGCTTTCAATCCGGATGCTGCCTGCGTCGGCTCCCGTGGCCGTATTCCAGTGCGCCGGTGTCAGCGTATGAAAGGTAATCGGCGTACTGCTGCACGCCGCCAGCAACAGCAGCATGCCGACCACTGTGATTTTCAACGGAAACGTCATGGCGCTTGCTCCAGGGGTCATTTGCGTGGAGGTCCTTGCAGGTCCAGGGGCGCGGCGTTGTCGGGACGGCCGCGAATCAGCGATTCCGGGTGACGGCCCAGGTAGTCCGACAGTTCGCGCAGGGAACGCGACATGCGCCCCAGTTCATCCAGGGTCTGGGTCAGCTGCTCACGCTGCGGTGAGTCCTCGGCCAGGGTCGAACTGGCCGATTGCAGCGTCTTGCTCACGTCAGCCAGGGTGTTCTGCACGCCGGGCAGGGTCTTGGCATTGAATTGGGTCAGGCCTTTGCGCAGCTCGACCAGGTTGCCGTCGAGGTTGCCGGCAATGCGTTCGATCGGCAGTTGGTTGATCTTGTTGACGATGCTCTCGAGTTTTTCCTGCAGTTGCTCGAGGTTGCCGGGAATGGTTGGAATGCTGACCGGGCGCAGGCTGGGGTCAAATTTGACCTTCTCGGCTTTCGGGTAGAAGTCCAGCGCGATGTATAACTGGCCGGTCAACAGGTTGCCGCTGCGCGCCTGGGCGCGCAGGCCATTTTCGATGAACGAGCCGATCAGCCGTACGCCGGCGGCCTCATCGTTGGGGTCATGGTTCATGACCTTGAGCAGTTTGGTGTGGGCCTGCCCGAGCAACTGTGGATAGATCACGATACCGACGTTGAGTGGGAAGCTGCGTTTACTGGCATCGAAGTCCAGGTTGATCGACACCACCTTGCCAAACTCGACGCCGAGGAACTCCACCGGCGCCCCGACCTTGAGCCCGCGCAATGCCTGGTCGAAGCGCAGGGCCATGTATTGCCCCTCGCCATTGGGTGGGGCGAGGGCGCTGTCCTGGTCGTCGAAGAGCTCAAAGGTACGTGCCTCGTCGGCCGATTTGTCGTTGGGGCTGTACGGCGGTGCCCGAAAGGCGATGCCGCCGACCAGCATGGACGAAAGCGATTCGGTCTTCAGCGCAAAGCCATTCGCACCGACGCTCAGGTCAACCCCGCTGGCATTCCAGAACCGCGTGTTTTCGGTGACATAGGCATCATTGGGCGCATGCACGAACACCTCGACATTGACACCCTTGCCTTCGGCATCCAACTCGTAGGCCACCACCTGGCCGACCTCGATTTTGCGGTAGTACACCGGCGAGCCGATATCCAGCGAACCGAGGGTCTGCGTGTGCAGCGTGAAACGCTTGCCCGGTTCGCCGTAGGTGATGGGCGGCGGGTTCTCCAGGCCTTTGAACTGCTTGGCACGGGTCTCCGATTGGCCGATGTCGGCACCGATGTAGTCGCCGGAGAGCAGGGTGTCGATGCCGGATACGCCGCCGGCGCCGATACGCGGGCGCACCACCCAGAACTGCGAATCGGCGCGGGTGAAGCTTTCGGCCTGCTTGGCCAGTTGAACCGTGGCGTTGACGCTTTTCTGGTCGTCGCTCAAGGCGACGCCGGTCACCTGGCCGATCACCACGTTACGGTACTTGACCTCGGTTTTGTTCGCGGTCAGACCGCTGCCGGTCTTGAAATTGAGGGTGATGGTCGGGCCCTGCTGGAGGACGCTGTGTACCACCAGCGAAATCCCCACCAACACCGCGACGATCGGCACGATCCACACCAGCGAAACGCTGAAGCGCCGTGTCTTGATCGCAGGCGATCCAGGGGCTTGCGGGGTGTCAGTGGGATGTGACGGCATCCGCGGTCTCCTTGTTGTGTGGGGTTTCCCAGATCAGCCTCGGGTCGAAGCTCATGGCGGCCAGCATGGTAAACACCACCACCAGGCCGAAAAACAGGATGCCCAGGCGCGGCTCGATGGTGCCCAGGGCCTGGAACTTCACCAGTGCGGCCACCAGCGCGACCACGATGACATCCAGCATCGACCAGTAGCCAATCAGTTCGACGAAGCGGAACAGCTTCGAACGTTCCTTGCGTGCCCAACGGCTATTGCGCTGCACGGTGACCAGCAGCAGGGCCAGGGACACAAACTTGATGCCGGGCACTGCGATGCTGGCGATGAAAATAATCAGCGCGATGTCCCACGCGCCGTGCTGCCAGAACTCCAGCACCCCGCTCATGATGGTGCTGTCCGCCCCCGAGCCGAGCATGGTAGTGTTCATCACCGGCAGGAGATTGGCCGGCACATAGAACGCCAGCGCGGTGAGCATGTAGGCCCAGGTGCGCGTCAGGGAACTGACCTTGCGCCGGTGCAAGGGCGCGCCGCAGCGCTCGCATTCGGTCGGCCCGGCGCGCAGGTCGCAGGACAATCCGCAACTGTGACAGAGGCACAGGCCGAGCTCGCTGGCCGTCGGCGGTGTGCTCATACGCTGTCCCACAGGTCGCGCACATCACGCCCGGCAATGCGGATCAGCAACAGGCTGAGCACGGCCAGGGCAAACAGGCCGGTGCCGGGGATCACATCAAGCATGCCGGCCAGCTTGAACACCGCCACCATTGCCCCGAGCAGGCACACCTCCAGCATGCTCCAGGGCCTGAGTGCCTCCAGCCAACGCATGCACAATCGGAACGCCGGTGAGCGCTTGCCCGCGAGGGCGAAACTCAAGACCCACATCAGCAGCAGCAACTGGAACACCGGCGCGATGATGATGGAAATGGCCGCCACCAAGGCGATAAACGTGATCGGCCCCAGGCTCAGCGCTACCACCGAATCCCATAGCGTGGCGCTGCTTTTCAGGCCTTGCAGGCTGATACTCATCACGGGATAGAAATTGGCGAACGTCCACAGCATCGCAGCCGTCAGCGTCAGGGCGAGACGCTGTTGCACGGTCAGGCCGTTGTAGCGCTGGAGCACGCCTGCGCAACGTATGCAGTGGGCTTTTTGATGTTTGGCGAGCGTGACTTTTTCGTACACACAGTCGCAGTGCTCGCAGATGATCAGTTGATTCGCCATGGGGATCGCTCCAACGCGGCACGGTGGCGGGGGCCTGGGTTGTTTTTCGATGGCGTGGGCAAGCTTAGCAGTCGCTGCTCTTCAGGTCTGGCAGCGCGTCAACCATACTGTGCTGAATATGCCATAGCGCCCGCAGGAGCATCGATGAATATTGAAAAAGCCGCGCTGATCCGCGAAACCTTCCCGGTCGGCCCGTTGCAGTGCAACTGCACGATCATTGGCGACCCCATTACCAAGAAGGCCATCGTGGTCGACCCGGGTGGCAATCATGAACTGATCCTGGCGCGTCTCGATGCCCTGGGCCTGAAAGTGGTGAGCATCATCCACACCCATGCCCATCTCGATCACTTCCTGGCCTCGGGGCAATTGAAGGAAAAGACCGGTGCAACCCTGCACCTGCACAAGGAAGACCAGTTTCTCTGGGACAACCTGGAGATGCAGTGCCAGATGTTTGGTGTGCCCTACACGCCGGTGCCGTCGCCGGATCGCTGGCTGGCCGATGATGAGGAGTTGGCCTGCGGGTGCGGTGTGGCGCTGCATACACCGGGGCACACGCCCGGCTCGATGAGCTTCTGGTTTGCCGATGCCAAGCTGCTGATTGCCGGGGACACGCTGTTTCGGCGCGGTGTTGGGCGTACGGATTTGTGGGGTGGGGACCAGGCGACGATCGTGCGTTCGATCAAGCAAAGGCTCTACACGCTGGACGAGGGCGCTACGGTGGTGACCGGCCATGGCCCGGACACGCGCCTGGGTGACGAGATGCGTGAGAACCCATTTGTGCGGGCGTGAAGCAATGGTTCGAACGGCAATCCGCTGTAGCAAAAACTCAGGCCGCGTTCAGCATGTGTCTGCTACGGTTTCTGTAGCAACGCAAGCCCCGAATGTTTTGTTACAGCTCGGGGCGCGCCCACGGAATTTTTACCGTTTGTCGCGTTCCAAACTCGGCACGGGTCCATTGCCAATGTCCTTTGCACCACAGAATGCAAAAGTAGGAGCTCCCTTCATGTTCACTCCGCGTCGTCTGCTTGTTGTCGCTACCGCCGTAGCCCTGTTGTCCGGCTGCGCTTCACCTAATCCTTATGGCGGTGGCAGCCAGGGACAGGCGAATAATGAATCCAGCGGTATGAGCAAGACCGCCAAGTACGGTGGCCTGGGTGCCCTGGCCGGTGCATTGGCGGGTGCTGCCATCGACCATAACAACCGTGGCAAGGGCGCGCTGATCGGTGCCGTGGTTGCAGGTGCTGGCGCCGCGGGTTACGGCTACTACGCTGACCAGCAGGAAAAGAAACTGCGTGAGAGCATGGCCAATACCGGGGTTGAAGTTCAGCGCCAGGGCGACCAGATCAAGCTGATCATGCCGGGTAACATCACCTTCGCCACCAACTCGGACGCGATCTCCAGCAGCTTCTACCAGCCGCTGAACAACCTGGCCAACTCCCTCAAGCAGTTCAACCAGAACACCATCCAGATCGTCGGTTACACCGACAGCACCGGCAGCCGCCAACTGAACATGGACCTGTCCCAGCGCCGTGCCCAGAGCGTGGCCAACTACCTGACGTCCCAAGGCGTCAATGGTGCCAATCTCAGTGCGCGCGGTGCCGGCCCGGATAACCCGATAGCCAGCAACGCCGACGTGAACGGTCGTGCGCAGAACCGTCGCGTAGAAGTGAACCTCGGCCCGATCCCCGGCCAGCAGTACGGCCAGCCTGGCGCGCAGCAGCAAGCGCCGCAGCAGAACAACCAGTTCCAGGGCAACCCGTACCAGCAATACCAATAAACGCTGGTCACTAAAAAGGGCGCCATGCAGTGAATGCATGGCGCCCTTTTTTATGGCCGCTTACATCAATCGATGTACTCGAACACCTTGACGATCTTCTGCACGCCGGATACGCCCTGCACCAGGTTGGCTGCGCGCGTGGCTTCCGCCTGGGTCAGCAGGCCCATCAGGTAGACGATGCCGTTATCGGTGACCACTTTGATCCGCGAGCCGGGAATCGCGTTGTCGGTCAGCATCTGCGCCTTGATCTTGGTTGTCAGCAGGGCATCGTTGCTGATGGCCAGCAGGGTGATCGGGTCCATGACCTGCAATTCGTTGTGGACCTTCTTGACCCGCTGTACGGCCGAGGCCGCCTGTTCGGCCTGGGCCTTGAGGTCGGCGCGTGGCGTTTGGCCTGCGAGCAGTACCACGCCGTTGAAGCTGGTCACGACGATGCGTGAAGCACCGTTGCCCAGGTCCGTGGCGGCTTTGGCAATGTTGACTTCGACCTTGGTTTCGATCAGCGAGTCATCAATCTTGCTGCCGAAGGTGCGGGTGCCCTTGTCATCCTGAATAGGGGTGTCACGTGTCGCAGTGATTGCCGTGCTGCAGCCGCTGATGCCGAGGCACAACGTAATGGCCAAAAGGCCGAGGCGGTTAACGGTCATTCTTCACTCCCAAACAGTTGGCTGTCGATCAGATCGCACAGGCAATGGATCGCCAGCAGGTGGACTTCCTGAATACGTGCGGTGACATTGGCCGGGACGCGAATCTCCACATCTTCGGGCAGCAGCAGCGAGGCCATGCCGCCGCCGTCGCGTCCGGTCAATGCTACGACAATCATTTCGCGATCATGTGCGGCCTGGATCGCTTGAATAATATTCGCCGAGTTGCCGCTGGTGGAGATCGCCAGCAGCACATCGCCTGGTTGGCCTAGGGCGCGGATCTGCTTGGAGAAGATTTCGTTGTAGCTGTAGTCGTTGGCGATCGAGGTGATCGTCGACGAATCGGTGGTCAAGGCGATGGCCGGCAGGCTCGGGCGCTCACGTTCGAAGCGGTTGAGCAGTTCGGACGAAAAATGCTGGGCATCGCCGGCCGAACCGCCGTTGCCGCACGAAAGCATTTTGCCTTCGTTGAGCAAGGCATTGACCATGACCTGACTGGCTTGCTCGATGTGCGGTGCAAGTACGTCCATCGCCTGTTGCTTGGTGTCGATGCTGGCCTGGAAAAGCTGGCGAATTCTGGATTGCATGTCCATCTGTGTGACCTTAAGTAGCGCGGCTGTTTGGCACAGGAATGTGCAGCCCGCAAAGCAAAGAGCAAAAGTGTGTGGTGAAGATGTCCGGTGAATCAGCTGTCGAAGGCATTTTGCAGCCAGTTCAGATCAACCTGACCAGACGGTGTGCTTTCCATGGCAACCACATCGAAACGGCAGGGGGCGTCGGCCCAGCGATGCTCTTGTTGCAGGAAAAACTGCGCAGCGAGTATCAGCTTCTGACGCTTGCGCCCGTCGATACTGGCGAGCGCGCCACCCCATTGTGCGTGTTTTCTGTAGCGGACTTCGACGAATACTACTGTATCGCCGTCAAGCATGACCAGATCAAGCTCGCCGCGTTTACACAACCAGTTCTGCGCCAGCAGGCGCAGACCCTGTTGTTGCAAGTGTTTCAATGCTTGAAGTTCGGCATCCTTGCCGCTTTGTGCAGTAGACCGCTCCGGCATCAGCGCGGGGTGTCCGGCAGGCGCTGGATCTCGCCGCCGACGAACTTCGCCCATGGCATCTGGCGATCGACGCGCTGGTTGGTGCTGATGCCCAGGTTGCCCGAGAGGCCGTCAATGCGTGTATCCGGCAGTGCCTTCAACTGGCCCAGGCGCGGGGCCAGGCGGTAGGCGTCGACGCCCATCGCATACAGGCGGCCAAGGCTGCCATTGGCTTGCGGCCATTGTGCGGCAACCTGGTTACGCAGCGGGTCGGTGGTGTTGAGCAGCCAAGGGGTTTCGCAGAACATCACGTTGGTCATGTCCAGGTACTGGTTCTTGTCACCGCTGGCGCTGAATACGTGGGACGTGGCGTACACCGGCACATCACCGGCGTACTGGAAGTTCAGGGTCGGCTTGATCTGCTGGGCCAGTTGCGGGGTAACGGCCAGGAAGATGAACTCGATGTCCTGGCGACGTGACGGCTGTGCCGCTACGTCTGTGCCCACTGTGCTTTGCAGGCTCTTGGCGCGACCTTCGCTTTTACGCAGTTGGAACAGGTCGGCAATTTGCTGGGCGAGGGCGACCGGCTGGTCGACATACTCGACACCGACAACCGTGCCACCGTTGGCTTCCCAATCCTGGCGGAAGGCCTTGTAGACACGCTCGCCCCACTCGCCACGGGGCACCATGGCAGCGGCGCGGTGCAGGCCATCGGCACGGGCGCGGCGCGACACCTCGCGGGCTTCGTCTTCAGCGGCCAGGCCGAACTGGAACAATTGCGCCGGGCCCTGATCGGTCTCGCTGTAGTTCAACGCCAGCGTGGTGATCGGTAGCTGAGGGCGCGTGCTGAGCTGCTTGACCAATGGCTTCTCCAGCGGACCAACTACCAATTGCACGCCTGCAGCCTGGGCCTTGGCATAGAAGTCGTCGATGGAGGCCAGGCGCGAGCTGTCATAGAACTCGATGACCGGTGGCTTCTGCCCGGCTTGTTCAGCCTGGTAGTGCGCCGCCATGAAACCTTCGCGCAGGGCCTTGCCGACGGAGGCCAGCGGGCCTTCCTGGGGCAGCAGCAGGGCGATCTTGTTCAAGGGCTGGCTGGCCAGTTCCTTGAGCTTGGTCAGCGGGGTTGGCAGTTGCACGGCGGCCGGGTGGCCCGGGTTTTGTGCGCGCCAAGTGTCGATAGCGGCCTGCTGTTGCTCAAGCGTACCGGCGCCCTTGACGGCTTGGGCCAGGGTGATCCAGCCGTCCAGGGTCGGGTTGCCGCTGGCTTGCAGTTGTTCCGCAGGCAGTGCGGCAATCAAGGTCCAGATGGCTTCGTGATTGCTTTTGGCGGCATCGCCGCTGAGCAATGGCGCCATGGCAACGCGCTCGCGGGCAGCGGCCAGGGTCTGGCCATCGGCTTCATAAGCGCGGGCGTGCACGGTGCCGGTGCGGATCTGCTGTTCGGTCGGCAGCTCCTTCAGGCTTTGCAGGCTCGGATGGTTCAAGGCGGTCAACGCGGCCTTGGGCTGGTTGCGCGTCATGGCCAATTCGGCAGCCAGGGTGCTGGCAAAGACTTGCGCGGCTGGCTTGAGGACATCCAGGGACACTTGCGCAAGAATCTGCGACGAGCGGCCAGGGTTGTTCTGGCGGTAGGCCATGTCTGCCGCACTCAGGCGCAGCAACGCGGCCTTTTCTGGCGTCTTGGCGGTGGTGGCCTGTTCGAGCAGTTGCTCGATACTGGCGTCCGGGGTCCGTGGAAGGTCGCCAAGGCTGGACGAGGGCGAGCTGGCGCAAGCGGCCAGTAAGGCAGCGAGGCAGAGGGCGGAGAGCAGCCGCAGGCAAGCGATCATGTAAGTGTTCCTGATACCGATCAAATTAGCGTGGAATTGTACCCAAGCACTGGCCCAGGCGCGATGTTACTGGCGTGAAACCGTCGATTTAGGTCGTGCAAGTGGTGCGATCAGCCATGCACGGCTGAAAAGCCATCGGCCGTGATGGCATATTTTCAAGGCGCCTACGCGCTACAATATGGCTTTTGCCAACCATCGAGGTGTGCGCTTTGACTGCTCCAGGTCCTTTGAATTCCACTGCAGGCTCGCTTTTTGTCGTGGCGACGCCCATTGGCAACCTGGACGACATCAGTGCCCGGGCGCTGAAAGTGTTGCGCGAGGTTAAATTGATTGCGGCGGAAGACACTCGACACTCCCAGCGTTTGATGCAGCATTTTGGTATCAGCACGCCATTGGCGGCTTGTCACGAGCATAACGAGCGCGAAGAAGGCAGTCGCTTTATCGTGCGGTTGTTGGCGGGCGACGATGTGGCGCTGATCTCGGACGCGGGTACGCCGCTGATCTCCGACCCTGGGTACCATCTGGTCCGCCAGGCGCGTGCCGCAGGTATCAATGTAGTGCCTGTTCCAGGCGCGTGCGCGCTGATCGCTGCATTGTCGGCGGCAGGCCTGCCGTCGGACCGTTTTATTTTCGAAGGTTTCCTGCCGGCCAAGGCCGTGGGGCGTCGTGCGCGTCTACAGGCATTGAAAGAAGAGCCGCGCACGCTGATCTTCTACGAAGCGCCTCATCGTATTCTTGAATGCCTGCAGGATATGGAACTGGTGTTCGGCGGCGAGCGCCTGGCCCTGCTGGCCCGTGAGCTGACCAAAACCTTCGAAACCCTCAAGGGCCTGCCGCTGGAAGCGCTGCGCGCGTTCGTCGAGGGCGACAGTAATCAGCAGCGCGGCGAGTGCGTGGTGTTGGTGGCGGGCTGGACCGCGCCGGAAAATGAAGAGGCCGTCGGCAGCGAGGCCATGCGTATCCTCGACCTGCTGCTCAAGGAGATGCCGCTCAAGCGCGCTGCGGCGTTGGCGGCGGAAATTACCGGCGTGCGCAAGAATGTGTTGTATCAAGTCGCGCTGGATAAACAGAAAGCCGAATAGTTCCGGGGGTAAACCGGTATTCCGTCCGAACGTGATGGCAATGCTGCACTTTTAATACTTGTCCTGAAGCCGTCGTGCCGTTAACCTGCGCGGCGGAGAGTCGATTGGACAGTCGCTGCCCTCTATGAAAATTAGGGGGGGGAGGAAAGTCCGGGCTCCATAGGGCGAAGTGCCAGGTAATGCCTGGGAGGCGTGAGCCTACGGAAAGTGCCACAGAAAATAACCGCCTAAGCACTTCGGTGCCGGTAAGGGTGAAAAGGTGCGGTAAGAGCGCACCGCACGACTGGCAACAGTTCGTGGCTAGGTAAACCCCACTTGGAGCAAGACCAAATAGGGTCCCAAGGCGTGGCCCGCGCTGGGACCGGGTAGGTTGCTAAAGATGTCCAGTGATGGCCATCGTAGACGAATGACTGTTCAAGACAGAACCCGGCTTACAGATCGACTCTCCACCTTTTTCCTTCTGTCCGAATCTCGGGCAGAAAACCGGTAGTAGCGCAAGAATCCCTCCCTGCCAAATCATTGGCAGATGCATCTTCGTAATACCAAAAAAATCTTACTCTTAATAAATCACTTTAACTTTGATCTGTAGCTCTTTGAGCTATCTGTGCTTGTCGAGCCAAAAACACCGCCGAACTCTGGTTTCTCCTCCTTTTACGCTCCTAAATCTCCGATCTGTAAGGCTTTTCCTTGAATCCGCGCCTTGACGGTGTGGTGGGCGCATTCCTATAGTGTGCGCAAGTGGCGGAAAGTGGCACAAAGTGGGTTTTTTGAACGTAAAACGCTAAAATTTGGAGAAACGCATCTGTGTTTCGCGGAGCTAACGCTATCAGTCTCGATGCAAAAGGCCGTCTCGCCATGCCGAGCCGGTATCGTGACGAGCTGATTTCGCGAAGTTCCGGACAGTTGATCATCACAATCGATGCCGTTGACCCTTGTTTATGTGTTTACCCCCTCGATGAGTGGGAGTTGATTGAGACCAAGTTGCGTGCCTTGCCTTCATTGCGTGAAGAAAACCGCCGTCTGCAGCGTTTGCTGATTGGTAATGCCGTCGACCTCGAGCTCGATGGCAGTGGTCGTTTCCTGGTGCCCCCGCGTTTGCGCGAGTACGCCAAGCTGGATAAGCGCGCAATGCTGGTCGGCCAACTGAACAAGTTCCAATTGTGGGACGAAGATGCCTGGGATGCTGTTTCTGCAGCTGACCTGGCTGCTATTCAACAACCGGGCGCCATGCCTGATGAACTGCGTGATTTGATCCTGTGACTATTGATAGCGGCTTTAACCACATCACCGTACTGCTTGACGAAGCCGTTGAGGCTCTCGCCGTACGCGCGGATGGCTGCTATCTGGACGGTACCTTTGGCAGGGGCGGGCATAGCCGGTTGATCCTCAGCCAGCTCGGGCCCGACGGCAAACTCCTCGGGTTCGACAAAGACCCCCAAGCGATTGCCACCGGGCAAGCGCTAGCGGCCGAAGACGGCCGCTTTGTCGTTGTGCAGCGCAGCTTTGCCGAGCTGGGTGCCGAAGTCGCCGAGCGTGGCATGGCGGGCAAGGTAGCCGGGGTTTTGCTCGACCTGGGCGTGTCTTCGCCGCAGCTCGATGACCCGGAGCGCGGCTTCAGCTTCATGAACGACGGCCCCCTCGACATGCGCATGGACCCTACCCGTGGCGTCAGTGCCGCGCAGTTCATTGCCACCGCGCCGGTGGAAGAAATCGCCCGTGTGTTCAAGGAATACGGTGAAGAACGCTTCGCCGGCCGCATGGCCCGTGCCGTGGTGGAGCGCCGCGAAATCCAGCCGTTCGAGCGCACCGCCGACCTGGCCGAAGTGCTGAAAGTCGCCAACCCCGCGTGGGAAAAGGGCAAGAACCCGGCGACCCGCGCGTTCCAGGGCCTGCGTATCCACGTCAACAACGAATTGGGCGACCTGGAGGCTGGCCTCGAGGCCGCCCTCGAGGCGCTGGAAGTAGGCGGTCGCCTGGTGGTGATCAGTTTCCACTCCCTGGAAGACCGCATCGTCAAGCTGTTCATGCGCCGCCTGGTCAAGGGCGAGTCCGACAACCTGCCGCGCAACCTGCCGGTACGTTTCGAAGCCTTTGTGCCGAAAATCAAAATCCATGGCAAAGCGCAGTTCGCTTCCGAAGCCGAACTCAAGGCCAACCCACGTTCCCGTAGCGCCGTCATGCGCGTCGCGGAGAAGCTGCGGTGAGCAAGCTTTTCGCCAAGCCCCTCCCGGGCGGCAGCTTCTTTATGTTGCTGCTGTTTGTCGGCGTGCTGGTGTCCGCAATTGCGGTGTCCTACAGCGCCCATTACAACCGCCAACTGCTCAACACCCTCTATGGGGAATTGAGCGTGCGTGACAAGGCGCAGGCGGAGTGGGGCCGTTTGATCCTCGAGCAAAGCACCTGGACGGCCCATAGCCGTATCGAAGTGCTGGCCACCGAACAGCTGAAAATGCACATCCCGGGCGCGGCCGAAGTGCGCATGGTGGCGCCATGATGAAGCTTGAAGGCGCACTCTACCCATGGCGCTTTCGCCTGATGCTCGGCTTGCTGGCATTGATGGTGGGTGCGATTGCCTGGCGGATCATCGACCTGCAAGTGGTCGACCGTGACTTCCTGATCGGCCAGGGCGATGCCCGTAGCCTGCGTCATATCCAGATCCCTGCGCACCGTGGCCTGATCACCGACCGTAACGGCGAGCCGTTGGCGGTGAGTACCCCGGTGACCACCCTGTGGGCCAACGCCAAGGAATTGCAGGTTGCCAAGGACAAGTGGCCGCAGTTGGCTGCCGCCCTGGGCCAGGATCCGAAAGCCTTGGCTGAGCGCCTCGAGGCCCAGGCAAATAAAGAATTTATCTACCTCGTTCGCGGCCTTACCCCCGAACAAGGCCAGCAGGTGCTCGACCTTAAAGTCCCCGGTGTCTACGGCATCGAGGAGTTCCGTCGTTTCTACCCGGCCGGTGAAACCACTGCCCATATGGTCGGCTTTACCGACATTGACGATCATGGTCGTGAAGGTGTGGAACTCGCCTACGATGAATGGCTGGCTGGGGTGCCGGGGAAACGACAGGTCATCAAGGATCGGCGCGGCAGGTTGATCAAGGATGTCCAAGTCACCAAAAACGCCAAGGCCGGAAAGCCCTTGGCGTTGTCGATTGACCTGCGCCTGCAATACCTGGCCAACCGTGAGCTGCGTAACGCGATCATCGAGAACGGCGCCAAGGCCGGCAGCCTGGTGATCATGGACGTGAAGACCGGCGAGATCCTAGCCATGGTCAACCAGCCGACCTACAACCCGAACAACCGTCGCAACCTGCAACCGGCGATGATGCGTAACCGCGCGATGATCGACGTGTTCGAGCCGGGCTCGACCATGAAAGCCATCTCCATGAGTGCCGCCCTGGAAACCGGACGCTGGAAACCCAGCGACAAGGTCGAGGTGTATCCGGGTACGTTGCAGCTGGGTAAATACACCATTCGCGACGTGTCCCGTACTGAAGGTCCGGTGCTGGATTTGACAGGTATCCTGATCAACTCCAGTAACGTGGGCATGAGTAAGGTCGCCTTCGATATCGGTGGTGAAACCATCTACCACCTGGCGCAGAAGATCGGCCTGGGGCAACCCACCGGCCTGGATTTCCCGGGTGAGCGCGTCGGCAACCTGCCCAACTACCGCGACTGGAAAAAAGCCGAGACCGCCACGCTTTCCTACGGCTACGGTCTGTCGGTGACCGCCATCCAGCTGGCCCATGCCTTCTCCGTGCTGGCGAATAACGGGCGCATGGTGCCGCTGAGCCTGATCCACGTCGATGAAGCGCCGAAAGCCACCCAGGTGATCCCGGAAAATGTCGCCAAGACCATGCAGGGCATGCTGCAACAAGTGATCGAAGCACCGCGCGGCGTATTTCGTGCCCAGGTGCCGGCGTATCACGTGGCCGGCAAGTCCGGTACCGCGCGTAAGACGTCGGTGGGCACCAAGGGCTACGCCGAAAACTCCTACCGCTCGCTGTTCGCCGGCTTCGGCCCGATGAGCGATCCGCGCTACGCCATCGTCGTTGTGATCGATGAGCCGAGCAAAGCCGGTTACTTCGGTGGCCTGGTATCGGCGCCGGTGTTCAGCAAAGTGATGTCCGGCACCCTGCGCCTGATGAACATCACCCCGGATAACCTGCCGCCGACCCAACAAGCGAATGCCGGACCACCGGCCGCTGCAGTAAAAGCCAATGGAGGGCGCGGCTGATGTCTCTTAGCCTGAACAAGATTTTTGCCCACGCCGGCCGCGATCTGCTGATTCGCGAGTTGACCCTGGACAGCCGTAACGTGCGCGCTGGCGACCTGTTCCTGGCGGTGCCGGGCGGCAAGTACGATGGCCGTGCGCACATCGCCGACGCTCTGCAGCGCGGCGCGGCTGCCGTGGCCTATGAAGTCGAAGGCGCCACGGTGCTGCCGATCACCGACGTGCCGCTGATCCCGGTCAAGGGGCTGGCCAAGCAACTGTCCGATATTGCCGGGCGTTTTTACGGCGACCCGAGCCGCCACCTCAATCTGGTGGGCGTGACGGGCACCAACGGCAAGACCAGCGTGACCCAATTGGTCGCCCAGGCCCTTGACCTGCTGGGCCAGCACTGCGGCATCGTCGGCACCCTGGGTAGCGGTTTTTATGGCGCGCTGCAAAGCGGCCTGCACACCACGCCGAACCCCATCGCCGTGCAAGCGACCCTGGCCGACCTGAAAAAGGCCGGTGCCAAGGCGATTGCCATGGAAGTGTCGTCCCACGGTCTGGACCAGGGCCGCGTCACCGCCCTGGCCTTTGATGTGGCCGTGATGACCAACCTGTCCCGCGATCACCTGGATTATCACGGCACCATGGAGGCGTACGCCGCCGCCAAGGCCAAGCTGTTTGCCTGGAATGACCTCAAGTGCCGGGTGATCAACCTGGACGACGCTTTTGGTCGCCAACTGGCGGCCCAAGACAGCGAAGCGCGCCTGATCACCTACAGCCTGGAAGACGCCGGCGCGTACCTGTATTGCCGCGAAGCCCAATTCAATGACGAAGGCGTGCGCGCCACACTGGTCACACCTCAGGGCGAGCACCACTTGCGCAGCACCCTGCTCGGGCGTTTCAACCTGAGCAATGTGCTTGCCGCCATCGGCGCGCTGCTCGGCCTGGATTACGCACTGGACGAGATTCTCAAGGTGCTGCCGAAGCTGGAAGGCCCGGCCGGTCGCATGCAACGCCTGGGTGGCGGTACGCAGCCGCTGGTGGTGGTTGACTACGCCCATACCCCGGATGCGCTGGAAAAAGTCCTCGAAGCCCTGCGCCCTCACGCCAAGGGCAAGTTGCTCTGCCTGTTCGGCTGTGGCGGTGATCGTGATCGCGGCAAGCGGCCGTTGATGGCCGAGATCGTCGAACGCCTGGCCGATGGTGTGCTCGTCACCGACGACAACCCGCGCAGCGAAGACCCAGGCCGGATTTTCGATGACATTCGCACCGGCTTCAAAGATGCATCCAAGGCCACCTTCGTCACCGGTCGCGGCGCGGCAATCGCCCGGTTGATCGCCAGCGCCAGTGCTGACGACGTGGTCGTGCTGGCCGGTAAGGGGCACGAGGATTACCAGGAAATCAACGGCGAGCGTCATGCCTTCTCCGATCTGGTCGAGGCCGATCATGCCTTGACCGCCTGGGAGGTTGCCCATGCTTAAGGCGATGACGTTCAGCGAACTGACCCAGGCCCTGTCGGCACGCGTACTGTCGAGCGATTGCAGCTTCAGCGGCGTGAGCATCGACAGCCGTGCGATCCAGCCGGGACAACTGTTTGTCGCCCTGGCCGGCCCGCGTTTCGACGGTCACGACTACCTGAACGAAGTCGCCGCCAAAGGCGCCGCAGGTGCCTTGGTGCAGCGCGAAGTGGCTGATTCCACCTTGCCGCAACTGCTGGTCGCCGACACCCGCCTGGCCCTCGGCCAATTGGGGGCGCTGAACCGTGCCGCTTTCGATAAGCCCGTTGCCGCCATCACCGGCTCCAGCGGCAAGACCACGGTCAAGGAACTGCTCGCCGGTATCCTGCGTACGCGCGGCCCCGTGCTGGCCACCCGTGGCAACCTGAACAATGATTTCGGCGCTCCGCTGACCCTGCTCGAACTCGCCCCGGAACACACGGCGGCGGTGATCGAACTGGGTGCCTCGCGCATCGGCGAAATTGCCTACACCGTGGCGCTGACCAAGCCCCACGTCGCCATTATCAATAACGCCGGTACGGCCCACGTCGGCGAGTTCGGTGGCCCGGAAAAAATCGTCGAGGCCAAGGGGGAAATCCTCGAGGGCCTCGCTGCATCGGGCACCGCAGTCTTGAACCTGGACGACAAGGCCTTCGAGACCTGGCGTGTACGCGCCGCCGGTCGCAAGGTCCTGACGTTTGCCGTGCTTAACGCCGCGGCTGATTTCCATGCCTCCGACATCACCGTCGATGCCCGTGGCTGCCCGTCCTTCACGTTGCACACACCGCAAGGTAGCGAGCACGTGCAACTGAATTTGCTCGGCAACCATAACGTCGCCAATGCCCTGGCCGCTGCGGCTGCGGCTGGCGCCTTGGGCGTGTCGCTGTTCGGTATCGCCACGGGCCTGGGCGCGGTGCAGCCGGTCAAGGGCCGCACTGTTGCGCAACTGGCGAGCAACGGCATGCGTGTGATCGATGACACCTATAACGCCAATCCATCGTCCGTCAACGCCGCTGTCGACCTGCTCAAAGGCTTCGATGGGCGCAAGGTACTGGTGTTGGGCGATATCGGCGAGTTGGGCGACTGGGCTGAACAAGGTCATCGTGAAGTCGGGGCCTATGCCACCGGTAAAGTCGACGCCCTCTACGCCGTCGGCCTGAACATGGCCCATGCCGTGGCTGCCTTCGGCCCCGGTGCGCGACATTTCGCCACCCAGGCCGAGTTGATCCAGGCGCTGGGCGTGGCAGAACAAGACAAACACACAACCATTTTGATCAAGGGATCGCGCAGCGCGGTGATGGAAAACGTCGTCGCGGCCTTGTGTGGCTCAAGTACGGAGAAACATTAATGCTGCTGCTGCTGGCTGAGTATCTGCAACAGTTCCACAAAGGCTTCGCGGTCTTTCAGTACCTGACCCTGCGCGGGATCCTGGGTGTGCTGACCGCGCTGTCTTTGTCGCTGTTTTTAGGGCCGTGGATGATCCGCACCCTGCAGAACCTGCAAATTGGTCAATCGGTTCGTAATGACGGCCCGCAGTCGCACCTGTCCAAGTCCGGCACCCCGACCATGGGCGGTGCGCTGATCCTGTCGTCCATCGGTATCAGCACCTTGCTGTGGGCCGACCTGCACAACCGCTACGTATGGGTGGTGCTGCTGGTGACCCTGCTGTTCGGCGCCATCGGCTGGGTCGATGACTACCGCAAAGTGATCGAGAAAAACTCCAAGGGGCTGCCAAGCCGCTGGAAGTATTTCTGGCAGTCGGTGTTCGGCCTTGCCGCCGCGATCTTCCTCTACACCACGGCGCCAAGCGCAGTGGAAACCACCTTGATCATCCCGATGCTCAAGGACGCCAGCATCCCGTTGGGCATCGGCTTCGTGGTGCTGACCTACTTCGTGATCGTCGGCTCCAGCAACGCGGTGAACCTGACCGACGGCCTCGACGGCCTGGCGATCATGCCGACGGTGATGGTGGGCGGCGCCCTGGGTATCTTCTGCTACCTGTCGGGTAACGTGAAATTCGCTGAATACCTGCTGATCCCCTACGTACCGGGCGCGGGTGAACTGATCGTGTTCTGCGGCGCCTTGATCGGTGCCGGCCTGGGGTTCCTGTGGTTCAACACCTACCCCGCACAAGTCTTCATGGGCGACGTCGGCGCACTGGCGCTGGGCGCGGCCCTGGGCACCATCGCGGTGATCGTTCGCCAGGAAATCGTGTTGTTCATCATGGGCGGTGTGTTCGTGATGGAAACCCTGTCGGTGGTCATCCAGGTGGCGTCCTTCAAGTTGACCGGGCGCCGCGTGTTCCGCATGGCGCCGATTCACCACCACTTTGAACTCAAGGGCTGGCCTGAGCCGCGTGTGATTGTCCGTTTCTGGATCATCACCGTGATTCTGGTCCTGGTCGGCCTTGCCACCCTGAAACTGAGGTAGAAACGAGTGTCCCTGATCGCTTCAGACCACTTCCGCATCGTTGTCGGCCTCGGCAAGAGCGGCATGTCCCTGGTTCGCTTCCTGGCGAACCGGGGCACGTCGTTTGCCGTGGCCGATACGCGGGAAAATCCACCGGAGCTGGTCACGCTGCGCCGTGACTACCCGCACGTGGAAGTGCGTTGTGGCGAGCTGGATGTCGAGTTTCTGTGCCGCGCCGATGAGCTCTACGTGAGCCCCGGCCTGGCCCTGGCGACACCGGCCCTGCAAGCCGCAGCGGCCCGTGGCGTGAAGCTGTCCGGCGACATCGACCTGTTTGCACGCAATGCGAAGGCGCCGATCGTGGCCATCAGCGGTTCCAACGCGAAAAGCACCGTGACCACCCTGGTCGGCGAGATGGCGATGGCGGCCGGCAAGCGCGTGGCCGTGGGCGGCAACCTCGGCACGCCGGCGCTGGACCTGCTCAGCGACGACGTCGAGCTGTACGTGATGGAACTGTCGAGCTTCCAGCTGGAAACCACCCACGACCTGGGCGCTGAAGTGGCCACCGTGTTGAACGTCAGCGAAGACCACATGGACCGCTACAGCGGCCTGCCGGCGTACCACCTGGCCAAGCACCGGATCTTCCGCGGCGCCAAGCAATTTGTGGTCAATCGCCAGGATGCGCTGAGCCGTCCGCTGATGGGCGAGGGCATGCCGTGCTGGACCTTCGGCCTGGGCAAACCCGACTTCAAGGCCTTCGGCATTCGTGAAGAGAACGGCGAGAAGTACCTGGCCTTCGAATTCCAGAACCTGATGCCGGTGCGCGAGCTGAAAATCCGTGGCGCCCATAACCAATCCAACGCCTTGGCCGCGTTGGCCTTGGGGCACGCCGTGGGCTTGCCGTTCGACGCCATGCTGTCGAGCCTGCGCACCTTCGGCGGCCTTGAACATCGCTGCCAGTGGGTCCGCGACCTTGATGGTGTCAGTTACTACAACGACTCCAAGGCCACCAACGTGGGGGCCGCATTGGCTGCCATCGAAGGCCTGGGCGCCGATATCGAAGGCAAACTGGTGCTGATCGCCGGTGGCGACGGCAAGGGTGCCGATTTCAAGGACCTCAAGGCACCGGTGGCTGCCCATTGCCGCGCCGTGGTGTTGATGGGCCGCGACGCCGATTTGATCGCCGCCGCGCTTGGCGATGCCGTGCCACAGGTGCGTGCCACCTCCCTGGACGACGCTATTGCCCAGTGCCAAGCCCTGGCCCAACCAGGCGATGCGGTACTGCTGTCGCCGGCGTGCGCCAGTTTCGACATGTTCAAGAACTACGAAGAGCGCGGCCAGTTGTTCGCCCGCACCGTGGAGGGCTTGGCATGAGCATTGACTTCAGAAACATCATCAAGCCGTACCCGTCGCCGATCATTACCGGGCGTGGCATCGACCTTGATTTTCCGATGCTCGCCGGTTGCCTCGCGCTGCTGGGCCTGGGCCTGGTGATGATCACCTCGGCTTCTTCCGAAGTGGCCGCCGTGCAATCGGGCAACACCCTGTACATGATGATCCGTCACCTGGTGTACCTGATCATCGGCCTGGGCGCGTGCATCGTCACCATGATGATCCCCATCGCCACCTGGCAGCGCCTGGGCTGGCTGATGCTGATCGGCGCGTTCGGCTTGCTGGTCATGGTGATCCTGCCCGGCATCGGCCGCGAGGTGAACGGCTCGATGCGCTGGATCGGCTTCGGTGCGTTCAACGTGCAGCCGTCGGAAATCGCCAAGGTGTTCGTGGTGATCTACCTGGCCGGTTACCTGGTGCGTCGCCAGAAGGAAGTGCGCGAAAGCTGGATGGGCTTCTTCAAGCCATTCATCGTGCTGCTGCCCATGGCCGGCCTGTTGCTGATGGAGCCTGACTTCGGCGCCACCGTGGTGATGATGGGCGCGGCGGCGGCGATGCTGTTCCTCGGCGGCGTGGGCTTGTTCCGCTTCAGCTTGATGGTGGTGCTGGCGGTGGCGGCGGTGACCATCCTGGTACAGGCACAACCGTACCGGATGGCGCGTCTGATCACCTTTACCGACCCCTGGTCCGACCAGTTCGGTTCCGGCTACCAATTGACCCAGGCCTTGATCGCCTTCGGTCGCGGCGAATGGCTGGGCGTGGGCCTGGGCAACAGCGTGCAGAAGCAGTTCTACCTGCCGGAAGCGCACACCGACTTCGTGTTCTCCGTACTCGCCGAAGAACTCGGCGTGGTCGGCTCGCTGTGCACCGTCGCCCTGTTCGTGTTCGTGTGTGTCCGCGGCATGTACATCGGCCTGTGGGCCGAGAAGGCCAAACAGTATTTCGCCGCCTATGTGGCCTACGGCTTGTCGTTCCTGTGGATCGGCCAGTTCCTGATCAACATCGGGGTGAACGTCGGCCTGCTGCCGACCAAGGGCCTGACCTTGCCGTTCCTCAGCTATGGCGGCAGTTCGTTGGTGATCTGCTGCGCCTGTCTTGGCTTGTTGCTGCGCATCGAGTGGGAGAGTCGAACCCACCTGGGCAGTGAAGAGATGGAGTTCAGCGAAAGCGACTTCGCCGAGGAGCCGACCCATGGGCGCTAACGTGCTGATCATGGCCGGCGGCACCGGGGGCCATGTGTTCCCGGCCCTGGCGTGCGCGCGGGAATTCCAGAACCGTGGCTACACCGTGCACTGGCTGGGTACACCGCGCGGCATCGAAAACGAGTTGGTGCCGAATGCGGGATTGCCGTTGCACCTGATCAACGTCACGGGCCTGCGCGGCAAGGGCACGTTGTCCCTGCTCAAGGCACCGTTCGTGTTGCTCAAGGCGGTGTGGCAGGCGCGCAAGGTCATCCGTGAATTGCAGCCGGTGTGTGTGCTCGGCTTCGGTGGTTATGTGACCGGCCCCGGTGGCGTCGCCGCCAGACTTGCCGGCGTGCCGGTGATCGTGCACGAGCAGAACGCCGTGGCCGGTACCGCCAACCGTTTGCTGGTGCCGTTGGCTGCGCGGGTGTGCGAGGCGTTCCCCAACACCTTCAGTGTGTCGGATAAGCGCCGTACCACCGGCAACCCGGTGCGCACCGAGCTGTTTATGGATATCGCCCGCGAAGCACTGGCGGGGCGCAAGGCGCACCTGCTGATCCTGGGCGGAAGCCTGGGTGCCGAGCCGCTGAATAAATTGCTGCCGGAAGCCGTGGCGCAACTCCCCGTGGAATTGCGCCCGGAGATCTTCCACCAGGCCGGCAAGAACCACGATGAAGTCACCGCCACGCGTTATCGCGAAGCCGGTGTGGCGGCCAATGTGCAGCCCTTTATCAAAGACATGGCCCATGCCTATGGCTGGGCCGACCTGGTGGTCTGTCGCGCGGGTGCGCTGACCGTCAGTGAACTGGCTGCTGCCGGTCTGCCGTCCTTGCTGGTGCCCTTGCCCCACGCCATCGACGATCACCAGACCCGCAACGCCGAATATTTGGCCGGGGAGGGCGCTGCCTTCCTGCTGCCGCAAAGAACGACTGGCGCCGCCGATTTGGCCGCACGCCTGACCGAGGTTTTGATGCAACCGGAACGACTCAACAACATGGCGAGCACCGCAAGCCGCCTGGCCAAACCTGACGCAACCCGCACCGTGGTCGATATCTGCCTGGAGGTGGCCCATGGTTGAGAATCAGAAAGCCATGCCACAACCGGAAATGCGCCGCATCCGTCGCATCCACTTCGTCGGTATCGGCGGCGTGGGCATGTGCGGCATCGCCGAAGTGTTGCTGAACCTGGGCTACCAGGTGTCCGGCTCGGATTTGAAAGAGTCGCCGGTCACCGAGCGCCTGAAGTCCTTTGGCGCGCAGATCTTTATCGGTCACCGCGCCGAGAACGCTGCCGAGGCTGACGTGCTGGTGGTGTCCAGCGCCGTGAACACCTCCAACCCGGAAGTGGCCACTGCCCTTGAGCGCCGCATTCCCGTGGTGCCACGCGCCGAGATGCTCGCCGAGCTGATGCGCTATCGCCACGGCATCGCCGTCGCCGGTACCCATGGCAAGACCACCACCACCAGCCTGATTGCCTCGGTGTTCGCCGCCGGTGGCCTGGACCCGACCTTCGTCATCGGTGGCCGCCTGAATGCGGCCGGTACCAATGCCCAGCTCGGTACCAGCCGCTACCTGATCGCCGAAGCCGATGAAAGCGACGCCAGTTTCCTGCACTTGCAACCGCTGGTCGCTGTGGTCACCAACATCGACGAAGATCACATGGCCACCTACGACGGTGACTTCAACAAGTTGAAGAAAACCTTCGTCGAGTTCCTGCACAACCTGCCGTTCTACGGTCTGGCCGTGCTTTGCCTGGACGACCCGGTGGTGCGTGAAATCCTGCCCCAGGTCAAGCGTCCGACCGTGACCTACGGCTTCAGCGAAGACGCCGACGTGCGCGCGATCAATGTGCGCCAGGAAGGCATGCAGACCTACTTCACCGTGCTGCGTCCCGACCGCGAGCCGCTGGATGTGTCGGTGAACATGCCGGGCAACCACAACGTATTGAATTCCCTGGCGACCATCTGCATTGCCTCCGACGAGGGCGTCAGCGATGAAGCCATCGTCGAGGGCCTGTCGCGCTTTGCCGGTGTCGGCCGACGCTTCCAGGTCTACGGCCAACTGCCGGTGGAAGGCGGTGACGTGATGCTGGTGGATGACTATGGCCACCACCCGACCGAAGTTGCCGCGGTGATCAAGGCCGTGCGCGGTGGCTGGCCGGAGCGTCGCCTGGTGATGGTCTACCAGCCGCACCGCTACAGCCGCACCCGCGATTTGTACGACGATTTCGTCAATGTATTGGCCGATGCCAACGTGCTGCTGCTGATGGAAGTCTACCCGGCCGGTGAAGAACCGATCCCCGGCGCCGACAGCCGCAAGCTGTGCAACAGCATCCGCCAGCGCGGCCAGTTGGACCCGATCTACATCGAGCGCGGTGTGGACCTGGCGCCGATCGTCAAGCCGCTGCTGCGCGCCGGCGACATCCTGCTGTGCCAGGGTGCCGGTGATATCGGTGGCCTTGCGCCTAAGTTGCTGGCGAGCCCGCTGTTTGCGGCCGCCAAGAAGGGGGCGTCGAAATGACTGCTGACTACGGCTCCCTGTTTTCGACAATCGCGCCAGCCGACTTCGGCCGCGTGGCCGTGCTGTTCGGCGGCAAGAGCGCCGAGCGCGAAGTGTCGCTCAAGTCCGGCAACGCCGTGCTCGATGCGCTGCAAAGTGCCGGCGTGAATGCGTTCGGGATCGACGTGGGCGATGACTTCCTCGCCCGCCTGCAGGCCGAGAAGATCGACCGTGCCTTCATCATCCTGCACGGCCGTGGCGGTGAAGACGGCAGCATGCAGGGCCTGTTGGAGTGTGCCGGTATCCCTTACACCGGCAGCGGCATCCTCGCTTCGGCACTGGCCATGGACAAGTTGCGCACCAAGCAGGTGTGGCACAGCCTGGGTATTCCGACCCCGCGTCACAGTGTTCTGTGCAGCGAAGACGATTGTATTTCTGCAGCCAAGGAACTGGGCCTGCCTTTGATCGTCAAACCTGCCCATGAAGGCTCCAGTATCGGCATGGCTAAAGTGAACTCGGCCGCCGAATTGATCGACGCATGGAAAGCGGCAAGTACCTACGATTCGCAAGTGTTGGTGGAACAGTGGATCCAGGGTCCCGAGTACACCATCGCCACCCTGCGTGGCCAGGTATTGCCGCCCATCGCATTGGGCACGCCCCACACCTTTTACGACTACGACGCCAAGTACCTGGCCTCCGATACCCAGTACCGGATCCCGTGCGGCCTTGACGCAACCAAAGAACAGGAATTGATGGACCTCACGGCGAAAGCCTGTGAGGCGTTGGGTATTGCCGGTTGGGCACGGGCAGACGTGATGCAGGATGACCAAGGGAATTTCTGGTTCCTGGAAGTCAACACCGCACCGGGCATGACCGACCACAGCCTGGTACCGATGGCCGCTCGCGCAGCCGGCCTGGATTTCCAGCAGTTGGTGCTGGCGATTCTGGCCGCCAGCATCGAGCCAAGAGGCTAAGGACATGAAAGGCGCATCGCTTCGTCATCAGCCCCCACAAGCACCGAGCCGCAAGCCGGTGCCACGGGGTGCCAGTCGAATGGTGGCTAAAGAGCCGATGTCGGCGCGCCTGCCGAAAGCCAACTTTGGTTTCCTCAAGGCGCTGTTCTGGCCGGTGATGCTGGTGGTGTTGGGCTTCGGCACTTACGAGGGCGCGCAGCGTCTATTGCCGTACGCCGACCGGCCGATCACCAAGATCAGCGTGCAGGGCGACCTGAGCTACATCAGCCAGCAAGCGGTGCAGCAGCGTATCGGCCCGTTCCTGGCCGCGAGCTTCTTCACCATTGACCTGGCCGGTATGCGTCGGGAGCTGGAGCAGATGCCGTGGATCGCCCACGCCGAAGTCCGCCGCGTCTGGCCGGACCAGGTGACGATCCGCCTGGAAGAGCAACTGCCCGTGGCCCGTTGGGGCGATGAGGCGCTGTTGAACAACCAGGGCCAGGCGTTCACTCCGCGTGAGCTGGCCAACTACGAGCACCTGCCGCAGCTGTTCGGGCCGCAGCGGGCGCAGCAGCAAGTGATGCAGCAGTACCAGGCCCTGAGCCAGATGCTGCGGCCAATGGGCTTCTCCATTGCACGCCTGGAACTGCGTGAACGGGGCAGCTGGTTTTTGACGACCGGGGCAGGCAGTTCCGGCCCGGGCATCCAGTTGTTGCTGGGACGCGACCGCCTGGTGGAAAAGATGCGCCGTTTCATCGCCATCTATGACAAGACCTTGAAAGAACAGATTACGAACATTGCGAGCGTCGACCTGCGTTACGCCAACGGCCTTGCCGTCGGCTGGCGTGAACCGGCTGCGCCCACGGCAGCGCAACCCGCTGTCGCGAAGAATTAAGAAGAGGCAGGACCCATGGCAAACGTGCAAAGCGGCAAAATGATCGTCGGTCTCGATATCGGCACCTCCAAGGTGGTGGCGCTGGTGGGCGAGGTCGGGGAAGACGGCACGATCGAAATCGTCGGTATTGGCACGCATCCGTCCCGTGGCCTGAAGAAGGGCGTGGTGGTCAACATCGAGTCCACCGTGCAATCGATCCAGCGCGCCATCGAAGAAGCGCAGCTGATGGCCGGTTGCCGGATTCACTCGGCGTTCGTCGGCGTGGCGGGCAACCATATCCGCAGCCTGAACTCCCACGGCATCGTGGCGATTCGCGACCGTGAAGTCAGCGCCGCCGACCTTGAGCGCGTCCTCGACGCCGCCCAGGCCGTGGCGATCCCGGCTGACCAGCGCGTGCTGCACACCCTGCCGCAGGACTACGTGATCGATAACCAGGAAGGCGTCCGCGAGCCCCTGGGCATGTCGGGCGTACGTCTGGAAGCCAAGGTCCACGTGGTGACCTGTGCCGTCAACGCCGCGCAGAACATTGAAAAATGCGTGCGCCGCTGCGGCCTGGAAATCGACGACATCATTCTCGAGCAGCTTGCCTCCGCGTATTCGGTACTGACCGACGACGAAAAAGAGCTTGGCGTATGCCTGGTAGACATCGGCGGCGGCACCACCGACATCGCGATCTTCACCGAGGGTGCGATCCGTCACACCGCCGTGATCCCGATTGCCGGCGACCAGGTGACCAACGACATCGCCATGGCGCTGCGTACACCGACCCAGTACGCCGAAGAAATCAAGATCCGCTACGCCTGCGCCCTGGCCAAGCTGGCCGGTGCCGGTGAAACCATCAAGGTGCCAAGCGTGGGCGACCGTCCACCGCGTGAGTTGTCGCGCCAGGCCCTGGCCGAAGTGGTCGAGCCGCGCTACGACGAGCTGTTCACCCTGATCCAGGCTGAACTGCGCCGCAGCGGCTACGAAGATTTGATCCCGGCCGGCATCGTGCTGACCGGTGGCACCTCGAAGATGGAAGGCGCGGTCGAACTGGCCGAGGAAATCTTCCACATGCCGGTCCGCCTGGGTGTTCCCCATGGCGTCAAAGGCCTGGGCGACGTGGTGCGCAACCCGATTTATTCCACCGGTGTGGGCTTGCTGTTGTACGGGCTGCAAAAGCAGACCGACGGCATTTCCCTGTCGGGCCCGAGCAACCGTGACAGCTACCGCAGCGACGACGAGGCCAAGGCGCCGTTGTTCGAGCGGCTGCAGGCGTGGGTCAAGGGCAATTTCTAAAGATTTACCGCAACACCGCAGCACCGAAACAAGCAGTAGGCGAAAAAACTAGAGAAAACGAAAGGAGAGGGAACATGTTCGAACTCGTAGACAACATCCCCGCCAGCCCGGTCATCAAAGTGATCGGTGTCGGCGGTGGCGGCGGCAACGCTGTCAACCATATGGTCAAGAGCAACATTGAAGGCGTTGAATTCATCTGCGCCAACACTGACGCCCAGGCGCTGAAAAGCATCGGCGCGCGGACCATCCTGCAATTGGGCACAGCCGTGACCAAGGGCCTCGGCGCCGGCGCCAATCCGGAAGTCGGCCGTCAAGCCGCCCTGGAAGACCGCGAGCGTATTGCCGAAGTGCTGCAGGGCACCAACATGGTGTTCATCACCACGGGCATGGGCGGCGGTACCGGTACCGGTGCAGCGCCGATCATTGCCGAAGTGGCCAAGGAAATGGGGATTCTGACGGTCGCGGTCGTGACCCGTCCGTTCCCATTCGAAGGCCGCAAGCGCATGCAGATCGCCGACGAAGGTATCCGTCTGCTGTCTGAAAGCGTCGACTCGTTGATCACCATTCCCAACGAGAAGCTGCTGACCATCCTGGGCAAGGACGCGAGCCTGCTGTCCGCATTCGCCAAGGCTGACGATGTACTGGCCGGTGCCGTTCGCGGTATCTCCGACATCATCAAGCGCCCGGGCATGATCAACGTCGACTTTGCCGACGTCCGTACTGTCATGAGCGAAATGGGCATGGCGATGATGGGCACTGGCTGCGCCAGCGGTCCGAACCGTGCACGCGAAGCCACCGAAGCGGCCATCCGCAACCCGTTGCTGGAAGACGTGAACCTGCAAGGCGCACGCGGCATCCTGGTGAATATCACCGCCGGTCCTGACCTGTCCCTGGGTGAGTACTCCGATGTGGGTAGCATCATCGAAGCCTTCGCTTCCGAGCACGCCATGGTCAAGGTCGGTACCGTTATCGATCCGGACATGCGCGACGAGCTGCACGTGACCGTGGTTGCCACCGGCCTGGGCGCGAAAATCGAGAAGCCTGTGAAGGTCATCGACAACACCCTGCATAACAGCCAGGCCAGCCACGCGAGCCAAGCGGCTGCCGCTCCAGCGCCTTCGCGCCAGGAACTGCCGTCGGTGAACTACCGTGACCTGGATCGTCCGACCGTGATGCGCAACCAGGCTCAGGCCGGTGCTGCGGCGTCCCGTAGCCCGAATCCGCAAGATGATCTGGACTACCTGGACATCCCGGCATTCCTGCGTCGTCAGGCCGATTAATGGAATGTATCAGGGCTATGAAGGTGATTGGTGTTCAGCAAAGGTCTGGTCTGCTATTATCGCCAGCCTTTGTTGATACCAGTTCGCAATTTGCGCTGAAGCGGTCCAAGCCATGATTAAACAACGCACCCTGAAGAATATTATTCGTGCCACAGGTGTAGGTCTGCACTCCGGGGAGAAGGTATACCTGACCCTCAAGCCTGCACCTGTCGACACCGGCATCGTGTTTGTGCGTGCCGACCTGGACCCTGTGGTGCAGATTCCTGCTCGCGCGGAAAATGTTGGCGAAACCACGATGTCGACCACGTTGGTCAACGGTGACGTCAAAGTGGACACGGTGGAGCACTTGCTCTCGGCCATGGCCGGTTTGGGCATCGATAACGCCTACGTCGAGCTCTCCGCGTCCGAAGTCCCGATCATGGATGGCAGCGCTGGACCCTTCGTATTCTTGATTCAATCTGCCGGCCTGGAAGAACAGGACGCAGCCAAGAAGTTCATACGCATTCTGCGGGAAGTGACAGTAGAAGACGGCGACAAGCGCGCCACCTTCGTCCCGTTCGAAGGCTTTAAAGTGAGCTTTGAGATCGATTTCGATCACCCGGTATTCCGTGACCGCACCCAGAGTGCAAGCGTGGATTTTTCCAGCACTTCGTTCGTAAAAGAAGTCAGCCGCGCCCGTACCTTTGGTTTCATGAGTGACATCGAGTACCTGCGCAAGCACAACCTCGCACTCGGCGGCAGCGTTGAAAACGCCATTGTGGTCGACGCGGATGGTGTACTGAACGAAGACGGCCTTCGCTATGAAGACGAATTCGTGAAGCACAAGATCCTCGATGCAATCGGTGACCTCTACCTGCTGGGCAATAGCCTGATAGGCGAGTTCAAAGGCTTCAAGTCGGGCCACGCCCTTAACAACCAGCTGCTGCGCAAGTTGATTGAGCAGACAGACGCTTGGGAAGTCGTGACCTTCGAAGATGCCAGCACCGCACCGATCTCTTACATGCGTCCCGTTGCGGCGGTGTAAGTAACAACTCTCTTTCTTTAGTTTTTAAAGGCTGCCTTCGGGTGGCCTTTTTTTATGTGCCTGTGACGCGCCTCCCTCGTTCCCATGCGCAGCGTGGTGGCGATCATCACCCCTCACTGGCATCCACAATCCGATTGCGCCCCGTGTGCTTGGCCTCATACAACGCCCGGTCCGCACTGAGCAGCAAGCCCTCCAGGGACATCCGGCTGCGCTTGTCCCGGGTGCTCATGCCGATGCTCGCCGTGATCGGCTGCTCATCCCCCGCCACCCGCGGCAAATGTTCGATGCTGCTGCGGATATGCTCGGCGATGACCCACGCGCCCTTGGCGTCCGTATTGGGTAGCACCACCGCGAACTCCTCGCCGCCGTAACGCGCTGCGAGGTCGGCAGGGCGGCGGATATTGGCGCTGATAACCTGGGCCACCGTGCGCAGTGCTGCATCGCCACCATGATGGCCGTGGCGGTCGTTGAAGGCCTTGAAGTGGTCCACGTCGATCATCAGCACAGTCAGTGGTTCGAGCGAACGTTGCGCCCGGTCCCATTCAAGGCGCAGGCGTTCGTCGAGGATGCGGCGGTTGGCCAGGCCGGTCAGGGCGTCGGTGGCTGCCAGTTCTGACAGGACGCGCTCTGCGCGATAACGGCGGCGCAGTTCCCGGCGCAGCATCCAGGTCAGCCATAACAAGCCGATACACAGGATGCCCGTGGCGCCACTGGTCAGCAGTGCGGCGCGCTTCCAGGGGGCGAATACATCTTCACTGGACAGGGCCACCACCACAATCAGCGGCAGGTCTCCGACATTGGTGAAGGTGTACAGGCGCTCCTTGCCGCTGATGGCAGAGATGGCCTGGAAGCTGCCACTGCCTTCGCGCAGCATGCGCTTGAAGTTGGGACGTTCGCTCAGGTCCTTGTCGATCATGTCGCGCTCCAGCAGCGGTTGCTGGGCGAGCAAAATGCCTCGGTTGCTCAGCAGGTTGACGCTGCTGCCGTTGCCGATGGTGAGCGTACTGAAAAGCTGATCGAAGTACGCCAGGCGCATGGTTGCGACGGCAACGCCGGCAAATTCACCATTGGGGCCTGATACGCGCCGACTGAACGCCATGCGCCAGACCTGGTCGCAATCGCAGTGGATCTTGAACGGTCGGCTGATGAACAAACCGGCCTGGGCGTCTTTGGCATGCACCTGGAAGTAATCGCGGCTGGCAAAGTTGCGCGGGGTGGGCTGCAGGGTGGAAGAGTCCGCGATCACCGCGCCGTCGGCGTCCAACAACAACACTTCACCCTTGAAAGGTGCGGCAGTGGACAAGTCAAACTGCACCAGGTGCTGGATATTCGCCGTAACCTGGGACAGGTCTTCGCGTTGTTTGGCGGCAATCAACCCTTTGAGTGCCAGGTCGTAGAGCTCGACGTTCCGTAGCACGTCGGCGTTGATCAACTGGGCGATATTGGTGGTTGAGCGCGTAGCGGCCTGCAGGGTGCTGGCGTGTTCGCGGATCAGCAACGCGGCGACGATGACCACGATCAAGACAACAGTGATACCGCTGCCCAGAACCATTAACAGTTCTGGGCGTGCGGCCAGGGTACGGACACGGCGTTGACTCATCGGGCAGACTTCAGCGATGTGGATGCTGGCAGTTTAGTTCTACCCGATGAAAATTAAATACTCGGTTAAAAAGAAAGATCTGCGCGTTAGAACACGTTGATCGGGTAGTCGACGATCACTCGGTACTCATCCACATCCCGGTCCACCGCCGAGTAGCCATGACTGCCACGATTGGTTGCCCATTGCAGGCGCATCGCCAGATCCTTGGCCTTGCCGCCCTGCACCACATACTTCACATCGATATCCCGTTCCCAGTGTCTGGCGTCCTTGCCATCGGCGCTGTACCAGGCACTGTAGCCACGGCTTTGCGGGTCGACTTTGGTCAGGTCGGTCTTACCGCTGATGTAGGACACCGCCGAGGTCAGGCCAGGCATGCCGAGGCCCGCGAAGTCGTAGGCGTACTTGAGCTTCCATGAGCGCTCATTGGGGCCGTTGAAGTCCGAGTATTGCTGGGAGTTGTCCAGGTACACGCTGTCGCCCTGGCTGATGTAGTCGAACGGCGTGTTGCCGTTGACCCGCTGGTAGGCGGCGGTGACGCTGTGGTGGCCCACGCCGACAGTGAAGTGCAGGCTGTAGGTGTTGTTGTCGATATCCCCGAGCAGCGACTGGCCGGTGTCCTGGGTGTGGTAGTAGTGCAGGCCCGGGTTGAGGCTGACCAGGTCGTTCAGCGCGTAGGTGTAGTCCAGGTCGTAGTAGTACTGGTGCCACACGTCCTTGAGTTCGGAAGCGTACAGGTTGCTGGTCACTCCCGGGATGCCGCTGAACGACACGCCCGCCCAATTCATGTGCTGGCTGTCAGCGTTGCTGGGCAATGCGCCATAGCTGGTGCCGATGCGTCGGTGACCACTCTGGTTGTAGAGCTTGGTGAAGCTGGCCTGGCCGCCTTCGAGCATCCAGCCGTCGAAACTGTGGTTGCTCAGGCTCACTCCACGGAAAGTCTGCGGCAGCATGCGCGTCATGCCGCCGGCGATCACCGGGTTGTTGAGGAACAGGTCACCGGCCTTCAGCTCGGTGTCGAAGGCGCGCATCTTCAAGGTGCCCCCTGCGGTGGAGAACGCACCGGGCGCTTTGCCGCTGCCGTCAGCACTGCCGTAGGGAAGGATGCTGGAACCGTCGGTGCCGCCACCGCCGTCGAGCTTGAGGCCAAGCATGGCGTGGGCGTCCAGGCCGAAGCCGACGGTGCCCTGGGTGTAGCCGGATTCGAAGGTGCCAATAAAACCTTGGCCCCATTCCTTGCTGTCATCGGTGTGGAGGTCGCGACGGTCGCGGTTCATGTAGTAGTTGCGGGTGTTGATGTCGAGGTGCGAGCCTTCGACGAATCCGTCGGCGGGGGTGGTGTCTGCCGCGTGGGCAAGGGGAACGATCGTTGCTGCAATCGCGAGGAATAACGGGGTGAACGTCAGCGAGTTCTTCACCGGTGGAGCTCCTTTGGTCAATCGAAAACGGCCAGTGTCGTGGGGGTGTGCCTGGCCTTTTTTTACCGCAAAAAAAAGCCGCTGAAGTCAGCGGCTTTAAGACAGATTCCCAGTGTAGAGCCCTGGAAATAAGTCGAGGGAAATTCGGGTAAGCGGGTCAGCTGCCTTTGCCGTCGCGCTCATCGATGCGTCAAATTAACGCAGGCGAGCGCTGCGATACAGAGTGTAACAAGATAATGACTGTTGCCAAAACAGCAACAGTGATGCTGAGGGCCATGGGGGAGATGTCTAGACCGGCAGGGTAATGCCAAAGGTATTGCCGCTGACATCGCTGCGCACGAACACATCACCGCCGTGCATCAAGGCAATCGCCTTGACGATGGCCAGCCCCAAGCCGTGATTCGCCCCGCTGTTGCTGCGCGACGCGTCCACCCGATAGAAGCGTTCGAACAGCCGGGGCAGGTGTTCGCTGGCAATCACGTCACCAGGGTTGGTCACGCCGATTGCCACCTGATGCTCCAGCACGTCGATGTTCACGTCGATCACCTGCCCGGGCGCGGTGTGCTGCACCGCATTGCTCAGCAGGTTGATCAGGGCGCGGCGCAGGTGGGCTTTTTCGATCTGCACCCGGGCGTCGCCATGCACGCGTACCTGAACCTGGGCGTCTTCAAGGATGAAGTCCAGGTAGTCGAGAGTGGTCGCCACTTCATCGGCCAGGGAGCTTTCGCTCAGCTTGGTGGCCTTGCTGCCCTGGTCGGCGCTGGCGAGGAACAGCATGTCGTTGATGATCGAACGCAGGCGTTCCAATTCCTCGAGATTGGATTGCAGCACCTCGAAGTAGTGCTCGGCCGAGCGCCCGCGTGTCAGGGCAACCTGGGTCTGGCCGATCAGGTTGGTCAGCGGCGAGCGCAGTTCGTGGGCGACGTCGGCGTTGAACGACTCCAGGCGCGAGTAGGCCTGTTCCACGCGGTCCAGAGTGGCGTTGAACGAGTTGACGAACTGACTCAGCTCCGGCGGCAGCGGCGACAGTTGCAGGCGCCCGGAGAGCTTCGGTGGCGCCAGTTTCTGTGCTTCATCCGAGAGTTTGCCCAGCGGCTTGAGGCCAATGCGCGACACCCAGAACCCCAGCAGCGCGGCCAGCACCACGCCGACCAGCGCCAGGCTGACCAGCGCCACCAGCAGGTGGTGCTGGGTGGCGCGGAAGTTTTCGGTGTCGATGGCAATCATGAAGCGCAGCGGCGGGCGTTGGTCCTTGGCCGGGAACTGGCTCACCAGCACCTTGAACGGGTACTCGCGCCCCGGCAGGCGCAGATCCCGCTTGCCGGTCGGGCCCTCGGCGAAGGCGCGGATCTGCGCATCGGGGTTGCCATACTCGTAGGTCGGATCGCTGCTGACGACCCAGAAGCGGATGCGCTTGTCTTCCTCGCCGAGTAATTTGAGCTTGGCTTGAATCTTCACCCAATGGTCCGGCGTGCCGAAGCGGTTCACAGAGGATTCCAACACGCTGTAGCGCGCGTCCAGCTCCGCCCCTGGCAGCAAGCCCAGGCTGCGGTCCACCTGCTGATACAGCGCGCCGCCGATCAACAGGAATATCAGCGCCGCCACCAGGGTGAACATGCTGCTGAGGCGCAGGGCAATGGAGTTAGCCGACACTGCGATTCTCCAGCACATAACCCATGCCGCGAATGGTGTGCAGCAGCTTGTGTTCGAACGGCCCGTCAAGCTTGGCGCGCAGGCGCTTGATGGCCACCTCGACCACGTTGGCGTCGCTGTCGAAATTGATGTCCCAGACCATTTCCGCAATCGAGGTCTTGGAGAGGATTTCGCCCTGGCGCCGCGCCAATACGCTGAGCAGCGAGAACTCCTTGGCGGTCAGGTCCAGGCGCACGCCATTGCGGCTGGCCTTGCGGCTGATCAGGTCGATCCACAGGTCGGCGACCGTGACCTGCACCGGTTCATGGCCGCCGCTGCGGCGGGTCAGGGCTTGCAGGCGCGCCACCAGTTCGAGGAAGGAAAACGGTTTGCCGAGGTAATCGTCGGCGCCTTCGCGCAGGCCGCGGATACGGTCTTCCACGCGCTCGCGGGCGGTGAGCATGATCACCGGCGTCTGCTTGCGCGCGCGTAATGCACGCAGCACGCCAAAGCCATCGAGGCCGGGCAGCATCACGTCGAGCACGATCACCGCGTAATCGTTCTCCAGCGCCAGGTGCAGGCCCTCGACACCCTCGCGCGCCACATCGACGGCGTAGCCTTGCTCCGTCAGGCCGCGGTGCAGGTAATCGGCGGTTTTTTCTTCATCTTCAACAATCAGTACGCGCATGAGCCTTTTGCTCCAGGACGGTGCCTTGGCCTCAATGTGTGGTTGCCAGCTCAGCCGCTGGTTTGGGCCGGTGGAAAAATTTCTCAAGGTACAAGTATATGACCGGTGTGGTGAACAGCGTCAGCGCCTGGCTCACCAGCAAGCCGCCGACTACCGCGATGCCCAGGGGCTGGCGCATTTCCGCGCCAGGGCCGGCGCCGAGCATCAGCGGTACCGCGCCCAGCAGGGCGGCGAGTGTGGTCATGATGATCGGCCGGAACCGCGTGATGCAGGCTTCATAGATCGCCTCCTCCGGCGGTAGCCCGCGCACCCGCTGGGCGTCCAGGGCAAAGTCGATCATCAGGATGCCGTTCTTCTTCACGATGCCGATCAGCAACACCAGGCCGATCAGCGCCATGATCGAAAAGTCCTGGCCCATCAGCGACAGCATGATCAGCGCGCCCAGCCCCGCCGAGGGCAAGGTGGAGATAATCGTCAGCGGGTGCACGAAGCTCTCATACAACACACCCAGAATGATGTAGACCGCCACCAGCGCCGCGAGGATCAGCCACGGCTGGCTGGCCAGCGAACTCTGGAACGCCTGGGCCGCGCCCTGGAAGTTGCCGATGATGGTGGTCGGCATGCCGATTTCATTCTTGGCCTGGTTGAGCATGATCACCGCGTCACCCAGCGCCACACCGGGTGCCAGGTTGAACGACAGGTTGGCGGCGGGGAACATGCCGTCATGGCTGATGGACAGAGGCCCCACGGTCGGTGGGTCGACCTTGGCCACTGCCGACAACGGCACCATCTCATTGGTCAGCTTTGATCGCAGGTAGAAGTAGTTCAGGCTTTCGGCCTTGCCGCGCTGTTGGCTGTCCAGCTCCAGCACCACCTGGTACTGGTTGATCTCGGTCTGGAACTCGTTGATCTGGCGCTGGCCGAAGGCGTCGTAGAGCGCCTGGTCGACATCGGTGGCGGTCAGGCCAAAGCGCGCGGCGGCCTGGCGATCAATGCTGATATGGGTGATGCTGCCGCCCAGTTGCAGGTCGTTGGACAGGTCGCGAAACGCCGGGTTGGCGCGCAGTTTTTCGGTCAGGCGCTGGGTCCAGGTGTTGAGTGTCGGGCCGTCGTTGCTCTTGAGCACGTACTGGTACTGGGCACGGCTGGGGCCGGAGCTGAGGTTGATGTCCTGGCCCGCGCGCAGGTACAGCACGATGCCCGGCACTTTCGCGAGCTTGGGCCGGATGCGGTCGATGAACTGGCTGGCGGACACGTCGCGATCACCGCGGTCTTTCAAGGCGATCCAGAAGCGCCCGTTGGCGATGGTCTGGTTGCTGCCGGTCACCCCCACCGAATGGGAAAAAGCCTGCACCGCCGGGTCATCCTTGACGATCTCGGCCAGGGCCTTGTGCTTGGCGACCATGTCCGGGTACGACACATCCGCCGCCGCCTCACTGGTGCCGAGCACAAAACCGGTGTCTTGTACCGGAAAGAAGCCCTTGGGGATAAACACGTAGCCGGCCACGGCCAGGGCCAGGGTCACCACGAATAGCGCGGCCATGCTGCGCTGATGGGCCAGCGCGCGACGCAGGTTGCGCGCGTAGCCGGCCAGCAGGCGTTCGCTGAAGCCGGGTTTGTCGTGGGCCGGATGGGTCGGGGCGCGCATGAACAGCGCGGCCAATGTCGGTGCCAGGGTCAAGGAGACCACCACCGAAATCAGGATGGTCGAAGTGGCCGTCAGCGCGAACTCCTTGAACAACCGTCCGACCACACCGCCCATGAACAGCAGCGGAATAAACGCCGCCACCAGCGAGAAGCTGATGGACACCACGGTAAAGCCAATCTCGCCGGCGCCCTTGATCGCCGCTTCGCGCTTGTCGAGCCCCGCTTCGAGGTGGCGGTGAATGTTCTCCACCACCACGATGGCATCGTCGACCACAAAGCCCACGGCGATCACGATCGCCACCAGTGTGAGGTTGTTCAGGCTGAAGCCCATCAGGTACATCAGGGCAAAACTGGCGACCAGCGACACGCCGAGCACGCTGGACACAATCAGCGTCGCCGACAACTGGCGCAGGAACAGCGCCATCACCGCCACCACCAGCAGGATGGCGATCAGCAGGGTGACTTCCACTTCATGCAGGGACGCGCGGATGGTCTTGGTGCGGTCGGTCAATACGCTGACCTGCACCGAAGCCGGCAGCATGCCTTGCAGGCGCGGCAGTTCGGCCTGGATGCGGTCCACCGTCTCGACAATGTTGGCGCCGGGCTGGCGCGAGATCACCAGGTTGACCCCCGGTGTGTCGCCGGACCAGGCCTGCACGTAGGCGTTTTCCGAACCGTTGATGACTTTGGCGATATCGCGCAGTTGAACGGGGGCGCCATCCTTGTAGGACACGATCAGTCGGGCGTAGTCCTCCGGGTGAAACAGCTGGTCGTTGGTCGACAGGGTCGACACGCTGTTCTCGCCGTAGATCGCACCCTTGGCCAGGTTGAGGCTCGATTGCTGGATGGCCAGGCGAATATCGGCCAGGGTCAGGCCGATGGCCGCGAGTTTGTCGGGGGACGCCTGCACGCGGATCGCCGGGCGCTGCTGGCCGGTAATGTTGATCTGGCCGACGCCGTCGATCTGGCTGATCTGCCGCGCCAGCAGGGTTTCCACATAGTCGCTCAACTCGGTGCTGGGCATGCTGTCGGAGCTGACACTGAGGATCAGTACCGGGCTGTCCGCCGGGTTGACCTTCTTCCAGGTGGGCAGGCTCGGCATGTCGCTGGGCAGCTTGCCGGATGCGGTGTTGATCGCTGCCTGCACTTCCTGCGCGGCGGTGTCGATGCTCTTGTCGAGGGTGAATTGCAGGGTCAACAGGCTTGAGCCCAAGGCACTGCTGGAGGTCATCTGGGTCATGCCGGGAATGGCGCTGAACTGCACTTCCAGCGGCGTCGCCACCGAAGACGCCATGGTGTCCGGGCTGGCGCCAGGCAGTTGTGCGGTGACCTGGATCGTCGGAAATTCCGCCTCCGGCAGTGGCGCGATGGCCAGGCGCGGGAAGGCAATGATCCCGAGCAGCACCAGGGCAAACGTCAGCAGCAGGGTGGCGACCGGGTGGTCGACGCACCAGGCCGAGGGTGAACGGCTGCCGTTCATGGCTGCACCTTGGTATCGACGGTCTGGATCACCTGCGGGGGTTCCTTGAGCACCTCCACCTGGGCACCGGCCTTGAGCCGCGACTGGCCATCACTGACCAGTAGATCACCGGCCTGCACGCCCTTGATGATGTTGATATCGCTGTTTTGATAGGTGACTTGCACCGGCACCACGTCGACCTTGTCACCGTTGACCCGGTACACGAAGTGCGAATCCAGGCCGCGTTGCACCACGGTCGGCGGCACCACCAAGGCATTTTTGTCGAGGGCGGTCTGGATCTTGATGGTCACCAGCTGCCCCGGCCACAGGCGTTGCGAGGCGTTGTTGAACTCGGCCTTGGCGCGCACGGTGCCGGTGGTGGAGCTGATCTGGTTGTCGATCAGGCTCAAGTGGCCTTCGCCGAGCAAGTCGCCGGTCTGGCCGTCGGTGTCGGCACCCAGGTAGGCGTCGACGCTGGCCTTGGCAGGCGCGGCGATCAGGCCTTGCAGGGTCGGCAGCATCTGTTGCGGCAAAGAGAACTCAACGGCAATCGGGTCGATCTGGGTCACGGAGAACAGGCCCTGGGTATCGCTGGTGCGCAGGAAGTTGCCTTCATCCACATTGCGAATACCGACGCGGCCACTGACCGGTGAGCGAATCTGGGTGTAGGACAGCTGGACCTGGGCTGCATCGATGGCGGCCTGGTTACCTTGGACGGTGGCCTTGAGCTGGTTGACCAGGGCTTGTTGCTGGTCGTAGGTCTGCTTGGATACGCCGTCGTCGACGCTCAATTCCTTGTAGCGCTTGAGGTTGACCAGCGCCACCTGCAACTGCGCCTGGCTTTCGCCCAGTTGCGCCCTGGCCTGGTCGAGACTGGCGCGGATCGAGCGATCATCGATTCTGGCCAGTAGGTCACCGGCCTTGACCCACTGGCCTTCCTTGACCGGCAATTGGGTGAGAATGCCGTCGACCTGCGGGCGAATGACCACACTGTGCAGGGACAACACCGTACCGATGCCGCTGACAAAGCGTGGAATGTCCTGCTGCGCTACGCTCACCACCCGCACCGGGATCGCGGTGGGTGCTGCCAGTCTGGCCTTGGCTGGGCGGGTCAGCGCCCAGGCTGCAACCGCCACGACCACGAGGACACCCACGATCAGGGCAGTTTTTCGTTGAATGTGCATGGGTGAGGCGCCGGGGCAAAGGATGGGGAGAGTGAGCGGTCTTTATAGCCCTTCAACCCGGTCAGCACGGTGACGGCTAACTGACAGCGCTGTCAGCAAACTCCGACCATTCGTACCGGTGGTGGTTAAAGATCTGAAGCTCGCAGGTATACTGCGCGCCAGTGTGGCCCGCAAGCCGGCCCCGCATCATTTTCTGCACGCCCCGGAGCTTTCATGACTTCCCCGACACAACCCCCTGTTGAAGCGACCGACAACGTCGATCCGGCCAGCGCCGAAGGCGTTGAAAAAGCCGAGATCCCGGCGTTCAAGTTTCCGTTCAAGCCGGGTGAGTTGGCTGGGGCCAGGAATGCGGCCCAACCGTGGTACAAAAACGGCGCCAAGAACGGCCATACCAAGTCGCCAGGCATGGCACCGCCGGGTACTCGTCGTTCGATGGGTAAACGCTGAGATTAACAAGTCGCACATCGTGTCGATTATTGCCTACAGCCTCTGCTGAAATTTCTGATTGTAGGCCTACGACCGTTTCTTGAAAGCTTGCACAGCCTTTGCTCTGCCCCTGTGATTTCAGGGGGAAGCAGGGCGATGCTGGTCTTTCCGGAAAAGGACGTCTCCCTTGGCTCTGATACACATCTGTGTAGTGTTTGCCCTGTTGCTTGCGGCGGATGCCTCTGCGGCCGATGATCCACCGCTGCGTGAAATCCGTTTCGCCGTTGCTGCACAGTTCCCCCCGTTCCAGAGCCGCGACCCGCAAGGGCAGTTGGTCGGCTTGAATATCGAGTTGGGCAACGCCCTGTGCGTGCAGTTGAATGCACGCTGCATCTGGGTCGACCAGGTGCTTGCCGAAGATTTCATCTCCCTTGAAGCCAGGAAATTCGACGCGATCATGGGGATGGCGCCGACGTCGCAACGACAACGCTGGGTGGGCTTCACCGATAACCTCTACCCCTTCACCACGCGCCTGGTGGCGCGCCGCATGTCCAACTTGCAGCCGCGGGTAAAGTCGCTCAAGGGCAAGCGTATCGGCGTGTTGCTGGGAAGTAGCCGTGAGGCGTTTGCCCGCTCGATGTGGGCGCCGAATGGCGTCATCGTCAAGAGTTTCTGGCTCAACAATGAATTGGTCAGCAGCCTTAAAACCGGCGAGATTGATGCGACCCTGCAAGGCACGGTAGAAATTCGTGAAGCCTTGCTCGACACCGAAGACGGCCACGATTTCGACTTCGTCGGCCCTGCCATTTCGTCCGAGCTTTTGGGCGATGGTGTGGCCATCGCGGTGCGCAAACCTGACACCGCATTGCGCAACGAACTCAACTGCGCCCTTGAACAACTGAAGCAGAGCGGCGAGTACCAGCGGATCATCCAGCCCTACCGCCTTGACGCCGTTCCTGCAGAGCACTGATCGGCGGCCTTCAAGGTCTACGCCGCCCGCAGCGAGATAAACGCATAGTTGGCCGGCACCTCGGTGGCAATCTGCGCGCCGGCATCCAGCAACTGTTCGGCGATATCCATCCCCGATACATGAAACACCCACTCATTGGCCACGGCCGGCCGGTCCACCGCCAGCTCAATCGCCTGGGCAAACGCGCCCATGTCCGGCAGGTACGCGGTAAACCCATCACCCTTGAGGGCCGTGGTGCGGATGCCCAGCAAGGCGCACACCGCCTCCTTGGTCTGCACATCGTCTCGGTCGGCCTGGCGCGAGCGTTGGATCAGTTCCACCAGCTCCGGGTCCATCAATTCACCCCCGACGATCAACGCCGGGCCCTGTTCCCAGGATTCCGGCGGGCAATCCTTGGCGGCGGGGTTGAGCGGGATATGGGGGTTGATCTCCATCGGGTAGATGCGGCACACCAACGGGCGGCGCTCGTAGATGCGGCATCGGTTGTCTGCGTCAAGATTCCGGCAGCGCCCGGCGTTGTAGGCGGCAAAGGTGATTGCCACAAACGCCTCGGTGTTGCCGCTGGGCACCACCACCGAACGGCGCTCGGCATGTTCGCGCTGCAGTTGAGGCAGGCCCAGGCCATTGCTCAGGAAACCCTCCACCAGAACGATGACGTTACCGCCGTCAGCCGCCCATTGGCGGGCTTCCTGCAGGGTCAGGGGGACGTGATGATCGCTGCAGCATTTGCCGCAACCGACGCAGGAAAAATGGGTGTTCATGGCGGATCTGTCACCAGGCTAGGTCAGAGGGCACGCAGGAACAGTGACGGGTTTTTACCTCTATCCACCGTTGTGCTGCTCTGGAAGCAAGTTATGCGCCAGCGCCTGTCAGTCGTCGGCGACCACATCCCGCAGCACAAAGACCATGCCCGCGCTTTCGTACAGTTGTCGGGCGCGCCGGTTGCTCTCCAGCACCTTGAGGTCGACATAGGGTTCGCCACGCTGCTTGAACACCTGGAAGCAGTGCAGCAGCAACGCGCGACCCAGGCCTTGGCCTTGAGCGCAAGGATGCACGGACAGGTTCTTGATAAACGCGCTGGTCCAGCACTGCGCCACGCCGAGAATGCCATCGCCATTGCTGGCCACCAGGCACAGCGTGGGGTCGAATTCGGCGTCGCTGACGAACAGATGCTGCCAGGCGTGCAGATGGGGAACGCGGCCACCCCCTTGCTCCTGGGTCATGCGCAGCACCGCATGGATCGCCGGGGCCAGCTCGTCGCGGTAGTGATCCAACTGTGTATGGGCCGGCCATTGCGGTGCAGGCAGGCTGCCGGTGAGGTCGCGGCGCAGCAGTTGGAAATACTCCGCCACCGGTTACAGCCCCTGTTGCGCCACGGTCTGGGCGGCGACCACCAGGCACTTGGTCAGTTCGGGCGAGGAGAACTTGGTCAGCACCGCGTTGGCACCGGCCAGGCGCGCCTTTTCGCTGTTCATCGCGCTGTCCAGGGAGGTATGCAGCAGTACGTAGAGATCCTGGAAGTCCGGGGTTTCACGCAGGGTGCGGGTCAGGGCATAACCGTCCATTTCGGACATCTCGATGTCCGACACCACCACATTGATCTGCGCGGCCGTGCCTTGCAGTTCCAGCAGCACATCGATGGCTTCCTTGGCGCTGCGCGCGGTGTGGCAGGTCAGGCCGAGGTTGCGCAGGGTGTGTACCGACTGCTGCAGGGCGACCTGGCTGTCATCCACCACCAGGATCCGCGCATTGCCGAGCACTTCCGCCTCTTCCATGGTCAGGTCGGTAGGCGCCGCTTCAATCGGCGCCGGGGCGATGCCGTGGATGACTTTTTCGATGTCCAGCACCTGCACCAGGCCGCCTTCCACCTGGGTCACCCCGGTGATGAACGCACGGTTGCCGCCGGAGCCGTAGGGCGGTGGACGAATATCGGTGGTCAGGCAGTGCACGATCTTGCTCACGGCCTGCACATGCAGGCCCTGCTTGGAACGGCTCACGTCGGTGACGATCAGGCAGCCGCCGTTCGGGTCTTCCAGGGGCATTTCCCCCAGGGCGCGACTCAGGTCGATCACCGCCAACGAATTGCCACGCAGGGTGGCGATGCCTTTGACGTGGGGATGGGACTCCGGCAGCTTGGTCAGCGGCGGGCAAGGGATGATCTCGCTGACTTTCAGCAGGTTGATGGCCATCAGCTTGCCGCTGCGCAAGGTAAAGAGCAGAAGCGAGAGTGAGTCTGCGCGGGCTTTGGTGGTGGACATAAAAACCTTCTGTGGATCAGGGATGACGAACTTCTATTGAAGGTTATCGACTCGGGAGAGCCAGGCTTTAACCCGATTTTGTGTCGGGCTGGGCCCGTGTCAGCCCTTCCACACCTGCGGGTTCACCAGGTCCTGCGGGCGCTGGCCGAGCAGGGCGCTGCGCAGGTTGTCCAACGCGCGGTTGGCCATGGCTTCGCGGGTTTCATGGGTCGCCGAGCCGATGTGCGGCAGGGTCACCGCGTTGCTCAACTGGAACAGCGGCGACTCGGCCAACGGCTCCTGCTCATACACATCCAGGCCGGCACCGCGAATGGTGTGGTTTTGCAGGGCCTGGATCAACGCCGGTTCGTCCACCACCGGGCCACGGGAGATATTGATCAGGATCGCGCTGGACTTCATCAGCCCCAACTCGCGGGCGCTGATCAGGTGACGGGTCTTGTCGCTCAACGGCACCACCAGGCAGACGAAATCCGCCTCGGCCAGCAGTTGGTCCAGGCTGCGGAACTGCGCGCCCAGTTCCTGTTCCAGCGCGGCCTTGCGGCTGTTGCCGCTGTACAGGATCGGCATATTGAAGCCCAGGCGCCCACGCCGGGCCACGGCCGCGCCGATATTGCCCATGCCAACGATACCGAGGGTCTTGCCATGCACGTCACAGCCAAACAGCGGCGCGCCGACGCTGGCTTTCCACTGGCCGGCCTTGGTCCAGGCGTCCAGCTCGGCCACTCGGCGCGCGCTGCTCATCAGCAGGGCGAAGGCCAGGTCGGCGGTGCTTTCGGTCAGTACGTCCGGGGTGTTGGTGAGCATGATCCCGCGCTCGTTGAAGTACGGCACATCGTAGTTGTCGTAGCCCACCGACACGCTGGACACCACCTCCAGCTTGCTCGCGCCTTCGAGCTGCGCGCGGCCCAGCTTGCGACCCACGCCGATCAAACCGTGGGCGTGGGGCAGGGCTTCATTGAATTGAGCGTTGATATCGCCCAGCTTGGGGTTGGGCGCAATCACGTCGAAATCCTGTTGCAGGCGTTCGATCATTTGCGGGGTGACACGGCTGAAGGCGAGGACGGTCTTTTTCATTGCAGGCGGGCTCATCGACTACGGAAGAATGCCAAGCACGCTAACATCCCTGCCGGCAATTGTCAGGACACCGCCCCTCCCACATTTAAAGACTTGTATCGCCTGGTAGAAATCAGTTCGCCAGCCGTGCACCGCTGAGGCTGCCGCTCAACTCATACGCCACCAGCTCCGCCTGGTGCGCCGCCAGGATCTCCGGCAACGAGCCGCGCAGGTATTCCACCCAGGTCTTGATCTTCGCATCCAGGTACTGGCGCGACGGGTAGATGGCGTACAGGTTCAACTCCTGGGAACGATAGGTGGGCATGACCCGCACCAATGTGCCGTTGCGCAGGCCTTCGATGGCCGCATACACCGGCAACAGGCCGACGCCCATGCCGCTGGTGATCGCGGTTTTCATCGCGTCGGCGGAGTTGACCAGGAACGGCGACGTATTGATCGCCACGCTTTCCTGGCCTTCGGGGCCGTTGAAGGTCCACTTGTCCAACTGGATCACCGGGCTGACCAGGCGCAGGCAGGCGTGGTTGAGCAAATCCTGGGGCCGTTGCGCGCAGCCCTTGGCCTTGACGTAGTCCGGCGAGGCGCAGGCGATGCTGTAGGTGATGCCCAGGCGCTGGGAGACGAAGCCCGAGTCCGGCAGCTCGCTGGCCAGCACGATGGATACGTCGTAGCCCTCGTCCAACAGGTCCGGCACGCGGTTGGCCAGGGTCAGGTCGAAGGTCACGTCCGGGTGGGTGCGGCGGTAGCGGGCGATCGCGTCGATGACGAAGTGCTGGCCGATGCCGGTCATGGTGTGCACTTTCAGCTGTCCGGCGGGGCGGGCGTGGGCGTCGCTGGCTTCGGCCTCGGCTTCTTCGACGTAGGCCAGGATCTGCTCGCAACGCAGCAGGTAGCGTTTACCAGCCTCGGTGAGGGCAATGCGGCGGGTGGTGCGGTTGAGCAAGCGGGTTTGCAGGTGGGCCTCAAGATTGGAGACCGCGCGCGAGACGTTGGCGGTGGTTGTATCCAGTTGCGCGGCGGCGGCGGTGAAGCTGCCGGCTTCGGCCACGCAACTGAAGGCGCGCATGTTTTGCAAAGTGTCCATGGAGAGTTCTCAGGGGAGATGCCAAATTGTGACAGAAAGTTACGCCGTCCAGTGATCCCTACCAACGGATTATCGCTTGAACGGTAACAAAGATTCACAGGAATGCCAGCTTATCGCCCTCCATGGCGCCGCCTAGAATTGCGCCACCTCTCCCCGCAATACCACCTCAGGAATTCGTTCGCCGTGCCGCGTCGCATCAGCAGAGAGCTGAAGACTCTCATTAACCGAGCGCTGAAGGCTCTCAGTGTTTGCGCTTTATCGTTAGCAATCAGCGGCTGCATCGGAACCGGAGGAATCGCCCCCCAAGGCCAGCCCCTAAACGCCACTACCCTGGCCACCGACGAAGCGATCCGCAGCGCCGCCCAGGACGCCCATTGGCCCACCGCACAATGGTGGCAGGCCTACGGCGACCCCCAGCTCAACCGCTGGGTCGAACTCGCCACCCAAAACAGCCCGAGCATGGCCATGGCGGCCGCGCGGGTGCGGGAAGCGCGGGCCATGGCCGGGGTTGCCGAGTCGGCCGAGTCACTGCAGATCAACGCTGATACCACCCTCAAACGCCACAATTGGCCCAAGGATCAGTTCTACGGCCCGGGGGAATTGAGCGGTGCCAACACCTGGGACAACAATGCGTCCCTGGGGTTGAGCTACGCCCTCGACCTGTGGGGTCGCGAAAGCAACGCCACCGAGCGTGCCGTCGACCTGGCCCACATGAGCGCCGCCGAAGCCCGCCAGGCCCAGCTTGAACTGCAGAACAACGTGGTGCGCGCCTATATCCAGCTGTCGTTGCATTACGCCAACCGCGATATCGTCGTGGCGACCCTGGCCCAGCAACAGCAGATCCTCGACCTGGCCAACAAACGCCTGGACGCCGGGATCGGCACCCATTTCGACGTGAGCCAGGCCGAAACGCCGCTGCCGGAAACCCATCGCCAGTTGGATGCCCTGGACGAGGAAATCGCCCTGAGTCGCAACCAGTTGGCGGCGCTCGCCGGTAAAGGCCCGGGGGAGGGGGCCACGTTGCAGCGTCCGACGCTGTCCCTTGCCGCACCACTGAAACTGCCCTCGAGCCTGCCCGCGCAATTGCTCGGCCAGCGCCCGGATGTGGTTGCCAGCCGTTGGCAGGTCGCGGCGCAAGCCCGTGGCATCGATGTTGCCCACGCCGGTTTCTACCCCAACGTCGACCTGTTCGGCAGCCTCGGCTACATGGCCACCGGCGGCGGCATGCTGGCGTTTCTCGCCGGCAAGAAATTCAACTACAACGTCGGCCCGGCCATCACCTTGCCGATCTTCGACGGCGGCCGCCTGCGTGCCGAGCTGGGGGAAGCCAGCGCCGGCTATGACATCGCCGTGGCGCGCTACAACCAGACCCTGGTCAATGCGCTCAAGGGCATCAGCGACCAGTTGATCCGCCGCGAGTCCATGGACAAGCAAGCCTCATTTGCGGTGCAGTCGGTGGCCTCGGCGCAGAAGACCTACGATATCGCGATGATCGCCTACCAGCGCGGCCTCACCGATTACCTCAATGTGCTCAACGCCCAGACCCTGCTGTTTCGCCAGCAACAGGTCGAGCAGCAGGTCCAGGCCGCGCGGCTTGGCGCCCATGCCGAACTGGTGACCGCACTGGGTGGCGGCCTCGACGCCGGCAAAGACGTACCGCAGGACGCCAAGACCCTCCCGAGCAAGGCCCCGGCGGCGCTTGCCGTGTTTGATCACTGAGTAGGATTTGATGACTCCCTTGCCTGCACCGCTGCGCTGGCTGCATTCCCTTGAGTGGCGCCGTGGTTTTTTCGACTGGGCACGCAGCGACGGCGTGACCTGGGTGTACATCTTCAAGGTGCTGATCGCCGCGTTCCTCACGCTGTGGCTGGCCATGCGCCTGGAACTGCCGCAACCACGTACCGCGATGATCACCGTATTTATCGTGATGCAACCCCAGAGCGGCCAGGTGTTCGCCAAGAGCTTCTATCGCTTCCTCGGCACCCTGGCGGGGTCGGCGGTGATGGTGGTGTTGATCGCGTTATTTGCGCAGAACACCGAGTTGTTCCTCGGGGCGCTGGCGATCTGGGTCGGCATTTGCACCGCTGGCGCGACACGCAACCGTAACTTTCGCGCCTACGGGTTTGTACTCGCGGGTTATACGGCGGCGATGGTCGGCCTGCCGGCCCTGGCCCATCCGGACGGCGCCTTTATGGCGGCGGTGTGGCGGGTGCTGGAAATCTCCCTGGGGATCCTGTGTTCCACCCTGGTCAGCGCGGCGATCCTGCCGCAGACCTCCAGCGCCGCGATGCGCAACGCGCTCTATCAGCGCTTTGGCGTGTTCGCGCTGTTCGTCACCGACGGCCTGCGCGGGCGTAGCCAGCGCGAAGGGTTCGAGGCCAGCAATGTGCGCTTTATCGCCGAGGCCGTGGGCCTGGAAGGTCTGCGCAGCCTCACGGTGTTCGAAGACCCGCATATGCGCCGGCGCAACGGTCGGCTCAGCCGCCTCAACAGCGAGTTCATGAGCATCACCACCCGCTTCAATGCCTTGCACCAGTTGCTCGAACGCCTGCGCACGGACGCCGCGGATCACGTGGTGGCGGCGATCAAGCCGGGCCTGCAGGACCTCGCCGAAGTCCTCGACGGCTTCTCCGGCCGCGCCCTCACCAGCCCCGACGCCGCGCGCCTGGTCAACCAGCTCAGCGCCTACAAGGACAGCCTGCCCGCCAAAGTCCGCAGCCTGCGTGCGACCTTCCAGGAGGGCAACCCGAGTGAGGCCGAACAGCTGGATTTTCACACCGCTTATGAACTGCTCTACCGCTTCGTCGATGACCTGCACAACTACGCGCAAACCCATGCGTCCCTGGCCGATCACAGCCATGCACGGGAGCAATGGGACGAAGCCTTCAGCCCCAAGACCAACTGGCTGGCCTGTGCCGCCTCGGGGATTCGCGCGTCGTTCATCCTGATTGTGCTGGGCAGTTACTGGGTGGCCACGGCCTGGCCCAGCGGCGCCACCATGACCCTGATCGCCGCTGCCACCGTCGGCCTGTCCGCCGCCACGCCCAATCCCAAGCGCATGGCGTTCCAGATGGCCTGCGGCACCTTGATCGGCGCGTTGGTGGGCTTTGTGGAAATGTTCTTCGTGTTCCCGTGGATCGACGGCTTCCCGCTGCTATGCGTGATGCTCGCCCCGGTGATCATCCTCGGCGCGTTCCTCGCCTCACGCCCGCAATACGCCGGTGTGGGCGTGGGCCTGCTGATTTTCTTCAGCACCGGTTCGGTGCCGGACAACCTCACGGTCTACAACCCCTACACCTTTATCAACGACTACATCGCCATGATCATTGGCATGCTGGTGTGCGCGGCGGCAGGGGCGATCATCCTGCCGCCCAACAGCCGCTGGCTGTGGCGCCGCCTGGAGCAGGACCTGCGCGAGCAGGTGGTGTATGCCATCAGCGGCAAGCTCAAGGGGCTGGCATCGAGTTTCGAAAGTCGCACCCGAGACCTGCTGCACCAGGCCTATGGCCTCGCTGTCGGCCAGCCGCAAGTGCAACGCGACCTGCTGCGCTGGATGTTCGTGGTGCTGGAAGTCGGCCACGCGATCATCGAGTTGCGCAAGGAACAGGCGATCCTGCCGGTACACCCGGCCTATGCCGAGTCCCAGCCGTGGCGCCAGGCGATCCGGGTCATGGGCCGCTCGTTGGTGCGCCTGTTCCTGCAACCCAGCGCCAGCAACCTGGAGCGTGGCCTGATCGCCGTCGACCACGCGATCAGCCGCGTGCAGGCCACCGACGAACCCTTCGCCCCGCACTTCGATACCTCGGCCCTGCGCCGGGTGAAAAGCTACCTGCACTTTATCCGCACCTCGTTGCTGGACCCGCAATCACCGCTGGCGGCCCTCAAAGGAACCCCGAATGCCTCGTGAAATCGCATTCCACGGCATCTATATGCCGACCATGACCCTGATGTTCCTGATCGCGGCCGCGTTGGCCTGGGCCCTGGACCGCTTCCTGGCCGGCTTCGACCTGTACCGGTTTTTCTGGCACCCGGCGCTGCTGCGCCTGAGCCTGTTCGTTTGCCTGTTCGGCGCCCTGGCGCTGACCGTCTACCGTTGAGAATGCCCCGATGAAAAAGTTTTTCAGCCTGCTCGCGACCTTGCTGGTACTGGCCTTGGCGATCTGGATTGGCCGCACGTTGTGGGTGCACTACATGGAAACGCCGTGGACCCGCGACGGCCGCGTGCGCGCCGACATCATCAACGTGGCCGCCGACGTCACCGGTGAAGTGGTCGACGTGCCCGTGCGCGATAACCAGTTGGTGAAAAAGGGCGACCTGCTGATGCAGATCGACCCCGAGCACTACCGCATCGCCGTCAAACAGGCGCAATCCCTGGTCGCCTCGCGCAAAGCCACCTGGGAAATGCGCAAGGTCAACGCCCACCGCCGCGCCGACCTCGACGCCCTGGTGATCTCCAGGGAAAACCGCGACGACGCCAGCAACATCGCCGACTCGGCCCTGGCGGATTACCAGCACGCACTGGCACAACTCGAAGCGGCCGAACTCAACTTGAAACGCACCCAGGTCGTGGCGGCAGTGGACGGCTACGTCACCAACCTCAACGTGCATCGCGGCGACTACGCACGCATCGGCGAAGCCAAGATGGCCGTGGTGGATATGAACTCGTTCTGGGTCTATGGCTTCTTCGAAGAAACCAAGCTGCCCCATGTGAAAGTCGGTGACAAAGCCGACATGCAGCTGATGAGCGGCGAGACGTTGAAGGGGCACGTAGAAAGCATCTCGCGCGGCATCTACGACCGCGACAACCCCGAGAGCCGCGAACTGATCGCCGATGTGAACCCGACTTTCAACTGGGTGCGCCTGGCCCAGCGCGTACCGGTGCGGATTCATATTGATGAAGTGCCGGAGGGGGTGTTATTGGCGGCGGGGATTACCTGCACGGTGATTGTCGATAGCGTGCCCCTGGCCGAATAAGCACCTTAGCTGGCCTACACCCTTATCATCGATACCCGAGACGTTCGCACCGGCAATGATTCGCTGGTCACCCCGTTCGGTCAGCAGCACAGGGGGGGATCTGGGTTCGGACTGCATGTCGTTGTAACCCTGGTTGTTGAAGGCCAGATCCAGCACGCCGTGGGTTTTGAATTGAGCGATGTAGATCCAGTTGCCGGTTGACGCCGTCACCAGGTTGCCTGTGCGGGTTTGCATGATGCATTGCCAGCCATTGTCGTGGTTGCTGTCGAATTGGCTGACCAGGGGTTTACCGTTGTTGAACAGTTGGTGCACGGCGCCGTTTGGGGTAATGGCCTGCATGAGACCTTTTGTGCTTTTGGCGCCGCCCTGCCCAATTTGACCGGCGCCAACAAGGCTGTTGTCCTCCTCGCGCTTGATCAGAGCGTTGAAGGTGGTGTGATCCTTGATCCTGTCCATGAGATGAAACCCCGGCGTCTTGGGACTGCCAAAGCCGGCGTCCGGGCTGCCGTCGGGGTTGAGGCGGGCAAACAGGGCGGTCTTGAGGGTGGGAATAAACCGGGCATGTCCAACAAACACTATTTTGTGATCACTGCCCTGGCTGATACACGCGTTGATCGCAGTGGCCACATTGGAGCCGGCAAGTTTGAACTCCAGCCTGCCAGTTTTGTTGAAGCTTTCGTCCAGTGCACCATTGGGCTGCAGGCGAAACAGCACTCCCATGGTCTGGTCCGGATTGCCGCGGGTTGCATAGTTGGCGCTCACTAAAATACGTCCGTTGCTCTGGACGTGTACTGTCGCTGATTCTCCTATGAGTTCTTCGTAGTCCTTGGTAGGCAGAATGCGCCGTCCTTGCTCGGCAAAATTCGTGTCGGGCTTACCTTCGCTGTTGAAACGTGCAATCACCAAGTCCGCCCAGCCATTGGATGCACTGCGCCATGTCCAGCCCAGCATCAGGATGTTGCCGGCCGATTGTACGGTCAGCCTTGAACCACCGGCCGGTAGCGAGGGTAAAAAATCACCGGTGACCAGCCCGTTCGTTCCAAACGATCTATCCAGGCTGCCGTCGGCGCTCAGGCGGCCCAAGCCGTATAGGTATTGGTCGTCGTGGTTTCTATACACGCTGGCGCTGAACAAAAGCTTGCCATCCTTCGCGGTTGCAAGTCCTCCGAAGCGAAAGCGAACGTTCAGATCACCATGATCTTCGAGAATTTTTTCCAGGGCTTGCACCCCTCCAATACCGAAGTCGGGATCCAGCGTGCCGGGTTGCGTCTTTGAGGGTTTTTTGGACTTACGCATCAACGCATCCCTTCGTTGGTTGGAGAGGAAAGTCTGCCGCGTGGATACCACGTGTGCTCAAACCCGGCGACGTTTTCAGTCTGTTCCTGGGACACCCCCTCGTCTACTGTCAGATCTGACAGGTGCTAACTGGCCATTAGTTGTTGCGCGCCTGAGGCACAAACGTCTCATGCAAATGCCGCCATAACAGCGCACCACTGGCCTGCTTCTCGAACACTACGGTGGCGCGGCGATCGGTCTGTGTGCCGCTGGCATCGATCTGATGCTCGCGATAAGTCACCGTTGCGCCGCGCGCATGCCGGTCAATCCCAGCCATTTCACTCAAGGTGATCTTCAACCCCGGGCGCATACCACCCAGGCGAGTGAACAGGGCGTTGACCCCGGCTGCATTGACGCGTGTGCCGGTGGCGGGGGCGATCATGCTGAACTCCGGGGAGAAGCGCGCAAGCAGGCTTTGCAGGGTGCCTTCCGGCGCAACCCCGGCAAACCATTGCTCGATCTCGACGTGGGTCTGGATCACTTCTTCAAAAAAATCGCTGTAGTCGATCATTTACAAACTCCCATTCAAACCAAAGCGTTTTTTCAACACGGCTTCCAATAATCCCTTGGGCAACAACGCGGCCATCAACGGCAACGCCCGGCTGCCATTGCCCGAGCGCAACAGGCGCGGCGGCTGTGGTTGTTGCACCGCCTTGAGCACATCCGCTGCAAACACGCCGGCCGGGGTGGGCTTGTCCTGAGAGGCCTGGCTGCGTGCGCGAATGCCCTCGCGCAACGGCCACCACGGCGATTTTTCGTTGATTAACAGCTCGGCCTGGGCGCCGGCGTTTTTGGCAAAACTCGTATTGATGGCGCCGGGCTGGACTTCCATCACCCTCACCCCAAATGGTGCCAGCTCCATGCGCAGTGCATCACTCAATGCATGCACCGCCGCCTTGGACGCGCAGTAGGCGCCGGCAAACGGCGTGACCAGCACGCCGGAAACGCTGCCGATATTCACCACCAGCCCTTTGCGCTTGCGCAGGGCCGGGAACAGCGCCTGGGTCACGCCGACGATGGAAAATACGTTGGTCTCGAACTGGCGCTGCATCGCCTCGGTGCCGCCATCGAGCAGCGGGCCCATGGCGCCGTAGCCGGCGTTGTTGATCAGTACATCCAGCTCTCCCAGTTGTTCGGCCAGGCGCTGTAAAGCGGCACTGTCGTTGACGTCGAGTTCGACGGCATTGAAACCCGCAGCGGCGAGGGCGGTGACGTCTTGCGGGCGGCGGGCGCTGGCCCACACGTCGAAACCGGCGGATTTGAAGGCCTCGGCCAGGGCGCGGCCAATACCGCTGGAGCAACCGGTGATGAGTACGTTGGGCATGGATCAGTCCTTTGTCAGTCCGAGAAGCTGCCTTGCAGATGCTCGGCGCGAAATTCCAGGGTTTGCGCGCGGTAGCCGGGGCGCAGGGGCGGGGTGGGCAGGCAGTCGTCCCAAGTGGCGCCGGCCTGCAACTCGCCGGGCCCACGATAGCGCGGGGCGGCGTAGACGTTGTCGGCCAGGTTGACCGTATCGCCCGGCGCATAGGCGGCGACGCGCCAGCGCAGTTCGGTGAGGGGGACGTCGTTGCCGTTGTTCAGGGTCAGCTTGAGCGGGCGGTCAGCCGGGCATTCCTGCGGGGCGTAGGTGATGCGCAGTTCAAGGCGCGCCAGTTGCGAGGCTTCGCGGTTGTCCAGCCACACCACCCACACCGCGACAAGACCCAGGCCGACGGCAGCGGCCAACGACACCGGCAATGCCTTGGCCGGGTAGCGCAGCAGGAGGATCAGCCAGGTGATGATCAGTAGAACGCCGAAGAACATGGAGACCACCTCGAGTAGGGAACGAGCATCCTAACTTAAGCGTAGGTGGGATTGGCTACCTTGAGTGCTGTGGTGGGTGTGCCGGCCTCATCGGGGGCAAGCCCCCTCCCACATTTGAATGTATTCGCAGATCAAAGGTGGGAGGGGGCTTGCCCCCGATGAGGCCCGCCCAGCCAGCGTAAATCCCAAACAAAAAGCCCCCACCCAACCCACTGCGGATAGGGGACGCAATGGGCTGGGCGAGGGCTTCTTGTACGACTGTTTTACTGCGCGATAGTTTTCACCGACACGCCACGTTCAACCGGCGTCGAGCGCCCGTAGATATCTTCGAAGCGCTCGATATCGTCTTCGCCCAGGTAGCTGCCCGATTGCACTTCGATGATCTCCAACGGGATCTTGCCCGGGTTGCGCAGGCGGTGCACCGAGGCGATCGGGATGTAGGTGGACTGGTTCTCGCAGAGCAGGAACACGTTCTCGTCACAGGTGACTTCGGCGGTGCCGCTGACCACGATCCAGTGTTCGGCGCGGTGGTGGTGCATCTGCAACGACAGGCACGCGCCCGGCTTGACCGAGATGTGCTTGACCTGGAAGCGACCGCCCATGTCCACCGAGTCGTAGGAGCCCCACGGACGATAGACTTCGCAGTGGTTCTGGGTTTCGCTGCGGCCCTGTTCGTTGAGGGTGTTGACCATCTGCTTGACGCCCTGGACCTTGTCCTTGTGGGCAATCATCATCGCGTCCTTGGTTTCCACCACCACGATGTTTTCCAGGCCGATTACCGACACCAGCTTGCCGTTGCCGTGGATCATGCAGTTCTTGCTGTCCTGGATCACCACGTCGCCCTTGGTGACGTTGCCGTTGGCGTCTTTATCGTTGACCGCCCACAGCGAAGCCCAGCAACCCACGTCGCTCCAGCCGGCGCTCAACGGCACCACGCAGGCGCGCTGGGTTTTTTCCATCACGGCGTAGTCGATGGAGTTGTCCGGGCAGCAGGCGAAAGTGGCTTCGTCGAAGGTCACGGTATCGGCGTCTTGCTGGCTGCGCTCCAGGGTCAGCACGCAGGTGTCGTAGATGTCCGGATCGTGCTTTTTCAGCTCTTCCAGGAAGCGGCTGGCGCGGAACAGGAACATGCCGCTGTTCCAGAAGTAACCGCCGCTTTTGACGAATTCGACGGCGCGTTTTTCATCGGGTTTTTCCACGAACTGCTGTACGCGGCTCACGCCTTCGGGCAGCAGCGAATCGTTGGTGGACTTGATGTAGCCGTAGCCGGTTTCCGGACGGGTCGCCGGCACGCCGAACAGCACCATCTCGCCACGCTCGGCGGCCACGGTGGCCAGGGCCAGGGCGCGTTGCAGGGCTTTCTGGTCGTCGATCACGTGGTCGGCCGGCAGCACCAGCATCAGTTCGTCACGGCCTTCGTTGACCAGCATCATCGCGGTGAGGGCCACGGCCGGCGCGGTGTTGCGGCCGAAGGGTTCCATCAGGATGCGTTGGCACTCCAGTTTACGGTTGGCCAGTTGCTCGTTGACGATGAAGCGATGGTCCTTGTTGCAGACCACGATCGGGGAGTCCATGCCTTCGAACACCAGGCGTTCCAGGGTTTGCTGGAACAGCGTGTGCTCGCCGGTCAGGGCCAGGAATTGTTTGGGGAACTGTTTGCGGGAAAGCGGCCAAAGACGTGAGCCGCTACCACCGGAAAGGATTACTGGGATCATGTGTTTCTCCTTGAATCAATTTGGGTCAGAGCTACGAAGGTTTGTCGTTTCACTCTTGTTTTTGTCTCGTGTCCGGGCCGGCCGCAGCCGACCCGGAAAATTCATTCAGCGGGTCGACACCGGGCGTTTTACCCAGACTGGCGAAATGCTCGAACCCGAACCGGTGACGTACAGCACCGCTGCTTCACCGCGCTCCAGGGCCACTGGCTTGACGTCGCCGACTTTCTTGTCGCCGTCATACAGCGCCAGGCTCACCTTCACCGGGTTGATCTCACGTTCGCCACGGCCTTTGGCGGCCACCGACTTGACCACGTCGGTCTTGCCGTCGGCGGTTTTCAGGGTCAGGGCCTTGTCGCTGAGGTTCTGCACGCGCACCAGGGATTTCTGCTTGTTCTTGAACGGTGGCTCTTCGATCAGCTGCGGCTGGCCGCTGTTGTTGTTGACCAGGGTGTAGTAGTGGTCCGGGGCGAGCTTGACCGGCACGGTCTGGCTGCCGACCTTGGCGCTGTAGTCGCCGCCGGGCATGAAGCTGAAGTCGCTGCTGGCCAGCGGGGCCACGTCGCTGAGGTTGGTGCTGCCGACAGTGGCGCTGACTTCCTGGTTGGAGGCGTTGTAGATCCGCACGAAGCTTGAGCCTTTCGGTGCAACTGGGCCGTACAAGGCAGCGTCACCGGCGAAGGCGGACAGGGATACCAAGCTCATACCGGCAGCCAGGGCCAGAGTCTTAGCGAGACGACGCGGAGTAGTAGTGAAAGTCATGTGAGTTACCTCTCTTTCAGTTTTGCGCCCGGTCGGGCGTCTCGGATTTTGGGTTTTTAGCTGGGGTGTTCAGTGCCATGTTTTGTTGGCGCGAACCGGCTTGTTTAAGTTGCGCAACCCACGATGGGTCGGCATCACCGATTTCGTTGTTCACGGGCAGATAGCGTTCAGGAAACTCCCAGATCAGCACCTGTGGCGGGCTGTTCTTGAAGTCGTCACTTTTCAGGTAGCTGAGCATCGGCAGGATCGGGCCATGGCCGTCTTCGGCGTAGCTGACCACGTCGCTGCCCAGGGCTTGCTTGAGGGCGCCGACGAAGTTCCAGTTGGGGTTGGCGCTGTAGCTGGTGCCCACCAGGGCCACCGGGGTTTCGCTGTCGCTGAACAGCGCGTCGTCGCCTTTGGTTTCGGCCAGGTGCGTGACGCGTTTTTCCAGCGGCTCTTTCGGTGGCATCAGGTTTTCGAACAGCGGGTCCAGGGGCAGGAACAGACGCAGGTCGCCTTTATGCGGCTCGGTCTTCTCGGCCTCGGTGACAAAACGCTGCGGCTCGCCGTGGAGCGGGGTCTTATCGGCGATGGTTTTAGCCAATTGCTTGGCAGCGATTTCGGCGCCGTCCGGGGTCCAGTGGGTGTCGGTGCGCAGGAACACCTGCTTGCCGCCCAGCTTGGCCTGTTGCAGCGGGCCGAGCAGGTCCGGGGCGATGATCTTGTCGGCGGCCACACGGGCGTGGAAGTCCTGGTACAGGTTGGCGTGGATGCTCGCCGGTTTCACTTCACCCAGGTGCTCCGGGTACAGGCGCACCTTGGCCGGCACGATCGCCATCACCAGTTGGATGCCCTGGGCCTTGAGCTTCTGGCGCACGCCTTCGACCAGCGCGTAGTTGCCTTGAAGGTTCTGGTCTTCGTTGACGGCGGGGTTGAACTCCTCGTCGCTGTACAACCAGTGATCGCGGCCCAGCACCACGCCAGGGCGGCCTTCATTGAACAGCTTGTAGTCCAGCGCGGCCCAGAGGTTGGTGCCCAATCGCTTGATCGGGAACTCCTCGTCGTAATGGGTCTCGACGGCCTTGGTCCAGCGACCGTTGAGCACGGTCGCGTCGGCGTTGGTACTGAAGCCCAGGAAGCTGCGCAGCGACCAGGCGCCCAGGGCCAGCAGCAGCACCAGGAACAGGCCGATATAGAGGACGCGTAATGAACGGGTCATGGTCGGCTCCCTCAGAATTGGAAGTAAAGGAACGGCGAGAAACTCTGCGCCGACAGTTTGAGAATCGACGCCACGAACAGCAGCAGCACCGCCGCGCGCATGGCGTAGCGTGGCCAGTCAGCGGTCCAGTAGGCCGGTTGCACGGCAGCGTCACGACCTACGGTGAAACCTGGCTCGTGGATGCTGCCCGGGTTGTCGCCCGGCACGGCCTTGATCAGGCTCGGGTCGGCCGGCTTGGTTTTCTCGGCAGGGCGGTTGGTGTAGAAGTCGCGCAGGCCGAAGAACGCCAATGTTGCGTACGCCACCACCAGGGTCGCGACTTGCAGGCCGGTGAGGCTGGCGCGGTTGAGTTCCGACAGCGACCACTCGCCGAAGCTGAACATCGCACCGTACATACGGCCCGCGACGTGGAGGTTTTCGGCGCGGAAGATCACCCAGCCCATCACCACCAGCAGGAAGGTGAAGGCCCAGCGCAGTACGTTGAAACTGCGCGGTGCGGTGTTGAGGCCGATGGCTTTTTCAATCGCCAGCCACATGCCGTGCCAGGCACCCCACACGATGTAGGTGATGTTCGCACCGTGCCACAGGCCACCGAGCAGCATGGTCAGGAACAGGTTGCGGTAGGTGGTCAGCGTGCCTTTACGGTTGCCGCCCAAGGTGATGTACAGGTAGTCACGCAGCCAGGTGGACAGGCTGATGTGCCAGCGCCGCCAGAACTCGGTGATCGACTGGCTGATGTACGGCTGCTTGAAGTTTTCCATGAAGCGGAAACCCATCATCAAGCCCAGGCCGATGGCCATGTCGCTGTAGCCGGAGAAGTCGAAGTACAACTGCGCGGTGTAGGCCAGCGCCCCCAGCCAGGCATCGCCGGTGGTGGGGTTTTGCAGGGCGAAGCAATGGTCGGCCACCACCGCCAGGGTGTCGGCGATGAAGACCTTCTTGATGAAACCCTGCATGAACCGCGTGCAGCCCTCGGAGAACTTGTCGAGGGTGTGGGTGCGGTTATTGAACTGGTCGGCCAGGTCGCGGAAACGCAGGACCGGGCCGGCGATCAGGTGCGGGAAGATCGCCACGAACGCCGCGAAGTCGATGAGATTGCGGGTCGCCGGGGTATCGCCACGGTACACGTCGATGATGTAGCTGATGGACTCGAAGATGTAGAACGAGATCCCGATCGGCAGCAGCACGTGGGTGAGGATGAAAGGCTCCAGGCCGGCCGACTTCATCATGACGTTGATGCTGTCGACGCCGAAGTTGGCGTACTTGAAGTAGCCGAGGATGCACAGGTCGACCGCCACGCCCAGCAGCAGCCAGCGTTGGGCCGGCTTGGTGCGCACGCCGGCGGCACCGACCTTGAGGCCGATCCAGTAGTTCCACAGCGTGACGGCGGCGAACAGCGCCAGGAAGTCCACTCGCCACCAGGCGTAGAACACGTAGCTGGCAATCAGCAGCAGCAGATTGCGATAGCGTTGCCCGCTCAAGTAGTACAAGCCGAGAAAGATCGGCAAGAACAGAAACAGGAACACATTGGACGAGAAAACCATCCCGATCTCTCCATGTTTAACCAACAGTCAAGGGCCAGAGCCCCCCCAAACCCCCCCACGAAAAGACGGGGAGGGCGGTACAACATTCCTACTGACGAAACTGGCTCAAAAATGTGGGAGGGGGCTTGCCCCCGATGGCGGTGTAACAGTCGCCATCTGTGTTGAATGACACCCTGCTATCGGGGGCAAGCCCCCTCCCACATTTTTTACCGAGTTCGCTCAGGAACCTTTGTTGCCTTTTTCATGCGTCGGGTCGTAGACCTTGGTCAGGTCACCCCCGAGGCGGAAGGTCTTGAACGGCTGCATGCCATGCTTGCGTTCGATCACATCCGGTGCGCAGGTGTAGAGGGTGCAGAAGGGTTCGAGCCAGGCGAATTTCATGTCCTGCTTCAGGTCCTTCATGTCCTGCTCCTTGCCGTTCTTCTGTTCGAAGATCTCCGGGTCCTTGACCCCGGCCAGCACTTTGTCGCCCAGGCGCTTGAGTGCGCTGTTGTTTTCCTGGCGCAGGTCGACACCGTTGACCAGGGCAAAACTGGCGATCATCGACAGCGGCGGCAACGCGTAGTTGTGGTACGACAAGGCACGCTGCTGACGCTTCAACTCGTTGGGCAGGAAGCCTTGGTCGTCGACCTGGTTGACGCCAACCTTGTATTCCTTGACGGCCCAGTCAAACAGGTCGCGACGGTTGGTGGCGACGGACGTTGCCATCACCGACCAGGCGGCCCAGTAGGAGTGGTTGTTGGTTTTTTCCAGCGGCAGGTTGTCCCAGTCGCTGACCACCTGATCGGCCAGTTTGTTGAACCAGGCTTCGATCAGTTGCGACTCCTGCTGGTGGTTGGCCAACGGGTGCGAGTCGGAGAACTTCAGGCGCACATAGGCCGACGCCATGCTGCCCAGGGCCCATTTGCGCATGGACTTGCCGGTGTGGTTGAAGTCCTTGGACATCAACGCATCGGCCTTGGCCCACGACACCAGCCAGTTCAGGGTGCATTCGAGCTGCTCCGGGCGACCGTCGCGCATGAATTGCATCACGCGCTTGCTGGTGTCTTTTTCCAGCTTGGTGATATCGGCGGTGCTGTCGCGAAAGGCTTTTTCCGACTGCACGTTCAGGGTCGAACGGGCTTTGTCGGAACCTTCGTACTTGCTGCGAAATTGCAGAGGCCCGGTGTAGGGCGTCGGCATGGTGTCGCAGTTTTCCTTGAAGTCGCCGGTCTTGAACGCTTCAATCGGTGCGAAGTAGCCCTGGGGCGGACGCAGCGGGGCGGCGGCGTTGACCGAACCGGCGAAGATCGCCAGGCCCAGTAACGATGGAATCCATAACTTCTGCATAAGTAACCTCATTGCCCTGTCGAGGCAGTCTGTTGACCGCCCGCTGGGAATACGTTGCGTGTGCAAATTTTCGCTTCGACCTTCTGCGCGGCAGCGCCCGCTTCGGGGCCCTGCACTTCCACGGCCAGCAAGTTCTGCGAGGCCCAGTCTTCATCGGTGCGCAGTTCAAAGGCGAAACGCCCGTCTGTTTCGGATGTTTCGGGTTTCTCGATCTTGATGTCCTCGTGGCGCCCGTTCATGTACCAGAGGGTGGCTTGCAAGGTTTTCACCGACGGGTCGGCGAAGCGGATATCAACCTGGTGATTGGCATTACGCAGGTCTTTGTTCGAACTGTTAACCAGCAATTCGTTCTTGCCCGGTTTCAATGTAGTGCTCGCGCTCATCTGGGCGGTCTTGCCTTCGCAGCCGTTGTCGAGCAGCGCCATCATCTGGCGGTAGATGGTCTCCTGGTCCAGGCGATACAGCGGCGAGAACTCCCAGATCAGGATTTTCGGCGGGCTCTTCTGGAATTCGTCGCTGCCCAGGTACTGGATCATCGAGCCTTCCAGGCCACCGCCGGGGAAGGCGACGTTGAGGATGTCGGCACCGATTTCCTGTTCCAGGAAACCGGCAAAGTTGTAGTTCTTGCCACTGTGGCTGGTGCCCACCAGGGTGATCTGCGGGTTGCCCGAATCGCCGAACAGGTCGCCGTCGCCGGCTTCGCCTTTCGGCTCGGTGGTGAACTGGTCCATGTACTGGATCGCGTAGCTGGTGCCGCACAATTGCCCGGCCATGTTGTGCAGGGTGCCGGTCTTGCCCATGCGTCCGGAGCGCTTGGTCTCGAATTCGCGCTTGGGAATATCGGCGAACTCAGGCATTGCACGCACCTTGGCGCCGACGATTTTCGCCGTGCGCTGGGCGCCGTATGGAGTCCAGTGCTGGTCGCCGCGGAAGTAGAAGTCGTGGGCCGGCAGTTCGTCCGGCAGTTGCTCGTTGGTCAACGGCGACAGGTCCGGCACCACGTAGCCCATCTTGGCGAAACGGCCGAGCATGGTCTTGTAGTTGCCCAGGGCCTTGTCGAAATCGAACGAGGCTTTTTCCGCGGGGTTGAGCTTGTTGCGGTTCACCAGGCCACGGGTCGGCTGGTAGACCACTACCAGTTCCACGCCCTTGGCCTTGAACGCGTCGTGCAGTTGTTGCATGCGCTTGTAGCCGGCCGGGCTGGTGTCGAACTCGGTGCGCAGGTCTTCCTGGGTACGGAACAGCCAGTCGCCCTGGGCTTGCACCAGGGTGGTGAAGTTCTGCTGGTAGCGCGTGGTGTAGTTCTTCGCGTCATGGGCGGCCGGGCACAGGCTGCAGCAGGGTTCGGCGGTGAAGGTCGGCGCCTTGATTTCGTCGGCGCGCACGCCCTGGCTGGCCGCGAGCAGGCCGAGGGCCAGACCCGAGAGGCTCAGCAGTTTGATCATGTGTGGGTGCATAAGGGTCATCCTCAGTCCTGCATTTCGGTCTGGCGTTCGACAGGGTCGATCAGCACGGCTTTCTGCTGGCGCACCAGCAGGTCGAGAATTTCTTCCTGGCGATCGCCCAGCACGCCGGAAAAGCTGATGCCGCTGGATTTGGTCGGCGCCAGCATCGACACGCGGTACAGCTCGATACTCAGTGGCGAGTCGATGGACAACGGCCCGCTGCCGTTACCCGCCAGTTCACCGCCGACCACGATCAGCGAGACCTTGGCGTCGAACGGGTCGAGGGCGATGTCGCGGTCGGTGTCGGTCAAATCCTTGATGTGGCCGTACACGCCGGTCAGGCCGTTGGCCATCGAGGTGTTTTCGTACAGCTTGATATTCACGCTGTTACGCACGCGGATGCCGTGGCGACGGTTGCTGATCACCTTGTTGCCCCACAGCAGGTTGTCGCCGCTCTCATAGAGGGTGATGCCGTCGGTGTGGTTGCGGTAGATCTCGTTGTCGGCGATCAGGTTGTTCACGCTGTTACGGTCGATCACCAGGCCCGAAAGCTTGTTGTCGTAGCTGCGGTTGTTGAAGATGAAGCTGTCGTTTACCTCACGGGAAATGATGATGCCGTGCTTCTTCTTGGTGCCGTAGACGGTGTTGTCCGCGATGATCAGGCCGTGGGAACGGTCATGGGGGTCAATGCCGTAGACGATGTTGTCTTTGTAGGTATTGCCCTTGATCACGAAGCCCGTGGTCTCGTAGCAGTAGAAGCCGTACCACATGTCCGAGAACTCGGAATCGATGATCCAGCCGGTCGGCTCGGGGCGCTTGAGCACCTTGGCCATGTTCGGCGTGTACTGGGAAATACTCACCCCGTACGACTTACTGTTGGCATAGCCGAAACTGGCCATCTTGGTCTTGGAAACGTAGGTCTCGGTGCCGCCCCAGGCCAGCAGGAACGGGCGGAATTCCTTGGGCGACTTGAACAGCGCCGGGCCATTGGCCTTTTCGCTCCAACCGGTGATCTTGGTGTCACGCACGAACAGCTGACCGTCGTTGATCAGGAACGAACCGCCTTCCTGGGACAGCCGCAGCTCCTGGGTGTTTTTATCGATGTCCAGGATGCCCTTGCGCCCGACCACGATCGGCAACTTGGCCAGGAACACGCCCGGCGAGGTTTCGCTGAAGTACTGCTTGGGCACTTTGCCCAGCAGGTCCTTGAGGTTCATGTAGCCGTCGTCGACAAAGATCGCCTGGGGAATGCCGTGCTGGCGCACCACCCATTCGGCCATCTTGTTGTCGCCGCCGATAAAGTCCTTGAGGGCGTCTTCCTGCATCATGCGGCGGATGCTGATCTTGCCGGGCTTGGTGCGTACGATCTTCTTTTCCATCGCTGCGGCGGTATAACCCGACAGGTCAGGCAGGGCTGGCTTGGCCATTTCCAGCGGCGCGGTCGGCGGGCTGGAAATGGTGTAGGTCTTGGCCTGTTGCAGTTCCTTGGCGATGGTCGGCGCCTTGGCCGCCGTATCGGCAAACGCTGTGGCACTGGCCATCAGCATTGCCGCGACGAGTAGGCTTTGAGCATTCATTGCGCAGGCTCCCATCAGAATTTCCAGATCACGTCGACAAACGCGCGATGCATGTACGAGTCGACCTGGCTGCCATAGGCATCACCTGGCTTGAACACACCGGCACGGAACCGCACCAGGGCTGATGGCTCGTCAACCGACTGGCTGAGCGCGGCCGGCAGCAGGCCGGTCTTGAAGTACTTGGTGACGACAAGGTCCATCTCCTGGCCCAGGTCTTTCTTGCCGTCTTCAAGGGGCAGGGAAGTGCTGGACAGGATCGCGCCGGTGACGTCATCGGTGTTGTTCTGCACGGCGTCGATGCCGTTGCTGCCGACTGGCTTGTTGCCGTCGACGCGCCAGAACTTGTGGTACACCAGGCTGGCGTCGTAGTCCTCACGCAGCTGCCAGGAACCGAACAGGCTCATGGACTGCATGTTGTTCATCTCGCCACGAAACGCTTCGCCGAAACGGTGCACGCGGGACTGGGTACCGGTCCAGTTCGAACGGTTGCTTTGCAGGCCGTTCTGCTCGTACTCGGCACTGGCGCGGGCATAGGCCGCACCCACTTGCCATTGCGGGTCCAGACGCAGGCGGATACCCAGGTCGGTCGCCCAGCCACTCACGTCATCGCTGCGCTTGGCCTCTGTCGGGCGGGTGCCGTCGGCGTTCAAGGCATTGACCGAGTCGCGGTCGCCTTTCATGCCGGTGATGCTGGCCCAGTAGTTGACGGTGTTGGTGTTGCGCCAGTTGTAGGCGTCGCTGTTGGCTTCGATGCCGAGCCAGGTCAGGTCGCCGTTCTCGCGCTTGTCCAGGGAGTCGGTGGCGACGCCCGGTTCCGGGTAGTCGAGCTTGCCGTTGTCATGGGTGTGGTGGCCACGCAGGCCGATCCACTGGCCTGGCGTCCACTGGTAGGACGCGTCGGCGTAGAGGTGCTGACGGTCCTTATCCTTGGGCGACAGTTCCTTGAGGTCGGTACGGTATTCGCTGAAACGTTCGGCGACGCCGACGTTGGCCTTGAGCAGGGTGGTGTCGAAGGTCCAGTTCAGCGCTTCGATGTTGGTGTCGCGCCATTGGCCGTCGTCGTTGCGCAGGCGTTGGCGACCAAGTTTGAGGATCTCGCCGGGGTAGGGCGTGAAGCCGCTGTAGCCGACCCAGAACTCGCGCATGGCCAGGTAGTTTTTCTTGGTCTTGCGGTCGTTGTTGGTGGTTTGCTGGTTTTCGTCATCCGCCGACTGTTGCAGGGTGTCGGTCTCGATGATGTCGCTCGAAGCAACCGCCTGGCCCATGGCGTAGGCGCTCCAGTTGCCGCTTTCGCCGTAGATCCACGGGCGCAGGTCGAGGCCGATGCCGTTGACGTCGCCGCCTTTCTGGGTGCCGAGGTCGCGGTCATCTTCGGACTGGCCGGTGACTTTGACTTCCAGGCCGAAATTCTTGGCTTCGGTCAGCGCGGCCAGGGTCGGGCACGACCACAGCAGGGCGAAGGTCAGGCCGATGCCGGCCTGCACGAATGGATTGAGCTTCATAGGGATTCCTCGCCGTCTTCTTCTTCCAGGGCGTGCAGTTGCAGCGTGCTCTGGGCCAGGGTGCCGCGGGCGGCCAGTTCCTGTTGCACCAGGCGTTGGCCTTGGGCGCGTTGTTCCGGTGTAAGCGGGGCTTCGAGCTGCGTGGCCAGGTCGTTGGCCTCTGGCGTGCCCTGGGCTTTGGCCAATTGGCTGAAGACATAGGCATTCAATGGGTCGGGCTTGGTGCCCTTGCCTTGGGAAAACAATTGGGCGATGGCGAAGTCGGCGCTGTTCTGGCCGTTGCGCGCAGCGGTCAGCAGGTGGTCCAGGGCTTTTTGCGAATAGACCTGGCCCAGGTAACCACGGCGGTAGATCTGACCGAGGTAGTAGTCGGCAGCCACTTCGCGGCCCACGGCTTTCTGGAAGTGCGCTTCAGCCGCCTTGGCGTCCGCCGGCACCCACTTGCCTTCGTAGTAGAGCTTGCCCAGCAACAGCTCGGCGCGCGGCTGGTCGGCGGCGCGGCCGTTGTCCAGGTACTTCATCATCTGGTCGACGTCGCCCAGTTCGGGGAAGTCGTAGAGCAGTTGCGCCAGGCTGACCCAGGAAGCCGGGTAGCCGGGGGCGATTTTTTCCAGCAGGGCCTGGGCGGTTTTCTCCTCGGTCTTGCCCAGCGTGGCGTCGCCCAATACGCGGGCGACGCTGTCGACGCGTTGGGCGGTGACGGTGCCGCGGCTGTAGCCGGCTTCCATCTGCTTGAGCAGTTCGGCCTGTTTTTCCGGCTGGGCTTTTTTCTGGTAGACCGTGGCCAGCTCGACATAGCAGATATCGGTGGTGTTCAGCGCGGCCTTGCAGATGCGCTCCACATCATCCAGATGCTGGTCGTAGGTGTCCTGGGTGCGATACAGCAGGACCTGGGCCAGGCCGGCTTCCGGGTAACCGGCGGCCTGCCACTTGCTGATCTGCTGCTGGGCATTCACGTTGGGAAAGCTGTGGGGGTATTGCAGGTACAGCATCGCCAGCGGGATCAGGGTGTTGCCTTCGCCATTGGCAAAGGCTTTTTTCAGCAGGCCTTCGGCTTCATGGTGTTCGGCTTCGGTGGAGCCTGGCTTGGCCACCAGCAGGCGACCGAGGCGGGCCTGGGCGCGCGGCGAGGTATCCGCCGCAGCGCGGTAGGTGGCCTCGGCCTGTTTGATTTGCGCCGGATCGCGGGTGCCTACCTGGATATCGGCCAGGCCCACCTGGGCCTCGCTGTAACCCAGTTCTGCCAGTTGCTGGTAATTCTGCTGCGCGGTGACGGTGTCGCCACGCTTGAGCGCTTCATTGGCCAGGCGTTGGTCGGGCAGGCCGGCGCAACCGGCGAGGGCGATGGCCAGCGCCAGGGGCACCGGCAGGGTTCGAAGGGCGCTCATGATTAAAGACCCGCAGCCATGGCTTTATCGATCAGCCAGTTCAGGGATGGGCCACGGTCGCTGGTCACTTCCACCGGGCGGCCGGCGTAGGCGCTGTCCAGCGGGGCGTCAGGCTTGATCTGTACGCGGATGTCGGAGGACAGGTCGGCGCTGTTCAGGCTGGTGCTGCTGACGATGGTGCCGGTGCGGGTCTGTTCTTCGTCGGCCACCTGGAAGCTCACCGGGGTGCCTGGGCGCACGTCACCGAACTGGCGATAGGTAAAGCGAGCTTCGACGTTAGCCTGGCTGCCGCGTGGCACCAGTTGGAAGATCACGTCGCCTTTGCTGGCGTACTGGCCGTCGGCGACCAGTTGCTGGGCGACCACGCAATCGCATGGCGAGGTGAGGGTGCCGGTCATTTGCTTGCCGAACAGCTCTTCGACCTTGGCCGGCTGCAGCTGGTCTTCGTCCAGGTGGCCCTTGAGCACATCCAGCATGCTGGTGCTGAAGGTCGCCAGTGGCGCACCTTTGGCCGCCACCGCGTCACCTTTGAGCAGGCTTTGCACGGTGCCGTCGCGGGGCATGGTCACGTTCATGCCGGGCACGCTGACCAGGCCCGCCTGGGCGTGGCTGACGAAGTACATGCCGTACACCGATTTGAACACGAAGCCGAAGGCTGCCAGGCCGACGAGGAAGATCGCCAGGCTGAACGTCACGGCGCGCAGGCGACCGAAGGCGCTCATGTTGCTGCCGCTGTCCTTGACCTTGCGCGCCTTGGTGAAGTTGTCGCGTTGCAGGGTCGCCAGCACGTCACCCATGGTCACGATGTCGCCGGACAGGTGCGAGGTGATCAGGTGGCGCAGGGTGGAAATATCCTGGGCGTCGAGGTTCTGGAACTGGCAACCGGTGCGGCCGGTCTGGCGGTCGTAGGAGCGGATCTGCAGCTCCACATCCATGGCCAGGCCGAGGTTATCGATGACGAACTGCAGGCGACCCTTGTGCACTTCACCCACGGTCAACGGCTGGGTGGCGGTGAACGCCAGGCCGCCGGCGGACAGGTCGATCACCCGCGCTTCGGTCTGGGTGCGGTCAGTGTTGAAGAAGCGCAGCTTGGCCGGGATTTTGACCCGGGCATGTTGACGCTGGGCTTCGGACTCGTGGACAACGTTGGCATTTACTTGGCTGTTCATGACGGTGTAATTCCTTGGTTAATTCAGGCTTGGCAGGGTCAGACCATCATCAGCAACACGGCAACGAAGATGCTGCCGGCGGAGAAGGTCATGGTCCGAGACGACCAGGTGTTGAACCAACGTTGAAAGCTGGCCAAATCGCGGGTCAGTTTGGTGTCCTGGCGGGTCCAGGACTGTTGATCAAGGCGGAAGAACACGTAGATCTTCACCAACGCGCCCATGATCTGGTTGTAATAGAGAATCGCCGGGTAAGCCGGGCCGATCTTGTGGCCGGAGCACGACAGCAGCAGGGTCAGGATCAGGCGGGTGATGCCGATCCACAGCAGGTACGCGAGGATGAACGCGCCGCCGTACTTGAAGGTGGCGATGATTGCCACGGTCAGGCCGAGCAGGGAGGTCCACATCGACACACGCTGGTCGAACAACACGATGCTGGTGAACAGGCCCAGCCGACGCACACCCAGGCCCAGGGCTCGGGAGTTCTGGCGCAGGTTGTTGCCGTACCAGCGGAACATCAGCTTGCGGCTGGCTTTGATAAAGCTCTTTTCCGGCGGGTGTTCCACGGTGTGGATCGCGGCGTCCGGCACGTAGAAGGTGTCGTAGCCCAGGCGCATCAGGCTGAACCAGCTGGACTTGTCGTCACCGGTGAGGAACTTGAAGCGGCCCAGGCGCCAGTGCTGCAGCGAGTCGCTTTCCACGTCGGCGATAAAGCCCGGGTCCGTCACGACGTTGGCGCGGAACACCGACATACGGCCGGTCATGGTCAGCACGCGCTTGGACAGGGCCATGGAGCACATGTTGATGTGGCGCTGGGCGAAGCGCAGTTTGTGCCACTCGCTCATGATGTAGCCGCCGCGCACTTCACAGAATTCGTTGGTGGTCAGGCCGCCGACGTTGCCGAACAGCTGGAACCACGGCACGGTCTTGCGCACCACGCCTTCGGCGAGCACGGTGTCGCCATCGATCACGGCAACCACGGCGCGGTCGTCCGGCAGGTGGCGAGAGATGGCGCGGAAACCGAAGGCCAGGCCGTCGCGCTTGCCGGTACCGGCGATACGCACGAAGTCGAGCTTGACGTGATCCGGCGGGTTCATGCGTTCCCAGAGGCTCTTGACCAGCAGCTCATCGGACATTTCCACCAGCGAGCAGACCACGGTGGTGGGGAAGCCGCATTCGATGGCCTCGCGAATCACCGAGCTGTAGACCTGCGCGGTGGTCAGCGCATCGATACGGAAGCTGGTGACCATCAGGAACACGTGGGACGGGTCGGCAGCCTTGCCCAGCTTGCGCACTTTACGGCGCAGGTGCGGGTAGACCACGTACAGGAACAGCATGCCGCGAAAGAAATGCGTAGCACCCATCGAGTAGCGCCAGATACCGACAGCGCCAATCAGGAAAATAAAATTCTTCGACTCGGAGTCGAACGTACTCGCCGGCAACAGCAGGGCGAGACCCATCAGCAGGCTCAGAAAGAACAGCCAGCCGGCGGATTGGAGCAGTACGTGTTTTAACTTGGACATAAGCGTCATCCGAAGGTGAAGAAGGCTTCGAGCTGCAAGCGCTGGGGATTGGTACGCCTGCAGCTCGAAACTTACCGTTGCTGTTACCAGCAAATGCCTTCGGTACGGCCTGTCGTACTGGTGGCCTTGGACATGAAGCCCACCAGGTCGATCACTTGCTTGCCGTGCGGTGCGTTCTGCGCCAGGGCGCGGAACTTCTCGTCGCGGTTACCGAGGATGATCACGTCGGAGTTGTTGATCACATCATCGAAGTCCGAGTTGAGCAGGGACGACACGTGGGGGATCTTGCCTTCGATGTAGTCCTTGTTGGCACCGTGGACACGGGCGTACTCGACGTTGCTGTCGTAGATGCTCAGGTCGTAGCCCTTGCCGATCAGCATTTCCGCCAGCTCGACCAGCGGGCTTTCGCGCAGGTCGTCGGTACCGGCCTTGAAGCTCAGGCCCAGCAGGGCGACTTTGCGTTTGTCGTGGCCGGCGACGATGTCGAAGGCGTTCTGCACCTGGGACTCGTTGCTGCGCATCAGCGAGTTGAGCAGCGGCGCTTCCACGTCCAGGGAACTGGCGCGGTAGGTCAGGGCGCGCACGTCTTTAGGCAGGCAGGAGCCGCCGAACGCGAAGCCTGGGCGCATGTAGTACTGGGACAGGTTGAGGGTCTTGTCCTGGCAGACCACTTCCATCACTTCGCGACCGTCGACGCCGACCGCCTTGGCGATGTTGCCGATCTCGTTGGCGAAGGTGACCTTGGTGGCGTGCCACACGTTGCAGGTGTACTTGATCATCTCGGCTACGGCGATGTCCTTGCGGATGATCGGTGCGTCGAGTTCTTCGTACAGCGACTGCAGGACATCGCCGGAGGCTTTGTCGAATTCGCCGATAACGGTCATCGGTGGCAGGTCGTAGTCGGCGATGGCGGTGGATTCGCGCAGGAATTCCGGGTTGACCGCAACACCGAAGTCGACGCCGGCTTTCTTGCCGGAGCAGTCTTCGAGGATTGGGATCACCACGTTGGCGACGGTGCCCGGCAACACGGTGCTGCGTACCACGATGGTGTGGCGGGTGGTCTTGTCACGCAGGACAAAACCGATCTCGCGGCATACCGATTCGATGTAGTTGAGTTCCAGGTCGCCGTTCTTCTTGCTCGGCGTACCGACGCAAATCATCGACAGGTCAGTATCACGGATGGCGTCGGCGAAGTTGGTGGTGCCGCGCAGTCGACCGTTTGCGATGCCCTGGCTCAACAGTTCGCCCAGACCCGGCTCGACGATCGGCGATTTGCCGGCGTTGATCAGGTCGATCTTTTCCTTGGAGATGTCTACGCCGACCACTTCGTGGCCACGGGCAGACAGGCAACCGGCACACACTGCGCCAACGTAACCCAAACCAAATATGCTGATGCGCATCGCAATTACCTCTGTATTTAAATCATGCCATTAGATGGCCGGAGTTCATGTTTGCAAACGTCACAAATGCCGCGAAAGTTGGGCGAATAGACGCCGACTTGCCGCGTACAGGCATGTTGAATAACGAGTGACTAACTATTGCACTCAAGTTGTGCGCAACTTGGCCTTGTTATTGGGGCCTGCCCTGAAATGCAGCCAGCCTTCCTGGGAGAAGGGCCTGGCGCCAGTGCCGCAGGGCCTTGATAGAGGCTGTAAGCCTTTACATATCAATGCCTTGGGTTGTCTCACTGACCCATTAGGGTAAGCACAGCCTTGGCCTTATAGTTCGTGGCAATGGATCCTTATCGCCGCTCTCAACTAATCGGTTGGTAATGTGACCACTGAGTCAAAGTTGAATATGACAACTTCGCTACTTCCGTTGGTCCGCCTTGTAAGTCATCTCCTACAGAAACAGAGAATTTCGTTACCGGTGGTATGAGCGGCGCTTCAGGACGAAGTTCCTGGCCGCTCATCCTGTTTCCCGAAATTTCTTGAAATATAGGTAAAGATGGCACTGGTACTATATTGATAGCACTTGCTATCTGGGCCAGTAGTTACGGGTAGTTGGCGCGAAGGGATAGTTTTGTGCCACTAGTGTTTTAAAAAAGTGGTGCCACTACGAAAAAAAATCGGAAAAGTCGAGTGAAAGAAATGTTAGGGATGTGTCGGGATATTTTTTGACGTCAAATAAATGACGATTCTTGGTGTGAAGCGCGGATAAAAATGTGGGAGGAGGCTTGGCCCCGATGGCAGTGCATCAGTCGATAGATTCGTGACTGAACCACCGCAATCGGGGCAAGCCCCTCCCACATTTGGATGTCATTGTCTGAAAGAGGCTGGTACGGCCTTATTCCGGTGCGTGATCGCGCAGGAACACCAGATTGTCCGGCTTGGACTGCTCCGCATTGAAGCGGTAACCCTGCACATCGAACTGCTTGAGCCTGGCCGGATCGTTGATGCGCTCTTCGATCACGAAGCGGCTCATCATGCCCCGGGCCTTTTTCGCGTAGAAGCTGATGATCTTGTACTGGCCGTTCTTCAGGTCCTTGAACTCGGTGTTGATGATCCGAGCGTTCAGGGCCGTGCGCTTGACCGCCGAGAAGTACTCGTTGGAGGCCAGGTTGAGCAGCACGTCGTCGCCTTGTTCGGCCAGGGCTTCGTTCAGCCATTCGCTGATGCGCGTGCCCCAGAAGGCGTACAGGTCCTTGCCACGGGCGTTGGCGAGTTTGGTGCCCATCTCCAGGCGGTACGGCATCATCAGGTCCAGGGGGCGCAGCAGGCCGTACAGGCCCGAGAGCATGCGCAGGTGGTCCTGGGCGTAGCTGAAGTCGGCATCGCTGAAGGTCTCGGCGTTCAGGCCGGTGTACACGTCGCCCTTGAACGCCAGCAAGGCCTGCTTGGCATTCTCGGGGGTGAAGGCCGGGGTCCAGCTGCCGAAGCGGGCGGCATTGAGGCCACCGATCTTGTCGGACACGTGCATCAATTCGCTGATCTGCGCCGGGCTCAGCTCGCGCAGTTGCTCGATCAGCACCTGGGAATGGTCCAGGTACTGTGGCTGGGTAAAGCGCTGGGTCACCGCTGGGGTCTCGAAATCGAGGGTCTTGGCGGGGGAAATCACCATCAGCATGAAGTCGTCTCCTGTAAATCGTGCGGGGATTCTAGGGGGTTGGGCGTTTTGACTCCACCTATGATGGCGATAGGCGCGATCCGCTATGATGGCCGGTGACTCTGGAGAGGGAGACCCTGCGTGCGAATAGCGCTTTTATTGTCGGCGTGCCTGCTGTGCCTGAATGCCCAGGCGGCGCCGGTGGATGTAGCCAGCCTGGACCGTGGCACCTGGCCGGAAAAACTCAGCAGTCCTGCCCTGTTCGACGTGGCTTCGCGTGCGGAAATCCTGATGTTCGCCCACAGCCTGCTGGCCAGTGAATCCCAGGATGAAACCGCACTCAAGCAGCGCCTGGGCTTGAAGATCATCAACCTGGCCGCCATCGACGATCTGCGTCGCGAGCTTTGGCAGCGCCTGCTGGAGAACTACACGTTCGCCCAGCAGAGCTGCGAAGTCGACGCCTCGTTCTGCTACCTGGTGGAGAACATGGACGACCTGCGCGAGCAGGCCGGCAAGCTGGCGATCAGCGAAGACTCCTTCTATATAGGCTGGGCCGCCCCCAGCCATGCTTTCCACGAGCGTTATCTGGACGAACTGCTGCGCAAGGCCGCGCTGTTTCCGCAGATCAGCAGCGAAGTCGCGCGCTTTGGCGACCATGAACGCAATGGCGATGAGTTCAACGACCGCCTGTTCCTGCTGACCTTCGACGGCGGTCCGGCACCGGTCAGCGGCAACACCGACTGGCTCGCCGACTACCTGCGCAAGCAGAATATGAACGCCACCTTCTTTGTCCTCGGCAGCAGCCTGCAAAACCGTGTGGAGCGCAGTTCTGCCGCTGAGGTGGAGGCGTTGTACCAGGGACAGTGCGTCGGTACCGAGGGCTGGCAGTACCGTTCCCACAGCCATTGGGTGGACTGGCAGAGTTCCATCACCCGCAGCGCGCAGTTGGTGCAGAACCTGATGCCGGAAAACTACGTGCCGCTGTTCCGCCCGCCTTACGGGCAGCGGCGCGCGGACAGCCAGGGGTTCTTCCAGTCCCAGGGCTTGCAGGTGGCGTTATGGGACATCGATTCCCAGGACGAGCCGGGCAAGCTCAAGGCCGATGAGTCGGCGCAACGGGTGCTGACGTTGATGCTGTTGTGGCGCAAAGGCGTGATTGTGTTTCACGACACCCAGGACAAGGCGCGGGTAGCACTGCCGATGTTGCTGCAGGCAACGGCGCAGAGTGGGCTGGGTTGGCAGGACTGCCGGGAGGCGTTTCGTTAAAAGGATGAAGTGCCCGGCCCTGTTGGGTTGGAGGCATTTTGGCGCTGATTTTGTGCGACATTTCGATGCAGGCGGACTTCCGACTTTAACGGTGCGTCGGGCACTCGGCTAGTGCTATTCGTCATCCTGAAAAATAAACTTCAAAAAAGCGTCAAAGTACTTTTTCCTGTCATGGGTTTTGCGGTATTACGAAGTCAGATCGCCGAAACCTGCAACACAGGTGGCGTCTTCCAAGACTCCTCATGTGGGCACTGCGCTTGACGTCACTCAGGTGCAGTCGGTGGTCGAATCGAGGCGCAGCACTGTTGTGGTATTGCGTCGACTGGCTCCCACAAAGGTGACCGAGTATGGATGATCATGGACGTAACCCTTCTTCCGACCAGCCAATCCTTTATGTGCTTGATACCAATGTACTGATCCACGATCCAAACGCACTGCTTAACTTCGAAGAACACCACGTCGCCATCCCGATGATCGTGCTTGAGGAGCTCGACAAACTCAAAAGCGGGCACCACAGCGTGGCTGCCGAATGCCGCCAGGCCATCCGCCTGATCGACAAGACCCTGGGCGAAGCGTCACCCGAGGACGTTGAGGTCGGCGTGCCGATCCAGCGCGGCAAAAGCGGGCCCAAGGGCTTGCTGTCGATCCTGATGAGCAAGCGCAGCGAGCCCAACAGCCTGCTGCCGGAAAACCTGAACGACAACAAAATCATCAACCAATTGATCGACCTGCACGCTCGTGACAAGGACCTGCGCGTGGTGCTGGTGACCAAAGACATCAATATGCGCCTCAAGGCACGAGCGTGTGGGATCGCTGCCGAGGACTACAGTACCGACCAACTGGTCGACGACGTGTCGATGCTGTCCCGTGGTTATCACATGATGACCGGCTCGTTCTGGGACCGTGTCAGCAAGGTCGAAACCCGTCAGGACCATGGCCGTACCTGGCACCAGGTACAACTGATCGACAACCTGCCGGCCGTGCATATCAATGAATTCATTGTCGACGAACAGGGCTTCGTGGGCTGGATCAAAGAGATCCAGGTCGACAAGCTGCTGATCCTCGACCTGCATCAGGAACCCCTGTTGCACCAGGAAGCCTGGGGCCTGAAACCGCGTGACATCTACCAGAGCCTGGCGCTGTATGCGCTGCTCGACCCGGACATCCACCTGGTCAACCTGACGGGCGCTGCCGGTTCCGGTAAAACCATCCTCGCCCTGGCTGCCGCCATCGAGCAGACCATGGTGACCAAGCGCTATCGCCGCATCATCGCCACCCGCTCCGTGCAGGGCCTGGACCAGGAAATCGGCTTTTTGCCCGGTACCGAGGCGGAAAAAATGGAGCCGTGGCTGGGGGCGATCACCGACAACCTCGAAGCCTTGCACATGGATGACGAAAACACCCATGGCAGCGTCGACTACATCCTCAGCAAAGTGCCGTTGCAGTTCAAATCCCTCAACTACATCCGAGGTCGCAGCTTCCAGCAGAGCCTGATTTTGATCGATGAATGCCAGAACCTGACCCCGCACCAGATGAAAACCATCATCACCCGTGCCGGCGCCGGTTCCAAAGTGGTGTGCCTGGGCAACCTGGCACAGATCGACACCCCTTACCTGTCCGCGACCAGCTCCGGGCTGACCTACCTGACGGAACGCTTCAAGGACTTCCCGAACGGCGTGCATATCGCGCTGCAAGGGGTGCCTCGCTCGATTCTGGCTGAATACGCAGAGTCGCACCTGTAACCGTTGGAGCGGCGGTGCGTCGCACCGCTGCTCCCACATTTATTGCGTGTTGGGTTTACAATCGCCGCTCCTGATCAGGAGTATCCCTGTGCTGACTCATCTCGATTCCCAAGGTCGCGCCCATATGGTCGACGTCACCGACAAGTCCGTGACGTTCCGGGAGGCGGTGGCCGAAGCGCGGGTGCGCATGCTGCCCGAGACCCTGCAAATGATCGTCGACGGCGCCCATCCCAAGGGCGACGTGTTTGCCGTGGCCCGCATCGCCGGGATCCAGGCGGCGAAAAAAACCAGTGATCTGATTCCCCTGTGTCACCCGCTGATGTTGACCGGAGTCAAGGTCGAACTGAGTGCCGATGGCGCAGACTCGGTACACATCGTCGCGCGCTGCAAGCTGTCCGGGCAGACCGGCGTAGAGATGGAAGCGTTGACGGCGGCCAGCGTCGCGGCGCTGACGATCTACGACATGTGCAAGGCCGTGGATCGCGGCATGACCATCGAAAACATTCGCCTGCTGGAAAAGCTTGGCGGTAAGAGCGGGCATTTCAAGGCGGATGGACAATGAGCATCAACGTACTGTTTTTCGCGCGTTACAGCGAAAAAATAGGCCTGGATTCACTTGAGATGGAAGGCGAATTCGCCACGGTCGATGCTGTGCGCCAGGCGCTGGCCGCTGATCCGGGCTTTGAAGTGCTCAACGAAACCAGCTTGATGTGTGCTCGCAACCAGGAGTTGTGTGCTCTCGACGAGCCGTTGCAGGCCGGTGATGAAGTTGCGTTCTTCCCGCCCGTGACCGGAGGCTGAACATGGCCATTCGTGTACAGGTCGAACCGTTTGACCCCGGTGCCGAGGTCAACGCGATGCACGCGGCGAATGTGGGCGTGGGCGCGGTGGTGAGTTTCGTCGGCTATGTGCGCGATTTCAACGAGGGCCGAGAGGTGTCCGGGATGTTTCTCGAACACTATCCGGGCATGACTGAAAAAGCCTTGGCCAAGATCGCCGTCGAAGCCGAGCAACGCTGGCCGCTGCTCAAGCTCGAAGTGCTGCATCGTATCGGTGCGCTGGAGCCTGGCGAGCCGATAGTGTTCGTGGCCGCCGCCAGTGCCCATCGCCAGGCCGCGTTCGATGCCTGTGCGTTTGTGATGGATTACCTGAAAACCCGTGCGCCTTTCTGGAAGAAGGAAAACACCCGTGAGGGTGCGCGCTGGGTGGAAGGGCGGGACAGCGACCACGCTGCGGCGGATCGCTGGAAATAACCAGCCGAACACTTAACCAAATGTGGGAGGGGGCAAGTCGAATCGTCGCACCGCCCCTCCCACATTTTTATCGCTTTTCAGCTTACGGGCGTTTGCGTTCTACAGCCCGCAGCAAGTGCGTCGGCGGAGTCTCGCAACTGATCTTGCGGCCCAGCAAGGTCTCGATCGACGGCAACTGATACGAGTCATCCTCCCCGGCAAAGCTGATCGACACGCCCGCAGCCCCCGCCCGGCCGGTACGGCCGATGCGGTGCACGTAGTCGTCCGGCACTTCCGGCAGGGTGAAGTTGATCACGTGGCTGATGCCGTCGATGTGAATCCCGCGCCCGGCCACGTCGGTGGCCACCAGCACGCGGATCTTGCCTTCGCGGAAGCCTTCCAGGGTCTTGATGCGCTTGTGTTGCGGCACATCGCCCGACAGTTGCGCGGCATTCACGCCATCGCGCACCAGGCGTTCCTCGATGCGGCGCACTTCGTCCTTGCGGTTGGCGAACACCATCACGCGTTCCCAGCCGTTGTCGTTGACCAGGTTGTAGAGCAGCTTGTACTTGTCGGCACCGGCCACGGCATAGATGTGCTGTTCGACGTTTTCGCTGGCGACGTTCAGCGCTTCGATCTCGACGATGGACGGCTCGGTGGTCCACTGCTTGGCGAGGTTCATCACGTCTTCGGTGAAGGTCGCGGAGAACAGCAGGGTTTGGCGCTCGTTTTTCGGCGGGGTCTGGCGAATGATCTGGCGCACTTGTGGGATGAAACCCATGTCGAGCATGCGGTCGGCTTCGTCCAGCACCATCACTTCGACCATGTCCAGGTGCACGTCGCCGCGCTGGTTGAAGTCCAGCAGGCGGCCGGGGGTTGCCACCAGGATGTCGCAGTGGCGGGCTTCGAGGTGCTTGAGCTGCTTGTCGAAGTCCATGCCGCCGACGAACGTCATGACGTTGAGGCCGGTGTACTTGGTCAGGTCGGCGGCGTCCTTGGCGATCTGCACCACCAGTTCACGGGTAGGCGCGATGATCAGCGCGCGCGGTTCACCCATGTAGCGTTCTTTCGGCGGCGGCGTTTGCAGCAGCTGGGTGATGATCGAGATCAGGAACGCGGCGGTCTTGCCGGTACCGGTCTGGGCACGACCGATGGCATCTTTGCCGGCGAGGGTAAAGCCCAGTACCTGCGCCTGGATCGGCGTGCAGTACGGGAACCCCAGGTCCTGGATGGCGTGCATCAGTTCCGGGGCCAGTTTGAAATCATGGAAGCGGGTCTTGCCTTCCTGGGGCTCGACGACGAAATCCTCGAGTTTCCACGGGATCACCGGCGGTTTGGGCGCGCGTTCCCGGCGAGGCTTGGGGGCGGGTGCGGCTTGGGTCTCGGGTTTTGCCTGTTCGGGCGGTGTCACCGTCGGCGTCTTCGGCTGGGCGACAGGTGCAGTCCGGCCTGGCTGTTGACCGTCATTGCGGCTGCCGGAGGAGGGGACAGGAGCACTGGGAACAGGCGCGAGCGGCTCAGCCTCGCTTTTGCCGAACATCTTCTTGAGTGCTTTGAGCACGGTGATCTCATTAATTGGTTAAGGAATGTACGCCGGCCAGTGTAATGCAAGAATCGGGCGCGGCGTAGTGCGTCTGTCATACGGCTACATAAACGTGGGGTTCAGCCCAGGCGAGCGGTCAACCAAGTCCCTATATCGTGAATCTCCTGGGGTAACACTTCGTGGCCCATTGGGTATTCCTGCCATGTCACGGTGACACCACGGGTTTTCAGGTGCTCGTAGGCGCTGCGGCCCATGGCGTTCTGTACCACCTCGTCGTACTGGCCGTGCAGGCACAGCGTTGGAATGCGTTGTTGGCTGGCCGACAATTCAAGCTCATCGCTGAAGGTGGGCGCGTAGGTGGAGAGGGCGATGACGCCGCCCAATGGCCCCTCCCAATTCAGGAACGCGGTGTGGAATACCACGGCGCCACCTTGGGAAAAGCCCGCGAGGAAAATCCGCGAAGCGTCTATTCCGGTTCTCTTCTGTGCTTCGATCAGATCGGTCAGCATTTTTGCTGACACTTCCAGCTCTTCCAGACTGATCGAGCGGGCCGGGCTCATGGCCTTGATGTCGTACCAGCTGGGCATCTCGTAGCCACCATTGATCGTCACCGGACGGGTCGGTGCCTGGGGCAAAACAAAGCGGGTGGACAGCAAGCTTTCCTGCAGCGCCTCGGCCACCGGCAGGAAGTCGTAGCGATCGGCACCCAGGCCATGCAACCAGATTACGCAGGCGTCTGCGGGCTTGGCGGGCTGAAGAATCAAGGGTTCGGTCATGTCTGCTCCATATATGTGCGTGCGCTCCGATTGGGTGCGTCGGAACGGTGCGCGACAGGTTGATCTGTTAAGAGAATGTCGCAAGGTTGAATCTTTTTCCATTGACGAGGGGCTGAAACGACTCAGCCGCCACTCTGGTACGCGCCTTGCTATGTGTAGGTCGATGTCAGAACTTTCCCTGGACGGTAACACTATCAGTGACTGCCGCTTCTGGGATAGCCGCTGGAATTACCGCGAAAGCCTCATGCCGCTTGACCCTAAAAAAAGCCAACACGGGTCGATATCGCCTCATAAGGGTGCGCTGAGGTTGGAGCTTCGACACAACAAGAGCAACTGGAGGTTTGAATGAAGGTATTGAAATCCACCCTGGCCATCGTTAGCGCGGCGGCTGTACTGGGTGTCAGTGGTTTCGCCCAGGCTGGCGCCACTCTGGACGCCGTGCAGAAGAAAGGCTTTGTGCAATGTGGCGTGAGTGACGGCTTGCCGGGCTTCTCGGTACCGGATGCCAGCGGCAAGATCCTCGGGATCGATGCTGACGTTTGCCGCGCCGTGGCCGCTGCCGTTTTCGGCGACGCCACCAAGGTCAAATTCAGCCAGTTGAACGCCAAGGAGCGTTTCACCGCGCTTCAATCCGGCGAAGTCGACATCCTGTCGCGCAACACCACCATGACCAGCTCCCGCGATGCGGGCATGGGCCTGAAATTCCCGGGCTTCATCACTTACTACGACGGCATCGGCTTCCTGGTTAACAACAAGCTGGGCGTCAAAAGTGCCAAGGAACTGGACGGTGCAACCATCTGCATCCAGGCCGGTACCACCACTGAGCTGAACGTTTCCGACTACTTCCGTGGCAACAACCTCAAATACACCCCGATCACCTTCGACACCTCCGATGAAAGCGCCAAGTCGCTGGAATCCGGTCGTTGCGACGTACTGACTTCCGACAAGTCCCAACTGTTCGCCCAGCGCAGCAAGCTGGCCTCGCCAAAAGACTACGTAGTTCTGCCGGAAACCATTTCCAAGGAACCGCTGGGCCCGGTCGTGCGTAACGGTGATGACGAGTGGCTGGCCATCGTGCGCTGGGTGGGCTACGCCATGCTCAACGCTGAAGAAGCCGGCATCACGTCCAAAAACGTTGAAGCTGAAGCCAAGTCCACCAAGAACCCGGACGTTGCGCGTCTGCTCGGTGCTGACGGCGAATACGGCAAAGACCTGAAAGTGAAGAAGGATTGGGTCGTACAGATCGTCAAGCAAGTCGGTAACTACGGTGAAGTGTTCGAGCGCAACCTGGGCAAGAGCACCCCGCTGGAAATCGACCGCGGCCTGAACGCGCTGTGGAACAACGGCGGCATTCAATACGCACCGCCTGTGCGCTGATCGCTGATGGTTCTGTCACCCGGTGGGCCAACCGCCGGGTGATGTTCTGTTCCATTCTTTCCGGGGCACTTCATGCAAAAACAAATCGGCGCACCAAATCGGAAGCTCAGCTTCAGCGATCCCAAAGTGCGTGCGTGGCTCTTCCAGATCATCACGATTGTGGCGGTGATCTCGCTGGGCTGGTACCTCTTCGACAATACCCAGACCAACCTTCAGCACCGGGGCATTACCTCGGGTTTCGACTTTCTTGAGCGCAGTGCCGGCTTCGGCATCGCGCAGCATTTGATCGACTACACCGAATCGGACAGCTATGCCCGTGTCTTTGTGATCGGGCTGCTCAACACTTTGCTGGTGACCTTTATCGGGGTGATCCTGGCGACCCTGCTGGGCTTCATCATCGGCGTGGCGCGCCTGTCACCGAACTGGATGATCAACAAGCTGGCGACCGTGTATGTGGAAGTGTTCCGCAACATTCCGCCGCTGCTGCAGATCCTGTTCTGGTACTTCGCGGTGTTCCTGACCATGCCGGGGCCGCGCAACAGCCATAACTTCGGTGACACCTTCTTTGTCAGCAGCCGTGGCCTGAACATGCCCGCAGCGCTGGCCGCTGACGGGTTCTGGCCGTTTGTGGCCAGCATCGTGGTTGCCATCGTGGCAATCGTGCTGATGGCGCGTTGGGCCAACAAGCGCTTTGAGGCGACCGGCGTACCCTTCCACAAGTTCTGGGCGGGCCTGGCGCTGTTTATCGTGATCCCGGCGTTGTGTGCCTTGATCTTCGGCGCGCCGCTGCACTGGGAAATGCCAAAGCTTTCAGGTTTTAACTTTGTCGGCGGCTGGGTACTGATCCCTGAACTGCTGGCCCTGACCCTGGCGCTTACCGTGTACACGGCAGCGTTTATCGCCGAGATCGTGCGTTCGGGCATCAAGTCCGTCAGCCACGGCCAGACCGAAGCTGCGCGCTCCCTGGGCCTGCGCCCTGGGCCGACGCTGCGCAAGGTCATCATCCCGCAAGCCCTGCGGGTGATCATTCCGCCGCTGACCAGCCAGTACCTGAACCTGGCGAAGAACTCGTCGCTGGCCGCCGGTATCGGTTACCCGGAAATGGTTTCGCTGTTTGCCGGCACGGTGCTCAACCAGACCGGCCAGGCCATCGAGGTTATTGCCATCACCATGAGCGTGTACCTGGCGATCAGCATCAGCATTTCCCTGCTGATGAACTGGTACAACAAGCGCATTGCGCTGATCGAGCGGTGAGGAAACGCACATGAGTTCGCATACTTTCAAACCTGATATGCCGCCGCCGAGCAAAGTCTTCGGACCGATGGCCTGGATGCGCGCCAACCTGTTCTCCAGTTGGCTCAATACCCTGCTGACGCTGTTGGCGTTCTACCTGATCTACCTGGTGGTGCCGCCGATCCTGCAGTGGGCCATCCTCGATGCCAACTGGGTCGGCACCACCCGCGCCGACTGCACCAAGGAAGGCGCGTGCTGGGTGTTTATCCAGCAGCGCTTCGGGCAGTTCATGTACGGCTACTACCCCGGCGACCTGCGCTGGCGTGTGGACCTGACCGTGTGGCTGGCCATCGTCGGCGTGGCGCCGTTGTTCATCTCGCGTTTCCCACGCAAGGCGGTCTATGGCCTGAGCTTCCTGGTGCTGTACCCGATCATCGCCTACTTCCTGCTCCACGGCGGGATCTTCGGGCTGACCAATGTGGCAACCAGCCAATGGGGCGGCCTGATGCTGACCCTGGTCATCGCCACTGTCGGCATCGCCGGTGCCTTGCCGCTGGGGATTGTGCTGGCCTTGGGGCGGCGCTCGAACATGCCGGCGATTCGTGTGGTCTGCGTGACCTTCATTGAGTTCTGGCGCGGCGTGCCGTTGATCACCGTGCTGTTCATGTCCTCGGTGATGCTGCCGTTGTTCCTGCCCGAAGGCATGGGCATCGACAAGCTGCTGCGGGCGTTGATCGGCGTGATCCTGTTCCAGTCGGCCTACGTGGCCGAGGTGGTGCGTGGCGGTTTGCAGGCGATCCCTAAAGGTCAGTACGAAGCGGCCGCGGCGATGGGCCTGGGTTACTGGCGCAGCATGGGCCTGGTGATTCTGCCGCAAGCCCTGAAGATGGTGATCCCGGGCATCGTCAACACGTTTATCGCGTTGTTCAAGGACACCAGCCTGGTGATTATCATCGGCCTGTTCGACCTGCTCAACAGCGTCAAGCAAGCCGCCGCCGACCCTAAATGGTTGGGCATGGCCACCGAAGGCTATGTGTTTGCCGCCCTGGTGTTCTGGATTTTCTGTTTTGGTATGTCGCGCTATTCCATTCATTTGGAACACAAGCTCGACACAGGCCACAAGCGTTAGGAGTTGATGTTATGAGCGAAGCGATCAAACAGCCTGTGAGCCCTGAAGGCATTATCCAGATGCAGGGCGTCAACAAGTGGTATGGCCAGTTCCATGTGTTGAAAGACATCAACCTCAACGTCAAGCAGGGCGAGCGTATCGTGCTGTGCGGCCCGTCGGGTTCGGGCAAGTCCACCACCATCCGTTGCCTCAACCGTCTGGAAGAGCACCAGCAGGGCCGCATCGTGGTCGATGGCGTGGAACTGACCAACGACCTCAAGCAGATCGAAGCGATCCGCCGTGAAGTCGGCATGGTGTTCCAGCACTTCAACCTGTTCCCGCACCTGACCATCCTGCAGAACTGCACGCTGGCGCCGATGTGGGTGCGCAAGATGCCCAAGCGCAAGGCCGAGGAAATCGCCATGCACTACCTGGAGCGTGTGCGCATCCCGGAGCAGGCCCACAAGTTTCCGGGGCAACTGTCCGGCGGCCAGCAACAGCGCGTGGCGATTGCCCGCGCCCTGTGCATGAAGCCGAAAATCATGCTGTTCGATGAGCCGACCTCGGCCCTCGATCCGGAAATGGTCAAGGAAGTACTCGACACCATGATCGGCCTGGCCGAAGACGGCATGACCATGTTGTGCGTGACCCACGAAATGGGTTTCGCGCGCACCGTGGCCAACCGTGTGATTTTCATGGACAAGGGCGAGATCGTCGAACAGGCGGCGCCGAATGACTTCTTCGACAACCCGCAGAATGACCGGACCAAGCTGTTCTTGAGCCAGATCCTGCATTGATCGATGCCTGAAAAAATAAACCCGGCCTGGCCGGGTTTATTTTTGTCTGTTCAGGAGGCCTTGAGCGCCTCCTGCCCTGTGTTCGCGGTATGGGTGAAGCCCCGCAGGTCAGCGCCTTCGGCCAAGACCCTGGCGTCGGCGAGCAGGTGAGGGTAACGGTCCAACAATCGCATCAATAGAACCAGTGGCTTCGGTGGCAGAAGCTCACCGCGTTCATAACGTGAAAAAGCGTTGTGACCGCCACCGGACAACAGTTGCACGGCTTCTTTCTGCGTAAGGTGCAGCTTGCGACGGATGCGTTTCATCTCGTTGCCGATCATTGTCCGCGCGGTACGGACCAGTTCATCGCTGGCGGCGCTATAGCGGTCGGAGCTGTCAGGGTCATGCATGCCGTCGCCGCACAGTTGGCATTCCCAGCCAGACAGGTCATCGACACGCCGTTCCATACCGTTGACACGGAGGGTTTCGCTGCGGCTTTCGAAGCGCCTCATGGCGTCGGGTACACCGCAAATGAAGCAATGTTGAGTGTTCATGAGCTCTTCTTCTTGAAGGAGATCACTGGAGGGTTACCGGCTGTGCAGTAAGTGACCTTGATGTAAATCTCCAGACCGTGTGAATTGATGTGGTACACGTCCTGCCACACCCGGTGATCGGCATACGTGGTCATCGATTTGTACAACATCCTGTTTTGTAGTTCGAAAACGACCTCTTGCATCTCCTTGATACTCAGACCGAGCCGCGCGCCTGTTTGCTTTGCTGCGAGCGTAAATGCCCGGCCTCCAAGCCGCCTGACGTCCGCCTTGATCACCGCCAGATCGTAATGAGGTGTGTACTTTTCCATAAGACACCTGAGCCGAATAATTACCCTTTGAGGGTAATTTTACCAATCGAAAATACTGCTCCTTTTCCTGCCTAAGAACCCTAGTGCGTTGCCTTTGTAGGCAACTCTGAATAGGCTGTAGGAAAATTCATCCTATGATTGGACGAAAGCCTGCATTCCATGACAGACATCGCCCCCTTGATCAAACGCTCCCTGGTGGACCAGGCCCTTGAGCAATTGCGCTGGCGCATCAGCGAAGGCCGGTGGGCCATCGGCGAACGCCTGCCCACCGAGCCGGAGCTGGCCGCCGAGCTGGGCATCAGCCGCAACACCGTGCGCGAGGCCATGCGCGTGTTGGCGTTCTCCGGGTTGATCGAGATCCGCCAGGGCGACGGCAGTTACCTGCGCTCGATGACCGACCCGCTGGGGGCCATGCGCGCGTTATCCCACTGCACCCTGGAGCAGGCGCAGGAGACGCGGCAGATCCTGGAAGTGGAGGCCGTCGGGCTCGCGGCGGTGCGCCGTACCGACGCCGACCTCACCGCTTTGCATGAGGCACTCAAGGCCAGCGCGGTGCTGTACCACGGTGACCTCGAGGCCTATATCAGCGCCGACCTGCTGTTCCACAAACGCCTGGTGGACGCCGCGCACAACCCGGCGTTGAGCGAGCTGTACCAGTACTTTTCCGCCATCGTCGGCGCGCAGTTGCGCCAGACCCTGAACATTTCGCCGCGTCGCCAGGCGGTGTTCGACCTGCATATCGCCCTGCTCGCAGCCGTGGAACACCAGGACCCGGAACGCGCCAAATCCCTTTGCCGGCAGTTGATCAATGAACCCTGAAACCAAGCGTACGAGCGAGTTGGACGAACTGTTGATCGACGCCGAGGCCGACGACGACGTGGTGCAAAGCAGCCACCCGGTGGTGAGTCGCCCCTGGTTGCTGCTGCTGGGCCTGATCCTGGTGGCCTTGAACCTGCGTCCGGCGTTGTCGAGCGTGGCGCCATTGCTGGCCGACGTCTCCAGCAGCCTGGGGTTGTCGGCGGCCAAGGCCGGTTTGCTCACCACCCTGCCGGTGTTGTGCCTCGGCCTGTTCGCACCCACGGCGCCGATCCTGGCCCGGCGGTTTGGCGCCGAGCGGGTGGTGTTGGGGATTTTGCTGACCCTGGCTGCCGGCATCATCCTGCGCAGCGCTTTTGGCGAAGTGGGCTTGTTCGCCGGCAGCCTGATCGCCGGTGCGAGCATCGGCATCATCGGCGTCTTGCTGCCGGGCCTGATCAAGCGTGATTTCGCCAGGCAGGCCGGTGCCATGACCGGCGTCTACACCATGGCCCTGTGCCTGGGCGCGGCGTTGGCCGCCGGTGCCACGGTGCCGCTGAGTCATTACTTCGGTGACCGCTGGACCATTGGTCTGGGCTTCTGGATTCTGCCGGCGTTGGCGGCGGCGTTGTTCTGGTTACCGCAGGTCGGCCGCAGACACGCCACCCACCAGGTCGCCTACCGAGTGAAGGGCCTGCTGCGTGATCCGTTGGCCTGGCAGGTCACCTTGTACATGGGCCTGCAATCGTCCCTGTCGTACATCGTGTTTGGCTGGCTGCCGTCGATCCTGATCGGTCGTGGCCTGAGCGCCACCGAAGCCGGGCTGGCGTTGTCCGGCTCTATCGTCATGCAATTGTTCAGTTCCCTCGCCGCACCCTGGCTCGCCACCCGTGGCAAAGACCAGCGCCTGGCGATCGTACTGGTGATGCTGCTGACCCTCGGCGGTTTGTTCGGTTGCCTGTATGCACCGCTGGACGGCCTGTGGGGCTGGGCGATCCTGCTCGGCCTGGGCCAGGGCGGTACGTTCAGCCTGGCGCTGACCCTGATCGTGCTGCGCTCGCGCGACTCCCATGTGGCGGCCAACCTGTCGAGCATGGCCCAGGGCTTTGGCTACACCCTGGCGTCCATTGGCCCATTTGCGGTGGGCCTGGTGCACGACTGGACGGGCGGCTGGTCGGCCATCGGCTGGATTTTCGCGGTCATCGGCCTGGGCGCCATCATTGCCGGGCTGGGGGCGGGGCGGGCGCAGTATGTGCAGGTCAGCAGCGAGAAAGTCTAGAGGTACACCACCTCCAGCGTGGCAAGGCCGTCGAGTCGTGTGTCGCTGCTCAGGTCCAGGTTTTGCGTGGCATTGATCACGGCTTCGACCTTGACCGTGCTGATCAGCTCCTGGATTGCCGAGGGCCCGGCCGTGCTGCCGGCGATGTCGGTAAAGCCCAGGTAACTGTTGGCGCCGATATTGATCGGGTTGAGGTTGGCGGTGCGCCAGGCCACGCCGCCGGTGGTGGATTCGGTGCCGTACACCTGCGTGGTGCTGTCGACCAGGGTTTGCCTGGGGTCGAAGGTCATGGCGTACAGGCCGATGCGGTTGCCGCTGCTGTCCAGGCCCAGGCCGTAGTAAATCTCGCTGTTGACCATGGCCGAACCGTCGCGATTGTCGTGCATGCGCAAGGCAAAGCGGTTCGAGGCGTTGCAGGTGATGCTGACTTGCAGCAGCTTGACCGGCAGGCGCGTGTTTTTGTCCGTGTTCAGGTCCTGGTGGGAGATCTTGCCGTAGTCGATCAACGCGCCGTTGGACAACTGCGGGGTGCAGGCGGTGGGCGTGATGCGGCCCTTGACCGCCAGGTCCACGCGCGAGGCGGCCTGTGCGGGGAGCGCGCTCCCCAGTAACAGCAGGGAGAGCAGGGTGATGCCGGGGGTTTTCATGGGGCGGGTTCCAATGGGTTACAGGTAGATGATTTCGAGGGTGCCGGAGCCGTTGATGTACACCACGTTACGCAAGTCCAGGGCCTGGGTCGGCGCCAGGTAGGCCTTGAGGCGCACCGTGCCGGCCAGGTGCTGGATCGGTACCGGCCCCAACGTGCTGGCGGCGCGGTCGGTGAACCCCATGAGGCTGTTGGCGGCGATGGGGATCTGCCGGGCACTGGAACTGCTCCAGGCCACCCCGCCGCTGGTGGAGTCGGTGCGATACAGCGTGCCGAGGGCATCGGCGCTGAACTCGGCCGGGTCGATGTTCAGGTAGTAGCGCCCGATCTTGTTCTGGCTGGCGTCCAGGTCCAGGCCGTAGGCGGTTTCGTCGATGCCTCCGGTCGCCGAGCCGTTGCGGTTGTCATGCATCTTCAAGGCGAAGGGGGTGGCGGCGTCGCAACTGACAGAGAACTGCAGGGTGCGGGTGGGCAGTGGGGTTTCGTGGGTGGCGTTCAGGTCTTTGGCCGCCAGCGTGCCGTAATCCACCAGCCCTCCGTTAGACAGCTGCGGTACACAGGCCACGGGAGCGAAATGCGCCTGCAGCGTCAGTTCGCGGTAGCGATCGCTGGGACGGTGGTAGACCGTGCCGGAGACTTCCCAGGTGGTGGCATCCCTGACGCGGGTGGCGGCGCTGTCGGCCCAGGCGTTGACGCTCAGTTGCAGCGAAAAGTGTTTGCCCGTCAGCAGCGTACCGTTCTGGACCGGCGCAATCCCGTGGCCCGGCCGCCAATCCAGGCTGTTGCCTGTGGCGATGGCGGGCTGGCCGCTGGCGGGCAGCAACCCCAGGGCCACCGCCTGGCCATCCAGTACAGCGTCGCTGGCGTGGAGGGTGTAGCTGCCCTGCTCGGTAAATTGCCAGCGCTCTGGGCTTGCCGCCAGGGCGCGGTAGAACAGGCTCGGGTCGGTGGGGTGCGGGCACGTGAACGTCAGGCTCAGGCGCCGCTCGCCGAGCAGGCGCTGTGGGGCGCTGTCGCGCTGGGCGGCGCGGTTCATCAGGCCAAAATCCAGCAACGCCTCGCTGACGTTCAGGTGGCATTCGTCCTGGGCCAGGGCGCTATTGAGCGCGCCCATCAGCACGCAGGCGGTGCCTAGTCGTAGGGCTGTCATCGATCATCCTCGGGGGTATGGCAGAGGGCGGGGGCGGTTTCGTAATACACCGTCGGATTCGCCTTGGCCGGCAATTCAAAGCGCAATTCACAGCGTTGTTTGCCTGCGGTGCCGACCCACAGCGTGGTGTGCTCCAGCACATTGGGCAGGAACACCTGGCTGCCATCCTGGACCAGGGTGACGAATTCACCCTCGGCAGTGCTCACCGTGGCGCCACGGGGCAACGGCTGGTCCTGGTCGGTGCGTACCGTCAGCAGCAAGCGGCGCGTCAGCGCTACGCCGAACTCGACGCGATCCACCGCACCACGCCCGGCCGAGATCATTGCCAGGCCATTGTGGATATCGGCGTTGCGTGGCAGCGAGCGGGTCTGTACCTCGACCGGGCTGCGTCCGTACGCATTGACCTGGGAAACCACCGCCTGGCCTTGCCAATCGGTCCAGACCGGGCCGCTGGGGGTGCTGAGCTTGATGCCGCTCATGTCGCCCACCGACACCAGGGCGAAGGTGTCGCGCACCGGGTACGGCGAGAACGTCATCCCGCCGCCATGCACCACCATCGCGCCACGGGCACCGCCCTGGTAACTCGAGCGTTCGGCGTCGCTGCGGCTGTAGCTCAGGTCCAACTGGCTGTAGCGCGGCAGGGCGGACAGGCCCACGCTGGTCTCCACCTGGCGGTCGCGGCTGTCGTACTCGGCGCTGACCCGGTAGTTGAGTTGGTCGTTGACCTGTTCGTTCAGGCCGAGCCCGGAACGGTGCTCGCCGCCCGAGTTGCGCACCCAGGCGCGGGCCCGGCGACTCTCGCCCAGGGGCAGGCTCAGGTTCAGGTACACCGCATTGTCCTGTTGCTGGCGCCCGCCCATCTGCCATTCGGCACTGGCCGACAGCGACACGCCGTTGACGCTCGTCCCCCAGGACGCCAGCGCGCGGCTGCTGTTGGCCCCGTCAAAATTGCTGGAGCGCGAGAGCCCGGCGCTGAATGCCCCGAGCCACGGGTGCGACCAGCCCAGGGTGGCGCTTTGTTGATCGCGATAGCGTGTGCTGCGGTGCCGGTCGGGTTGGGCTGCGTAGGTGGCTTCCTCCAGCTCGCGGTAGCCTGGGGTGCGCCAGGAGTTGGCGAGACTGAATGACCATTGTTCACCCAGGCGCTGGGCCCAGGAAAGATCGGTTTGTACACCCTGTGCCTTGTCGCGGGCCTGGGCATCGGAGAGTTGGCTGGCCAGCTGCAACTGGCTGTCCAGCCCGGGCAACCAGGCCATGCTTGCTCCCACTCCACGGTATTGGCTGGCGGCCAGCACGCCACCGCCCACGGACAATTGCGGATGCACGGCGCCGTTCCAGCCCGCACTGACCACCCACGGATCGTCACCTTGAGCGTTACCAATATTGCGCACGCGTCCTGATGCCACCGAGTAACCGGCTGCCGGCAGCCCCAGGCCAAGCATCGCCGCCGGGACGGTGAAGCGCCGTTCGCCGCCTGTGCTTTCCTTGACCGTTACCTCCACATCCGAGCGGGTGTTCAAGCGCCGTACATCGGTGAGGGCGAACGGGCCGGCGGGGACCACCGTCGAGTGGATCAGCGCGCCGTTCTGCCGCACCTCGACCTGTGCGGGGCTGTTGGCGATGCCCTCGATGGTCGCGCCCTGCTCCTGGTCTTGCAGGGCTTGTTCGGTAAATACCTGCACGCCGGTGATCTGGGCGCCGGACAACACCGGGTTGTAGAGGCTGACTTGCCCGGCCTGCAGCACCGTTTGATAACGGGCAAAGGTGCGTTGGGCATAGGCTTCCAGGTGGGTGCTGCGTGACAGGCCATCCTGCCAGGTCTGCACCTGGCGGCTGCGCACGATCCAGTCGCCCGCATTGAAGCCGACCTCGGTATTGGCCGAGCCGAAACGGCTGGCGTCGTCGCCGAAGCGGTTGTAGAACCCGCTGAGGTCGTAGTTGAGCAGGCCCGCGACGCCGCCGGCCTGGTACTCCGAGATGTCCTGCTGCAGGGGGCGCAAGGCTTCGCTTGGCACCACCAGCGATACGGTAAGGCTGGCCGGGTCCGGCTCGACCAGACTCTGCGGGAAGCGGGCGAGCACGTCATGGCACGGGCCGCTGTCCGCCGGGACCCGCAGATTGGCGGTGTCCAGCAGCGCGCGGTCAAAGCACAGGGCGCCGTGCTCATCGAAACGTGCCTGCAGGCGGCCGCGGCGTTGCCCGTTGACCCGCAAGGTCACGGCGTGTGTGCCTGCCGTGAAGCGCGGGGCATCCAGTAGCAGGCTCGCCAGGTGCGGGTCGATGCCGCGCTGGTCCAGGGTCTTGGTATCAAAGCCTGCGTACTCGTCGGCCCGCACCTCTTCGGGGAACAAGGCAAAGGTCAACAGCAGCACGGGTAAGGCAAGGCGGGGTGGGGCGGCGGGCACGGCGTTGCCGTCACGATCATTCACGACTGTTTTCACCAAGGCATTCGAATATTGGGCGGCTGCGCGTCTTAGCGGCGCTTGTCAGGCCGTCACGTCGTCTTGCGTCAGGGGAGGGTGAGCGGCGCGTCGTAGGCGGCGACGGCGAAACCATACAGGGTGGCCGGTTGCAGTCTTACCATGCGGGCGCCGGCGGCGGTTGCCGGCACACGCAGGCGCTCACCCGGCAACACGTAGGTGCGCGGCAGCATCGCCTTGCCGTCGCCGGGCAGCAGGCGCAGCTCCTGGGCCAGCCGCACCACATACGGCGTGTCATTGCTGACCAGCAATTGGTTGTTTTCCAGGGACCAGGTCAAGCCGGTCCAGGGCGTGCGATTGGGCGCCAGGCCCTTGGGATGAATGATCACCGGCAGGTTCTGGCGCACGGTGACACCCACCCGTGCATGTCCGGCCTCGGCTGCGGGGCGGCCCTTGGGCATGCCTTCGAAAATCACGCGTTTGAGGCGCTGGCTCTTGAGCGGCAAATGATCTTGCAGGATGAAACGCACCAGTTGCGATTTCGTCGGCTCCACCCGCGACAACGGCGGGGTGACCACCAGCAAGGGCTCGTTGTCTTCCGGGATATCTTCCAGGGTCACGTGCAGCAGGGCCAGCTGACTGTCGGTGTTGGTCACCGAAACGCTGGCTTCGCCGTCGCTTTCGTAGACGATCACCACGGAGGTGTCGGGGACCATGCCATCAGCCCGGGCATTCATGCTGAACAGCAATGCCAGGGCGGCAATATTCAAAAGTAGCGTCGTCATGACGAGAGTTCCGTTGGGCAGGAGAGGAGTCAGAGGTAGCGCAGATCCAGGACGATGGAGCCATCCAGCGGCACCTCTTGATCCAGGGTCAGGTAGTTGGAAAAGTTGATCGAGGTTTCGATGTGCAGTTGGGCGCTCAGATGCCTGATGAAATCCGGCTGGCGATCCCCCGGCAGGGCAAAACCGGTGTAGGCCTTGGGCGCGGCGTTGGGGCGAGGCGTCCAGGTTTCACCGTTGTCGAGGGACATCAGCACCTGCATGGGTTGCGCGTCGCCCAGTGGGTTGCGATAGGACAGTGCCACGCCGCCGAGGCGTTCTTCGGGGGCATGGATGTTCCTGCCCAAGCCGAAGACCCCTGGGGCCAGCGCCGACTCCGCACGGTTGTCCAGGCCCACCAGCGCAAACAGCATGGGCCGGGCGCACTGTACGGACAGCTCCAGGAGTCGGCTCGGCATCAGGGTGAATTCATCACTGCTCAGCGTATGGGAGGGAATCTTGCCATGGTCAACCATACCGTCTTCCGACAGCTCGACGTGACAGGCGTCCGGGGTCAACCGGCCGGTCACGGTGATATCGACGATAGAGGCGGCCCACGCCGGGGCGGCGAAGGTCAGTGTCAGCAGGGCAGCGAAAAGCGTGGCGGGCGTGTTCATAGGGCATCACTGGCTGGGAGACGGTGGCCGATCTGTAAGGGAGGCCATGGCAGGACTGGCCTGGCATGGCATCCCCGGCATCACAGGTACTTCACTTCCAGGGTGGCCGACCCGTCGAGGGTGACCTCGTTGCTCAGGTCCAGGCTGTCCGTGCGGGCAATCGAGGTGCTGACCTCCATCTCCATGACCAATTCCTTCACGGGCACCGGCTGGGTGGTGTCATCCGTCGTGGCGACCGACATGTACAGGCCCGGGTCCCAGAACTTTTCCTTGTACCAGGTATTGCCCCCGTCGCCGGAAGCGATGGTTTCCACCTGTACGCCGTCGGCGACGGCGTTTTGCAACATCAGGTCGAACCAGCCCAGTTTTTGCGTACCGTTGATAAAGCCCAGTCCGAAGAGACTCGCCATTATTGCGGAGTCCGCGCGGTTATCGATCGCATTCAGGGCAAACGAGGTCGCACCATCACAGACCACCGCAATCGTCATGACGTTCTTACCGATGTGGGTAGGGTTGTCCGGGCGCAGGTCCTTGGCGGAAATCTTCCCGTGGTCGATGACGCCGCCGCCGGACAGGTTGGGGGTACAGGCGCTGGGCACGATCAGGCCCTTGACGGTCAGGTCCACGGTGGAGGCGGCATGGGCGGTGGCGCAGGTGAGCAGCATCAAGCTGGTGGCAGCGGCACTGAACAGGGTTTTCATGGTGAGCGAACTCCTTTCGATAGGCGGAATTACAGGTACTTGAGTTGAACGGTGGCGTGCCCGTCGATGGGGACTTCGTCCAGCAGGGTCAGGCGGTCGGCGGGGGCGACGTGGGTGTACAGGCGGATCTGCGCGTCAAAGTCGCGGACGGCGATGGGCACCAGGCCATTGCTGCTTGCAACGGCGGTCAGCCAGATATGGTTCAACTGGTTGGTGGGGGCCCAGCTCACCCCGCCATCGCTTGAGGTAATGATGCGTGCAGCCGCGCCGTCGGCCACGGGGGTGTAGAGGTGGAAGGTCGAGCCGCCGATCTTTTCATCGTTCGGGGTCATGCCCAGGCCATGCCAGTGATCATGGTTGGCCGAAGAACCGGCGCGGTTATCAATGGTGTTGAGGGTGAAAAATGTCGGCCCTTCGCAACGGACGCTCAATTGCATGTTCTGGTTGGGCAACACGGTGTGTTGCTCGGCATTGAGCGACTTGGCCGACATTTTCCCGAAGTCGACCACGCCGCCCCCGGAAATCAGCGGCGCGCAGGCGCTGGGCGTGATGCTGCCCTTGACGGTGAGGTCGGTATTGCTGGCGGCAAACACCGCTGGCGTAAACAACAGCAACAGTGCTGCGCGAGTGACAAATAGGTTCATAGGGGCAATCACCATTTGAGCAGGGTCGATGGACGCGGGGTAAGCACTACAGGTACTTCACTTCAAAGGTCGCAGAACCATCCAGTGCCACCTCGTTGGTCAGCGTCAGTGTGTTGGCCGGCGCGATCGCGGTGTTGAGCACAATCTCCACGCTCATGTCCTGCAGCGGGTGAGGCTGCCAGCCAATCGTTTCGTCCAGGCCTCCCAGTGCAATCAGGTAGTTGGGCTCAACGGTGTCGTCTTCTGCGAGCCACGTCCAACGGCCTTCGGTGTACGACACCAGCAAGGTCGACGGCTTGTCGGCGACGGGATTGCGCATGGTCAGGAAGTACCTGCCCAGTTTCTCCGTCTCGTTGATCAGGCCCAGTCCGAACGAGGCGGGGCGGGTAGAGGAGCCGGCACGGTTGTCGAAAGGCTTGATGGCAAACAGCGTCGATGCCTCGCAACTGACGGACAGTTGTACGGTTTGTGTGGGCAGCGGGGTCTGGCTGTCGAGGTTCAGGTCTTTCGCGGAAATTTTTCCGAAATCCACTGCGCCCGGCAGGTTGGGCGTACACGCACTGGGCGTGATCAAACCTTTGACCGTCAGATCCACCGTGCTGGCAGCCAAGACAGGCAAGGCACTGGTGAGCAACAGGGCGGCGCTGAACAGGGTGAGGGACTTGCTCATTTCTATAGGTTCCACTAAGGGGCTGGCTGATAAAGGCTTGCGCACGGCATCGTCCGAGCTTTTTGTGGAAGGCGGCGAGCAGGGCGGCGGGTGGTGTCTTGCTGGGATCGACGAAACGGGCCGATCCATCCCCTCTTTGGGGGTGGCGGCAATTTAGCCGGGGGGAGTGGCGGGGGAAATACAACTATTACGACAATCGGAGTAGTCAGTATTTGAGTGCAAGTTCGTGGGAATTAATGTTTTGGATTGTAGGAAAGTTGGGTTTTTCGTAGTTGTTGTATCGTCTTTTCCCTGTCCGCAAGGCTATTCATTGTTGCTTATGACAGTCACATGAGTGCCATGGGGATGTTGCACGCTGTTCGTTGATTTGGCTGTTGCAGCTTCCCGCTCCTGTTCAAGTGGATGTTGATGAACTCATGGGCTGAGCAATCAATGTAAGCACAGTGAGGTGACCATGGTGACAAGGGTATTTTCCAAGCGAGTACCTGTCCTGAAGTTGGCACCCTCACCCTTGCCACCGTTGGTGGAGGAGCCGGTTCGTCGTCCAGGCGCGATTGCATGGCCGACGCGAGCCAGCCTGATCGAGATTTTCGGCAGTGATGAGATGGTGAATCGGGCGGTGGCCAGCCTGATTGAGGAAGCACGGGAAGACGATGCCTGGCTGGACCTGGCGCAGGCCCGCGCCGATGGGCCCTTGCTGGTGGAGCGATTGCACCGTTTGGTGGGCAGCCTGGCCTTCGTCGGCGGAGTCGACCTGGAGCGTTGCGGCGAGCAGTTGATTGCGCGGGTCCAGGCCGATGGTGTGGTGGCGAATACGCCGCAGTTGCAAGCCTTCCAGCGCAACTTGCGGGGGTACATGGCTTATCTGAGCCGGTTATGAGTCTTCGGGACTCAAAGGTTTGTAGGAGGTTATTACTGTGGGTTGGAAGTTTTGGGTGTAGGTAATTTCTTTTTATTTTGTAGGCGTAAAGTTGCCATCTATCAAACGCTGGGCGCGGTCCGGAACCGGCTGCATCGAGTGGTTGTTGAGACAAGAGGACACAGGTATTTTTGCGCCAATTCCAAGTTGCCATCATTCGTGGGTATTTATGTTGCGTGTAATTATTGCCGACGATCATCCCATTGTGCGCATCGGGCAACGGGTGGTGATTGAGGCGGGCGGTAGATGCACAGTGGTCGGTGAGGCCGACGGTCCCGATGAATTGCTCAAGTTGCTGGGCAGCGTGGCGTGTGACGTGCTGGTGACTGACTTCGCCATGCCCGGCGGCCAGCAGGCCGACGGCTACGGACTGCTGGGGCTGTTGCGGCGCCAGTACCCGACTTTGCCGGTGATTCTGGTCACCATGTTCGCCAATGTGGCGACGCTGCGTGCGTCCTTTGCCCACGGGGCACGGGCGATTGTCGCCAAGAGCGCCTCGGCCCGGGAGCTGCCCACCGCTATCGCTACAGTGACCAGGGGCGAGACGTTTGTCAGTGAATGCCTGCGCGCGCAGTTGGTGGAGGCGGGCACCGGCGATCAGTTGCAACAGCCGCAGCTGTCCAGCAAGGAGCGCGAAGTGGTCAGGATGCTGGCCAGCGGCATGACCGTCAGCCAGATTGCGGCCCGGGTCAATCGCAGTATTTCCACGATCAGCAAGCAGAAAAGCACGGCCATGAGCCGGCTGTGCATCTCCACCGATGTGGACCTGTTTGCCTACGCCCGCAGCTGCGGCATGGTGCCGTAGCGCCGGGTGGGGCATTCCCGGTGTAAATGGCGATAGAGTTTTATCGGCGCCCGGACTATCTTGGACGGCTTACAACCCCTGGTCTGGAACCTGCCCATGAGCGACGCACACAACGCCCTGATCACCGAGTTCTACAGCGCTTTCCAGCGGCTGGATGCCGAGGCCATGGCGGCCTGCTACACCGAGGATGTGCTGTTCAGCGACCCGGCCTTCGGTGAGTTGCGCGGGCGTAACGCCGGCGATATGTGGCGCATGCTCACCACCCGGGCCAAGGATTTCTCCCTGACGTTCGACCATGTGCGCAGCGATGAAACCACCGGCAGCGCGCATTGGGTCGCGACCTACCTGTTCAGCGCCACCGGTAACACGGTGGTCAACGATATCGGCGCGCGGTTTGTGTTTCGTGATGGCAAGATCTGCGAACACCACGACCACTTCGATCTGTGGCGCTGGTCGCGCCAGGCCCTGGGCCTCAAGGGCCTGTTGCTGGGCTGGTCGCCGGCCCTGAAAAACGCCGTGCGTGCCCAGGCGCTCAAAGGCCTCAGGGCATTCCAGGCCGGTCGTTGATAAGCTTGGCGCTCTTCTGGTTTACCGAATCGACCCGTGACTGATCCTTCTGAACCCAAACCCTGGTTTGTGTACCTGGTACGCGCCGCCAATGGCGCGTTGTATTGCGGCATCAGCAATGACCCGGTGCGCCGTTTTGCCGCGCATCAGAGCGGCAAGGGCGCACGGTTTTTCCTGTCCAGCCCGGCGGTCGCGCTGGTGTACACGGAGCAATGCGCGAGCAAGGGCGAGGCGTTGCGCCAGGAGCGCTTGATCAAGAAGTTGAAGAAAAGCGCCAAGGAGTGCCTGGCCGCAAGTGGCTCATTGATTTGACTGATGGGTTCCCATCGTCCCCGCCCGGGGTTTTGCAGGCTAAGCTAGCCGCTCACCTATCGAGCGGAGCCTGGCATGTCTGAGTTGATTCTCCACCATTACCCGCAGTCCCCTTTTGCTGAAAAAGCCCGCCTGATGCTGGGCTTCAAGGGCTTGTCCTGGCATTCCGTGCGCATCTCGCCGGTGATGCCCAAGCCCGGCCTCACCGCCTTGACCGGCGGCTATCGCAAGACGCCGGTGCTGCAAGTCGGTGCCGACATCTACTGCGACACCGCCTTGATCGCCCGACGCCTGGAGCAGGAAAAATCCGCCCCGACGCTGTTTCCCCAAGGCCTGGAACTGGTTACCCAAGGCTTCGCCGCCTGGGCCGACTCGGTAGTGTTTTCCCATGCCGTGGCGCTGGTGTTCCAGCCTGAATCCCTGGCCGTCAAATTTGCCAAGGTACCGCCGCAAATGCTCCAGGTGCTGGTGACTGACCGCAGCAAATTGTTCAGCGGTGGCACCGCCGCCCGCTTGCAACTGGACCAGGCCAAGCATCAATGGCCGGCGATCATCCATCGTATCGATCAGCAATTGCAGCACCCGACGGGGGACTTCCTGTTTGGTGAACCGTCGATTGCCGACTTTGCCCTGGCCCATCCGCTGTGGTTCCTCAAGGGCTCATCGGTGACTGCGCCGTTGGTGGATGCGTATCCCGCTGTGGCGGCGTGGCTGGACCGCGTACTGAGCTTTGGCCATGGCACTGCCAGTGAGATCAGCGCCGAGCAAGCGCTGGAAGTGGCGCGTAACGCTACGCCCACTGCGCTGTCCGATGAGGTTTTCGAGGACTTGAACGGCTTCAAACCCGGCCAGCAGGTGACCATCTCGGCCACTGACTACGGCACCGACCCCGTGGCCGGTGAACTGCTGTTTGCCGGGCGCGAAGAGCTGATCCTGCGTCGCACCGATGAACGCGCCGGCACCGTGCATGTGCATTTCCCACGCTTGGGTTTTTGCATTCAGGCGCAATAAATAAAAATATTTGCAAATAAAGGTGAGGTAAACCGTCAGTCCATCCGTGTAGTGCTTGAAACTGCGATCTATTCGCATTAACAGCGTTTTCTACACGGGTTCTCACAGCATGAAGTCGACGGCGGGCGGTTTGGTTAAACAGTGGCTGGGAGCCTCGGTATTGGCGGTGTCGGGGCTGGCATTGCTGCCCCTCGGCGTGGCGCAGGCGCAGGAGCAGCAAAGCGCCCGGTTCACCTTTGCCCTGGCTGCCAAACCGTTGCCCCAGGCCTTGAGCGATTTCAGCCGGGTCACCGGGATCAGCGTGATCTACACCGATGAAGCGCCTTACGGCCTCAGTGCGCCGGCGGTCAGCGGGCAAATGAGCGCGACCCAGGCCCTGCAACGTCTGCTGGGCAACTCCGGTTTCACTTTCCGCCAGATCGATGCCCGCACCCTGGCTCTGGAACCCGTGCCCACCGAGGGCGCGCTCAACCTCGGCGCGACCACCATCAGCGGTGTCGGCCAAACCGAGGACAGCACCAGCTACCAGCCCCCGCCCACCAGCTCGGTGATGCGTTCCCGCGCGTTGCTGCTGGAAACCCCGCAGACCGTCAACGTGGTCCCCGCCCAAGTGTTGCGCGACCAGACCCCGCGCAACCTGGATGACGCCCTGGCCAATATCAGCGGCATTACCCAGGCCAACACCCTGGCCAGCACCCAGGACGCGGTGATGCTGCGCGGCTTCGGCGATAACCGTAACGGCTCGATCATGCGCGATGGCATGCCGGTGGTGCAGGGCCGGGCGTTGAATTCAACCGCAGAACGGGTCGAAGTGCTCAAGGGCCCGTCGTCGCTGCTGTATGGCATCCAGGACCCGGGCGGCGTGGTCAATATCGTCAGCAAAAAACCGCAACTGACCCAGGCCACGTCCCTGACCGTGCGCGGCTCGACTTTCGGGGATGGCAAGAACGGCAGCGGCGGCAACCTCGACACCACCGGCCCCATCGGCGATTCGGGCCTGGCCTATCGCCTGATCGTCGACCATGAAGACGAAGACTACTGGCGCAATTTCGGCACCCACCGCGAGTCGCTGGTGGCGCCGTCCCTGGCCTGGTACGGCGATACCACCAAGTTGTTGTTCGCCTACGAACACCGCGAATTTCTCTCGCCGTTCGACCGCGGCACGGCCATCGACAAGTCCAACCACCCGCTGGACATCCCCGCCACTCGCCGTCTGGACGAGCCGTTCAATAACATGGAAGGCCGTTCCGACCTGTACCGCTTTGAAGCCGACCACGATTTGAACGACGACTGGAAAGCCCACTTCGGCTACAGCTGGAACCGTGAAACCTACGACGCCAGCCAGGTGCGCGTCAGTGCGGTGAACACCAACGGCACCCTGACCCGCAAGATGGACGGCACCAAAGGTGCGATCACCACCGACCGTTTCGCCACGGCCAGCCTGGAAGGCAAGGTCAATGTGCTGGGCATGCAGCATGACCTGGTGTTCGGCCTGGACGACGAGTACCGCAAGATCTACCGCGCCGACCTGATTCGCCAGAGCTCGCGCGGTACCTTCAACTACAACAACCCGGTGTACGGCAACGAAGTTGCGGGCACCACCGTCAGCGCCGCCGACAGCGCCCAGACCGACCTGCTGCGCAGCGATTCGCTGTTCTTCCAGGACGCGATTCACCTGACTGACCAGTGGATCTTCGTGGCCGGTGCGCGCTATCAGATGTATGACCAGTACGCCGGCAAGGGCGTGCCGTTCAAGGCCAACACCGACGGCAACGGCCAGGCCTGGGTGCCGCGTGCCGGCCTGGTGTACCGCTACACCGATGAGTTGTCGTTCTACGGCAGCTACACCGAGTCGTTCAAGCCCAACTCCACCATCGCCCCACTGCTTAATGGCAGCACGTTGACCGGCGACCTCACGCCGGAGGAGTCCAAGTCGTGGGAGCTGGGCGCCAAGCTCGACATCCCCGGGCGCATCACCGCCAGCGCGGCGTTGTTCACTATCGACAAACGCAATGTGCTGGTGTCGGTGGGCTCCGGCGCCAACACCATCTACAGCATCGCAGGGCAGGTGCGTTCCCGTGGCCTGGAACTGGACGCCAGCGGCCAGTTGACCGACAAGTGGAGCCTGATCGGCAGCTACGCTTTCACCGACGCCGAAGACATCAAGGACAACGACCCGACGCTGGAAGGCAACCGTCTGCAAAACGTGGCCAAGCACACCGGCTCACTGTCGGTGGCCTACGACTTCGGCAACATTTTCGGCGGCGATCAGTTACGCGTGGGCACCGGTGCGCGCTATGTCGGCGAGCGCGCAGGCGACGCCGCCAACGACTTCAACCTGCCGGGCTACACCGTGGCGGACGCCTTCGCCACGTACGACACCAGGATCGACGGGCAGAAGGTCAAGTTCCAGGTCAACGTGAAGAACCTGTTCGACCGCGTCTACTACACCTCGGCGGCCAGTCGCCTGTTTGTGTCCATGGGCGATGCGCGGCAGGTATCGGTGTCCAGCACCCTGGAGTTCTAAAACCTGGCGGGCTCCCTATGGCAAGTGTGCTCCTTGTGGTGGGCAGGCTTCCTCTGGTAAGCGGGCCTCCTGTGGTGAGCGGGCTTCCTCTGGTGAGTGGGCTTCCTGTGGTGAGCGGGCTTCCTCTGGTAAGTGGGCTTCCTGTGGTGAGCGGGCTTGCCCCGCGTTGGGCTGCGAAGCAGCCCCAAAACAGACTCTGCGGTGCTCCTGAAAAAACACGACGGCATCAGTAAGGGCGGCTTCGCCACCCAACGCGGGATAAGCCCGCTCGCCACAAAGGTACGGAGCTGTTAGCGTTGCGGCCACCCATGGCTTTGCGGAACACGTTACTGATGCATTTTGGAAGATGGCTGCACCTGCTGTGCCTGAGCGTTTTACTGGGCGGCTGCGCGAGTGTTTCGCAGCCATCCACGCCTTCAACCCTGGATCAGCTGCTGGCCGATCCTGTCCTCAACGGCGCCATGGTCTCCGTCATGGTGCGCGACGCCCGCAGCGGCAGTACCCTCTATCAGCACAACCCGCGCACCCGTCTGATTCCGGCTTCCAACCTCAAGTTGCTCACCACCGCTGCGGCGATGGATGTGCTGGGGCCGCACTACCGTTTTTCCACCCAGCTGTTGAGCAACGGCACCCAGCAAGGCGAGCGCCTGGCCGGTAACCTGTACCTGCGTGGCTTGGGCGACCCGACCACGCAATTCGCCGATTACCAGGCATTGGCGGCCCAGCTAGCGAGCCGGGGCGTGCGCCAGGTGCAAGGCGACCTGGTGTTCGACGACACCTGGTTCGATGCCGAGCGCCTGGGCGTGGATTGGGCGCAAGACGATGAGAGCACCTACTACGGCGCGCAGATTTCGGCGTTGACGGTGTCGCCGAATGCGGATTTTGACGCAGGCACCTTACTCGTCACGGCAAAGGCTCCCGTCGCCCTCGGCCAGCCAGTGAACGTGGTGGTGAGCCCGTCCACCGACTACGTGCAACTGAGCAACCGTGCCGTCAGCGGCCCCGGCAACAGCTACGCCATCACCCGCCAGCACGGCACTAACCTGCTGCAACTCAGCGGCGCGCTCGCCCCGGGCAAGCAAAGTCGGCAGTGGGTGAGTGTGTGGGAACCGACGCAACTGGTGGCCAATCTGTTTGAGCAGGCGCTGGCGCAGCAAGGTATCCAGGTGCTCGGGCGGCGCGTGATCGGGGGGGCCAGCCCTGGGACGGCGACGGTGTTGGTCGAGCATCAATCGGCGCCGTTGCAGGACTTGATCACACCGCTGCTCAAGCTCTCGAACAACAACATGTCCGAAGCCCTGCTCAAGGCCATGGGCCGCAAAACCGCCAACGCGGGCACTGCGACAGCGGGCGTGGCGGCGGTGGCGGCGTTCATGCAGCGCCAGGGCCTGGCCCCGGCGACGCTCAGCCAGGTAGATGGCTCAGGCTTGTCGCGACGCAACCTGGTGTCGGCGCAGAACCTGACGGACCTGCTGCTGGTCACCGCCAGGCAACCCTGGTTCGACGCCTGGTACAACGCCTTGCCGATTGCCGGCAATGCCGACCGTATGACCGGCGGCGGCCTGCGTTATCGCCTGCGCGGGACGGCTGCCGAAAACAACCTGCACGCTAAGACCGGCTCCATGGCCGGCGTATCATCGTTGAGCGGCTATATCACCGATGCCGAGGGGCGACGCCTGGTGTTTTCGATAATCAGCAATAACTACCTCAGTGACGCAGCCCCTGTCCGCGCCCTCGAGAACCGCCTGGCGCTTGCCCTGGCCCAGTGGCACGACTAGTTCAGGGCTGGTAACCCATCCGCCAACTCACGGCTCGGGTCGCCGCCAGCAAGCGTTGCGCCGCCGGGCCATCTTCGTCGGCGTGGAACAGCGAGGTGGGGCCGACCACGGTCATCACCGCCGCCACGTGCCCGACCGCGTTGAATACCGGTGCCGACAGCGCATCCACCCCCGGCATCAGCAGGCCATGCACAAAGTGCAGGCCACGGTTGCGGATTTGTTCGCAGGTGGTGGCGTAAGCCTGGTCGTCGGCGAGGGCATGGGCGGTGCCGGCCTGGATTTCACGCTCACGCAACTCGACGGTTTCCCGCGACGGCAGGAAGGCACTGAACACCAACCCGGTGGATGAACTGAGCAGGGGCAACACCGAACCCAATTGCGTCACCACTGTCACGGCGCGCACGGCCGGTTCGATCTGCACCACCGTCGCGCCCTGGTTGCCCCATACCGCCAGGAAGCAGGTTTCATTCAACTCGTCGCGCAGCTCTGCCAGGGGCATCGCGCCGACTTTCAGCACGTCCATGCTGCCCAGCGCGGCCAGGCCCACGCGCAACGCCTCGCGTCCCAGGCCGTAATGGTTGGTGGCGGCGTTCTGTTCGGCAAAACCCGAGGCGATCAGCGCCTGTAAATAACGGTGCACCTTGCTCGCCGGCATCTGCACGTGGTCGGCCAGCCGCGACAACGACGTGGAGGGCGACAGTTCGGCCAGGGCCTTGAGGATATCGGTGCCCACTTCGGCCGAGCGGACTTTCTGTTTACCGGTGTCGCGGGGCTTTTCCATGGAGGGGCGAGAATCCGAGAGATGAATGGGCGTCTTTATAGCTTGACGGTCGATAGTGATCAAATTACGTTATGCGTAACTGGATTACGATAAAAACAACTTCCGCCCTGAGGATGATCCATGAACCTCGAATACCTGTCGGGCTTCGGCAATGAATTCGCCAGCGAAGCCCTGCCCGGCGCCTTGCCGGTCGGCCAGAACTCCCCGCAAAAAGCCCCCTACGGGCTGTATACCGAGCTGTTTTCCGGCACCGCCTTCACCATGGTACGCAGCGAAGCCCGCCGCACCTGGCTGTACCGCATCCAGCCATCGGCCAATCACCCCGCGTTTATCAAGCTGGAGCGGCAGCTGGCCGGCGGTCCGTTGGGCGCGGTGACGCCCAATCGCTTGCGTTGGAACCCGTTGGATATTCCGAGTGAGCCGACAGACTTTATCGACGGCCTGGTCGGCATGGTAGCCAACGCCGGGTCGGAAAAACCCTCGGGCATCAGCATCTATAACTACTGCGCTAATCGCTCCATGGACCGCGTGTTCTTCAATGCCGACGGCGAGCTGTTGATCGTCCCCGAGCAGGGCCGCCTGCGCATCGCCACCGAACTGGGGGTGCTGGACGTCGAGCCGCTGGACATTGTGGTGTTGCCCCGTGGCCTCAAATTTCGTGTCGAGCTGCTGGATGCACAGGCGCGCGGTTACGTCGCCGAAAACCACGGCGCGCCCCTGCGCCTGCCGGACCTGGGGCCTATCGGCAGCAACGGCCTGGCCAATCCGCGTGACTTCCTCACCCCGGTGGCCCACTACGAAGACCTCAGGCAACCGACCACGCTGGTGCAGAAATTCCTCGGTGAACTGTGGGCCTGTGAGCTGGACCATTCACCGCTGAACGTGGTGGCCTGGCACGGCAATAACGTGCCGTACAAATACGACCTGCGCCGCTTCAACACCCTTGGCACCGTGAGCTTCGATCACCCCGATCCGTCGATCTTCACCGTATTGACCTCGCCCACCAGCGTGCACGGCCTGGCCAACCTCGACTTCGTGATCTTCCCGCCGCGCTGGATGGTGGCCGAGAACACTTTCCGTCCGCCGTGGTTCCACCGCAACCTGATGAACGAATACATGGGCCTGATCCAGGGCGCCTACGATGCCAAGGCCGAAGGCTTCCTGCCCGGCGGCGCGTCGCTGCACAGTTGCATGAGCGCCCACGGCCCGGACGGCGAGACCTGCACCAAGGCCATCAACGTCGACCTGGCACCGCACAAGATCGATAACACCATGGCCTTCATGTTCGAGACCAGCCAAGTGCTGCGTCCTACTCAGTTCGCCCTGGAGTGCCCGCAACTGCAACCTTCCTATGACGCGTGCTGGGCCTCGTTGCCCGTCACCTTCAACCCGAACCGGAGATAACCCATGACGCAGCCAACCCTTACCCGCAGTTGGGTAGCCTCCGCCAATGGTCACCGCGATTTCCCCCTGCAAAACCTGCCGCTGGGCGTGTTCAGCATCAACGGCTCGGCCCCGCGCAGTGGCGTGGCGATTGGCGACGCGATCCTCGACCTGCACGCCGCCCTGGATGAGTTTGAGGGCGAAGCCCGCCGCGCCGTTGACGCGACTGCGGGCGGCCAGCTGAACGCCTTTTTCGAGCTGGGCCGTGGCCCGCGCGTGGCCTTGCGCGAGCGCCTGCTGGAACTGCTTGCCGAGGGCAGCAGGCTGCAGGCCCGTGAAGCGCAGGTGCTGCACCGCGCCGCCGATTGCCAGATGCACCTGCCGGCGAAGATCAACGACTACACCGACTTCTACGTCGGCATCGAGCACGCGCAAAACGTCGGCAAACTGTTCCGCCCGGATAACCCGCTGCTGCCGAACTACAAGTACGTGCCGATCGGTTATCACGGCCGCGCCTCGACCATTCGCCCCTCGGGTGCCGACGTCCGTCGCCCCAAAGGCCAGACCTTGCCGGCTGGCCAGACCGAACCAACCTTCGGCCCCTGCGCACGCCTGGACTATGAGCTGGAACTGGGCATCTGGATCGGCCAGGGCAATGCCATGGGCGACTCGATTGCCATTGGCGATGCGGCCGAGCATATCGCCGGTTTCTGCCTGCTCAATGATTGGTCGGCGCGGGACATCCAGGCCTGGGAATACCAGCCGCTGGGGCCGTTCCTGTCGAAGAGCTTTATCACCAGCATTTCACCGTGGGTGGTCACGGCCGAAGCCCTGGAACCGTTCCGCAAAGCCCAGCCGGCGCGGCCCGAAGGCGATCCGCAGCCACTGCCGTACCTGCTGGATAAGCGTGACCAGGCCGCTGGCGCCTTGGATATCGAGCTTGAGGTGCTGTTGACCACCGCCGCCATGCGCGAACAGAACCTGCCGGCCCATCGCGTGGCCCTGAGCAACAGCCTGCATATGTACTGGACCGTCGCGCAATTGGTGGCGCACCACAGCGTCAACGGCTGCCAACTGCAGGCCGGTGACCTGTTTGGTTCGGGCACCTTGTCCGGCCCTGAAGCCGGGCAGTTCGGCAGCCTGCTGGAGATGACCGAAGGCGGCAAGAAGGTCATCGAACTGCCTTCCGGCGAAGTGCGCAGGTTCCTTGAGGACGGTGACGAGGTCATCCTGCGCGCCCGTTGCAACCGTGAAGGCTTCGCCTCCATCGGCTTCGGCGAATGCCGTGGCACCGTGGTCGCGGCGCGCTAGGAGGGCAGGGCGATGGAACTCTATACCTACTACCGCTCTACGGCGTCCTACCGGGTGCGCATCGCCCTTGCGCTCAAGGGCCTGGATTTCACTGCGGTGCCCGTCAACCTGCTGGTGCCGGCGGGTGGCGCCAATCGCCAGCCCGAATACCTGGCCATCAACCCCCAAGGTCGTGTGCCGGCCTTGCGCACCGATGACGGCGAGCTGCTGATTCAGTCCGCGGCGATCATTGAATACCTGGACGAACGTTATCCACAGGTGCCGCTGCTTTCCAAGGACATGGCCACCCGTGCCCATGAGCGCGCAGTGGCGTCGATCATCGGCTGCGATATTCACCCATTGCACAACTCCAGCACCCAGAACCTGTTGCGTCAGTGGGGACATGACGAGGCGCAGGTGCTGGAGTGGATCGGGCATTGGATCAGCCAGGGGCTGGGGGCGGTGGAACAGTTGATTGGCGATAAGGGCTATTGCTTCGGCGAGCAGCCGGGGATGGCCGATGCCTTCCTGATTCCCCAATTGTATGCGGCGGAGCGCTTCAAGGTGCCGTTGGGGGCGTATCCACGCATCGGCCGGGTGGCGGCGTTGGCGGCGCAGCATCCGGCATTTATCCAGGCCCATCCTGCCAATCAACCCGACACTCCTGAGTGATCGTGCCCGCGCAGAGCGTGAGCACAATAATAAAAACAGGTACCTTGCGATGCACAATCAGATTGCCAGCTTTCGCGCGGCACTCGATGCCCGTCCGGTGTCGCGCTACCAGTGGTTGATTCTCCTGTTGCTGGCCTTGTTGCTGGTAACCGATGGCTACGATGCCCAGGTGCTGGGTTATGTGGTACCGGCGCTGGCGTCGGATTGGGGGCTGGAAAAGGCCGCGTTCGGACCGGTGTTCAGTGCCAACCTGCTGGGGCTGACCTTGGGCTCGTTGCTGGTGACACCCCTGGCCGACCGCTTTGGCGTTCGCCGCATCCTGCTGGGCTGCGTGCTGATCTACGCCAGCCTCACGGTGTTGATGGTCTTCGCCAGCTCGCTGACCACGCTGATGGCGGCGCGCTTTATCTGCGGTATCGGCATGGGCGGCGCGATGCCCAGTGCCATGGCGTTGATGTCGGACTATTCCCCGCCACGCTTGCGCACCTTGATGGTGACGTTGGCGGCGTGCGGCTTTTCGTTCGGCGGCGCAGCCGGTGGGTTTGTGGCCGCAGGATTTATCGACGGCTTTGGCTGGCAGGCGGTGTTTCTTGCCGGCGGCGTGACGCCGTTGCTGCTGTTCCCTTTCCTGGTGTGGCTGCTGCCGGAATCCCTGCCGCGCCTGCTGCGCGATGCGCCGCCGTATGCACGCTTGCATAAGGTCACCGCGCGCATGTTGCCCGGGTGGCGTGCGCCGCTGGCGGGCGAGGACGAAAACCGCCGCGAGCAGGGCAGCCCGTTGACGGTGGTGGAGCTGTTTCGCCATGGCTATGCACGCCCGACCGTGCTGATCTGGGCGACCTTCTTTGTCAGCCTGATCCTGCTGTATTTCATGATCAGCTGGTTGCCGTCGCTGCTGCTGGAAAGTGGCCTGGCGTTGAGTGAAGCCAACCTGGTGACCTCAATGTTCCTGTTCGCCGGCACCTTGGGGGCCATCGGCATGGCCTGGTTTGCCGATCGATTGAAGCACAAGGTGCGGCTGTTGTCCGGCGTGCTGGCGGCAGCGGCGGTGTGTACCGTGCTGCTGGGGCTGAACCACGACAATCCGCGCTATCTGGTGGCCTGTGTGTTTGCCGCCGGGTTTTGCATCATCGGCGGGCAACTGACCCTTAATGCTTTCGCCAGCAATTTTTATCCGGCGCATGTACGCGCCACCGGTACGGGTTGGGCATTGGGTGTAGGGCGCTTCGGCTCAATCCTGGGCCCGTTGCTGGGCAGCATGCTGCTGGCGATGCATATTCCGGTGCAGCAGATTTTCTTCTTCTGCGCGATTCCGGCGGTGATCGCGGCGTTGTTGATCATTCAAGTGCGCTCGCCCGCGACTGACGCGCCGAAGAGCCCTTTGCATGGCGATATCCTCAAGGTGCCGGCCAATCACTGAAGATGTTGCATCTACATCGAGCAGGATCACCACATAAGCCCGCTTGCCACAGGGAAATAGGCGCTTGAGAGCAGTGGGTTCAATGCACCACGGAGTTGGGTGGCAGGTGCCCCAGGCGTTCAGTCAGGCGCAGGCGTTGGATCGGGTCTTCGCTGAGCATCAACGCGTGTTCCAGGTCGAAGCGCTCGGCGTTGGGGCAGTCCAGGCGTTGATACAGGCTGGCCCGCGCGAGGTAATCGGCAGCGCTGGCATTGCCCAGTTCCAGCACGCGTTCGGCGTCGATCAGCGCGGCCAGGGGGTTGTCATTGGCCAGGTGCAACTGGCGCAGGTTGCGGGACAACCGTTGCAGGATCGAACGGGGTTCGGCGGTGTGCAGGTGATCGGCCTGCAACTTGAGGTTGGGACCATACTGGCGTTGCAGCAGCTCGCGGCAGTCGTTGGGGTACAGGCGTCGCCCGCCGCAAGGGTCCAGCAAGTGATCGGCACCGGGCACCCGCAGCAGGAAGTGGCCGGGGAAGTTGACGCCGACCATGGGAATGCCCAGGCGTCGCGCCAGCTCCATGGCAATCAACCCCATGGCCAGGGGTTGCCCGCGTTTGCGTTGCAACACCTTGTCCAGCAGGGCGGCGGCGGGGCGCAGCGGGGTGAAATCATCCTGGGCGAAGCCGAGGTCATTCATACCTCGCAGCAAGGGTTGGCCCAGTTCATCCGCTGGCAGCAGGGGCATGCCCAGGCTGACCTGTTGCTCGAGCAATTTCAGGTCCTGCATGATCAACGCCGGTTGCACCGCCGGGTCATGCTCGGCGGCGATCCACAGCGCGGCTTCAAACAGCGCGGGGGGCGAACGTTCCAGGCAGGCGAAAAAAGCGTGACGGGGATTCATTGCATTCTCCGGCGAATGCCCCCGTTTTAGCCTTGCTGGGAATTTTCGTCCAGTGGCTTAAGAAATATCCTATCCGCTTATGTCACAAGACCTACAAAACCGGACGGCTTATTCCAGCGCACTTCGGCAGTTTTCTGCCGCAAGCCTATACTTGGCGACACAAGAAGTGATTCGGGAGCTCGACGATGTTTGCTCTCATGCACAGCACCCGCCTTGAATCGCTGCACCTGAGCATCGACCCGGTGACGGGGTTGAAGGCGGTCATAGCCATCCATAACAGCCGCCTGGGCCCTGCCCTGGGTGGTTGTCGCTACCTTGCCTACCCCGACGATGAAAGCGCCGTGGCGGACGCCGCGCGCCTGGCCCAAGGCATGAGCTACAAGGCCGCCCTGGCCGGGTTGCCGGTGGGGGGCGGGACGGCGGTGATCCTGCGCCCCGCCCATGTGGAAAACCGTGCGGCGCTGTTTGAAGCCTTTGGTCGTTGCATCGAGCAACTCGACGGTCGCTACATCACCGCCACCGACAGCGGTACCTCGGTCGCCGACATGGACTGCATCGCCCAGCACACTCGCTTCGTTACCAGCACCACCGCCGCCGGCGACCCCTCGCCCCATGCCGCCATGGGCGTGTTCGCGGGTATCCGCACCACCGCCATGGCCCGCCTGGGCAGCGACAACCTCGAAGGCTTGCGCGTAGCTATCCAGGGCCTGGGCAACGTGGGCTTCGCCCTGGCCGAACAACTGCACGCCGCCGGCGCCGAACTGTTGGTCAGCGACATCGACCACGGCAAGGTGCAGCTGGCCATGGAACAGCTCGGCGCGCACCCTATCGCCAACGACGCCTTGCTCAGCACCCCGTGCGACATCCTCGCGCCCTGCGGCCTGGGCGCAGTGTTCAACCGCCAGAGCGTCGGCCAGCTCCGCTGCGCCGCCGTCGCCGGTTCCGCCAGTGCGCAACTGACCAACCTGCAAGTGGCCGACCAACTCGAAGGCCGCGGCATCCTCTACGCCCCGGACTACGTGATCAACTCCGGCGGCCTGATCTACGTCGCCCTCAAGCACAGCGGTGCCGAACTGCCGACCATCACCGCGCACCTGTCCAACATCGGCACGCGCCTGACTGAAATCTTCGCCCACGCCCAGGCCGAAAAACGCTCACCCGCACGGGTCGCGGACGAGCTGGCCGAGCGCCTGCTCTACAAATAGGCATTAAAAAGGCCCTGAATCATCGACTCAGGGCCTGTTCAATTCGGGCTTATTCCGCCGGTGCGTTCAGCAACTCGGACAATGCATCCGGTTGGCTCTTGAACGCCTTGGCAAACACATCGCGATTCTTCGCCATGTAGATCCCGGCTTCCTCCACCTGCTGCTCGCTCAGGGACGGCACGGCTTTTTGCAACACTTCTGCGAGCAACTCAGCGAGTTCAAGCATCTTGTCATGACGGTCAGCTTCGGCTTTATCCATGAACAAACGCTCCAGATCTCGGCTGCTGCGGTATACCACTTCGACGGCCATTCACCACCTCACATGCCTTCACGATAGTTGTCTTTTGCGACTACTGTATTTATATACAGCGAAAAGGGTAAGCCAAACCGTGGGGTTTGGGTAGCAGTTTTTTAATGTAGCCCGTAAATACAGGCCAGGCGTGCCTCATGTCACCCCGCCATCATCTTATACCCGCCTCTGGCCTTTTTTCTGCATGCAGAACAACCGTCACGTCCAACCCGCATTATCCGGTCGAACCGACCTAAGGAAGCACCATCGTGAAATTTAATTGGGCCGAAAAGCTGCGCCATCAAGTCCATGGGCTGGCCGAGTCCCTGGGTAACCTGTTTGTCGAGTCGTTCCATTACCTGGCGTTGTTCGCCATCGGTGCGGTGACCGCCTGGGCTGCGGTGATGGAATTCCTGGGGATGCTGGAGAACGGGCACATCAAGATCGACGACATCCTGCTGCTGTTCATCTACCTGGAATTGGGCGCGATGGTCGGGATTTACTTCAAGACCAACCACATGCCGGTGCGCTTCCTGATCTACGTGGCGATCACCGCGCTGACGCGCCTGTTGATCTCCAACGTGTCCCACCACAATCCGCCCGACCTCGGCATCATCTACCTGTGCGGCGGGATTCTGCTGCTGGCGTTTGCGATTCTGGTGGTGCGCTACGCGTCGTCGGCGTTCCCGTCGGTGAAGGTCGAGGGCCCGCGTCGCAAGGGCGAGGCGAGCCTGGAGACCGAGAAGGGTGAGCTTTAAAGCCCGACGCTGAAGGGCAGGGCGCGGGCCGGTGGCCGCTGCAGCAGTTTGTGGCTGTCGCCGTCCGTCATCACCGCCAGGATCTCCATGGCGCTGTGGCCCTGCTCGATGGCGATGCCGAATTGAATGCTTTGCACCAGGCGTTTGAGCCGTTGCGGGTCGTTGCGTTGTTCGGCGCTGATCATGCGTTTGGCCACTACGCCCGTCTCGTCCGAGAGGGTGAGCATGATGCTGCCGTCGAGCCGTTGAATGCTCAGGTTGACGCGGTATTTTGGGGTGAAGGTGTCGGTGATGATCTGAAAAGGATTGTCCATGGTGCGTTACCGCCTGATAAGAACATGCAGTCATTGACGACCGGTGTCGTGATTAGTTCGCGTTGCCTGACCACCGGCCACTCCGTCGCTGAGGTGGTACAAATTCCGTTTACCTCATGGGCTGTACAGCAAAGGGCGTGCCGTACAGCGATCTGTCAAACAATGAGCTCCTTATGGGGGAGGGGGCTTGCTCCCGATAGCGGTGCATCAGTCAATGAATACTTGGCTGATGCACCGCTATCGGGAGCAAGCCCCCTCCCACATGGGTTCTATGTTGTTATTGAGGTTGGTGATCCGTTTCAGGGCAACACGGAAAAAACGATCGCAGACAGCGCAATCAGCCCGATCAGCACCACAAACACATTCGACACCTGGCCCGAATACTGGCGTAAAGCTGGCACGCGATGGATGGCGTACATCGGCATCAGGAACAGCAGGCAGGCGATGATCGGCCCGCCCAGGGTTTCGATCATGCCCAGGATACTCGGGTTGAAGGTGGCCACGGCCCAGCAGGTCAGCACCATGAACAGCGCGGTGCAGCGTTCCAGCCATTTGGATGACATCGAACGGTCACGCCCGCGCAGGGATTTGACGATCAGCCCCTGGAAGCCTTCGCTGGCGCCGATGTAGTGGCCGAGGAAGGACTTGGTAATCGCCACCAGCGCGATCAACGGCGCGGCGTAAGCGATCACCGGCGTCTGGAAGTGGTTGGCCAGGTACGACAGGATCGAAATGTTCTGCGCCTTGGCCGCTGCCAGGTCAGCCGGCGACAGGGCCAGCACGCAGCTGAAGCAGAAGAACATCACCGTCAGCACCATCATGCCGTGGGCCGTGGCGAGGATGCCGCTGCTTTTGCGTTCGGCCAGCGGGCCGTACATGCGCTTCTGGTCGACGGCGAAGGCGGAGATGATCGGCGAGTGGTTGAATGAGAACACCATCACCGGGATCGCCAGCCATAGCGTGTTGAAAAACACTGGCAGGGGCATGCCCTCGCTGGCGGAGGCGAAGAAGGCGCCGTTCCAGTTGGGGATCAGGCTGAGCGCCAGCAACAGCAAGGCGGCGACGAACGGATAGACCAGCACGCTCATGGCCTTGACGATCACACCCTGGCTGCAGCGCACAATGGCCATCAGGCCGAGGATCAGTACCAGCGACAGGATCGCCCGGGGCGGCGGCGCCAGGTGCAGTTGGTGCTCCATAAAGCTGCCCAGGGTGTTGGTCAGTGCCACGCTGTACACCAGCAGGATCGGGAAGATCGCAAAAAAATACAGCAGGGTGATCAGCTTGCCCGCACCGACGCCGAAGTGTTCTTCGACGACTTCGGTGATGTCGCCGGATTTGCCTGACAGCACAAAGCGCGTCAGACCACGGTGGGCAAAGAAGGTCATCGGGAAGGCCAGCAGCGCCAGCACGATCAACGGCCAGAAGCCGCCGACGCCGGCATTGATCGGCAGGAACAAGGTGCCGGCGCCGATGGCGGTGCCGTAGAGGCCGAGCATCCACGTGGTGTCGTGTTGGGTCCAGCCAGTGGTAACGGTAGTGTCTAAAGCAGGATTTTCAGCCGCAGGTGTACGTACATCGGTCATCGTTATTGCCTCGTTATTATTTTTGCGCGGGCTCACGTTGGGGCGGGACGAAGTGCTCCGATCAGCACTCCACCCAGCTGACCGCCAGGCCGCCCCGTGAAGTTTCTTTGTATTTGTCGTGCATGTCGGCGCCGGTATCGCGCATGGTGCGGATCACCCGGTCGAGGGAAATGAAGTGCTTGCCGTCACCGCGCAGGGCCATTTGCGTGGCGTTGATGGCCTTGACCGCGGCGATGGCATTGCGCTCGATGCACGGCACCTGCACCAGGCCGCCGACCGGGTCGCAGGTCAGGCCGAGGTTGTGTTCCAGGCCGATTTCGGCGGCGTTTTCCAGTTGCTCGGGGGTGGCGCCGAGGATGTCGGCCAAGCCGGCGGCGGCCATGGCGCAGGCTGAACCGACTTCGCCCTGGCAGCCGACTTCGGCACCGGAGATCGAGGCGTTTTTCTTACACAGAATGCCGACGGCTGCGGCGGCCAGGAAGAAATTGATCACATCGTCGTCAGACGCGTCGGCATTGAACTTCATGTAGTAATGCAGTACCGCCGGGATGATCCCCGCTGCGCCATTGGTCGGCGCCGTGACCATGCGCCCGCCTGCGGCATTTTCTTCGTTGACGGCGAGGGCGAACAGGTTGACCCATTCCATGGCCGACAAGGTCGAGGTGATCACATTGGGTTTGCCGATTTCCAACAGGCTGCGGTGCAATTTCGCCGCACGCCGTGGCACGTCCAGGCCACCGGGCAGGATGCCTTCATCGCGCAAGCCTTGTTCCACACATTCGCGCATCACCGACCAGATATGCAGCAGGCCGCTGCGGATCTGTTCTTCGCTGCGCCAGGCGCGTTCGTTGGCCATCATCAATTCCGAAACCCGCAGGCCGTGCTGGTTGCACAGGGCCAGCAGCTCGACGGCGCTGGAGAAGTCGTAGGGCAATTGCACATCGTTGGCCGGCGCGATGCCCGAAGCCGCTTCAGCGGCTTCGATGATGAAACCGCCACCCACCGAATAATAGGTCTGCTCGCTGAGCAGGCCGTTGTCGCCGTAGGCGTGCAGGGACATGGCGTTGGGGTGGTAGGGCAGGCTTTCGTCCAGCAGCAGGAGGTCTCTTTGCCAGTTGAAGGCAATTTCCTGTTGACCGGCCAGCAACAACTGTCCGGACTCGCGCAGCTGTTGGATTCGCGTGTTGATCGAAGTGGGATCGACCTGATCCGGCCATTCGCCCATCAAGCCCATGACGCAGGCGCGGTCGGTGGCGTGGCCGACACCAGTGGCGGACAGCGAGCCATACAGGCGCACTTCGACCCGGCGCGTTTCACTCAGCAAGTGCTGGTCGTTCAAGGCCTGGGCGAAGGTCGCCGCCGCGCGCATGGGGCCGACGGTATGGGAGCTGGACGGGCCGATGCCCACTTTGAATAGGTCGAAAACGCTGATAGCCATGCTAAAGCCTTACAAGCAATGGAGTAGGAATCGCTGCCATGTTTTGTAGGACGAGCGCAATTGGCGCGATACTGAGCCTCTGGATCGGCACTGACCAACGAATTATCCTAAGACACCCTTTAGTAGGACTAAACCCTATGGCTCGCCCTCTCCATGGCCAGACTTACGTCTGGTTGCACGTGTTTTCCTGCGCTGCCCGGCATCTGTCGTTCACCCGCTGCGCCGAAGAACTGCACATCACGCCGGGGGCGGTGAGCCAGCAAATCCGCCAGTTGGAGGAGCGCCTCGGGTTTCGGCTGTTTCATCGACGGGCACGGGGGGTGGAGCTGAGTGCCGAGGGCCAGCGCCTGGCGGCAACGGTGGGGGAAGCCTACGGCAGCATCGACGCCGAGTTGCAGCGGTTGGATGCGGGAATGATCAGCGGCACGCTTCGCCTGCGCTCGATTCCATCATTTCTCGGCAAGTGGCTGACCCCACGCCTACCGCGCTTGCAGCAGCGCTTCCCGGATATCCAACTGCGCATGGTCGCCGAGGACAGCAGCATCGCCCTGCACGAAGGCGACTTTGACCTGGCCATCGACCTCAATGACGGCAGCTACCCTGGCCTGTTATCCACAGCCCTGCTGGATGAGCAGATTTTCCCGGTCTGCGCCCCCAGCCTGTTGCGGGGTCGACCGCCCTTGCACGGTCCGGCCGATCTCGCGCATTTCCCGCTGCTGCACGACATTACCGCCTGGCGTGGGAGTTATGAGTATGCGGAGTGGGAGTTCTACCTGAATGCCATCGGCTATCACGTCGCCGATGTACGCCGTGGCCACACCTTCAATCGCAACCACCTGACCATCGAAGCCGCCATCGCCGGCATGGGCGTGGCGATTGCGCGACGCACCTTGCTCAATGATGAGCTGGAACGTGGCACCTTGATCGTGCCGTTCGGCCTCGCGGTGCCCAACCACAAACGTTATGTGCTGCTGTATGCGCCGGGCGCCCTGAACCATCCGGGCGTGCGCGCGGTGCATGACTGGCTGGTGGAGGAAGCAGGCATTTTTCGCGCCTTGCACCCGCTGGGGGAAGGGCAATTGTGAGGGGCGCGGAGCGTAAGAAGATGTAACTAACTCCCCACCCTAACAGTGTTTCTGCTTGTCGTCAGGGTTAATTTGTAATGTGGGATTTATCTTTGCAAAGGGGTTGAAATGTTTCTCTGACTGCTCAATTGTGTAATCAAGAGGTCATGGTTTCACCACCCCGGTGTTGCAGTTTGTGACCTCTCGCGAGCTAGCTGAAATAAGGGAAGAACTATGCAAATCCAAGTCAATAGCGATAACCATATTGAAAGCAGCATCCGACTGGAGGAGTGGGTACGTACTACCATTGAGAGCACGCTCGAACGTTATGAAGAAGACCTGACCCGAGTGGAGGTCTACCTGCGGGATGAGAACGGCGACAAGCCCGGTCCCCACGATTTAAGTTGCCGACTGGAAGCGCGGCCAAAAGGCCATCAACCGCTGTCGGTGTCCGCCAAGGGCGATACCCTGGAACAAGCGATTGACAGCGCGGCCACCAAGCTGGATCACGCATTGGAACATCTGTTTGGTCGACTGCAAGGCAAGCCCCGCGCTGCCGCGAAAAACCAGCCCATTAACAAAGTGAATGAAGACGCGCTGGAACAGGAATTCCTGGAAAACGAAAACGCGGTCATCAACGGCTGACGTTCTTTTCACCCCCTGCAAACGGGCCTGCATCTGCAGGCCCGTTTTCGTTCAGGCGCCGCGTCGGAAAAAATACCGGCTCAACAGCGCCAGCCCCCCAGCGCCCAACCCGGCAAACAGCATCGCCCAACCGGCGCCGTGGCGCAGTGCCGCCTTAGCATCGTTGGCTGCCAGCCCCATCGACTCCAACTTTCCTGCGGCAATGTTCTGGCTGATGGCCGGCCACTCCATTGACGTGGTGGCGGGCAGCATCTCGGCCAGCTGATGGCTGATCCCCAGCAACAGCACCAGCCCCATCAGGGCAATGTTGAGCGCCAGGGTGATCAGCCGCGCACTGAGGTCGATGCCGGAGGCCATGCCCGCGCGGTCGGCCGATACCGAGCCGGTGGTGGTATTGGTGGTGGGCGAGTTGGTCAGCGCCAGGCCTGCGCCGGCGATCACGCAGCTGAGCAGCACCAGCCCGATACGTGGGTGCTCGGCGCCGTTGACGGCGGCCATGGCGAGAAAGCCCGCGCCCATCAGGCCCAGGCCGAGGGGGATGATGCGTTCGGCGCCATAGCGCAGGGCCAGGCGCTCGGCCAGCGGCGGTACCAGCAAGGTCGGCAGGGTATAGGCGAGCAGCGCGGCGCCGGTGGTCAAGGTGTCGTAACCCAGGCCCGCCTGAAAGTACAACGGCAGGTAGATCATGAACGGCCAGAAGCTGAAGTTCATGCCGATCGAACCCATCAACGCACCGTTGAAACGCGGGATGCGGAACACCGAGAAGTCGAACATCGGGTGCGCACTGCGGAGCTCGACCGTGATGAACAGCAGCAGGCCGAGCCCCGACAACGCCGCCCAACCGAGCATGGCCGGTGTGCCGAAACCGTGCTCGCTGCCTTGGGTGATGAAGTACACCAGGGCAAACACCGACAGGGTCAGGGTGAGCATGCCGGCGATGTCCAGGCGATGGGCGGCCGGGTCGCGGGACTCCTGCACGCTGATGCGCAGCAGCACCAGGGTGAACAGGGTGAGCGGCACATGTACGAGGAACACCCAACGCCAATCCGCCACCGCCAGGATCAATGCGCCGATCATCGGCCCGAAGCCCAGGCCCACGCCGGCAATCACGCCCCATATCGCAAACGCCCGTGCCCGTGCTGCCGGTTCGCGGAACAGGTGCGAGAGGATGGCGAATTGGCAAATCATCATCGCCCCGGCACCGATGCCCTGGATAAACCGCGCCGTGATCAGCAGCGAAGAATCCTCGGCCAGCCCGCAGGCCAGTGAAGCCAGGCCAAACACCCAGAGGCACAGCACCAGCATGCGGCGACGGCCAAAGCGATCCGCCAACGTGCCCGCCGCCATCAGCACGCTCGTGCAGGCCAGGGTGTAGGCGTTCATGATCCACTGGGCGTCCTGGAAGCCCGTGCCCAACTCTCGCTCGAGTGTCGGCAGGATCACCGGCACGCTGGAAATCTCCAGGCCGAACATCAGGGCGACGAGGCACACGCCCGTGAGGGCCAGCCCATTCCTGGCGGTACGCGGGGGGCTGGCGGTGGTTAGCGTGGCGGCGGGTGGCATGGGATTCTCCTGTGGATAAAGTGTCGCGTTATTTTCAGGGGAATCTGTTTCGTTATTCGTGATAACTTTTCCACTGATAGGGGAATCAAGGGCGACAATCGAGCCATGACGACACCGCGTTTTGATGGCGTTGAGCTGTTTCTGCACATCGTCGAAAGCGGCAACCTGACCGAGGCCGCCGAACGGTTGAACCTTACCCGCTCCGCGGTCGGCAAGGGCCTGGCGCGATTGGAAGCACGCCTGGGCACGTGCCTGTTGCAGCGCTCCACCCGCCGCCAGCGGCTGACCGAGGACGGCCAGGCGTACTACGAGCATTGCCTGCGCGCGTTGGCGGAACTCGAGGCGGCCGAATCGGTGCTGGAAAGCGGCCGGCAACAGCCACGCGGCCGTTTGCGGGCCAGCTTGCCACTGGCCTTCGGGCATCACTACGCGGCCCCGGCATTGTGGGGGTTGATGGCGCGCTATCCGGAACTGGAGATCGAGATCAGCTTCGCCGATCGTCTGGTGGACCTGGCACAGGAAGGCTTCGACGTCGCCGTGCGGATCGGCCCGCTGCCCGACACCGACCGCCTCAGTGCACGTCGCCTGGGCGAACAGGCCGTTGGGCTGGCGGCGTCACCGGCGTACTTGCAGCGCGTCGGGCCGATTGAATGCATCGAAGACCTTGCCGGCCATCGCGGCATCGCCTATCGCAGCACGACCTCGCAGCGCAATCCCGTGGCCTCGCCGTTGATGATGGACGACCTCCAGGCCGTGGCCGATGCCGCCATCGCGGGCGTCGGCCTGGCCTGGTTGCCGAGTTGGTTGATTGCGCACTATGTGCTGCGTGGGCAACTGGTCGCGGTGTTGCCCGGCTATCGCGAGCAACCCGCGCCGATCCATGTGATCTGGCCGACAGCCGTGCATATGCCGGCCAAGACCCGTTGTGCAATCGACGCACTGGTCGCCGCCACCCCCAGTTGCCTGGCGGGCAGTTAGAACGCGATGGAGGTCTGCACGTACAGCGTACGCGGCTCACCCACGTATTTGCCCTTGTTGTTGTCGTCGAACGAGCGGGTGAAGTACTGCGTGTTGAAGATGTTCTTCACGCCGACCGCCACATTCAGATCCGACAGTTGCGGGCCGAAGTCATAGGCTGCGCGGCTGCTGAACAGCATGTAGCCGGGGATTCGACCGTTGGCGCCGTCAGCACTTTCTGCCTGGGTGTTGGCGTTGTCGGCGAACTGGCTGCTCTGATAGCTGCTGTCCACATTGAGTTTCCAGCGCCCTTCGGTGTAACCCACGCCGAGGGTGCCCTTGTGCTTGGACGAGAAGGGCACGCGGTTGCCTTTGTTCGGGCCGTCTTCGCGGATGGTGGCGTCGACGTAGGCGTAGGTAGCGTACACATCGAAACCGGCCAGCGCCGGGCTCAAGCCATCGAGGGCGTAGTTGACGCTGGTTTCAATACCCTGGTGGCGCGTTTCGCCGCGGGCGATCACCGAGTCGTTGGTCTGGTTGCTTTCATACTGGTTGTCGAAGTTGATCAGGAACGCGCCGATCTCTGCGCGTAAGGTGCCGTCGTCATAGCGGGTACCCAGTTCCCAGGTGCGGGCTTTTTCCGGTTTCACTTCACCGCTGGTCACACGGTTGGGCATCTGGCTGTACTGCACGCTGCCGAATGAACCTTCGGTGTTGGCGTACAGGTTCCAGTCGTCGGTCAGGTGATAGAGCACGTTCAACGCCGGCAGCGCGGTGTTGTAGTCGCCTTTGTATTTGACGTTGGTCAGGTTGTTGCTCTGCTGGGACTCGATCATCTCGTAGCGGATGCCCGGGGTGATGGTCCATTTGCCGATATCAATCCGGTCATCGACGAAGAACGCATTGGCTTCGGTGCCGCCACGGGTGTCGCGGTCGTTGCGGCTGTCGGTGCTGGGGATTTGCTGGTTGTTGGCGGAAATCGGCGTGCGGTAGCGCAACTCGTGGCCGGCTTCGTTGATGTAGCGGTAGCCGACGCCCACTTCATGGCTGGTCGGGCCGAGGTCAAAGCCCTGGGCGAAACGGGTTTCCACGCCGCGCACCCAATACTCACGCGGGGACAGCGACAGGAACGTGCCCTGGTCCAGGTAGCCGCTGCGCAGGGTCTTGGTGAAGAAGCTGTTGACGGTGAATTCGCGGCGGTCCTGCTCGTATCGATAGCCGACGTTGAACATCGTACGGCGGCCCCAGAATTTGTCGTAGGGGCGGGTGGACTGATACGGATCGGCCTTGTAGTCCGCGACGTTCAAGCCCCCAGGCATATCGGCCTGGCCTTCGTAGTACTGCGCCATGGCGTTGAAGCTGTTGGCGTCGTCGAGCTGGTATTTGCCTTTGAGGATCAGGTCGTCGATGCGCGTGTTGCTGTTTTCGCGCCAGTCGCCGCCACGGGTGCCGGAATACAAAATCGCGCCGCCCAGGCCATTCTCGGCAGTGCCGCCGGCCAGCAGGTTGCCGGTGGTCTTGAAGCCGTCATGGCTGGAAGACGGGCTGGTCTCGGTCTGCAAGCCACCTTTGACGGTGGGTGCATCCGGGATCGCGCGGGTCACGAAGTTGACCACGCCGCCGACGTTCTGCGGGCCGTAGCGCACTGCGCCGCCGCCACGCACCACGTCCACGGCGTCCATGTTGCCCATGCTGATCGGTGCGAACGACAGCTGCGGCTGGCCGTACGGCGCGAACGGCACCGGGATACCGTCCATCAGGACTGTTGAGCGCGAGGCCAGGCGCGGGTTGAGACCGCGAATGCCGAAGTTCAGCGCCATATCGTGGCTGCCGGTGCCGTTATTGTCCGGGGCGTTGACGCCGGGGATGCGGTTGAGCACGTCCTTGGCCTGGGTGGCGCCCTGGCGTTCGAACGCTTCGCGGCGGATCACGTCACGGGCGCCGGGGTGTTCGAAGACATTGGTTTGCGCCGCATCGCCGAGCCAGTCGCCGACCACGCTGGAGGTCGCCAACTCGACAGCCGCCGGCGCCGGCGCCGTTGCCGGTTGCAGGCTGTAGGCGTTGTCGCCTTCGGCACGGGCTTGCAGGCCAGTACCTTCCAGCAGCTTCTGCAGGCCTTCGGCGGCGCTGTAGCTGCCGGACAAACCACGGCTTTGCATGCCCGCCGTGACTTCGGAACCGAAGGAAATCAACACGCCGGCTTCACGGCCAAACTGGTTCAGGGCTGCTTCCAGCGAGCTGGGCGCGATGTGATACGGCTTGGCATCGGCCGCCATCACGCAAGGCAGTACGGTCAGGCTGAGGCTGGCGCCCAGCAGCAGTTGGCGCAAGGTGCGGGCGAGAAGGGTGGGGTGCTGGGGCATGAAGGGCGGTCCTGAGAAGGAAGGATCAAGGTGGCTTTCCTTCTCTGTCACGCGAGGTGCGGAAAACGGCTCACGGTGGCTGAAAATAATTTACGCACGGGCCTGGACGCTCACCCAATAGCGGGTAAAACGCCGCACCTTGACCGGCAGGCTGACCTCCAGCAGGTCGAGGATGCGTTCGCTGTCGTCCAGCGGGTAGCTGCCGGACAGCAGCAGGTTGGCGACCTGCGCATCGCAATGGAGCTGGCCATGGCGGTAGCGGCCCAGTTCGGCGAGAAAGTCCTCCAGGCGCATATGCGCGGCCACCAGCATGCCGTCGGCCCAGGCGCCGCTGTTGGCATCGGTAGCTCGCGGGGTGTCCCAGCCCTTGCGGGTGAAATTGACCTGGCGTGCCGCGTCGACCGTCAGGGGCAGGCCGCTGTAGGTATTGGGCATCACCTCGACGCGGCCGTCGAACACCGCCAGTTGGGTGTGGTCGTTGAACTGGCGCACATTCAGGCGCGCCGCCTGGCTGCTGAGCAGGCCCTGGCCGGTCAACACCTGCAGCGGCGTGCTGCCGGCATTGGCGGTGAGCAGGATCTCGCCTTCGAGCAGGCGGATCAGCCGTTGCCGACCGTCGAAGTGCACATCCACGGCGCTGCCGGTATTGAGTTGCAACTGGCTGCCGTCGGCCAGTTGCACCTTGCGCCGTTGGCCGACGGGGCTGCGGTAGTCGGCGCTCAGCGGCGGCAGGATATGCTGCTGGCGCAGGCTCCAGGCCGCGGCCGAACCGGCGCCGAGGATCAGCAACAACTTCAGCGCCTGGCGCCGGCTGCTGGACTTAGGTGCGTTCAAGGCCGCATGGGCCAGGGGCGAGGGCATGCCGCGCAGGCGCTGGTTGACGCGCTGGATATGGTCCCAGGCGCGCTGATGTTCGCTATGGGCATTCAGCCAGTGTTGCCAGGCCGCCTGCTGGCGTGGGTTGAGCGCGCCTTGCTGCATTTCCATCAGCCAGTGCACGGCCTGTTCGGCAACCTGGGTCGAGACATTCATAGGGCGAAATAGCAGCGCATGGCGGCTTTATTCAGGTGGCGTTTGACGGTGGCGATGGAGATGCCCAGTTCGGCACCGATCTGCGCATACGTCAGGCCGTCGAGTTGGGCCAGCAGGAACGCGCGCTTGACCAGCGTGGGTAAGCCGTCGAGCAACTGGTCCAGCTCCAGCAGGGTTTGCAGGATGATCGCGCGCTCTTCTTCGGATGGCGCTACCTGTTCAGGCATCTGCGCCAAGGCGTCGAGGTAGGCGCGTTCCAGGTCCTGGCGGCGGTAGAAGTTGAACAACACGCGCTTGGCGACCGTGGTGAGGAACGCGCGGGGCTCGACCAGCGTCGGCGCCTCCCGTGCGGTCAGGACCCGGATGAAGGTGTCCTGCGCCAGGTCTGCCGCACTTTCCGGGCAGCCGAGCTTGCGTCGCAACCAGCCGGTGAGCCAGTGGTGATGGTCGTTATAGAGCACTTCGACAGTGTTGGACGGCTGCAACGCGATCTCCCTTTTGTGCATGCCGGCAAAATCTCGGCATGCTTTAGAGAACAAGAATTGTTCGCATTGTAGGGGGCCGTCAACCGTTCGGCAATGTGCGAAGGCAGGTGTTTCATCCGTTCTGTTTTGCTTATGAGAATATTTATCATTAATATTGCGCGCTGATGAACCTGGCGCCTCCCGCATGAAAAGCAAAACCTCACTGCCTGCTTCCTATCGTCTCGCCGTTACGTCGCGCGTGCTGGCTGCTGTCGTCGGCGGTTACCTGATGGCGTCCCTGGCCAGCATCTGCCTGGCGCTGTGGATGCCAACGTCCCGCGCCGATGCGGTGATTACCGGGATGATGAGTTCGTTCGTGTTCTACCTGTTGGCAGTGCTGTGGTGTTTCGCCTGCCGTACGGCATGGCGCGCGTGGTGCGGCGTGATGCTGCCGAGTGCGGCGTTTGCCACCCTGGCGGGCGTGGGCTTGTGGATGGCACGCACATGAAAGAGGGCTTTCGCCAGGCCATGGCCTGGTTGCACACCTGGGCCGGGCTGATCTTTGGCTGGCTGCTGTTTGCGATTTTCCTGACGGGCACCCTGGCCTATTTCAAGGATGAGATCACTCACTGGATGCAACCCGAAGTGCAGGCCCATCCCCTGGATGATGCGCGCAGCCTGAGTGTCGCCCAGGACTACCTGCAGAAGGTCGCACCCACGGCCGCACGCTGGTTCATCACCTTGCCGGATAGCCGCGACCCTGGCCTGTCAGTGATGTGGCAAGACAAGGTCGACCCCGGCAAACGCGGCAATTTCATTCAGAAAACCCTCGACCCCGTGAGCGGTCAAGCCGTAGAGGCCCGGGAAAGCATGGGCGGGGATTTCTTCTACCGCTTCCACTTCCAGCTGCAAATGCCTTACCCATGGGGCCGCTGGCTGTCGACCATTGCAGCGATGGTGATGTTCGTGGCGTTGATCACGGGCATCATCACCCACAAGAAAATCTTCAAGGACTTCTTCACCTTCCGCCCCCGCAAAGGCCAGCGTTCCTGGCTCGACGGGCATAACGCGGTGGGTGTGCTGGTGCTGCCGTTCCACCTGATGATCACCTACAGCAGCCTGGTGATTTTCATGAGCATGGTGATGCCGGCGCCGATCGTGGCCTCCTATGGCAACGACACCCGGGCCTTCTTCAATGACGTGTTCCCCGCCACCAACAACGCGCCGGCGCTGGGCCAGCCCGGCCAATTGCTGTCATTGCTGCCGATGTACGAGCAGGCGAGGGCGCAGTGGGCGGGTGGGCATGTCGGGCGGTTGGCGGTGAACAACCCGAGTGATGTAAACGCTTCGGTGAACCTGTTCCGTGCCAGCTCCGACCGCGTGGTGCATGACTTCGGCAGTACCGTGTCGTTCAACGGCAACACCGGCGAGTTGTTGCGGGTCAGCGCTGAACAATCGCTGCCGGCGGCGATCGGCGGCAGCTTCTATGGCCTGCACATGGGCCATTTCGCCGGTCCGGTGCTGCGCTGGTTGTACTTTATCTGCGGCCTGGCGGGCACGGCGATGATCGGCACGGGGCTGGTGATCTGGCTCGGCAAGCGGCAACTCAAACATGCAAAAAGCGGCGTGATGCCGTTTGAACTGCGGCTGGTGGAAGTGCTGAACATCGCCAGCATGTCCGGGCTGTTGATCGCCATTGCAGCCTTCTTCTGGGCCAACCGTTTATTGCCGGTGGGCTTTGCCGAGCGCTCCGATTGGGAAGTGCAGGCCTTCTTTATCGCCTGGGGCCTGAGCCTGTTGCACGGGATCCTGCGCCGGGGCCGCCAGGGTTGGGTTGAGCAATTGAGCTTCGCAGCACTGTTGTTTGCTGCAATCCCGTTGCTCAATGCCCTGACCACATCGCAGCACTTGGGCGCTTCACTGGCGACGGGCGACTGGGCCATGGCCGGCTTCGACCTGACCTGCCTGGCCAGCGGCGTGTTCCTCGCCTGGGCAGCCTGGAAGATGCAGCACCGCAAGGCCCCGCAGCCCAAGACCGAACGGGCGCGGCCGCTGCAGCTCAAGCAGGAGGCGAACTGAATGCTCCTCGCGCTGCTGATGTGTTACGCCGGGTTTACCGCCTTGTGCCTGTCCACCGACCGTCACCACGGCGAACTGCTGCACAGCAAGCCATCGCCTCGGCGGCGTATTGCTTTGCGCGTCATCGGTTGGCTGCTGCTGACCGTGTCGATCTGGCCCGCCGTGGCTGTCGCCGGTTGGGGCCTGGGCCTGGTGGAGTGGTGCGCGGTGTTGATGCTCAGCGCCCTGTTGCTGGTGCTGTTGTTGCCGTATCGGCCAAGGCTGGCCTTGCTCCTGGCAGGCGTCGGCCTGCTGGCCAGCCCTGTTGCCGCCTTCGCAACGTTCTGAGCCGCCGCCATGATGATCAGCACCCCACCCGATTCCCAGGACAGCCCGCAGGCTGACGCGGCGGGTGGGCGTGCGCATTTCCTGCAGGTGTTCCTGTCCCAGCGTTCGCAGATGGAAGCGTTGGTGAGCCGACGTGTCGGGTGCCGCGCCACGGCGGCCGACCTGGTGCAGGACCTGTTCCTGCGGTTTTGGCGTCGGCCATTGGTGCAGGTCGAAGAACTCAGCACCTACCTGTTGCGCTGCGCCGGCAATATCGCCATCGACCACCTGCGCAGCGAAGGCGCGCGGGTGCGCAGCAGTGAAGGCTGGCTGCCGGAGCAGCAGGATAACCAGGGCTCAGAGCCCCAGGCGGCGCTCGAGGCGGGCAACGACCTGCGGCATGTCGAAGCCGCCCTGCGCAGCCTGCCGGAGCGCACCCGGCAGATCTTCCTGCTCAACCGCATTCACGGGCGCAAGTACGCACAAATCGCCAAGGCCATGGGCCTGTCCCAAAGCGCCGTGGAAAAACATATGATGCGTGCCCTCGAAGCCTGCAAAGCCAGCCTTCGCGAACCATCGCCATCGCGCACGCCAGGGAAAGCACCGTGAATCCGACCCCCACGCCAGACCAGGAACAAGCCGCACTGGCCTGGCTGAGCCTGTTGCACGACCAGCCCAGCAGTGGCGACCAGGCCACGTTCAGCCGCTGGCTACGGGCCGATCCTGCGCACGTCGAAGCCTATGCCCAGGCCCAGGTGCTTTGGGAGTTGAGCGAAGTGCCGGCACGCCAACTGGCGGATGAGGATGCGCTGGCATTGCAGGGCTACCTTAATGCGATGAACACCCCTGGGCGCTCGCGGGTGGTGCGCTGGTCCGGCGCACTGGCCATGGCGGCGTGCCTGGTGTTGATGGTGTCCATGGGCGCCGGTTGGCAGCCTTCGCGGTGGATCGATGATTTCGGCGCCGATTACGTGAGCGCACCGGGAGAAGTGAAGACCGTCACCCTGGCTGATCAATCCCAGGTCACGCTGGATGCGGACAGCGCCATTGCCGTGGACTTCAGCCACGGTGAGCGGCATATCCAATTACGTCGCGGTGCAGGTTTTTTCAGCGTCACCCACACCGGCGAGTCCTTTGTGGTCGAGGCGGGCGGCGGCGAAGCGCGGGTGCTGGGGACGCAGTTCGAAGTGCGCCTGCAACCGGCAGGGGCCGAGGTGACGGTGTTGTCGGGGCGGGTCGGCGTGACCGCGTCGAAACAGGGCCCACAGCAAATTCTGACGGCGGGCCAGCAAGTGGCCTACGCCGATGGCAGCGCCGATCCCTTGCACGCGGTCGACAGCGAATCCCGCCTGGCCTGGCGGGATGGCTGGCTCAACTACTACAAGGCACCGCTGGCCGATGTGGTCAAGGACCTGGGGCGTTACTACCCTGGCCGCATCCTGCTGCTCAGCGAAGAGATGGGTGCCAGGCGCGTCAGCGGCAGCTTCCCGAGCAAGGACCCGCAGGCGGTACTCAACGCCTTGCAAGCGGTGCTGGGGTTCGAGCAGCACAGCCTGTTGGGGCGGGTGATCGTGGTCCGCTGATTACTTCAGCGCGGCCATGATCGCGTCAGGGTTGTAGTCGCGAATCAGCGTCCCGTTGACGTCCACAAACGGAATCCCGCCACCGCCCAGCGCTTCATACGCCTTGCGCGCCTGGGCGTCCTTCTCGATATCGACGGCCTGGTACGGAATGCCCTTCTGGTCGAGGAAGCGGCGGATCTGCTTGCAGTAGCCGCACCACTCGGTGGCATACAGCACCACCCGCGCCGAGGCTCGCGTCTGCTCCGGCACCACCTGGGAAGGGTTGAGCAGCCGCTCGACCTTGCCCCAGTTCTGGATAACCACCACCACCAGCAACACCAGCAGGACTTTCTTGAGGACCCCGCCGAGCATCAGTTACGGCGCTTGAGCTGGTCGGTCAATTGGGTCGGCAGGCCCTTGATGATCAGGGTGCCGGCGGCTTCGTCGTACTCGATCTTGTCGCCCAGCAAGTGTGCTTCAAAACTGATGGACAAGCCCTCGGCGCGCCCGGTGAAGCGGCGGAACTGGTTGAGGGTGCGTTTATCCGCCGGGATTTCCGGCGACAGGCCGTAGTCCTTGTTGCGGATATGGTCGTAGAACGCCTTGGGCCGATCTTCATCGATCAAGCCCGACAGCTCTTCAAGGCCCATGGGCTCGCCGAGCTTGGCCTGGCTGCTGGCGTAATCGACCAGGGTCTTGGTTTTTTCGCGGGCGGATTCGTCCGGCAGGTCTTCGCTTTCGACGAAGTCGCTGAAGGCCTTGAGCAGGGTGCGCGTCTCGCCCGGGCCGTCGACGCCTTCCTGGCAGCCGATGAAGTCGCGGAAGTATTCCGAGACCTTCTTGCCGTTCTTGCCTTTGATAAACGAGATGTACTGCTTGGACTGCTTGTTGTTCTGCCACTCGGACACGTTGATACGCGCTGCCAGGTGCAGTTGGCCCAGGTCCAGGTGGCGCGACGGGGTCACGTCCAGCTCGTCGGTCACCGCCACGCCTTCGCTGTGGTGCAGCAGGGCGATGGCCAGGTAGTCGGTCATGCCTTGCTGGTAGTGGGCAAACAGCACGTGGCCGCCGGTGGAGAGGTTGGACTCTTCCATCAGTTTTTGCAGATGTTCGACGGCGGTGCGGCTGAACGTGGTGAAATCCTGGCCACCCTCGAAATATTCCTTCAACCAGCCGCTGAACGGGTGCGCGCCGGATTCGGCATGGAAGAAACCCCAGGCCTTGCCTTGTTTGGCGTTGTAGCTCTCGTTGAGGTCGGCAAGCATGTTCTCGATGGCGGCCGACTCGGCGAGCTCGGAGTCGCGGGCGTGGAGAACTGCGGGTGTGCCGTCGGGTTTTTTGTCGATCAGGTGGACGATGCAATGACGGATCGGCATGGGCTTCTCGGCTGGTTGAAGGGGAGCGGTCGGCCTCCCCGAAAAGTCGCCCAGTGTACCGCACCCATTGGTCAAGACACGCGTCTAAGGGCATTTTGGATGCTCTCGGACGAGGCATATGCCTTTTTTTCACGGTTTAGAGCGATAAAGCTGACCAAATGGGTAGGTAGAAGCGGATATTTCCCCGTCTCTGTGCTAGTTTTGCCCCGTCTTACGCCAAGTCTCGGCGATAAGCGTGCATTCAGCATCTGTCAGGTCGAACCAATCCCCGTTTCAAGCATCTATAACCCCGATCTCCGTGGTTATAGCCGGGGGTGCCAGGCCATGACGGTCGGGCTCGACGGCTGACACTGCACTCTGCAATCCATATGAATTTGATAGGGAAGGAACACCACAATGGCTATTACTAAAGACCAACTGATCGCTGACCTGGCTGAAGCAGTAGACGCACCGAAAACCACCGTGCGCGCTCTGCTGGACCAACTGAGCCAAGTTGTTGCTGACCAGCTGGAAAACGGCGGCGAAATCACTCTGCCAGGCGTTGGCAAACTGAAAGTGACCGAGCGTCCTGCCCGTACTGGCCGTAACCCTTCGACTGGCGCTGCCATCGAAATCGCTGCCAAGAAAGTTATCAAGCTGGTTGTGGCCAAAGGCCTGACCGACGCTGTTAACAAGTAAGACGCAGCAAAAAAAAACCGTGCTCCGGAGCGATCCGGGCACGGTTTTTTGTTGCCTGGGATTTGTCTCTATCGCACCCAGCGCTGGCGCCAGATCTGCTGTTCGTTCTTGGTCTGGAAGGTCCAGGCCACGAAACGGCTCTGCTTCTGGCCCTGGGACATTTCCACCACCTGGCTTTCCAGCACGCCGGCTTTTTTCAGGGCGGTCTCGATCGCGGGCAAGTTTGACGCTTTTGACACCAGGGTGCTGAACCACAACACCTTGTGGGCAAAGTGCGCACTCTCGGCGATCAACTGCGTCACGAAGCGCGCTTCACCGCCTTCACACCACAACTCGGCCGATTGGCCACCGAAGTTGAGCACCGGCAATTTGCGCTTGGGATCGGCCCGGCCCAGGGCGCGCCACTTGCGCTCGCTGCCCTTGGTGGCTTCGTCCATGGACGCATGGAACGGTGGGTTGCACATGGTCAGGTCAAAACGCTCACCCGGTTCCAGCAGGCCCAGCAGGATGTGCTTGGGGTTTTCCTGCTGGCGCAACTGGATGACCTTGCTCAGGTCATTGGACTGCACGATGGCCTTGGCGGCGGCCACGGCGATGGGGTCGACCTCCGAGCCGAGGAAGTTCCAGCGGTACTCCATATAGCCAATCAGTGGGTAGACGCAGTTGGCGCCCATGCCGATGTCCAGCACCTTGACGATTGAACCGCGCGGGATCTTGCCTTCGTTGACACTGGCCAGCAGGTCGGCGAGAAAGTGCACGTAGTCGGCACGTCCCGGTACCGGCGGGCACAGGTAATCGGCCGGGATGTCCCAATGCTGGATGCCATAGAAGGCCTTGAGCAACGCCCGGTTGAACACCCGCACCGCGTCCGGGCTGGCGAAGTCGATGCTCTCTTTGCCATAGGGGTTGATGATCACGAATTGCGCCAGTTCCGGCGTGGTCTTGATCAACGCCTGGAAGTCGTAACGGCCTGTGTGGCGGTTGCGTGGGTGCAGGGTAGCCTCTTTGCGCGGCGCGACGGGTTTGGCCGTGGCTGCGGTCTTAGGCTTCTTGCGTGGAGGTTTGGGCGTAGTGGGGGCGGTCATGATGATTCTGGTGTTGGCTCAAAGTGGCGGCCATTGTCACACATTCCCGAGGATAACTCGGTCAAATGTGGGAGGAGGCTTGCTCCCGATAGCGGTGGATCAGTCAAGACTAGCCTGGCTGACAGATCGCCATCGGGGGCAAGCCCCCTCCCACATTGACTGTATTGCCAGCAAGGGATTGAGAAACACCAGGCAAAAAAAGAGACCCGAAGGTCTCTTTTTTCACACGGATTGCCCCTTACAGGCTGGAAATCCGCGCATGTTGCTCCGCCAGCTTGCCCAAAGCCTGTTCGGCCTCGGCCAGCTTGGCGCGTTCCTTATCGATCACTTCAGCCGGTGCCTTGTCGACGAATGCCGCGTTGGACAGCTTGCCGCCCACCCGCGCCACTTCGCCTTGCAGGCGCAGGATTTCCTTGTCGAGACGGGCCAGTTCCGCGCCCTTGTCGATCAGGCCGGCCATCGGCACCAGCACTTCCATCTCGCCGACCAGCGCGGTCGCTGACAGTGGCGCTTCGGCGCCATCCGCCAATACGGTGATCGATTCCAGCTTCGCCAGCTTCTTGAGCAGCGCATCGTTCTCGGTGAGACGACGCTGGTCTTCGGCGCTGGCGTTCTTCACGAATACCGCCAGGGGCTTGCCCGGGCCGATGTTCATTTCGGCGCGGATGTTGCGCGTGCCGAGCATCAGGGTCTTGAGCCATTCGATGTCGCTTTCGGCCGCCTCATCGATACGTGCTTCGTTGGCCACCGGCCAAGGTTGCAGCATGATGGTCTTGCCGTCTTTGCCGGCCAGCGGCGCCAGGCGCTGCCAGATTTCTTCGGTGATGAACGGCATGAACGGATGCGCCAGGCGCAAGGCGACTTCGAGCACGCGTACCAGGGTGTGACGGGTGCCGCGCTGACGTTCGATCGGCGCGTTTTCGTCCCACAATACGGGCTTGGACAGTTCCAGGTACCAGTCGCAATACTGGTTCCAGATGAACTCGTACAAGGCCTGTGCGGCCAGGTCGAAACGGAACTGGTCGAGTTGACGGGTCACTTCGGCTTCGGTGCGCTGCAATTGCGAGATGATCCAGCGATCCGCCAGGGACAGCTCGATGGCCTCGCCGTTCTGGCCGCAGTCTTCGCCCTTGTCCAGCACGTAGCGCGCGGCGTTCCAGATCTTGTTGCAGAAGTTGCGATAGCCTTCGACGCGGCCCATGTCGAACTTGATGTCGCGACCGGTGGACGCCAGCGAGCAGAAGGTGAAGCGCAGCGCATCGGTGCCGTAGCTGGCAATGCCGTCGGCGAATTCGTCGCGGGTCTGCTTCTCGATCTTCTTCGCCAGTTTCGGCTGCATCAGGCCCGAGGTGCGTTTCTGTACCAGGGTTTCCAGGTCGATGCCGTCGATGATGTCCAGCGGGTCGAGGACGTTGCCCTTGGACTTGGACATCTTCTGGCCCTGGCCATCCCGCACCAGGCCGTGCACGTACACGGTCTTGAACGGTACCTGCGGGGTGCCGTCCTCGTTCTTCACCAAGTGCATGGTGAGCATGATCATCCGGGCAACCCAGAAGAAAATGATGTCGAAGCCGGTGACCAGCACGTCGGTGGAGTGGAATTTCTTCAGGAATTCGGTCTGCTGCGGCCAGCCCAGGGTGGAGAAGGTCCACAGGCCCGAGCTGAACCATGTGTCCAGTACGTCGTTGTCCTGTTGCAGTGCCACATCCGGACCGAGGTTGTGCTTGGCGCGTACTTCGGCTTCGTCGCGGCCCACGTAGACCTTGCCCGACTCGTCGTACCAGGCCGGAATGCGATGGCCCCACCACAGCTGGCGGCTGATGCACCAATCCTGGATATCGCGCATCCACGAGAAGTACATGTTTTCGTACTGCTTGGGCACGAACTGGATACGCCCGTCTTCCACGGCAGCAATCGCCGGCTCGGCCAGGGGCTTGGTGGACACGTACCATTGGTCGGTCAGCCACGGCTCGATCACGGTGCCGGAGCGGTCGCCCTTCGGCACTTTCAGGCCGTGGTCGTCGACGCTGACCAGCAGGCCGGCAGCGTCGAAGGCAGCAACGATCTGCTTGCGCGCTTCGAAACGGTCAAGGCCGGCGTATTCGGCCGGGATCTTGCCGTCGATGCTCTCGTTCAGCGTACCGTCCAGGTTGAACACCTGGCAGGCCGGCAGCACGGCGGCATTCTTGTCGAAGATATTCAACAGCGGCAGGTTGTGGCGCTTGCCGACTTCGTAGTCGTTGAAATCGTGGGCCGGGGTGATTTTCACACAGCCGGTGCCGAATTCAGGGTCGCAGTAATCGTCGGCGATGATCGGGATGCGGCGGCCTACCAGCGGCAACTCGACGAACTTGCCGATCAGTGCCTGGTAGCGCTCGTCGTTCGGGTTGACCGCGACCGCGGCGTCGCCAAGCATGGTTTCCGGACGGGTGGTGGCGACGATCAGGTAGTCGTTGCCCTCAGCGGTCCTGGCGCCGTCGGCCAGCGGGTACTTGAGGTTCCACAGGAAACCTTTCTCGTCGTGGTTTTCCACTTCAAGGTCGGAAATTGCCGTGTGCAACTTGGTGTCCCAGTTGACCAGGCGCTTGCCGCGGTAGATCAGACCGTCTTCATGCAGGCGCACGAAGGCTTCTTTCACCGATTCCGACAGGCCGTCATCCATGGTGAAGCGCTCGCGACTCCAATCGACGGACGAACCGAGGCGACGGATCTGACGGCTGATGTTGCCGCCGGACTGGTCTTTCCATTCCCAGATTTTTTCCAGGAATTTCTCGCGGCCCAGGTCGTGACGGTTCTGGCCGGTGGCTTCGAGTTGGCGCTCCACCAGCATCTGGGTGGCGATACCGGCGTGGTCGGTACCCGGTTGCCACAGGGTGTTGCGGCCCTGCATGCGGCGGAAACGGATCAACGCATCCATGATCGCATTGTTGAAGCCATGGCCCATGTGCAGGCTGCCAGTGACGTTCGGTGGCGGAATCATGATGGTGTAGGACTCGCCCGCGCCTTGCGGAGCGAAATAGTTCTCGGACTCCCAGGTGTTGTACCAGGAAGTTTCAATAGCGTGCGGCTGGTAGGTCTTATCCATGCGCGGCGGGACCCTAGTTGGCATATATTCAGGAAAGCCGGCAAGTATAACGGGGGATAGGGCGCAGGGCGAGGCGAAGGCGGGCTTAAGGTGCAGGCAATCAAATGTGGGAGGAGTTTGCCACCTCCCACAGGGGATCTATGGACGGTTCAAGACTGGTACTGGCTGAGCAGCCGCTCCATCCGTGCATCCATCCGGCGCTTGATCTCGGTTTCGATATGGGGGGCAAAGTCGTCGATCACATCTTGCATGATCAATTGCGCAGCGGCACGCAGTTCGTTGTCCAGGTGCAGCAGCAGGGCGTCGGGACCCTTTTCAGCCGCAGCAGGGGCAGCGTCCACCACAACGGGGGCTTCGACAACCGGTTCCGGAGCGACCTGCTTGCCGCCGACCATGTCGAACAACAGCGGAATCTGAACCTCGCCATCGGCCTGTTCGGTCAATAGTGGCGGTTGCAAGTCATCATCACCCAGCAACTGACGAATCGACTCGAGGTCGTCCAGCAGGTGGTCATCTTTTTTTGTCGGGTTGGGAGTGTCCATCATGTACTCAAAGTCGTTGTAGCCGGTGATCTTGCAAAGGATAGCCCTGTTCGCGGTAGAAACGGAAACTCTCCCGCGCGGCCTGACGAATAGCCGGATCTTCCACCACCACTTCCGCCACACGGGCGAAGGCCTTGGCAAAAGGCGGTACTTTCAGGTCCAGGTTGACCAGCAGGTCCTGGTGATTGCCGCAACTGTCTCCCAAACCCAGGGCAACCTGGCCTTCGGGTTCTGATTCTGCGGGGCCATGGGGCACGAAGCTTTCGCCCTTGAAGCGCCACAGGCGGGCGTCGAGCTCGTCGCGTTGGGCGGCATCGCTGCAATGCAGGTAGATGCGGTGGCCCATGCGCCAGGCTTTCTCGGTGAGCTTGCAGGCGAAGTCCAGGCGCGCGAGCGGATCGGCGCTGGGCAATATATAGAAGTCGACTTGGGTCATTGCGGTTCCTGAGGCCGGGGCGGCGAGATCACCGCCCCGGCATCTTCAGTGTCAGGCTTTGGCGCGGTCCAGCAGGTATTGGGTCAGCAATGGCACCGGACGGCCGGTGGCGCCCTTGTCCTTCCCGCCGCTGGTCCAGGCCGTGCCGGCGATGTCCAGGTGCGCCCAGTTGAAGTTCTTGGCGAAGCGCGACAGGAAGCACGCAGCCGTGATGGTGCCGGCTTTCGGGCCGCCGATGTTGGCGATGTCGGCGAACGGGCTGTCCAGCTGCTCCTGGTACTCATCGAACAGCGGCAGTTGCCAGGCGCGGTCGTCGGCGGCCTTGCCGGCGCTGAGCAGTTGCTCGATCAGCTCGTCGTTATTGCCCAGCAGGCCCGAGGTGTGGGAGCCCAGTGCCACGATGCAGGCGCCAGTCAGGGTGGCGATGTCGATCACGGCCTGTGGCTTGAAGCGCTCGGCGTAGGTCAGGGCATCGCACAGCACCAGGCGGCCTTCGGCGTCGGTGTTGAGGATTTCCACGGTCTGGCCGCTGAGGGTGGTGACGATGTCGCCCGGACGGGCCGCGCCGCCGCTGGGCATGTTCTCGGCGCAGGCCAGGATGCACACCAGGTTGATCGGCAGCTTCAGTTCCAGCACGGCGCGCAGGGTGCCGAATACGCTGGCGGCGCCGCCCATGTCGTACTTCATCTCGTCCATGCCCAGGCCCGGCTTGAGGCTGATGCCGCCGGTGTCGAAGGTGATGCCTTTGCCGACCAGGGCGTAAGGCTTCTCGGACTTCTTGCCGCCGTTGTATTGCATCACGATCAGGCGTGGCGGCTGGTCGCTGCCCTGGCCCACGGCATAGAACGAGCCCATGCCCAGTTCCTTGATCTTCTTCTCGTCCAGGACTTCGACTTTCAGGCCCTTGAACTCTTTACCCAACGCCTTGGCCTGTTCGCCCAGGTAGGTCGGGTGGCAGATGTTCGGCGGCAGGTTGCCCAGGTCGCGGGTGAACGACATGCCATTGGCGATGGCCTGGGCGTGGGTCACGGCGCGCTCGACTTCAGCCTGGGCGGCCTTGATGGTCAGCAGGGTGATTTTCTTCAGGGCGCGGGGTTCGGCTTTCTGGCTCTTGAACTGATCGAAAATGTAGCCGCCGTCCACCAGGGTTTCGGCCAGCAGGCGGGTCTTGCCGTAGCTGTCACGGCCCTTGACCACGATTTCATCGAGTGCCAGTGCGGCATCGCTGCCGCCCAGGCCCTTCAGGGTGTTGAGGATGCCGCTGATGATCTTGCGGAACGGACGGTCGCCCAGTTCAGCGTCCTTGCCCACGCCCACCAGCAATACGCGGTCGGCTTTCAGGTTGGGCAGGCTTTGCAGCAGCAGGCTCTGGCCGACTTTGCCGGCCAGGTCGCCGCGCTTGAGGACCGCGCTGATCGCGCCGCCGCTGAGTTCGTCGAGCTGCCTGGCGGCTACGCCGAGCTTGCGGCCTTCGCCGATGGCGACCACGAGGGTGGCGGTTTTCAACGTTTCGGGGCTAACGCTTTTTACAACCAATTCCATTTTCGGGTCCCTTATATAAGGTCTGAGAGCCTGGCGTCTGTACGCAGGCTTTAAAGCGTGGCGGCTGTGTAAACCACCAGCGACAAAGGCCGCAGTTTGAACCTCGCCGACGGAGCCTGACAACCCTTTGTGCCTGCGCATGAGGTTGCGCAGTGACAGGCGCGGTCAATCACAGGATAATGCGCCATCTTTTTAGCCGGCCCGGTGCAAACGGGCTGACTCGGTATGCTTGCTTGTTTGGCCGCCTTAGCCTGACAACCCTGGAGTGTCTGGTTTGATCGTCTTCCGTTATCTGTCCCGCGAAGTCCTGTTGACCCTGAGTGCCGTGAGTGCGGTCCTGCTGGTCATCATCATGAGTGGTCGTTTCGTCAAATACCTGGCCCAGGCTGCCTCCGGCGCCCTGGACCCAGGCTCGCTGTTCCTGATCATGGGCTTTCGCCTGCCGGGATTCTTGCAACTGATCCTGCCGCTGGGCCTGTTCCTCGGCATCCTGCTGGCCTACGGCCGCTTGTACCTTGAAAGTGAAATGACCGTGCTCTCGGCCACCGGCATGAGCCAGCAGCGCCTGCTGGGCATGACCATGATTCCGGCGGCCGGTGTTGCGCTGATCGTGGCCTGGCTGAGCCTGAGCCTGGCTCCCCAGGGCGCCATGCAGTTCCAGCTGGTGCTGAACAAGCAGGATGCGATGACCGAGTTCGATACCCTCGAGCCGGGCCGTTTCCAGGCACTCAATGACGGCTCGCGGGTGACTTACACGGAAACCTTGACCGACGACCGCGCCAACCTGGGCGGTGTGTTCATCTCCGAGAAACGGTTTGGCCAGGACAAGAAAGACCGGGGCATTTCCGTACTGGTGGCCGATTCGGGCCGCCAGGAAGTGCGTCCTGACGGCAGCCGCTACCTGATCCTGGAAAATGGCTATCGCTACGATGGCAGTCCAGGCATGGCCGACTATCGCGCGATCAAGTACGACACCTATGGCGTGATGCTGGCCCGCCCGGATATCAGCGACGAAGTCACCGACCGCGACGCCATCCCCACGGCGGACCTGCTCGGCAGCAAGGAACTGCGTTCCATCGCCGAGCTGCAATGGCGGATTTCCCTGCCGCTGCTGGTGTTTATCGTGACCCTGATGGCCGTGCCGCTGTCGCGCGTCAACCCGCGCCAGGGCCGTTTCCTCAAGCTGTTGCCGGCGATCCTGCTGTACATGGCTTACCTCACCATCCTGATTTCCGCCCGTGGCTCCCTGGAGAAAGGCAAGCTGTCGCCGGTCCTGGGCCTGTGGTGGGTGCACGGCATGTTCCTGGTGATCGGCCTGGGGCTGCTGTATTGGGAGCCTATTCGTTTGAAAATGATGAGCCGTCGTGGCCAGAAGGAGTTGGCTCGTGGCTAAGCTCGATCGCTACATTGGTAGCAGCGTCCTGATCGCCATCCTGGCGGTACTGGGCATTATCCTGGGCCTGGCCTCGTTGTTCGCCTTCATCGATGAAGTCGGCAACGTCAGCGACACCTATACCGTATGGGACGTGCTCGGCTACGTGGCACTGACCGCGCCGCGTCGTCTCTACGACATGATGCCGATGGCCGCGCTGATCGGTTGCCTGATCGGCCTGGGCAGCCTGGCCAGCAACAGCGAACTGACCATCATGCGCGCCGCCGGGGTGTCCATCGGGCGTATCGTCTGGGCGGTCATGAAGCCAATGTTGCTGCTGATGCTGTGCAGCGTGCTGATCGGTGAATACGTAGCGCCGCCGGCCGAAACCACCGCCCAGGCCAATCGCGCCCTGGCCCAGGGCTCGGGCGATGCACAAAGCGCCAAGCATGGCCTGTGGCACCGCCAGGGTGATGAGTTCATCCACATCAACGCCGTGCAACCGGGCGGGTTGTTGATCGGTGTGACGCGCTACACGTTCGACAAGGAACGTCACATGCTGTCGTCCAGTTTCGCCAAACGCGCGCAGTACGGCGACGAAAAGTGGCAATTGACCGACGTCACCACGACTTACTTCCGCAATGTCGGCCAAGGCACCAAGGCCAGCACCGAAGTGATCAATGTGCCGAGTGAAGAGTGGGATATCGCCCTCAAGCCGGAACTGCTCAATACGGTGGTGATGATCCCCGAAAGCCTGCCGATCTCCGGGTTGTGGGGCTATATCCACTACCTGAAGGATCAAGGCTTGAATAACGGTCGTTACTGGCTGGCATTTTGGGTCAAGGTGTTGCAACCGGTGGTGACCGCCGCACTGGTGTTGATGGCGATCTCGTTCATCTTCGGTCCGTTGCGCTCCGTGACCCTCGGTCAGCGGGTATTCACGGGCGTGCTGGTCGGTTTCACCTTCCGCATCGCCCAGGACCTGCTCGGCCCGTCGAGCCTGGTGTTCGGGTTCTCGCCACTGTTTGCAGTGCTGGTGCCGACGGCCATCTGCGCCCTGGCCGGGTTCTGGCTGCTGCGCCGGGCCGGCTGATACCGCGCCGTTGGATAAAAAATGCCCCGCTCGGATGAGCGGGGCATTTTTGTTCTGGTCAGCAAAGATGACGCCCGGCCTGAGCATCAGGTACAATTCCCGGCTATTTTTCAGCGGGCAATCTGCCTGCAGCCTTTTTGAGTGTTGATCCGTGAGTGATTTGAGTCATATCCGCAATTTCTCCATCATCGCCCACATTGACCATGGTAAGTCGACGCTGGCCGATCGATTCATCCAGATGTGCGGCGGCCTTGCCGAGCGTGAAATGGAAGCCCAGGTGCTGGACTCCATGGACCTCGAACGCGAGCGCGGGATCACCATCAAGGCCCACAGCGTTACCCTGTACTACACCGCCAAAGACGGTATCAAGTACCAGTTGAACTTCATTGACACCCCCGGCCACGTGGACTTCACCTATGAAGTCAGCCGCTCCCTGGCGGCCTGCGAAGGTGCGCTGCTGGTGGTGGACGCGGGCCAGGGCGTTGAAGCCCAGTCCGTGGCCAACTGCTACACCGCCATCGAGCAAGGCCTGGAAGTCATGCCGGTGCTGAACAAGATCGACCTGCCGCAGGCCGATCCGGACCGCGTAAAAGAAGAAATCGAAAAAATCATCGGCATTGACGCCACCGACGCCGTCGAGTGCAGCGCCAAGACCGGCCTGGGCGTCGATGAAGTGCTCGAGCGCCTGGTCAAGACCATTCCAGCCCCCACCGGCAACTACGAAGATCCGCTGCAAGCGTTGATCATCGACTCCTGGTTCGACAACTACCTGGGGGTTGTCTCCCTGGTACGCGTGCGCCACGGCCGTGTGAAGAAGGGCGACAAGATCCTGGTCAAGTCCACCGGCAAGATCCACCTGGTGGACAGCGTCGGTGTATTCAACCCCAAGCACACCGCGACCACTGATCTGAAAGCCGGTGAAGTAGGCTTCATCATCGCCGGTATCAAGGACATCCACGGTGCGCCGGTGGGTGACACCCTGACCTTGAGCTCCACCCCTGACGTCGACGTGCTGCCGGGCTTCAAACGCATCCAGCCGCAGGTCTACGCCGGCCTGTTCCCGGTCAGCTCCGACGACTTCGAAGACTTCCGCGAAGCCCTGCAAAAGCTGACCCTCAACGACTCGTCGTTGCAGTACACCCCGGAAAGCTCCGACGCCCTGGGCTTCGGCTTCCGCTGCGGCTTCCTCGGCATGCTGCACATGGAAATCATCCAGGAGCGCCTTGAGCGCGAATACGACCTGGACCTGATCACCACGGCGCCGACGGTTATTTTCGAGCTGCTGCTCAAAAACGGTGAAACGATTTACGTCGACAACCCGTCCAAGCTTCCAGACCTGTCTTCCATCGAAGACATGCGCGAACCGATCGTGCGGGCCAATATCCTTGTGCCGCAGGAACACCTGGGCAACGTCATTACCCTGTGTATCGAAAAGCGTGGCGTGCAGCACGACATGCTGTTCCTCGGTACCCAGGTGCAAGTGACCTACGATTTGCCGATGAACGAAGTGGTCCTGGACTTCTTTGACCGTCTCAAATCCACCAGTCGCGGCTATGCTTCGCTGGATTACCATTTCGACCGTTACCAATCGGCTAATCTGGTGAAACTGGATGTGCTGATCAACGGCGACAAGGTCGATGCCCTGGCACTGATCGTTCACAAGGACAATGCGCACTACAAAGGTCGCCAGTTGACCGAGAAGATGAAAGAACTGATTCCGCGCCAGATGTTCGACGTCGCGATCCAGGCCGCCATTGGCGGGCAGATCATTGCGCGAACCTCCGTCAAGGCACTCAGAAAGAACGTACTGGCCAAATGCTACGGCGGTGACGTAAGCCGTAAGCGCAAGCTGCTTGAGAAGCAAAAGGCCGGTAAAAAACGCATGAAGCAAGTGGGCAACGTGGAAATTCCACAAGAAGCCTTCCTTGCGGTGCTCAGGTTGGATAGTTAGGTCCTATGTCGCTAAATTTCCCGCTGTTGCTGGTCATCGCCGTTGCCGTTTGCGGTCTCCTGGCGTTGCTCGATCTGGTGTTCTTCGCCCCGCGTCGGCGGGCGGCTATCGCGTCCTATCAGGGCAGCGTCAGCCAGCCCGATGGCATGGTGATCGAGAAGCTGAACAAAGAGCCCTTGCTGGTTGAATACGGCAAGTCGTTCTTCCCGGTGTTGTTCATCGTGCTGGTGCTGCGCTCGTTCCTGGTGGAACCGTTTCAGATCCCGTCGGGGTCGATGAAACCTACCCTGGACGTGGGCGATTTCATCCTGGTGAACAAGTTCTCCTACGGGATTCGCCTGCCGGTGATCGACAAGAAGGTCATCGAAGTCGGTGATCCGCAGCGCGGCGATGTGATGGTGTTCCGCTACCCGAGCGACCCGAACGTCAACTACATCAAGCGTGTGGTAGGCCTGCCGGGCGACGTGATTCGCTACACCAGCGACAAGCGCCTGTTCATCAACGGCGAGTCGGTGGCCGAGAAGCTGATCGGTTCCGAACCGAACAGCCTGGGCAGTGCCGAGCTGTACCAGGAAAAACTCGGTGCGGTAGAGCATGAAATCCGCAAGGAAATGAGCCGCTACCGTGCCATGCCTGACGGCGAGTGGAAAGTGCCGGCCGGGCACTACTTCATGATGGGCGACAACCGCGACAACTCCAATGACAGCCGTTACTGGGATGACCCCAGCATTCCCAAGGACCTGCTGGGCATGGTTCCCGACCAGAATATCGTCGGCAAGGCCTTTGCGGTCTGGATGAGCTGGCCGGAACCCAAGCTCAGCCACCTGCCGAACTTCTCGCGGGTCGGGCTGATCAAGTAATACAAGCGGCGCTGTGCACACAGCGCCGAATGCTTTTCTGGGGCTTGGACATTTCCCGTCCCCGTGCAATACCAACCAGGATTTGAATTTGAACACTGCGTCAATCGTCGATGGCCGCCGGTGCCACCACACAGATATGGGTAAACCGTGACCGTTTCTCTAAGTCGTCTCGAGCGCCAGCTCGGCTACACCTTCAAGGATCAGGAATTGATGGTCCTTGCCCTCACACACCGCAGCTTTGCAGGGCGTAATAACGAACGCCTGGAATTCCTCGGTGATGCCATCCTCAATTTCGTCGCCGGTGAAGCACTGTTCGAGCGCTTCCCCCAAGCCCGTGAAGGTCAGCTGTCGCGTTTACGCGCACGCCTGGTAAAGGGCGAGACCCTGGCCGTACTGGCCCGTGGTTTTGGCCTGGGTGAGTACCTGCGCCTGGGTTCCGGCGAGTTGAAGAGCGGCGGGTTCCGCCGTGAGTCGATCCTGGCCGATGCGCTTGAGGCGTTGATCGGCGCGATCTACCTCGATGCCGGCATGGAAGCGGCCAAGGAGCGCGTCACCGCGTGGCTGACCTCCGAGATCGAAAGCCTCACGCTGGTCGACACCAACAAGGATCCAAAGACCCGCTTGCAGGAGTTCCTGCAATCGCGCGGTTGCGACCTGCCACGCTACGAAGTGGTGGATATCCAGGGTGAACCCCATTGCCGCGTGTTCTTCGTGGAATGTGAAATCACCTTACTGAATGAAAAAAGCCGAGGTCAGGGTGTGAGCCGTCGTATTGCCGAACAGGTAGCGGCCGCTGCAGCACTGATTGCCCTGGGCGTGGAGAATGGCCATGACTGATTCAACCGCAACACGCTGTGGCTATGTTGCCATCGTCGGCCGCCCGAACGTGGGCAAGTCCACGCTGCTGAACCATATCCTCGGCCAGAAGCTTGCAATCACCTCGCGCAAGCCGCAGACCACCCGCCACAACATGCTGGGCATCAAGACCGAAGGCAGCGTGCAAGCGGTCTACGTCGACACCCCGGGCATGCACAAGGGCGGCGAGAAAGCCCTTAACCGCTACATGAACAAGACGGCCTCGGCGGCGTTGAAAGACGTGGACGTGGTGATCTTCGTGGTCGACCGCACCAAGTGGACCGACGAAGACCAGATGGTCCTCGAGCGCGTGCAGTACGTCACTGGCCCTTTGATCGTCGCGTTGAACAAGACCGACCGCATCGAAGACAAAGCCGAGCTGATGCCGCACCTGAGCTGGCTGCAGGAGCAACTGCCGAACGCCCAGATCATGCCGATCTCGGCCCAGCACGGGCACAACCTCGAAGCCCTGGAGCGCGTGATCGCCGGTTACCTGCCGGAGAACGAGCACTTCTTCCCGGAAGACCAGATCACCGACCGCAGCAGCCGTTTCCTCGCCGCCGAACTGGTGCGTGAGAAAATCATGCGCCAGATGGGCGCCGAGCTGCCGTACCAGATCACCGTCGAAATCGAAGAGTTCAAGCAGCAGGGCAAGACCCTGCATATCCATGCGCTGATCCTCGTCGAACGTGACGGCCAGAAGAAAATCATCATCGGCGACAAGGGCGAGCGCATCAAGCGCATCGGCACCGAAGCGCGCAAGGACATGGAATTGCTGTTCGATTCCAAGATCATGCTTAACCTGTGGGTGAAGGTTAAAGGCGGCTGGTCCGATGATGAGCGCGCACTGCGCTCCCTCGGCTACGGCGACCTGTAAGGACACCGCAGGGCAAAAAATGTGGGAGGGGGCTTGCCCCCGATAGCGGTGGATCAGTTAATAAATAAGTGACTGAGCCACCGCCATCGGGGGCAAGCCCCCTCCCACATTAGGTTTTTGTTGTTTTCAAGATAGAGAACCCATGTCCCAATCCCCACCCACCAGCCAACTCGCCTACGTGCTGCACAGCCGCGCCTACCGCGAGACCAGCGCGCTGGTGGATTTCCTCACGCCCCAAGGCCGTCTGCGCGCGGTATTGCGTAGCGCGCGGGGCAAGGCGGGGACATTGGCGCGACCTTTCGTGGCGTTGGACGTGGAGTTTCGCGGCAAGGGCGAGCTGAAAAACGTCGGCCGCCTGGAAAGCGTCGGCACGTCCGCCTGGCTCAATGGCGATGCACTGTTCAGCGGCCTCTACCTCAATGAACTGCTGATCCGCCTGTTGCCCGCCGAAGACCCGCACCCGGCGGTCTTCGATCACTATGCCGCCACCTTGCTGGCCCTGGCCGAGGGCCGCCCCCTGGAGCCGCTGTTGCGCGCCTTCGAATGGCGCCTGCTTGACGACCTGGGCTACGGCTTCGAACTGCACAACGACCTGCACGGCGACCCCATCGCCGCCGACGGCATGTATCGCCTGCAGGTGGATGCGGGTCTGGAGCGTGTGTACCTGCTGCAACCGGGGCTGTTCCAGGGCACCGAGCTGCTGGCCATGAGTGAAGCCGACTGGACTGCACCGGGCGCCTTGTCCGCCGCCAAGCGCTTGATGCGCCAGGCGCTGGCCGTGCACTTGGGTGGACGGCCGCTGGTCAGTCGCGAGTTGTTTCGAAAGCCCTGACATCCCCGTGTATGCTGTGCAGCGTTTCTTTCCCCTTTTCAGGAGCGCTTCCGTGACCACCAGCAATCGCATTCTTCTTGGCGTCAACATCGACCACGTCGCTACCCTGCGCCAGGCCCGGGGCACCCGTTACCCTGACCCGGTCAAGGCCGCGCTGGACGCCGAAGAAGCGGGCGCCGACGGCATCACCGTGCACCTGCGCGAAGACCGCCGCCACATCCAGGAGCGCGATGTGCTGCTGCTCAAGGACGTGCTGCAAACCCGCATGAACTTCGAGATGGGCGTCACCGAAGAAATGATGGCCTTCGCCGAGCGCATCCGTCCGGCGCACATCTGCCTGGTCCCGGAAACCCGCCAGGAACTGACCACCGAAGGCGGCCTCGACGTGGCCGGCCAGGAAGCGCGGATCAAGGCCGCCGTGGAGCGCCTGTCGAAGATCGGCAGCGAAGTCTCGCTGTTCATCGACGCCGACGAGCGCCAGATCGAAGCGTCCCGCCGTGTCGGCGCGCCGGCCATCGAACTGCACACCGGCCGGTACGCCGACGCCACCACACCGACCGAAGTGGCGGATGAACTGCAGCGCATCATTGACGGTGTGAACTGCGGCCTTAATGAAGGCCTGATCGTCAATGCCGGCCACGGCCTGCACTACCACAACGTCGAAGCCGTGGCCGCGATCAAGGGCATCAACGAGCTGAACATCGGCCACGCGCTGGTGGCCCACGCGCTGTTCGTCGGTTTCAAAGGCGCGGTGGCCGAGATGAAAGCCCTGATCCTGGCGGCCGCCAAGCGCTGATCGCAGATCCGCGGCAATGCGAAGCCTTACTGTTTAGCCAATGCAGGTGTATCGTATCTGCCCTTTGCAGGCCCTGTGCCTGCGGCAGATACGTGAGGTTGTTGTGTCCCGATCCTTTTCCCGTCGACAAATCCTGGGTGGTCTTGCAGGCCTGGCCGTAGTGGGCGTCGGCGCCGGTGGCGCCTACCGCTACTGGCTGGGGAAAGTCGCCGAAGCCGAAGCGGGGCATGATTACGAACTGATCGCCGCGCCGCTCGACGTAGAACTGGTGCCGGGGCACAAGACCCAGGCCTGGGCCTTCGGCCCTTCGGCACCGGGCACCGAGTTGCGCGTGCGCCAGGGTGAGTGGCTGCGGGTGCGCTTTATCAACCACCTGCCGGTCGCTACCACGATCCACTGGCACGGCATTCGCCTGCCGCTGGAAATGGACGGCGTGCCCTACGTCTCGCAATTGCCGGTGCTGCCCGGCGAATACTTCGACTACACATTCCGCGTGCCCGACGCCGGCAGCTACTGGTATCACCCCCATGTGAACAGCAGCGAAGAACTCGGCCGCGGCCTGGTCGGCCCGCTGATCATCGAAGAACGCGAACCCACCGGGTTCAAGCACGAGCGCACCCTGAGCCTGAAGAGCTGGCATGTGGACGAAGAGGGCGCCTTTGTCGCCTTCAGCATTCCCCGTGAGGCCGCGCGCGGCGGTACGGCCGGGCGGTTGTCGACCATCAATGGCGTCTCCCAGGCGGTGATCGACCTGCCTGCCGGGCAGATCACCCGTGTGCGCCTGCTCAACCTCGACAACACCCTGACCTATCGCATCAACATCCCCGACGTCGAAGCGCAGATCTACGCCCTGGACGGCAACCCCGTCGAACCGCGCCCGCTGGGCAAGGAATACTGGCTGGGTCCGGGCATGCGTATCTGCCTCGCGATCAAGGCGCCGCCGGCGGGTGAAGAACTGTCGATCCGCAACGGCCCGGTGCGCCTGGGCACTTTCCGCTCAGTCGCCAACACCGATGCACCGACCGAATGGCCACCGGCATTGCCCGCCAACCCGATTGCCGAGCCGGACCTGGCCAATGCGGAGAAACTCAACTTCAATTTCGAGTGGGTCGGTTCAGTGTCGGTGAATGTCGATAATGGCAAGCCGCCGAGCCTCTGGCAGATCAACGGCCAGGCCTGGGACATCACCGACAAGACCTGCGCCGATCGCCCGATTGCCAAGCTGGAAAAAGGCAAGAGCTACATTTTCGAATTGAAGAACATGACCCAGTACCAGCACCCGATCCACCTGCACGGCATGAGCTTCAAGGTGATCGCCTCGAACCGCCACAAGGTGATCCCGTATTTCACCGACACTTACCTGCTGGGCAAGAACGAACGCGCCCGCGTGGCCTTGGTGGCGGATAACCCCGGGGTGTGGATGTTCCACTGCCACGTGATCGACCATATGGAAACCGGCCTGATGGCCGCCATCGAGGTGGCGTGATGCGCCAGTTTCGCCCCACGGCGATCATCGACCGCAGCCGCGACCAGGATTTCATGCGCGAAGCCCTGGCCCTTGCCGCCCAAGGCGCGGCGCTGGGGGAAGTGCCGGTGGGCGCGGTGCTGGTGCAGGACGGTGAAATCATCGGTCGCGGCTTCAACTGCCCGATCAGTGGCAATGACCCCAGTGCCCACGCCGAAATGGTCGCCATCCGCGCCGCCGCGCAGGCTGTCAGCAACTACCGCCTGCCGGGCAGTACGCTGTACGTGACCCTGGAACCGTGCAGCATGTGCGCCGGGCTGATCGTGCATTCACGCATCGCGCGGGTGGTGTATGGCGCGTTGGAGCCGAAGGCGGGGATTGTGCAAAGCCAGGGGCAGTTCTTTACCCAGGGCTTTCTGAACCATCGGGTGTTGTTTGAAGGCGGTGTGCTGGCCGAGGAGTGCGGCACGGTGTTGAGCGAATTCTTCAAGGCCCGCCGAGCCAAGCCCCCGCTCTAAAGAACGCTTCATTTTTTCAGGGAGCTTGGGGGCTTACTTTTTAGCGATGATGACCGCCCGCATCGGCGCCGGCAGCCCTTCAATCGTCTTGCTGTGATCCTGCGGATCGAGGAAGTCGCTGAGGGATTGATACTTCATCCACTCCGTTCCGCGCTGTTCCTCCACCGTGGTCACGCTCACATCCACGCACCTCACATCACTGAACCCGGCACGCCGCAGCCACAGCATCAGTGCCGGCACCGACGGCAGGAACCACACGTTGCGCATCTGCGCATAACGGTCTTCCGGCACCAGCACCTGTTGCTGGTCGCCTTCCACCACCAGGGTTTCCAGGACCAGTTCGCCGCCCTTGACCAGGGTGTCCTTCAGCGCCAGCAGATGCTCGATCGGCGAGCGGCGGTGATAGAACACCCCCATGGAAAACACCGTGTCGAAGCCTTCCAGGTTCGCCGGCAGGTCTTCAAACGGGAACGGCAGGTGCCAGGCCTTGGGTTCGGACAGGTAACGCTGTACGGCCTGGAACTGGCAGAAGAACAGCCAGTTCGGGTCGACGCCAATCACGCTGTCGGCCCCGGCGCCGAGCATGCGCCACATGTAGTAACCGTTGCCGCAACCGACATCGAGAATACGCTTGCCCTTCAGGTCCAGGTGCGGGGCCACACGCGACCATTTCCAGTCCGAGCGCCATTCGGTGTCCACATGCACGCCGAACAGGTGGAACGGGCCCTTGCGCCACGGGCTCAAGCCCATCAGCGCGGTGTGCATCTGCGCGCGGGTGGCGTCGTCGCAATCGGTGTCCAGCACCAGGCCATTGAGCAAGTCGACTTCGCTGGGCTGGATCCTTGGCAGCGCGTCCAGGGCACTCTGCCAACGCTCCAGGTCGCCATGACCCTTTTCCATCTTGCTATCGAGCTGCGCTTGCAGGCCTTGGGCCCATACGGCCAGCGGGGTGCCGACCAGATGGCGGGCGAGGGGGGACAGATCAATCATGGCAAGGCAATCAACGAGGCAAAGTTAAGACACTGGAACCACGGCACGACTTTCGAGAACCCGGCCGCCAGCAGGCGTTCGCGGTGTTCTTCGAGGCTGTCGGGCTTCATGACGTTTTCGATGGCGCTGCGCTTCTGGGCGATTTCCAGTTCGCTGTAGCCGTTGGCGCGTTTGAACGCGATATGCAGGTCGGTGAGCAGCGCATGCTCTTCCAGGTCATTGAAGCGCAGCTTTTCCGAAAGGATCAGTGCGCCGCCGGGCAATAACGACTGGCGGATACGCCCGAGCAACGCCAGGCGCTCATCCGGGGCGATGAATTGCAGGGTGAAGTTCAACGCCACCACCGAGGCCGGCTGGAACTGCAGCGCGAGGATGTCGCCCTCGATCACCTCCACCGGCAGCAGCTCCTGGAACATCGAGTCCTGGCCATTGAGGTATTCGCGGCAGCGCTCGACCATGGCCGCCGAGTTATCCACCGCGATCACGCGGCAACCGTCGGTGCGCACATGACGGCGCAAGGCCTGGGTCACCGCACCCAGGGACGAGCCCAGGTCGTAGAGCACGCTGTGCGGTTGGGCAAACTGCGCCGCAAGTACACCGAGGTTTTCGACAATCGTCGGGTAACCGGGCACCGAACGCTTGATCATGTCCGGGAACACCCGCACCACGTCCTCGTTAAAGGCGAAGTCCGGCACCTGGGGCAGGGGCTGGGCGAATAGGCGATCGGGTTCTTTGCTCACGGTTGTTCCGGCGACGAGGGGGAAAGGCCGGCATTTTAGCCAAGTTGGCCCTCGTGTGCGCGGGTTGTCTGATGGAAAGCCGAGGCGGTGATGCCCCACTGTCCGAGCCAGTAGGTGACGATCAACAAATACGGCGCGGCGTCGAACGACAGCACAAACCGATTGATACCGATCAGCGTGTCGGAAAACACAAACGACACCGCGCCCGCCGCCGCCAGCAGCGCCGAGCGTTTCGGCACATCGCTGCCCACGCGTGCCAGCGCGCGCCAGAGCATGGCGCTGATCACCAGTGCGTAAACCACCACCGGTATCAGCAATTCACCAAGGCCGTGGGAAATCAGGATGCCCAGCAGGATCGCGCCCACGCCCAGCGCCAATACCAACGGCAGCAGCGCCAGACGGCGGCAGTCGCTGCAATAGGCTTTGAGGTAGGCCAGGTGGGCAAACAGAAAGGCGCCAAGGCCGAAGATAAACAGGTCGCCCGGCCAGGCCAGCAATACATCGCCGACCAGGGAGAAAATCAGCCCGAGGCTGATCCAGCGTCGATACTCGGTCGGCGGCGCGTCATGCAGCCAGCCCAGCAGCGCCAGGACCGGCAGCGGCTTGACCAGCAGGCACAGCAACGTGGCATGGGTGCTCAGGCCGTAGATAAAGGTGCCGGCGCCCATCAACGCAAGAATCAGCCATGGCATATCAGTTCACCGTAATGGCGCAGTCGAAGGTCTCGGCGGGCTCGGCTTCCGGTTCCCAGGGTTGCTGGGAGGTCAGGCGCAACCGCCCCTGGCCGGCTGCGAATGCCTGGAAGCGCCAGGTGGACTGGCCACCGCCGCCGATCACACCGGATTCCGAGCTGCTGTACACCTCGGGGCCCAGGGCCCGCAATACGCCGCCGGCGGAATCCTGGATGGCCCAGCGGTAGCCGGTGGTGGGGTTGCTCGGCAGGGTGAGGATCAGGTTTTGCCCGGTCTTGAGTTGCAGCGGGCAGGCGCTCTGGTTGTCCACGGTGACGTTTTGCTTCGGCGCACTGGCACAGGCGGCGAGCAGGCAAAGGCTCAGGGGGAGAAGCAGGCGGGCAGCGGTCATGGGGGCTCCGTTGTTTGGCGACGAAGACCGAGCATAACCGAAGATAAGACAGGGTGTTACAAGCAGGATACAGGTTGCGGCCACTCACGCCATCGGGGGCAAGCCCCCTCCCACATGTTGATGTGTGAACACATTCAAGTGTGGGAGGGGGGGGCGATGAGGCCAGTTCAGGCGCTAGCGTGCTATCAGAACAACACCTTCGCCACATCCGCAAAGCGCTTGGCAAAGTGCACCGTCATGCCTTCCTTCAGGTACTCCGGCAACTCTTCAAAACTGCCACGGTTCGGCTCCGGCAGAATCAGCTCGTGGATCTTCTGGCGCCGCGCCGCAATCACCTTCTCGCGCACGCCGCCAATTGGCAGCACATGCCCGGTCAACGTCAGTTCGCCGGTCATGGCCACGCCTTTTTTCGGCGCCTGGTTGCGCGCCAGGGACAGCAGCGCGCTGGCCATGGTCACCCCGGCGCTCGGGCCGTCCTTCGGCGTGGCGCCTTCCGGTACGTGCAAGTGCACGAAGGCTTCGTCGAAGAACTTCGGATCGCCACCAAACGACTTCAGGTTGGAGCTGATGTAGCTGTAGGCGATTTCGGCGGACTCTTTCATCACCTCACCCAACTGCCCGGTGAGCTTGAAGCCGCGATTGAGGGTGTGGATACGGGTCGCCTCGATCGGCAGGGTCGCGCCACCCATGCTGGTCCAGGCCAGGCCGGTGATCACGCCGGTACCCGACAGTACCTGCTCGTTGCGGAATACCGGCATGCCGAGGGAGCTTTCCAGGTCCTTGTTGCCGATCTTGATCACCGAGTTCGGCTCATCCAGCAGCTTGACCACCGCCTTGCGCACCAGTTTGCCCAGCTGTTTCTCCAGCTGGCGCACCCCGGCTTCACGGGCGTACCCGTCGATCAGTGCACGCAGGGCGCCGTCACTGATGCTCAGGCTGTTTTTCGACACGCCGGCTTTTTCCAGCTGCTTTGGCCACAGGTGGCGTTTGGCGATGGCGACTTTTTCTTCGGTGATATAGCCCGACAGGCGAATCACTTCCATACGGTCCAGCAGCGGGCCGGGGATCGAGTCCAGGGTGTTGGCGGTGCACACGAACAGCACCTTGGACAGGTCCAGGCGCAGGTCGAGGTAGTGGTCGAGGAATTCGACGTTCTGCTCCGGGTCGAGGGTTTCCAGGAGTGCCGAAGCCGGGTCGCCCTGGAAGCTCTGGCCCATCTTGTCGATCTCGTCGAGCATGATCACCGGGTTCATCACTTCCACATCCTTGAGCGCCTGCACCAGCTTGCCCGGCAGGGCGCCGATGTAGGTGCGGCGATGGCCCTTGATCTCGGCCTCGTCGCGCATGCCGCCGACGCTGAAGCGATAGAACGGCCGCCCGAGGGACTCGGCGATGGACTTGCCCACGCTGGTCTTGCCCACGCCCGGCGGGCCCACCAGCAGCACGATGGAGCCGGCGACCTCGCCTTTATAGGCGCCCACCGCGAGGAACTCGAGGATGCGGCTCTTGATGTCATCCAGGCCGGCATGGTGCTTGTCCAGCACCTTGCGTGCGTGTTTGAGGTCGAGTTTGTCCTCGCCATACACGCCCCAGGGCACCGAGGTGGCCCAGTCCAGGTAATTGCGCGTGACGGCGTATTCCGGCGAGCCGGTTTCGAGGATCGACAGTTTGTTCAGTTCTTCATCGATACGTTTTTTCGCCTGGGCCGGCAGCACCTTGCCTTCCAGGCGTTGCTCGAACTGCTCGACGTCGGCGCTGCGGTCGTCCTTGGTCAGGCCCAGTTCCTGCTGGATGACCTTGAGCTGTTCCTTGAGGAAGAACTCGCGCTGGTGCTCGCCGATCTTGCGGTTCACCTCGGCGGAGAGTTCTTTTTGCAGGCGCGCGACTTCCACCTCCTTGCGCAGCATCGGCAGGACTTTTTCCATGCGCTTGAGCATCGGCACGCAGTCCAGCACTTCCTGCAGCTCGTTCCCGGTGGCCGAGGTCAGCGCGGCGGCGAAGTCGGTGAGGGGCGACGGGTCGTTGGGGCTGAAGCGGTTGAGGTAGTTCTTCAGCTCTTCGCTGTACAGCGGGTTGAGCGGCAGCAGTTCCTTGATCGCATTGATCAGCGCCATGCCGTAGGCCTTGACCTCGTCGGTCGGCTCGCTCGGCTGGTGCGGGTATTCCACTTCGACCAGGTACGGTGGGCGGTGGTGCTTGAGCCAGGTCTTGATGCGCACGCGGGTCAGGCCCTGGGCGACGAATTGCAGCTTGCCGTTCTCGCGGCTGGCGTGGTGCACCTTCACCAGGGTGCCGTACAGCGGCAGGCTCGAGGTGTCGAAATGGCGCGGGTCTTCGGGCGGCGTGTCCATGAAGAACAAGGCCAGGGAGTGATGGTCGGATTTGCTCACCAGCTCCAGGGTCTCGGCCCACGGCTCTTCGTTGACGATCACCGGCAGCACTTGCGCCGGGAAGAACGGCCGATTGTGGATCGGGATGATGTAGACCTTGTCCGGCAGGTTTTGCCCAGGCAGGGCCAGGCCGGTATTGGACGAAGGGGTTTCAGCGTTTTCGGGGTCGGCGTAATCGTTGAGGTCGTAATCAGGGAATTCTTGCTGGTCGCTCATGGGGCACCTGCATAAGGAAGTATGCAGCTTAGATGGGGCGGGGCAGCAGTGGTTTCAATGGTGGGGGTGAGATAGCAACATATTGCAGGAAATTACTGCGGCGACCCTCCCGCATGGGATCAGCTGATTTTGTGAAGGTAGGCGGGGAGTGGCTGCTCTGGCAGCACCGACAGGACTTTCAAGCGCTGCAACATCCGCTGCCGCGCCCGTTGCAAGTGCTCGCGCAGGTTCAACGCCGCCGCATCGAATGCGCCATGCAGCAGCAGCTCCAGAATCAAGCGATGTTCGGCAAGCATCGCCGGATCAGCGCCGATCCCCAGCAATCGGTAAAAAATCCGGCTGATGATCATCGGGCTCTGGCCCTGGCGAATCAGCGCGGCAATCTTGCGGTTCTGCAGGCCGGCCAGGCAGCGCTGGTGCAAATCCTCTTCGATCTGCTCGATGGCTTCCAGGCTGCACTGGGGGCTGTCCTGGGCATCCAGCACGCGCTGCAGCATGGCTTCCAGCATGTCGCGGTCGAGGTTCGGGGCACTCTGGCGCAGGGCTTCGGGTTCCAGGCAGGCGCGCAGTTCGTAATCTTCGGTGACTTCCCGCGCGGTAAGGGGCCCCGCCAGCCATTGGGAATAGGGCTCTTTTTCCACCAGGCCACGGTCGCGCAGGCGCATCAGCGCTTCACGCACCACCGCGCGGCTGACGCCGTAGTGGTCGGCGGCGGCCTGCTCATCCAGGCGGTAATGGCCGAAGGCGATACAGGTGGACAGCGCCGCGCCGATTTCCTCGACGATGCGCTCGCCCAACGGCCGGGTGTCCACCAGTTCGGCCTCGCCATTGAGGCCCAGGTGCGCATGGCTCAGGGGCAGGCGCAGCGGCTCCATGGCCAGGCCTTCTGGGTTGATCAGGTAACCCCGGCCGTTGAAGCGGCAGATCAAGCCCTCAGCGTGCAGCAGGTCCAGCGCCTTGCGCACCGGCACGCGGCTGGTGCCGAACAGCTCGGCCAGGGGCGCTTCGAGCAATACCAGGCCATGGCGCGCGGTGCCATTGACGATCGCGTCGCGCAACACCTGGTGAATCATCGCGTAACGGGAGGCCGAGGCGGACACTGCTTTCATCGATTTCTCAAAGGCATGTAGGACGATGGCCGGGGATTCTCTCATAAGTTGCGCCTGTCACTCTGCGCCACGTCGGTGGCACTTTTTTGGGGCCTTGAACGTAGGAATGTTACTTTTCTGCACCAAAATGTACTTATTAATAAAAGATACATTATTTCATTGAAGGCGCTTCGCAAGCGTGGCGCACGATTTTTTTCCATCGATCAACACCATCTATCCCGTAGCTATGGGTAAGAATGCGTAATCGCGCCAAGAGCGCTACGCAGAGACTGGCACGAAAGCTGCCTTTATAAAATGTACATTTTATTAATATGTACGTTTTATGAGGTTTCCCCTGATGTCAGACGCCACTTCACTGGCCGAGGATTTCGCCAGCGGTCGCAGCGACCCGGTGCAAGCCCTTGAGCAGGCACTCGATCAAGCGAGCCGCTCGACCAGCGTATTTATTGCCCTGACCGCCGAACGCGCCCGCCGTGAAGCCGAAGCGTCCGCCGCCCGGTGGCGTGCCGGCCAGCCCTTGAGCCTGTTCGATGGCGTGCCCCTGGCCTGGAAAGACCTGTTCGATGTGGCCGGCAGCATCACCACCGCTGGTGCCGCCTACCGCCGCACTGCGCCCGCCGCGTTGCTGGACGCCCCCAGCGTGGGCCTGTTGTGCCGTGCCGGGATGGTCAGTGTCGGCAAGACCAACCTCAGCGAACTCGCCTATTCCGGTTTGGGCCTGAACCCGCATTTCGGCACGCCGCACAATCCCCATGGCACCGACCAGGCGCGTATTCCCGGCGGCTCGTCGTCCGGTTCGGCGGTGGCGGTCGCGGCCGGTATCGTGCCGATCGCCATGGGCACCGACACTGCAGGCTCCATCCGCATTCCGGCAGCGCTCAACGGCCTGGTGGGGTACCGCAGCAGCAGCCGACGCTACAGCCGCGACGGTGTGTTTCCCCTGGCCCGTTCCCTCGACAGCCTTGGCCCGTTGACCCGCAGCGTGCGCGATGCCTTGGCCATCGACGACCTGCTCCATGGCCGTGCCCGGCAGCACAGTGCCCGCCGTCTGAAAGGGCAGCGTTTTGTGTTGGAACAGGGGGTGCTGGCCGACGTGGAGCCTGCGGTGCGCAACAACCTGCTGCGTGCCGTTGAGCGACTGAAGGCCGAAGGTGCGCTGATTGAAGAGCGTGACAGCACCCCGTTCCAGGCCACCCTGGAGCTGATCAAGCACCAAGGCTGGCTCGGCGCGTTCGAAGCCTTCGCCCTGCACCAGGCCCTGCTCGACAGTGCTGACGCCGAGCACCTCGACCCCCGCGTGCGCCGCCGCCTTGAAGCCGCGCGCACATTGCCGGCCAGCCAGTTGATCCACCTGACCGACGCACGCCGCCGCCTGCAACAGCAACTGCTCGATGACCTCGACGGCGCGATCCTGATCACCCCCACCGTCGCCCATGTCGCCCCGGCATTGGCACCGCTTGAAGCCGACGACGAACTGTTCGTCAAAACCAACCTCGCCACCCTGCGCCTGACCATGCCCGGCAGTTTTCTCGACATGCCGGGCATCAGCTTACCCAGCGGCCGCGATGCCCAGGGCCTGCCCACCGGGCTGCTGCTCAGCGCCCCGAGCGGAGAAGATGCGCGGCTGTTGCGCGCGGCCTTGTCCGTCGAATCCGTCCTCAACCTTTAAGGAGAAACACCATGGCTAAAGACATCCTCTGTGCATTTGGCGTCGACGTCGACGCCGTCGCCGGCTGGCTCGGTTCCTACGGCGGCGAAGACTCGCCCGACGACATCTCCCGCGGCCTGTTCGCCGGTGAAGTCGGCGCGCCGCGCCTGCTCAAACTGTTCGAACGCTACGGCCTGCGCACCACCTGGTTTATCCCCGGCCACTCGATGGAAACCTTCCCCGAGCAGATGAAGGCCGTGGCCGACGCCGGCCACGAAATCGGCGTGCATGGCTACAGCCACGAAAACCCGATTGCGATGACCGCCGAGCAGGAAGAAATCGTTCTCGATAAATCCATCGAGTTGATCACCCAAGTCACCGGCAAACGCCCCACCGGCTACGTCGCGCCGTGGTGGGAATTCAGCAAGGTCACCAACGAGCTGTTGCTGAAAAAAGGCATCAAGTACGACCACAGCCTGATGCACAACGACTTCCACCCCTACTACGTACGCAAGGGCGACAGCTGGACCAAGATCGACTACAGCCAGCACCCCGACACCTGGATGAAACCCCTGGTGCGCGGCGAAGAAACCGATCTGGTGGAGATCCCGGCCAACTGGTACCTCGACGACCTGCCGCCGATGATGTTCATCAAGAAAGCCCCCAACAGCCACGGCTTCGTCAACCCGCGCCACCTCGAGGAGATGTGGCGCGACCAGTTCGACTGGGTCTACCGCGAGCACGAACACGCGGTGTTCACCATGACCATCCACCCCGACGTGTCCGGCCGCCCGCAAGTGCTGCTGATGCTCGAGCGCTTGATCGAACACATCCAGAGCCATGCCGGCGTGCGTTTTGTCACCTTCGACGAAATCGCCGACGACTTTATCCGCCGCCAACCGCGTACCTGATCCCAACCCAAGCAGCCCCCACCTCCCGAGGCGCGATTATGTCCATCTACAACAAGCTTGACCTGACTGGCTGGAAACCCCGGCAACTGACGTCCCAGGAAGTGCGCTTCGCCACCTGGATCGCGTTTTTCGCCTGGGTGTTTGCGGTGTACGACTTCATCCTGTTCGGCACCTTGCTGCCGGAGATCGGCCGACACTTCGGCTGGGGTGAAGTGGAGCAGGCTGAAATCGCGACCTGGGTGGCGGTGGGTACCGCCGTGGTCGCCTTGGCCATCGGGCCGATCGTCGACAAGCTGGGGCGGCGCAAAGGGATTATTTTCACCGTGGCCGGTTCCGCCCTGTGCTCGGCGCTGACCGCCATTGGCGGCGCGTGGGGCAAGTCGCCGCTGATCCTGATCCGTTCGCTGGGCGGCCTGGGGTATGCCGAAGAAACCGTCAACGCCACCTATTTGACCGAGCTGTATGGCGCCTCGGAAGACCCGCGCCTGACCAAGCGCCGCGGCTTCATCTACAGCCTGGTGCAGGGCGGCTGGCCGGTCGGTGCGTTGATCGCCGCCGGCTTGACCGCGCTGTTGCTGCCGATCATCGGCTGGCAGGGTTGCTTTATCTTCGCCGCGATCCCGGCCATCGTCATCGCGATCATGGCGCGCAAGCTCAAGGAGAGCCCGCAGTTCCAGATCCACCAGCGCATCAGCCAACTGCGTAAAAGCGGCGCGGTGAAAGAAGCACAAAACGTTGCCGTGACCTACGGCGTGGACTACGACGAACACAGCAAGGCCGGCCTCAAGGCGGCCTTCCGTGGCCCGGCCCGTCGCGCCACCCTGGTGATCGGCGCTGCGCTGCTGCTCAACTGGGCAGCGATCCAGGTGTTCAGTGTGCTCGGCACCTCGGTGATCGTCAGCGTGCACCACATCTCGTTCGAGAACTCGCTGATCATCCTCGTGCTGTCCAACCTGGTGGGTTACTGCGGCTACCTCAGCCACGGCTGGATGGGCGACAAGATCGGCCGCCGCAATGTGATCGGCCTGGGTTGGATGCTTGGCGGCCTGGCGTTTGCCGGCATGCTGTTTGGCCCGAGCAATATGCCGATGGTGGTCGGGCTGTACAGCCTGGGCCTGTTCTTCCTGATCGGGCCGTACTCGGCGGCACTGTTCTTTATCAGTGAAAGCTTTCCCACCAGCATCCGCGCCACCGGCGGCGCGATCATCCATGCCATGGGCCCGATTGGTGCCGTGGTCGCGGGCTTTGGTGCGACCCAGGTGTTGTCCGCCGGCAGTGACTGGCAGACCGCCGCGCTGTGGTTCGGCGCGCTGCCATGCTTCTTGTCCGGCGCCCTGATGTTTGCCGCCCGCCATGTGCGTCCGGAAACCGTTCAGTAAGGAGAATGTGATGAGCCGTAAAGTTGCCCTGATTACCGGTGCCGCCAGTGGCATCGGCCAAGCCCTCGCCGTGGCCTATGCCCGCAGCGGCGTGGCGGTGGTGGGCGGGTATTACCCGGCCGATCCCCACGACCCGGGCACCACCGTGTCGTGGGTGGAAGAGGCGGGGGGCGAGTGCCTGATGTTGCCGCTGGACGTGGGCGATACCGACTCGGTGGACGCCCTCGCCGAGCAGGCGGTACAGCATTTCGGCCGGCTGGATTACGCGGTGGCCAACGCCGGTTTGCTGCGCCGTGCGCCGCTGCTGGAAATGACCGACGAGCTATGGAACGAGATGCTCAATGTCGACCTGACCGGGGTGATGCGCACCTTCCGCGCGGCGACGCGGCATATGAACGAAGGCGGCGCGCTGGTGGCGATCTCCTCGATTGCCGGCGGCGTGTATGGCTGGCAGGACCACAGCCATTACGCGGCGGCCAAGGCCGGTGTGCCGGGGTTGTGCCGTTCGCTGGCGGTGGAACTGGCGCCCCTGGGCATCCGCTGCAATGCGGTAATCCCGGGGTTGATCGAGACGCCGCAGTCGCTGGATGCGAAGAACTCGCTGGGGCCGGAAGGTCTGGCAAAAGCGGCGCGAGCGATTCCGTTGGGGCGGGTAGGGCGCGCGGATGAAGTGGCGTCGCTGGTGCAGTTCTTGACCAGTGAAGCGTCGAGTTATTTGACCGGGCAGAGCATCGTCATCGACGGCGGCCTCACCGTGCGCTGGCCTGACTGACTGATGTACTCAATCCAAATGTGGGAGGGGGCAAGCCCCCTCCCACATTGGAAGTAAAATTTTTCAGGAGTTTTTGCATGAACCAACTGACCAACCGCCGGGCCGTGATCACCGGCGCCGGCAGCGGCATCGGTGCCGCCATCGCCCGCGCCTATGCCGTTGAAGGCGCGCGTCTGCTATTGGCCGACCGCCACGCCGCCAGCCTCGCCGAAACTGCGACCGCCTGCCGCCACCTGGGCGCCGAAGTGGTCGAGTGCGTGGCCGATGTGGGCACGGTCGAAGGCGCCCAGGCCAGTGTCGACCGTTGCGTCGAACATTTCGGCGGCATCGATATCCTGGTCAACAATGCCGGGATGCTCACCCAGGCGCGTTGCGTCGACCTGTCCATCGAGATGTGGAACGACATGCTGCGCGTCGACCTCACCAGTGTGTTCGTCGCCAGCCAGCGCGCCTTGCCGCATATGTTGGCGCAGCGTTGGGGGCGGATCATCAACGTGGCGTCGCAACTGGGCATCAAGGGCGGCGCCGAACTCACCCACTACGCGGCCGCCAAGGCCGGGGTCATCGGTTTTACCAAGTCCCTGGCCCTGGAAGTGGCCAAGGACAATGTGCTGGTCAACGCCATCGCCCCCGGGCCGATCGAGACGCCGTTAGTGGGCGGTATCAGCGACGATTGGAAGCGCGCCAAGGCCGCTGAATTGCCCTTGGGACGCTTCGGCCTGGCGGACGAGGTGGCGCCCACCGCCGTGCTGCTGGCCAGTGAACCGGGCGGCAACCTGTTCGTCGGCCAGACGCTGGGCCCGAACTCCGGCGATGTCATGCCATGAGCGGGGTGTAGCCATGTGCGGACTCTGCGGATTGCTCGGCGAAGACCTGCACTGGAGCGACCCCTTGGGTGATGAACTGCCCCGGCGCCGCGAACGCCTGCGCCGTATCGCCGCGATCAACCAGGTGCTGGCGGTGTTCCGGCTCAAGGTCGAAGACTTCCAGGGTGCGTCTTATCTGCTGGTGGGCGCCACCGGTAAACAGGCACTGGCGAGCGGCTTGGATCAACTGTGGCAGGCAGCTGAAACCATGCTCGGCCGGCCGCTGGACCCCCTTGATCCGCGTCTGCTCGATCACTTGGAGTCAGCGCCATGAGCATGCCCCTGAATGTCATCACCGGCTTCCTCGGCAGCGGCAAGACCACCTTGCTCCAGCGCCTGCTGCAAGGCGAAAGCCTGGGCGATACCGCGTTGCTGATCAACGAGTTCGGCGATATCGGCATCGACCATCTGCTGGTGGAAGAGGTCGCGCCGGACACTGTGCTGCTGCCCAGCGGCTGCATTTGCTGCTCCATCCGTGGCGAGCTCAAGGACGCGTTGCTCGGCCTCTTGCAACGCCGCGAGCGTGGCGAAATTCCTGCGTTCAAACGGGTGATCCTCGAGACCACCGGCCTGGCCGACCCGGCCCCGATCCTCGCCACCTTGAACAACGACGTGCAACTGCGCGGGCGTTTTCATATCGGCCTGGTGGTGACGCTGGTCGACGCCAGCCACGCCGCGTTGCAGGAACGCCTGCACCCGGAATGGCTGGCCCAGGTCGCGGCGGCAGACCGTTTGCTGCTGAGCAAGACTGATCTTGTGGATGACTGCGAACCGCTGCGTGCGCACCTGCAAGCGCTCAACGCCGGTACGCCGGTCCTCGATACCCACGCCATCCACAGTGGCGACCAACTGTTGCTCGGCGAAGGCCTGCGCAGTGCCGAACCCGCCCTGGAAGTCAGCCGCTGGCAATTGCACCAGACCACCAGCGCCACCCACGGTACGGCCCAGGTGTGCAGTATGACCTTCGACCGGCCGCTGGACTGGGTCGGCTTCGGGGTGTGGTTGTCGATGCTGTTAAGATGCCACGGCGAACGAATCCTTCGCGTCAAAGGACTGCTCAACGTGAACGCCAGTAACGCCCCCATCGTCATTCATGGCGTGCAGCATTGCCTGCATGCCCCGGTCCATCTGCCTGCGTGGCCAGGCACCGAGCGGCAATCGCGCCTGGTGTTTATCCTGCGCGGTCTCGACCCAACGTTGCTGCGGCGTTCCTTTGAGGTGTTCTCACGGCGGTTCGCCGGATGATCACCTTACGGGTGCTCGGCACCTCGGTCACTTTGCTCGAATGCCTGCGGGTGCGCGCCGAACAGGAACTGGGGATTCGCCTGGTGTACCAGGTGCACGATGTGGAGCAGGCCCAGCGCATCGCAGTGATGCAGCCCGACAGCTATGACCTGTACGACCAATGGTTTCACAACGTCGACTTCGTGTGGCCGGCCCGGGCGATCCAGCCCATCGACACGCGGCGCATCGCGCTGTGGCACGAGATCAACGACCTGCCCAAGCGTGGTCGGCTGTCGCCCAACGACCGCCTGGGCAGCGGCAGCGTGCCCAGCGAGCGCCTGTTCGTGCAGCACGACGGCAGCCTCGGCAGCACCGTCACCGAGCGCATCAGCATGCTGCCCCTGACCCACAATGCCGACAGCTTCGCCTACCGCCCCGAGCGCCTGCCCGAGGGTTTTTGCCACGGTAACGAAAGCTGGGGCTGGCTGCTGGACCCGGCCTGGCGCGCCCGCACGGCGCTGCAGAGCGATGCTGCCATCGGCGCGCTGGATGCTGCGCTGGCGGTGCAGGGCGCGGGGCTGGCGCGCTTCAACGACATCGGCAATATGAGCATCGAAGAGATCGACGTGCTCGCCGATATTCTGGTGCGCAAGCAGAAGGAAGGGCATTTCGCCGCGTTCTGGTCCGACGATGAAGAGGCCGCGCAACTGATGCTCAGCCCGAGCATCGATATTCAGAGCCTGTGGTCGCCAACCCTGATGCGCCTGCACCGCGCCGGGGTGAAATACCGCCTGGCGGTCCCCCGCGAAGGCTATCGCGCCTGGTTCGGCGGCTTGTCATTGTCGCGCCATGCCCAGGGGCCGGTGCTGGACGCGGCCTACGCGTACCTCAATTGGTGGTTGTCCGGCTGGCCGGGCGCGGTGATGGCGCGCCAGGGTTACTACATCGGCAACCCGGCGCGCAGCCGTGATCACCTGAGCAGTGCCGAGTGGGATTACTGGTACGCCGGCAAGCCTGCACGGGAGGAGCTGCTCGGCAGTGATGGGTTGCCGTTGATCGATATCGGCGAGGTGCGCGATGGCGGCTCCTATGAGCAGCGCATGGGGCATATTGCGGTGTGGAACTCGGTCATGGATGAGCACAACTATCTGGTGCGGCGTTGGGGGGACTTCATGCGCGCGCGCAGCTGACAGGGAGGTATGGTCAAGCGGTTGTCGCCAATAAAATGACAGTAAAATCCCCGGTTTTATTCGGTGCGCTTCTGCTCTGTCCCAGCTAATCTGCTAAAACCAAATTTCCAGTCTGAATGGATGTTTTTTTGACGGCGGGTCAGAGCGCAAGGAATGCACATGACTAAGGGACGCAGCGGCAGCGAGCGGCGAACGCTGCCGGAGGGCACTGCCATGACATGGCGCCATACCTTTCAAACCCGCATTGCCGGGGTGTTGGCGCTGTTGCTGCTGGTGGTGGTCGCCGCGACCTATTTCGCCGTCAAGAGCGCCACCCGCCGTGCCGTGGAGAACCAGGCACAAGTCCAACTGAAAACCGGAACCCAGGTATTCGAGCGTCTGCTGGACCTGCGCGGGCGGCGCCTGCAATACGGGCTCGACTGGCTCGCCGGCGATGGTCCGTTCAAGCTGGCCGTGGCCGAGGGCAAGCCTGCGCCGATCCTGGCGGCACTGCGGCGCCACGGCACCGGCATCCGTTCCAGCGAAGTGTTTGTGCTGGGCCTGGATGGCAAGGTCATGGTCAGCACACTTCCTATCCTCACCCGCGGCCAGCCGTTCCCCTATGACGCCGCCTTGCGCCATGCGCGGCGCAATGGCCTGCACATGGTGATCGTGGCCCTGGACGGGCGGCCTTACCTGCTGGTGCAGGATGAAGTGCGCGACCCGTTGCCCATCGCGCGCATCGTGATGGGCTTTGCCATGGACCAACTGTTCGCCTATGAACTGCGCTCCATGAGCAACCTGGAAGTGTCGTTTCTCTGTGTGCAGGACGGCACGCCCGGCCCGCTGTTCAGCACCCAGCCCGACGCGTACCGGGCCACCGCCCTCAGCCTGCTGCACGACGCTCCGCTCAACCCTGAGGCACAGATCCATGGGTTCCACGGTCAGCGCGTGCTCAGCCGCGTGCTTCCATTGGCCAATACCGGCGACGGCGATGACGTGCGCGTATTGCTGCAAAGCCCGCTGGACCATGCGCTGGAATCCTTTGCGCCGCTGGACCGGCAGTTTCTCGGGATTGCCCTGGCGGTGCTGCTGGTGTCGTTGGCCGGCGCGTTGTTCCTGGCGCGGCGGGTGTCGCGCCCGCTCAACGCCCTCGTGGAGGCGGCGGGGCGCATCGGCGCCGGTGATTACCGCACGCCGGTGCGGGTGCGCAGCCACGATGAGTTCGGTTTGCTGGCCCGCGCCTTCAACGCCATGCAAAGCGGCATCGCCGTGCGCGAACGGCAACTGGCCCATAACGCCCTGCATGATCCGCTCACTGGCCTGCCTAACCGAGCCCTGGCCATGGAACGCCTGGGCAGTGCGATCAGTGCCCGGCGGCCGGTAGTGCTGCTGTACCTGGGCATCGAGAACTACCGGGTGATCAACGAGGGCTTCGGTCCCGAGGGCGTGGATGAAATGCTGCGCGAAGCCAGCCGCTGCCTGTCCATGAGCCTGCTGGCCAGCGACACGGCGGCGCGCATCACCGGCAGCGAGTTCTTGCTGTTGCTGGAAAACACCGAGATCGACCGCGCCGTGGCCCGTGCCGACCGCCTCTACGCGCTGCTTACCGAGCCCCAGCGCATCGGCAATGATGAAGTGCGCCACGAGGTCAGCATCGGCATCGCCGCCTACCCCGCCGATGGCCAGCAGGTGGAAGAGTTGATCAGTCGCGCCGCCATCGCACGCCACGATGCGGCGACGCTGCCGGGCTATCTGCAGATCTACCAGCAGGACCGCGACCTCGCCCACCAGCGCCAGATCACCCTGATCCGCGACCTGCGCCGGGCCGTCGTCGAAGGCGAATTGTACCTGTGCTACCAGCCCAAGCTCGACCTCAAGCATGGCGAGGTGTGCCAGGCCGAAGCCCTGCTGCGCTGGCAGCATCCCACCCTGGGGCTGGTGTCGCCCGCCGAGTTCATCCCCCTGGCCGAGCGCACCGGCAGCATGGGCGGCCTGACCCTGTGGGTGATCGAAGAAGCCATCCGCCAGATCGGCGAGTGGTCGCAGCGCGGCATGCACATTCAGTTGTCGGTGAACATCTCGGTGGATGACCTGGCCGATGACGACCTGGCGATCCGCGTCAGCACCTTGCTGATGCAGTACGGCGTGGCGGCCCGGCAACTGATTTTCGAAATCACCGAAAGCGCGATCATGCACAACCCGCAGCAAGCCTTGAGCGTGCTGGAGCAACTGCGCGGCTGCGGCATCAGCCTGTCGGTGGATGACTTCGGCACCGGCTATTCCTCCCTGGCGCAACTGCAGCGCCTGCCGGTGCAGGAGTTGAAGATCGACCAATCCTTCGTGCGCAACCTCGACAGCACCAGCGGCGACGGCGTGATCGTGCGTTCGACCATCGAAATGAGCCACAACCTGGGGCTCAAGGTTGTGGCCGAAGGCGTGGAATTCGAGCCCAGCCTCAAGCTGCTCAAGCAGTGGAACTGCGATACGGCCCAGGGCTACCTGATCAGCCGGCCGCTCAATGCCATGGCGTTCGAGATGTGGATGCGGCGAGAACGCAAGCCGCTCTGAAGCACCGCATAATCCAACACCGCGCAAATCCGCAGCTGCTATGGAAGGCACAAAAAAGGCGGCTACCTGTGAGGGTAGCCGCCTTGGTTTTGCCGCCGATAAAGCTTAATCCGGCAGTTTGAACGCCATCACGTAGTCACCCTGCTTGGTCCCCAGGGAACCATGACCACCCGCCATGACCAGCACGTACTGCTTGCCGTCCTTGCCGGTGTAGGTCATCGGGGTGGTTTGCGCGCCGGCGGGCAGGCGGCCTTCCCACAACTGCTTGCCGTTTTTCACGTCATAGGCCCGCAGGTACTGGTCGAGGGTACCGCTGAGGAACGACACGCCACCGGCGGTGGTGAAGGTGCCGCCCAGGCTCGGTACGCCCATGGTCAGGGGAACCGGCACCGGCGAGCTGTCACGCACGGTACCGTTCTTGTGCATCCAGATAGTCTGGTGGGTGGTCAGGTCGACCGCGGCCACGTAACCCCACGCCGGTGCCTGGCACGGCAGGCCCAGGGGCGACAGCAGTGCTTCGAGGATCACGCCGTACGGCGCGCCTTTGTTCGGCTGCACGCCCTGGGTTTCGCTGACGCGCGGGCCTTGCTTGGCGATGTCGGCCGCCGGGATCAGCTTGGATTTGAACGCCATGTAGCTCGGGTTCACGAAGGCGATCTGGCGTACCGGGTCGACGGAAATGCCACCCCAGTCGAACACGCCGAAGTTACCTGGGTAAACGATCGAACCTTGCAGCGATGGCGGGGTGAACGGACCGTCGTAGCGCATGGATTTGAAATCGATGCGGCACAGCATCTGGTCGAACGGCGTCACGCCCCACATGTCACGCTCCTTGAGGGGCGGTGGCATGAAGTTCAGCTCGGACTTCGGCTGGGTCGGGGAAGTACGGTCGCCCGCGACAGCGCCCTGGGGCACGGCCACTTCGTGGATCGGCACCACCGGCTGGCCGGTGGCGCGGTCCAGCACGTAGATGCTGCCTTGCTTGGTCGACGCCATCACCGCTTGCTTCACGCCGGCTTCGGTCTTGATGTCGATCAGCGACGGCTGGCCGCCGACGTCCATGTCCCACAGGTCATGGTGAGTGAACTGGAAGGTCCACTTCACGTGGCCGCTGTCGATGTCCAGGGCAGTCAGGCCCGCAGCGTATTTCTCGGAATCGTCGGTACGGTCGCCGCCGTACTGGTCGGGCATCTGGTTGCCCATCGGCAGGTAGAGCATGCCGAGTTTTTCATCCACGGCGAACATGGACCACATGTTCGGCGAGTTGCGGGTGTAGGTCTTGCCTTCGGCCAACGGGGTGGTGTCGTCCGGGTTGCCGCTGTCCCAGTTCCACACCAGCTTGCCGGTGTGCACGTCGAACGCGCGGATCACGCCGCTGGGCTCGTCGGTGGAGACGTTATCGGTGACGTGGCCACCGATCACCACCAGGTTTTTGGTCACGGCCGGTGGCGAAGTGGAGTAGTAACCGCCTGGGGCGAAGCTGCCGATGTTGGCACGCAGGTCGACCTGGCCTTTGTCACCGAAGTCTTCGCACATCTTGCCGGTGTCGGCGTTCAGGGCGATCAGGCGGGTGTCGGCGGTCGGCACGAAGATGCGTTTCGGGCAGGCATTCGGCGCGGCGGCCGGGCTGGCGCTGCCGGTCGGGCTCTGCTCGGAAGCGTAGGCGGCGTCATCGTGATACGACACGCCACGGCAGGTCATGTGCGCCCAACCCTTGAAGTTCTCGGCACCCTGGCTGCTGATCTTCGGATCGAAGCGCCAGATTTCCTTGCCGGTGTCCGGGTCCAGCGCAATCACCTGGCTGTGGGGCGTGCACACGTAGAGCATGCCGTTGACTTTCAGCGGGGTGTTTTCCGCGGTGGTTTCGCCTGGATCGTTCGGGCCGGGGATGTCGCCGGTGCGATAGGTCCACGCCGGTACCAGCTTGTGCGCGTTTTCCGGAGTGATCTGCGCCAACGGCGAGTAACGATCACCGTAGGCCGAGCGGCCGTAGGAGTTCCAGTCGCCATCGGCCTGGGACGGTGCAGCGCTGGCCATGCCCGGTACCGCGTCGCGGTCCAGTTGGCCGGTCTTGACCATTTCACCGGGGTTGGTGAATTGGCTGGCCAGGGCGGTTGCACCGGCCAGCACCACGGCCACGCTCAGCGCGCCAGTGCCCAGCGGGGCAGGTTGGCCGCGCAGCAACGGACGGCGAAACCACGGGAGCAGCATGACGATGCCCAGGGCGAACAGCAGCGCCAGGCGCGGCACCAGCTGCCACCAATCCAGGCCGACTTCCCACAGGGCCCATACGGTGCTGGCGAACAGCACCAGCGCGTACAGGCCCAGCGCGGCGCGGCGGGTGGCCAGCAGCAGCAGGCCGGTCAGGGTGATGCCGATACCGGCCAGCAGGTAGTACAGCGACCCGCCGAGCAGGCTCAGCTTGACGCCGCCGGCCAGCAAGGCCAGGCCCATGATCAGCAGCAAGACGCCTAGCAGCCTCGGCAGCAGGCGGCTTGGACGTGAAGCACCGTCAGTGCTCATAGTTGTGTTTCTCCGTTACGTTGGAATTATGTATCCCCGTGTTTCTTCACTGTAGATGACGATTCGACACGGGCTTGGTTCAGCGTTAATTACGTTTTTCTGTGGATAACGGACTTATCCACAGGTGGGAGATTTATTCCCGTGCGCAGGTCGGCGTAAGACAGCGCTGTCTTGGCGGGTAGGAATAATCAGCAAAGTGGGGTCGGCCGGGGGAGTGAAACGTTTCAGGTTATTGCCGACAAGGATAAAGCGCTGGCGCACCAAGAGAAAGCACGAATCGCAAGATGCATCATTTCAGATTTGGTAACAGTGACAGATCGTCGCTGCCCAATAACGGTGGGAGGGGGTAAGCCTCCTCCCACAGGGGCATTTCAGTGTGTTTAGAAGGTGGTGCGGATGCCCAATTGCACGCTGCGCCCCGGTGCCGGCGCGATATCACGCAGGATCGAGCTGGCGTAGCGCACGGTCTGGTTGGTCAGGTTTTCACCGTTCACAAACGCCAGCCATTGGCTGCCGCCGAGATTGAAGCGATAGCCCGCGCTCGCGCCCAGGGTGGTGTAGCCATCGGTACCGCTCTCGTTATCCGGCACACGCCCTTGCCCGGCCGCGTGCTCGACGTCGATGCGCGCCTGCCAGCGGTCCAGTTCCCACAGCAGGCCGCTGTTCAAGCGCAGCGGCGCGATGCGTGGCAAGGCTTCGCCGGTGTCCAGGTTGGTGGCGCGGGTGTAGTCGCCTGACAGCTCCAGCGCGAACTTGCCGTAGGCGCCTTCGCCGAGCTTCCAGTGATCCTGGGCCTCGAAGCCGGCGAAACGTGCGCGCACACCGGAGTATTCGTACTCGGGGATTCCGCCAGCGTCTTCTTCGCCTTCGTCGTTCAGCGTACGACCGGTGCCCAGCAAACCGATGTAATTGGAGAAGTGGCTGTAGAACACGCCGAAGCTGCCCTTGTGGGTGCCGGTGTCAAAGCGCAGGGCCAGGTCGCTGGACACGGCTTTCTCTTTCTTCAGGTTGGCGTCGCCCAACTCATAGGTGCCGGTGGCGACGTGGGCACCGTTGGCGTACAGCTCGTAGAAGGTCGGTGCGCGCTCGGTGTAGCCCAGGGTCGCGGCCACGGACCAGATCGGCGTGAGGGTATACACCGCGCCCGACGACAGGCTGCCGGCGGTGAAGTGGTTGCTCCTGTCGGCGCCGGCGAAGCGTTCGTTGCCCTTGGCGTCGGGGTCGACGCGGGTGTGTTCCAGGCGCCCGCCGAGGCTGAGTTTCAGGCGGTCGGTGGCTTGCATTTCTTCGAGGATAAACAGCGCGCCGGCGTTGGTATCGGTCTGCGGCACGAAGGCTTCTTCGCCCAAGGCCGAGAACTCGTTGCGCGTCACCTGCGCACCGACCACGCCGTCGAATGGGCCGAGCGGCTGGTGACGGGCTTCGACGCGGGCTTCGTAGCCCTTGTTCTTGAAGACCGTACCGGTTTCGCCGCCTTCGATTTCGCGGTGCTCGTAGTCGGTGTAGCCGGCGTCGACCTTGACCGAGGTAAACGGGCCTTGCAGGTTGCGGATTTCGGACGCGAACCCGTAGTGATCCTGCTGCATGCGGATGCGCACATCCTGCTCGGCCGGGGAGCCGTAGTTGCTGTCGTAGTTGCTGTAGGACAGCCCGGCGTAACCGTCGTCCCAGGTGTAGGAGCCGCCTACCGCGCCGCCGTCCTGGCGCCCGTCGCTGTTGCCCAGGCGGCCGTTCCTGCCGGGTGCGTCATCGCTGTCCGGGGCGTGGCGGCTGCGGGCCTGGCCGGGGATTTTCAGGTCGTTGAATTCCCGCGCGTTGGCATCCAGGTGCAAGGCGAAGGTGCCATTGCCGGCTTCCAGCTTGCCCGCACTGCTGCGCGTGGTGTCGGCGCCGCCGTAACGCAGTTCACCGGCGCCGTGGATGCCCTCGATGGCTTCGGTGGGGATGCGGTTGTCGAAGGTGTTGACCACGCCACCGATGGCGCTGCCGCCATACAACAGCGCTGCCGGGCCGCGTACGATTTCAATGCGTTCGACATTCACCGGGTCCAGCGGTACCGCATGGTCGTAGGACAGTGACGAGGCATCCAACGCCCCCACGCCATTGCGCAGGATACGAATGCGGTCGCCGTCCTGGCCACGGATGATCGGCCGGCTGGCGCCCGGGCCAAAGTACGAAGACGACACGCCCGGCTGCTTGTTCAGGGTTTCGCCGAGGCTGCCTTTTTGTTGCAGGGTCAGCTCATCACCCTCCAGCACGGTGGTCGGCGAGGCGAGTTGCTCGCTGCCCAGCGGGTTGCCGGTGATGACTTGGGGTTGCAGTTCCAGGGCGTGGGCTTCCGAGCTGATCAGCAGGGCGGCGGCGAGCGGCGACAAGCGCCACAGGGAGGAGAGGGACATCGGACATTCCTTGGCAAAACGACGAAAAGACTTGAGACGTATAGTTACAATATAACATCTCTTTTTTGCCGAGGGCGGGAACTTTTTTTACCTGCCAGGGCGGAGTGATAAGGTGTGCGCCTTCGTGAACACTTTTTCATAGGCCCGGCATGACCGCGACAAACAACGACCCCCTCCACGGCGTGACCCTGCAACACGTCCTCACCACCCTGGTGGAACACTACGAATGGGCAGGCCTGGCCGAACGCATTGATATCCGTTGCTTCAAGAGCGACCCGAGCATCAAGTCGAGCCTGACCTTCCTGCGCAAGACCCCATGGGCGCGGGAGAAGGTCGAAGGCTTGTACGTCAAGCTGATGCGCACCAAACGCCCGCTGGATTGACCTCATGAAGCGGTATGTGGCGGCAGCGGCGCTGACCGGTTGGGTGGGCCTGGCGATTCAGCAATACCTGATTTTCTATTCGCGCTGGGAGTCCGGCGCCAGCCTGCTCGGTGGGTTGATCAACTTCTTCAGTTTCTTCACGGTGCTGACCAATACCCTGGCAGCGGTGGTGCTGAGCTATGCGTGGGTGAAGCGCGATTCTGCAGCCAGGCGGTTTTTCCTCACCCCCGGTGTCAGCAGCGGCATCGCCGTCAGCATCGTGGTGGTGGGCCTGGCCTACAGCCTGTTGCTGCGGCATCTGTGGCAGCCCGAAGGTTTTCAATGGATCGCCGATGAGCTGCTGCACGACGTGATGCCGCTGCTGTTCGTGCTGTACTGGTGGCGCTGCGTGCCCAAGGGCCAGTTGCGCCTCAAGCACATTGGCCTGTGGGTCATCTACCCGTTGGTGTACTTCGGCTATGTGCTGCTGCGTGGGGATTTGCTCGGGCAGTACCAGTACCCGTTCATCGATGTCGGCACCCTGGGTTATCCACATGTGTTTGTGAATGCCGGGGGGATCCTGCTGGGGTTCGTGCTGGTTGCCCTGGCGGCGGTCGGCCTGGACAGGACCTTGAAATCACCCCGAATTTAACCTGCACGATCAACATAACAACCCGATCGATATCAACATTCGGCAATGTGCACCAAAGAGCAATAGGTACCGATCCGCCGACACGATCCACCGCAGCAACCGCCGGCTCACCTATTCATGCCCGGACGGTGGGATCACCATCACCTGCAAAGGTACTGCCTCGTCGTTCGATACGCGCCTGCCGCTGGGGTTGTCAGCGGCAGCGGTGTCCTTGTTGAGGCTTACTCCTCTTCGCTGCCTTCCGCACGCCAGTAACCCACCGCCTTGAGGAACGCCTCATTGACCTTGTGGGTGTCCAGCAGCACCCGGCGTACCTGGCGCGACAGCCTGGTTTCGGTGGCGACAAAGCTGTACAACGAACCGCTCGGCAGCGTCAGTTTCTGCACGGTGTCGAGCAGGTCGTCCTGGCCGCGCACGACCCATTTCACCTCCACATCGGCAGCACTTGCCAGTGCCTGCCGTTCCGCCGCATTGGCGATTTCGATCACCGCCAGCACCTTGCGCCCGGCCGGCAATTCTTCCAGGCGCCGAGCAATGGCCGGGATCGCCGTCTCATCGCCGATCAGCAAATAGCTGTCGAACATATCCGGCACGATCATCGAGCCCCGTGGCCCGCCGATGTACAGGTGCTGGCCGACCGTGGCCTGTTCTGCCCAGGTGGAGGCGGGGCCGTCGCCGTGCAGCACGAAGTCGATGTCCAGCTCGCCGATGTCCAGGTCGAAGCGCCGTGGCGTGTAGTCGCGCATCGCCGGTTGCGGGCCGTCGCCCTTGATGTTGAAGGTCGGGCTTTCCAGCGCCGCTTGTTCGGCAGCGTTCTGCGGGAACAGCAGCTTGATGTGATCGTCACTGCCCAGGCTGATAAAGCCCGCCAGTTCCGGGCCGCCCAGGGTGATGCGGCGCATGCGCGGGGTGAGGTCGACTACCCGCACGACTTCGAGGCGGCGGCGTTTGATTTCGTGGGTCACGCGGTGGATGGCTTGCGTATTCATTGAGCTGTCCCGTCGGCAATGGCTTGGGCGGCGCCGTTGAGCAGCGCCGCGACACGAACGATTTCTTCCGGGCTCCAGCGCCCGTGGTGCGAATGCAAGGCATGGCGCAGGTTATGCACGGCCTCGTGGATTTCCGCTGGGCGGTCATGGCCGCGCAGCGAGCGTTTGCTCACGTCCATGCGCAGGCGAATGCCGTCGAGAGCCACTGCCTGTTCGCTTAGGAAGAGACGACCGGCCTCGGTGATTGTGTAGCGTTTTTTTCCACCTTCGGCGTCGCCGGCGATCAATTCGCTTTCTTCCAGGAAGGTCAGCGTGGGGTAGATCACCCCGGGGCTGGGGCTGTAGGCGCCGTCGAACAGGGTTTCGATGCGGCGGATCAAGTCATAGCCGTGGCACGGCTGCTCGGCAATCAGCGCCGGCAGCAGCAGTTTCAGGTCACCCGGTGCGAAGACACGCGGGCCACGCCCACCGCGTTCGCGGCCGGCGCGCTTTTCAAAGCCATCGTGGCGCTCACCGTGGTCTCGGTGGTGATGAGGGTCTCTCATGATGATGTTCTCTTGTCTGATTTCGATACAACTTAAGATATATCTTATGAGAGATGCAAAATCTTCTGACGAGCGGTGCCGGCAGGCGAGAGCTGCTTCTGAAGGAGCGTCACGACCCACAATCCGTTCCGGCGCTACCATCCTTTATTTGACCGTTAAATGGCGATTTCATGAATGGGGAATAAACTTATTAAGTACGTCTTTAGGCGAAACGCTTGAATAGTTAGAGTCTGCGGTGCGTGTAGTTAATGTCCTACAGATAAATGAATAAACTAAGTAGTATCGAGTGCTTTAAAAGGTAATACATAGATGACAGTTAATATTCAACGTATTGAATAATATTGTTTTTTTCTGTATTGCCCAGTCGTGATTAATTACGCGGTTAAACGAATGTGCTGGCATCGTTGAATGGGTTTTCGAGGGAGTATTTACCGGCGTCGCAAGACACGCATTACGCGATTGCTTGCGGCGCGAGAAACCGTTTCTCAACTAAAGACTGATGTCACTACAGGTACTTAAAATGCTTAAAAAGACCGCTTTCGTGCTGCCACTGATCGCTCTGGCTATTGGCTCTTCCAGCGTGTTCGCTGCCGGCGAAGCTACCAGCGTCATCAACATCAAGGCCACCATTCCTACCAAGCAGTTTCATGTCCAGCCGCGTGATCCCAACTTCGGTCGTGATGAAACCATGGCCTACAACACCGTCAGCGGTGAACTGAGTTCGCTGCGCGCTACCTACGATGTGAAGAACACGGATGGCTCGATCAAGGCCTACATCGAAGGCGGTCCTGCTTCGTTGACCAACGGCACTTCGTCGATCGCACTGACGAACACCTTCAACGGTGTGGTGCTGACCGGTTCGCCGCTGGAAGTGGTCGACGACGCCAGTTCCACCCCAGGTACCCAGGCGGATCTGGTCGTGGCCGCAGCCAAGCCGGCGGATGGCATTTCCGGCCTCTTCACCACCAACTACACCATCGTGTTCGACCACGAGCCACGCGTTACTCCGTAACGCCAAGCCCGTTGACTCAATAAGCCGCGGCTTATTGTTGGGTAGCGGTACCGGTCGGCAGGCAGCGTTTGTCGGTCGATCGGTCTCCCTGTTTTGACGTCCGAATTCAGAGTATTCCGTTCATGTTCCCGATGACTCCCATCGCGGCAGCGCTCGCCCTGTTGTTTTGTGCGGGCGCGTTGGCGGCAGGTACCGCCGACGGTACAACCCCTCGTAGTTTGCTGTCCCAGGCCAAGGGACTGCCGGCGGACTTTGAAGAGCACTTTTTCGACGTGCCGCTGGCGGTCAGGGTTGAGTTGGATCAGGAGTTTGTCTCCGAGGCGATGATAGTCCTGACCCGTGATGACCGCATGACCCTGCTCGACTTTACCGACCACGACGGCAGCGTGATCAAGGACGAAGAGCGCGACCAGTGGGCCGATTACCTGAAACAGGGTGTGGCCCTGGGTGCCTGCGCCAGCAACTGCCCGGATGGGCTCATGGCCGTGCACTACAACCTGGAAAACTCCACGGTGTCGCTGCTGACCGAAAACGCCGAGCGTGATGAGCAGGCGCAGCGCTACTATTTCCTGCCCACCGGTGGCAGCACCGGCCTGATCGTACGCAACCAATTGAACCTCAGCGGCGGCGAAGGCCAGGACCTGGGCGGGCGCTTCGGCATCGACGCCAGCAGCAGCCTGGGCCTGTGGAGCCAGACCCTGAACATGCAGTTCTCGCGCCTCGGCGGTCCCGATGACGACGACCTCAACCACGCGGTGTATGCGCTCTATACCCAGCGCGAGTTGCAGGGCAACTTCCTGCGCCTGGGTTACTTCACCCCCAACGCCGAAGGCCTGACCCGCCAGTTGCGCACCTTCGGTGCCAGCCCGGACACCGCGGTCGGCGTGATGTACGGCAGTTCCGACAGCCTGGTGATCAACAACTCCAAACCGGCGGTCTACCCGATCTATGTCACCGCCAGCCGCCAGGCATCGGTGGAGATTTACCGCAACGGCCTGCTGATCAACACCCAGCCGGTCGGCAGCGGCCTGCACAGCCTGGACACCCGACCACTGCCCGGTGGCATCTATGAAGTGGAAGTGCGCCTGGTGGAAGACGGCCAGATCACCAGCACCACCCAGGAGCTGGTGTACAAGCCCAACAACTGGCGCAACCACGACGAGCGTTGGCGCTACAACCTGTTCGCCGGCCAGGAAAGCAAACTGCTGAGTAATTTCGACGAACAAAGCAGCGGCAGTCCGACTGCCGGCGTTTCCCTCAATTACCTGGCGCATCCCCGTGTGGTGCTGGGTGTATCCGGGCGCCAGGTCAAGGACAACATGCAGTACGGCTCCTCGATCGACTGGACCCTGGCCGACCAGGCCAGCCTGTACGCCAACGTGTACTGGTCGGAAAAGTACGGCACCGGCCTCGACCTCAACGGCTTATACAACTACGGCATGGGCAGCGTGGTGTTCAACCACACCCGCAGCTGGCTCGACACCCGCAACACCTACGAAAACCTGCCCGATGGCACGCGTATTCGCCAGCGCGACATCTTTGTCGGCCAGACCAGCAGTTCGTCGATTTCGGTCAACCATCGCCTGAGCAACCTGCGTTCGATCAATGGCCGGCTGTTCTACAGCGAGGGCAATAACGAAGGCGTCGGCCTGGACCTGGGCTGGACCGAACGCACCCACCTGTTCGGCAACGACGCCAATTGGCGGCTGTCAGTGTTCGACCGGCCCGCCAGCGCCAGCACGGGCGACCGGCGCAACCGCGGGGTCGACCTGAGCGTCAGCCTGGCCCTCGGCGCGCCGGGCGAGCAATGGTCCGCCAGTATCGGCACGCGGACTTCCCGCGACGGGACCCGCGACAACAATGCCTCGCTGACCTACCGCAAGGACCTGCAGGACCACATGCTGCAAAGCGTGTCCGCCACGGCAACCACCGACACCTACGGCGTCGGTTTGTCCGGCATGGCCAGTTTCGAAAACGAGTTTGTCAGTGGTGACGGCTATGCCCAGCGCTCGTCGTTCAACAACGAGTTGTCCGGCGGCCTCAACCTGGACAGCACCTTCGCCCTGGGCCAGCAGAAGATGGTGCTCACCAGCCAATACCACGGCACCGGTTCCGGCCTGATCGTGGACGTGGAGACCGACGTCGATGACATCGCCCTGCGCGCCGACGACCTGAGCGGCGGCAGCACGGCCCTGCGCCCCGGCCGCAACTTCATCCCGATCACCGCCTACAAGGGCAGCTCGGTGAGCTTCGACTTCGAAGGCAACCATGCACCCTCGGCCACGATCCAGCCGCCGCGCACGCGCTACCACTTGAACAAGGGGGGCGTGGAGTATCGCAAGATCAGTGTGATGCAAACCGTGACCGTTCTCGGTCGCCTGGTGGATCCCCAGGGCAAACCGCTCAAGGGCTTGCACGTGATCAATCACGCCACCCGTGGGGTGAGCGAGGTCGACGGCTTCTTCTCGCTGGAAATGAACGCCAGTTCACCCACCCTCGAAGTGCGCCGTAACAACCAGTTGCTCTGCCAGTTCCGGCTCGACCCCTCCAAGGCCCGCAGCGAAAACAGCGTGCTGATGATCGGTGACTTGCGTTGCACGCCGGATACGTTGGCCGACTCCACCACCGCCGAACAGATTGCCGGTTGAGCATGATGACGAGACTAAACAACGTTATGAAAAAACCCAGGGCCCGCGCGCCTCGCCGTTTCGCCCTGGGCATGGCCGTCCTGCTGTGTTCCGCTGGCGCAACGGCCGACGAGAACATCACCGCACGGTTCCGCCCCGATCCGTCCAACCCCATGGTGAACAAATTCGAAAACACCACGCCGATCAGCTCGATCTGCGCCGCGCATATTCCGGCGCGCTGCAAGGCGTTGGGTATTTTCAGCCTGCGGGACACTACCCTCAGGATTGCCAGCATCGCACCGATCATTGCCAATCATGAGGAGGAGCGTCAGGGCTTCATGGTCAAGGTGCCGTCCGCTTGGCGTGACTTGGTCGTGACCCATGCCACCACCCAGGAAACAGAGATCGTTCAAGTCCGGATCGCTGGCATCGGCGGGTATTGGTCTGTCCCCCGGCCTCCAGGCGTGTCGGCATGGGGGCAGCCAGGGATCGCCTGGTCAACACAGTGGCGGTACGCTCCTTCCCCTTGCCAAAGCACCAGCCATCTTGCAGCGGGTACCGCGTCCGCTTCGTACTTCTGGCTGACGCCTGAAGGGGCCGGCCCTTGCAGCCGGAAACCGTCACAGGACCTGCTCAGGATGAACGTCAACACCATGGAGTATGCCTACGAACTGCGCACGCCCAACCCCTTGGGCATGTCCAGCGGGCTATACACCGGCAGCATCACCTACACCATGGGCCCTGGCGGCGATTACGATTTCGGCGACGTCATGATGCCCTCCAAGAACGCCCTCACGTTCAACTTCACCTTGAGCGTGGAGCACGACCTCAAGGTCGAGGTACCGCCGGGGGGCAATCGCATTGAACTGGTGCCCCAGGGCGGCTGGCAGCCCTGGCTGAACCAGGGCCGCAAACCCGCGCGGCTGTTCCGTGACCAGACCTTCAATATCTCCGCCTCGTCGCGCTTCAAGATGCAGTTGGGGTGCGAGCGAACGATGGGCGATACCTGCGCCTTGAGAAACGCCACCGACGGCCACGCAGTGCCGGTGGATGTCAGCGTCAGCCTGCCCCATGGCTTGAGCCACGGGGACGGTGCGCCGGTGAATCGCCAGCCGTTGCTGCTGAGCGGTGCCGGTACCGAGTTGTTTCAACCGGGGTTCTATGTCAACCGACGGCCCGGCACCTTGCACTTCGAGGTCAAGAAAGACTACGCCGAACAGATGCTCGAACGGGGAGGCAGCACCTACTCGGGCCAGGTCACGGTGGTCTGGGATTCGCAAGTATGAAGCGCCGTCAGTTACGTAGTGTTGGAGTAAAGACATGAAGGTGTGGAAACGGATAGGACGTTGCTCCAGCGTTGCGGCCTGTACGCTATTGGCGTTGCTGGCAATGCCCGCAATGGCGGTACACATGAACATCCAGGCTGAGTTTCGGCCGGACCCTGCAAATCCGCATTTGAACAAGTTCGAGAATAAAACCCCGAACACGGGTTACTGCGTGGTTTATCCCGCTCAATGTGCCGCCCTGAATCTATTCAGCCTCAGGGCTGGTATTTCGTCTGAATCCATTGGGACGATTCCTGCGTTTCATACGGATCCCCGGCAAGGAGCAATGTTTAAACTCCCGACGGAGTGGCAGGACCTGACGGTTATCCATCGACAGACCCAGGAAGTGGAAACGGTCAGGGTCCGGATCCTGGGGATCGGTTCGACGTATTCGGTACCGAATCTGGTCAACCTGGTGGGGGGCGGCGTTACTCCTTTGCAGGCGCATGAACGCTTGTGGACCGGTTCTAATTGGGTGTACGCGCCGAGTCCTTGCCGAGGTACCGGGGTGAGCGCCTATTGGGGCGTGTCGTTTGCATTTTTCTGGGGAGCCCCCGTTGGTTCGCTATGTGCCAAGCAGGCCAGGTTCGATATCCCCACGATGCGTTTCAGCCATCTGGAATTTGCCTACGAACTCAGCACGCCTAACCCTTTAGGCATGTCTTCAGGGGAGTACACCGGCAGTCATCAATATACCGTGGGGCCCGGACAGGACTTTGACCTGGGCAACATGATGATGCCCAGCAGTCCTACGCTGACCCTGAACTTCACCCTGTCTGTGCTGCATGAACTCAAGGTCGAAGTTCCTCCCGGTGCAAACCGTATTGAACTGGTCCCTAAAGGCGGCTGGCAAGCCTGGCTGAACCAGGGCCGCAAACCGGCGCGCCTGTTCCGTGACCAGACCTTCAACATGTCCGCATCGTCGCGTTTCAAGATGCAGATGGCCTGCGAGTGGGTCATCGGTGACACCTGCGCGTTGAAAAACACCAGCGACGGCCACCAAGTGCCGGTGGATGTCAGCGTCAGCCTGCCCTACGGCCTGACCCGTGAGGACGGCGCCGCCGTGAACCGCCAGCCGCTGCTGCTCAGCGGTGCCGGCACCGAGCTGTTCAAGCCTGGTTTCTACGTCAATCGCCGGCCCGGTACCTTGCATTTCGAAGTCAAGAAAGATTACGCCGACCAGATGCTCAGCCGTGGCGGCACCACCTATTCAGGCCAGGTCACGGTGGTCTGGGATTCGGAACTCTAACGGGGATTTATGGCGATGAAACATCTGTTGGCGCTGTGTGCGCTGTGCTGGTTGCCGTTGTCGGCGCCAGCGGCTCCCAACATCAACGTCGGGGTGTTCTATGACTACCTCGACGGTGACAAAAGTACCTACCTGAAACGGATATTCAACGGTGGCGACAGTACGGCGTTCATCAAGGTCTCGGTGATGGAGATCCTCTACAACGCCGATGGCAGCGCCGAGGAGGTCGAGCTCAAGAACACCCCCGGGAATGCCGCGCGCGATGGCCTGATGGCCACGCCGGCCCGCCTGATCGTGCCGCCCGATGGCATGCAGGGCACACGCCTGTTGTACCTGGGCGAGCGGCAAAACGAGCGCTATTTCCGCCTGCGTTTCGTGCCCGTGATGCCCGAGCCCGAGGACGATTTCGTGGTCTCCAGCGAAGAGCGCGAGGCCTACAAGAATCAACTGTCAGCCGGGGTCACGGTGTTGGCGGGGTTCGGCACGGTGTTTTTCGTGCGGCCCAAGGACACCCGCTTCGCCACCCGCATCGATGAGCAACCCGTTGAGTACGGGCTGCATAACGACGGCAACAGCGTGGTGGTGGTCGATGAGTTCAAGGACTGCGCCAGTGGCGATAGCCAGGACTGCCTGCCCGTCACCAAGCATCACATCCTGCCGGGGCGTGCCTTCAGCTTTGCCAGGCAGGCCGGGCGTACCTACCGCTTCACCCTGATCGAGGGCAGCGAAAAAAAACCATATGAGGTCAAAGGCTGATGGTCAGTGAAATAGCCCCAGGGGGCGCGCGCCAGTCGTGCAGACATTGCAAGCTCGTGTTGGCGGCGCTGCTGCTGATGGTGGGCGCATTGCTGAGTACCCAGGCCTTGGCGATCCGTGAAGAACAGGTGTTCGATGTGTCCGTGACCATCCCGACCGCAGACTTTTACGTCCTGCCGATCAACCCCGGGTTCCTGGAGCGCGAGCAAAAAATGGTCTGGGACCTGGTACCCGGGCGCCTGCGCCCGCTGCGCGAGCACTTTGACGTGAAGAGTTCCGCCGGCGGCATCAACGCCCGTCTGGGCGCGTTGCCCACGCTGTTCAATGGCGGGCGCACCTATATCGACTTGAACGTCACCTTCAACGGCCAGGTGCTGGGCCTCGATGACACCCTGGTGGTGCCGCACGACGAGGCGCGCCAGGGCAAGCGCGTGCTGCTGGATATCTCGGCGGTCGAGCCGGCGGATGGTTTTACCCCTGGTGAGTACTACGGCAGCGTCGAGCTGCTGTTCGATGCGGTACGGCCGTGATGATGGGCAGAGGAGTGGTTATGAAGGCTTTATATGCAATGCTGGGTTTGATGCTGTGTTCACTCAATGCCCAGGCCGGGCCGAACATCAACGTCGGTGACTTCTACGATTATTTGCGCGGCGATAAAAGCACCTACCTCAAGCGGGTATTCAACGGCGGCACCAAGACGGCCTTCGTCAAGGTCAATGTCACCGAGATGCTCTACAAGCCCGACGGCAGCTACGACGAGGTGCCGCTCAAGCTCGAAGCCGATGGCAGCGTGCGCAACGGCCTGGTGGCCAGCCCGGCGCGCCTGATCGTGCCGGCGGACGGCATGCAGAGCACGCGTTTTGTGTTTATCGGCGATCGCGACCGCGAGCGCTACTTCCGGGTACGCTACCTGCCGGTCGCGCCCGAGACCGAAGACGGCTTTGGTCTCAGCGACGAAGAGCGCAAAGCCTACGAAGAGACCTTGGTGGGAGGCGTGCAGGTGATGGCCGGCTACGGCACGGTGTTCTTCGTGCGGCCCAAGGACAGCCGCTTCGACACCCGGGTCGAAAACGGCGGGCAGCGTTACACCTTGCGCAATGCCGGCAACACCGTGGTGGTGGTGGATGAGTTCAAGGATTGCGCGGCAAAGGACCGTACATCCTGCGCCCCGACCACCAAGAACCATATCTTCCCTGGCCGGGTGTTCAGCTTTGAAAAACAGCCCGGGCGGACGTATCGGTTCTATCTGGTGGAGGGCACCTCCGAACGCATCATCGAAATCAACGGTTAGTCTGTTGAGGTCACGGCACGAGGCGGGTTGCACAGGGTATGGCCGCCCGGTTGCAGGTACGGCATCAGCACCGGTGCCATGCCCTTGAGCACCTGCACCGGCAGCGCCGAGGTAAAGGTGAAATTCTGCGCGCCGCTGCCGGGCACGAAGGCCGTCAGCGTGCCGAAATGCCGGTCGCCGATATAGAACACAAAGGTCGCGGTACGGTTGATCGCCTTGGAGCTGAGGATGCGCCCACCGGCGCCGATGGCTTCGATGCGATTGTCCCCGGTGCCGGTCTTGCCGCCCATGGCCAGCGGTGTGCCGTCGGGCAGCTTGAAGCTGCCCGACACGCGTTTGGCCGTGCCCGCATCCACCACCTGGGACAACGCGCCGCGCAAGGCGGTGGCGACTTCGCTGGGCATCACCCGCTTGCCTTTGTCGGGGTTGTTCACCAGGCGGGTTTCATAGGGGGTGTCGACGGCAAAGTGCAGGCTGTCGATGCGCAGCGTCGGCTCGCGTACGCCGTCGTTGAGGATCGTGCCCACCAGTTCCGCCAGCGCCGCCGGGCGGTCCCCCGAGCTGCCGATGGCCGTGGCCAGGGACGGCACCAGGTGGTCGAACGGGTAGCCCACCGCCTGCCAGCGCTGGTGAATATCCAGGAACGCCTCGACCTCCAGCATGGTGCGGATACGACTGTCGCGGGCGCTCTTGTGGCGGCTCTTGAACAGCCAGCCATAGACTTCCTGGCGCTCATGCTCGCTGGCGGCGACGGCCTGGGTGAAGGTGGCGTCGGGGTGGTTCAACAGGTAGCCGAGCAGCCACAGGTCCAGGGGGTGGACCTTGGCGATATAGCCTTGGTCCGGCAGGTCGTAGGCACCGGGGCCGTAGTCGTTGTAGAGCCTGGCCAGGCGTTCGTCGGTCAGTTTTTCTGCGGCCTTGCTGCCGGTCAGGTGGGAGCGCACGAAGCTGTTGAAGCTCGCCTGGCTGGCCTGGGGCAACAGGTAGCGGTGCACGGCGGCCAGGCGGATGGCGGTGGGGTGCAGGCTGTCGAGAAAGGTGGCGAGCCGCGCCTGGGTGTCCTTGTTGCGGTACTTTTTCCAGAAGCGCAGCAGGAAGGTCGTGCCTTCGCGGTCGGCGAACTGGGCCAGGTATTCCTGGCGCCGTGGGTTGCTGTCGTCCTTGAGCAACTCGGCACTGTTGTTGTCTGCGTGATAGGTGCTGTAGCGCACCAGGTCACGCATCAGGCGAATAAATGGCAGGTTGATCGACTCACGCAGGGCGTCGCGCAACGTCGGGTTGCGGCCGTTGTCTTCATTGCGAAAGTTATGGAAGCGATGCAGGCCGCCGCCGGTAAAGAAGCTCTCGCCGGGGCTGGCGGAATACGACCGGTCGAGGGCGGCCTCGAGCATCTTCGACAGGCTCTTGTCGCTGTTTTGCGCCAGGTAGTCCACGGCCCAGCGCGACAGGCGATCCTGCTCATCGATATCGACTTTTTTCAGTGCAGCCGGTGTCTGGTCGGCGTAGCGCTGGTGCAGTTCGCTGATGATTTGCAGGTAGGTGGTGAGCACCCGCAGCTTGGCGGTGGAGCCCAGTTCCAGCTTGCTGCTCTCGTTGATATCGAACGGCTGGTCGGTGTTGTCGGTCTGCACCCGGACCCGCGCGCCGTCGCCGGTCATCTCGTACAGCGTGAAGCTGTAGCGCACCTGGGCGGTGCTGGCGGGCGTCAGCAGGCGCGGGCCGAGCAGGCCGAGTTGCCCGGCGAAGGCCGGATCGGCCAGGTGCTTGAGGTAGGCCGTGGCCTGGGTTTGCAGCTCATTGTGCAAGGTGCTGGTGGCGGACAGGTCGAGGCGATCCAGGTCATACAGCGGGCGGTTGAGCAGGGCGGCCAGGCGGCTGCGGGCCATGCTGATGCCTTTGTTGGTGTCAATCGCTTGGAGCGTCGGCTGTTGCTGCCAGTCGCGGTAACTTACTTTGCTGGCCAGGGCGGCCCTTGCCAGGGCAGGGTCGATGATCCCGTCCTGCTCCAGCAGGCGGAGGTGGCTGTCGGTCAGGTTCGAAAGTTCCGCGTGGCCTTTGGACAGGTAATGGGAAGGCCGGCGCTGGGCAATCATCAACGACAACACTTCGCGCAGGGCCAGGCCCTTTTGCGCGAGGTCCTGCGGGCTGGCGTCGGCGAGCAACGCGTTGGTGCGGTCGAAGTCGGCGCCGTACCACACACGCAACCCTTCGGCCATGCCATGCACTTCGCCGTGACCGGGCACGGCGGACAACGGCACGCTGTTGAGGTAGTCGCGCACGATGTCCTGGCGCGCCTGCAAGGTCTGCGGGCCATCCCGATAGGCGCGCACGCTGGCGGAAAACATCTGGCGCAGTTTCTCGCCGCCGGACAGCGTCAGCCCGTCAGGGGAGTGGCGGTATTTTTCCAGCTGGGTGGCCAGGGTACTGCCGCCGGCGGTCTGCCCGGGCAAGTGCAACAGCTTGGCCACTTGCGACCACGCCGCCCTGGCGAAGCGCGGCCAGTCCACCGCCGGGTTGGCCTGGGGCTGGGCCGGGTCGAGCAAGTCGCGGTTCTCGATGAACAGCAGGCTGTTGACCACCACCGGCGGGATCGCGTCGAAACGCTGGTAGGACTGCTGTGGGTAGGTGAACCGGTACAACGGCTCGGCGCGGCAATCGCTGATCGACAGGCCGGCCTGGATTTTCTCCCCATAAGGCACGAACAGGCCGCGCTCGGCATAGGTCATCAGGGGCGGGGAGAAGCGCACCTGGCTCTGGACCAGATAGTTGCGCTTGAGCAGGCGCGGCAGGAATTCATCCAGGTCGCTGTAGCCCAGGCGTTTGTCGAAAGGCCCGTCACCGGGATAGACCACGGCATCGCTGGGGCCGGGTTCGAGCCTGTAGTTCAGGGTGGCGGCCAGGCGGCTCAGTTCCCGGGCCTGCCAATGGGACGTGCGCATTTCGCGCTGGGCGGCGAACCCTGCGGCGATCAGGCCGATCACCAGCAACAGCCACGCCATTCGCCACCGGTACAGCCGTTTGCGGGAGCGTCGTGGCAATGGCTGTTCGTCCATGCTGTCGGTGGGGGCCGCAGCCTTGGTTGAATCGGTTTGCCATAAAGCGCCCATAGTCGATTGATCCATCCCGGCAGATTGATCGGACTTGATTCAAGCGTAGACGCTGATGGGCACCGCCGAGAAATTTGTCGGCGTGCGGGCGACCCCGTGCAACCCCTGGCGATTCATCGCGGCGAAATCAGCCTGCCCATGGCCCGCACGTGGTTCTTCGACGTGCCGATGTGGGCGCCGCCAGGGTCAGTACGCAGGGCAATGGGCTTAAGCCGCGCACCATTGCCGTGCGATACTCCCACCGCGCAATCGGAGTTCTCCGGGAGTTCCCGCTGAATATTGCCGTTTATAGAGTGAAAATCACTGGGTTGAGCTTTTTATACTGCACCCCCCTGATCTGGCCCGGCCAGACCGGTTGACCCATAAGGTTCACCGGAGACGGCATGCCATGGCTGACCCGCCGTGGCGTGCCGGACTCGGAGGCTCATATCCAATAACAAGACGAGGTTGTATCCCTATGCCTGTCGGCAACCACCTGCCCCATGGCGAGACCGCTTCGGGCGGCCCGCTCAAACGCGAACTGGGCGAACGGCATATCCGCCTGATGGCGCTCGGCGCCTGTATCGGTGTCGGCCTGTTCCTCGGCTCGGCCAAGGCTATCGAAATGGCCGGCCCGGCCATCATGCTGTCCTACATCATCGGTGGCCTGGCCATCCTGGTGATCATGCGCGCCCTCGGCGAAATGGCCGTGCACAACCCGGTCGCCGGCTCGTTCAGCCGCTATGCCCAGGACTACCTCGGCCCGTTGGCGGGCTTCCTGACCGGCTGGAACTATTGGTTCCTGTGGCTGGTGACCTGCGTGGCGGAGATCACTGCGGTGGCGGTGTACATGGGCGTGTGGTTCCCCGATACGCCGCGCTGGATCTGGGCCCTGGCAGCCCTGATCAGCATGGGCACCATCAACCTGATCGCGGTGAAGGCCTTCGGTGAGTTCGAATTCTGGTTCGCGCTGATCAAGATCGTCACCATCATTGCCATGGTGATCGGCGGCGTCGGCATCATTGCCTTCGGCTTCGGCAACGACGGCGTGGCCCTGGGCATTTCCAACCTGTGGAGCCACGGCGGCTTCATGCCCAATGGCGTCCAGGGCGTGTTGATGTCCCTGCAAATGGTGATGTTCGCCTACCTGGGCGTGGAGATGATCGGCCTCACCGCCGGTGAAGCGAAGAACCCGCAGAAGACCATTCCCCGCGCCATCGGCTCGGTGTTCTGGCGCATTTTGCTGTTCTACGTGGGCGCGTTGTTCGTGATCCTGTCGATCTACCCGTGGAATGAAATCGGCACCCAGGGCAGCCCGTTCGTGATGACCTTCGAGCGCCTGGGCATCAAGACCGCCGCCGGCATCATCAACTTCGTGGTGATCACTGCGGCACTGTCGTCGTGCAACGGCGGCATCTTCAGCACCGGGCGCATGCTCTACAGCCTGGCGCAGAACGGCCAGGCACCGGCCGCGTTCGGTACCACCTCGAGCAACGGCGTACCGCGCAAGGCGCTGCTGTTGTCGATCTTCGCCTTGCTGCTGGGCGTGTTGCTCAACTACCTGGTGCCGGAGAAAGTCTTCGTCTGGGTCACGTCCATCGCCACCTTCGGTGCGATCTGGACGTGGGTCATGATCCTGCTGGCCCAGCTCAAGTTCCGCAGGAGCCTGAGCCCGGCCGAACAGAAAGCCCTCAAGTACCGCATGTGGCTGTACCCGGTCAGTTCGTACCTGGCCCTGGCGTTCCTGGTGCTGGTGGTGGGCCTGATGGCGTACTTCCCGGATACCCGCGTGGCACTGTATGTGGGGCCGGCGTTCCTGGTGCTGCTGACCGTGTTGTTCTACGTGTTCAAGCTGCAGCCGACCCCGGTCGTCCAGGGTTCACAGCCATCGGCGTGATCCCTTGAGCGCGGGCCGGCCTGTGTTACGACAGGTCGGCCCGCACGGTCTCAGACCCGCTGCAACGTGCGTTGCGTGCCCTCGGTCAACTGCCGCACCAGGCGGTTGTGTTCGTTGGCTTCCTCGTCGACCAGTTGTTGGCGACGCTCCAGGTATTCATCCGAACGCCTGTCCGATAATTCCTGATCGAGCACGCTGACTTTGTAGGTGATGGTGTCCTTGACGGTGAAAAACGCCTCCGGCTCGCTGCTGGCGAGGTACTCGACCCAGAACTCGGTGGCCAGGATCGCCTCCTGCAACGCCGGTGACTGGCCGAGCCTGCGCAGGGTCCGGCGCGCCTCGTCGATGACTGCCGGTGTCACATAGTCATCCACGCTGTACAGCAGCTCCAGTGGATAAAACGGCAAGTTGAATTCCCGCGCCAGTTTACTGCGCAGGTAGATGGTCACCTCGGCGGGGTCGGCGTCCAGGTCGGCCCGTTCGCGCGCCAGCACGAACTGGTCGGCAAAGTGGTCGAGCTGATTGAGGTAGAAACAACTCTTGGCCAGTTCCAGCAAGGCCCGGTCGGCCAGGTAGCTCCTGGGTTGCAGCTTGGCCTGGTGGATACGGTGATGCAGTTCCATGTTGGTAAAGGCCAGCAGCACGCTGTCGCCGCAATTGCCTGAGCCGTAGGTATTGAGGCAGATCGTGTTGCGCAGTTGCGTCGACTCGCCCATCGCCATCAGCAGGCTCCAGACCCGCTCGGTCAGCCGCGTTCTTGAGGTGTTGCTGCGGTAGGCGTGGGTCCTCTTCAGGTCGCGCAGGACCCGGAACACATCATCGGCACTTGCTGTTTCATTCGTCTTCAGTTGCTCCCACAGTTGTCGGCGGGCCGCCACGTCCTGCGCCGCGACGCCGGTCAGCCAGGTATCGAAGTCATTCGGCGCCACGGGGGCATGGGCCGGTGTGCGCAGTTGACCGCCCAGGCGGATACCCGTGGCGATACGGTAGGCGTCGATGCTTGCCAGGGTCTCGGCGGACAGCGGGTTTTCGTGCAGCAGGGTATTGCGATTGGCCATTTGCAACCAGGGGTTGCTGAAGACTTCGTCGGGAATGGTGCTGATCCCGTTGGACTGCAAGTGCAGCTCGGTCAGCACCGGCAGCGCGCTGGCGCCGATGGGCCATTGGGTGATCCCGGTGTTGGCCAGGCGCAGGGTATTGAGCTGCAGCATCCGGCTGACATCCGGGGTGAGGTTCAGGTCCGGGTTGTCGTTCAGGTCGAGTTTCTGCAGGTTGACCATAGTGGCCAGGCGCTGTACCGACTCTTCGGTCAAGCGCAGGTCGTTGTCGTTCAAGTCAAGGTGGGTGAGCCAGGTCATGTCGGTGATCGCGCTGGGCAAGTCGGTGAGGCGACAGTCGATACGTAGGGCCTTGAGCTGGGTGAATTTGCCCAGGAACTCTGCCCCCGTGGCGGGGAAGGCGTTCCCGGAAATCCGCAGGTACTCGATGTGGCTGAAGCCGCTGGTGCCGGTCAGGAACGAGCCGGGCGGCAGGCCTTCGTCGTCCAGCTGCAACTCCAGTGACGGTACGTTGAACAGGCCGGCGATATAGAACGTCGCGTTTTCGCGCCGCCATGCGCCCCGCAGTTGGTAGGCGATATGGCGACGTCGGCCACGGTTCATGCCCAGCGGGTCATTGAGTTCGTTGTCGGCCGGCAGCAGGGTTTCGCTCCAGCGTGACAGTTCCACATCCATGGCCTGGTACTCGGCCTGGCGGCGCTCCAGCTCGATGAGTTTTTCCGGGTCGGTCATGTTCAGGGACTGGAGCATCCGCCGTGCATCGTCATTGTTGAAGTGCGGGTAAAGCTCCTGGACCTTGGCCACCAGATCCGGCGGCCGTGGGCCGCGAAACGGCCAGATACGCTGCCAGAACGGATACACCAGGAACGAACGATCCACCCCCATGGCCGGTTGCATCCAGGGTTGCAGATGGGGGATATCCAGCAGGCCCTTGATTTCCACGCGGCGTGCGAAGGCCAGTTCGGCCAGTTGGGTGCGCAGTTGGGCGATACCGCTTTCGCTGTCCACCTCGAGCAAGGCCTGCTCGTCGGCGGACAAGCTGCTGAGAATCACCCGCAGCAATCGGTTCGAGGGCTGGCCCAGCGGCTCGCCCTGCGGGGTGTAGGCCTGGTAACCGCGATTGGTCCTGGCCACGGTCCGGCGCGAGGAGCCCTGCCGATGGCCGGCGGTTTCCAGCAGGCGCCCCTGATTGTCCCGTTCACGCACATCGATGCGCAGGGTCTTCGGCCAGGCGGGCAGGTTGTGCAGCAGGTACAGGGTGATCCGGTCACTGTCGGCGTTGGCGCAGGCATCCACATACAGGCCTTCGAACGCCCGGTTCAAGCGTAATTCGTGGCCGCTCAGGCGCGCCTGTTCGGCCAGGCGCAGGCTCAGGCGGTCATGTTCATGCAGCTGTTTGAGCTCGCGCTTGGAGGCCTGGCCGAGAATCGCCTTGACCGTGCTGGTGGACAGGTCCGGGTGCTTGGTCTTGAAGCGGCGCTCCGGCTCGCTGCCCGCAGTCTCGCTGCGCATGTACAAGGAGTCGAGGATTTGCGAACGCTCGCGGTCGGTGTATCCAACGATCCGGGTGATCAGCTGGAACAGGCGCTGTTCCTCGGTCTGCGGCAGCGTGCCAAGCAGCGCCCGGGTCAGGTCATCGTCAGCGATGAATTTTTCCAGCAGCCCGGCCGACTCGAGGTCTTTATCGGTGGCGCTCACCACCTTGGCATCGGTCCGATGACGGGCGGGGTATCTGAGCGGGGCATCCCGGTCGACAATCTCCAGCACGTGGCTGTCGGGCCAGCCGGGCAGGCTGGAGACCACCAGCAGTTGCAGGTTCGGGTCTGGAGCGGTGGCGGAATTATTGGGGAGCTCATACATCGCTTCGATGAAGTGGTTGATTTCCTGATCGATGCGCAAGCGCTTGCAGGTATCGGCCAACAACGGTGGCGACGCCCGACCGCTGCGGTGTATCTGGCGCAGCACGTGGGGCGGGGTGTCGGTCAGGGCGAGAATGCTGCGGGCGGTGTCCTGGGGGAATGTGTAATGGTCGCCCCCGAGGCGATAGAGCAGGCTGTGGTCGTCCCAGCCCATGGGGTTCTCGCTGGACAGGCGCCACGCGCCCTCGCCGTTGTGCTCCAGGGTCGGGGTGTCGACACCGATCTTCTGCGGGTGTTTGAGCCGCCACTTGAACAGCCGTTTGTCATAGACGATCCGGTACCAGGAACCGAACAGCGGCAGATAGTGGTCGCCGGCGAGAGGGAAAATACCCTCGGCATCCGGCCGCAGGCTGGTCGGCAGCGCCAGGGTGTGCTCGTACTGGGCCAGCGAACCGTCGGCCAGCCTGACGAAGCCTTCCGGGCCGCGCTGGTTGCTCATGTAGTCGCCCAGGGTGATGCGCAGGCCCCTGGCGTCGGTGGCACTGCGCATGCCCAATTGTTGCCGCTCATGGGGTTGCAGTACCGAACCGATGGCCAGGTAGAAACTGTCCACCGCCGGCGTCACCGCAATCGTGCCGGCATTGCGCATGTCATAGGCTTCATAGACGCCCTCGCCGTAGTGACGCAGCTCCACGGTGAGGTCCTCGGGGCCGCTGGAGCGATAGGGTTTGGCGATGCGTCCCGCGACCACTTCGGTGATGAGGAAATCGCGCTTGAGGCTTCGGCGTATCAACGCCGAGGCGAACTCCCGCGCCCATTGATCGGCATCGTTGTTGAACTGGCGCGGGTGGTACAGCGCATCGATTGCAGCGTCGATGCGCAGGGCGGTGCGGTGGTTGTCCAACAGTTCGGCAAAGGCCGTGGGCAGCCCGCCTTCACGCAGATAGGCCTGCTGCTGGCGAGGGGTGAGGGGATGCTGCGCCAGCAGGCGCTCCAGCAAGGCCGGTGACAGCGGGCTGTTGAGGTCGCGCAGTTTTTTCAGCAGTGGCGTAACCGCCACCAAGGGCATCGACGCCTTGACCGGCAGGAAACGCCGCACATTGGCGGGCGGCAATAGCTCATGTTTTTCATAGCCGGCGTAGTTCACCAGGGCCGCGAACAGGGCCAGGCGTTCGCGCCGCGCCAGGGCGGCGACGTCGCGCCGTACTGCCAGGATCCGCTGTTCGAGCGTGGCGTCGAGTTGATCCGTGAGCCCCAGCAGCGAGGTGCTCGGTTGCAGGCTGATGACCAGGCCCAGCAAGGGGTCGGCCCGGTAAGGCGGCAGGCCGCCGTCGCCTTCGGCCTGGTAGCGGTGGTCGGCGCCGCGCACGAGGGTGATCGTTGTCGGGCGCGGCACCGTCGGCTCGGTCTTGCCGAAGGTTTCGATCACGCTGCGTTGCAGGTCGTTGATGCTCAGCAAGGTGGCGGCGGGCCAATCGGGCAGTTGGGTCAGCAGGCATAACACCACGCTGTCGCCATAGGGGGGCAGATAGCCGGCTTCATGAAAGCGGTTGATGATGTGCTCGATCACCTGGTCGGCTTGCAGGCGGCGCACGCCTTCGATCAGGTTCAACGGGGCCGGTTCGCCGCGCCACACGTCCTCCAGGGTGGCGCGGGAGGTGGCTGTACTGCGCAGCATCCGCTCCAGGTCGGCTCGCGCGATCAGCGATGAGCCATCGGGCAGCATCTGTTGCAGCAACTGGGCATCCGACAGGGCCTGGGTGTTGTGCAGGTCGAAGGTCCAGGCTTGCAGCGCCGGGTTGAAGACAATCGGTGGCTTATAGGGGCTGCTGCCGTTCTTGAGGACGTAGCGCTGGGTGGCCTGGTCGTGGGCGACCTCGGCCACCAGGGTCTGGCTGTCATGGTGCAGCTTGACGTATTGCTGGCCTTGCACGGTGAACACGCACAGGGCGTCGGCGCGTTGACCCTCGAGCAGGTACTGCTGGCGATGGGCGTAGGGACGTGCGTCGGGTTTCCACAGCTCTTCCACCCCGTCGGGACGCGTGACTTTGCGCGGGTTGCCCAGCCGTTGCAGGTGCCCGAGCATGCGCTGGCGATGGGCGCTGCCGGCGACGCTGATCAAGCGGCCGCTGATGGCCAGGTCGGCGACATCGCTGAGGGTCGAGGCGAAGCTGCTGGCCTCGCCCTTGACCGCTTCATTCAGGCCCACGCTGACGCTGTAGGTCATGCTGCCCAGCACGGCCAGCTGCATCACCCGGTTCATCCCCGTGACCCCGCCGGGCAAGGGCGTGAGCAGCACTTGCAAGACTTCGGCGGCAACGGCGGCGGTGGCGTCCTGGACCGCCTGCCAGTCGGCTTCGGAACGGCTGTTGGCCAGGGTGTCGAGGTCGGCCTGGCAGCGTTGGATCTGCCGGTAAGTCAAGGCTTGCACCAGGGTTACGGCGGGGCCGGCGTGCGGGTCGGTGGAGAAGCGAATGTCGTTGAGGGTGCGCTCCGGGAAGGCCGCGTGAAAGCCATCGTAAAGCCGCTCGGCCAGCCAGCTCATGCCCTCGGGGCGGGGTTGCCGGGTCAGCAACGACTGGAACACCGACAACCCCACCAGGGGCAGTTGCCGGGAAAACCAGCCCAGGTCGCCTTGTTGGTGGCTGTCCAGCAGCTGCTGGCGAAAATCCACCTCTGCCGCGCGCGCATCGCTGTGGTAACGCAGCGCGCCGCCGGGGCGGAACGGAAAATAGGACAGCACCCCGAGGCTGGCGACCCTGATCAGCAGCAGCGGTACGGGAATGGCACTCTCCCAGGTGACGAAGGGCACGGCGATGACAGGGGTGACGCCCGAGGTCAGACTCAGGCGGTCGACCGGCAGTTGCGACCCGCTGCCGTCGATCGATGCGGTGAGGCTGTCATACATCTCGCGGGTGAGGCCGTTGCGGGCGCGATTGCGCCAGGCGTCAAGCACATCGAACTGCAGCAGTGCCAGCGCCGCCTCGCCCATCAAGCGGCGCAGCGTGCCGTTTTCATCGAGGCTGGCCTTGATCTTCACCTGTAACTGGTGGCCCAGGTCCAGCTCGCGGGCAATGGCGATGAACGCCTGCGCCGTGAGGCTGCGATCGTCACCGGGCCCGACCACACGGCTGGCGTCCACCAGGCTGTAGCCGGAGTCCTGGCGGACCGAGGCGGTGAAGCCGAAATTCAGGCAGGCGGCCTCCCACAGCGAGAGGCTTTTGATGTGTTCGATAAAGCGCAGATCCTTGTCGGAGCGCCGCGGTACCCGCACGTGACTGCCCGGCTGCCGGTCCCAGGGCAGCGGTTGCTCGATCTTTTCCAGGTAGGTGGTTTCGAAGCGATACTGCTCCGGATCGCGCCCTCCGATCCGGTCGCGCAACTGCGCCAGGCCATCTGCCTTGAAGCTGCGGACCACCCGTTCCTTTTCGGCTTCAACCGCCGCCATGGCCGCCAGGGCGTTGCGTTGCAGGCGCAGGAAGCGGGTTTTTTCCTCGGCGTCCAGCCCTTCCAGGGCTTGCAGGATATTGCGCTGGATCAGCTCCAGCGCCTGTTGCTGGGCCCAGGTGGTGCTCGATTGCAGATTGCCGGACAGGCCGTTGAGTAATTGATGAGTCGGCATGCGCTCTACCTTTCACGATAAGTGGAAGGCAGATGGAAGCATCACGCATACCGGCGCTGGGGCTATCTATTTAAAGGCCGGCGCCTCGCCGCGCAGGGCCAGGTCCAGGCGCTTGTTGAACTCCAGCCACGCCGCCAGCCCGGCCATCAGCGCCAGCCCCAGCAATGCACTGAAAACCTGCATCGGCCAGGCATCCTCGACCTGGGCGTTGAGCATGTCCGCCAGCGGTGCCAGCAGCACGCCGAGGCAGAACACCTCCAGGGAGTAGCGGCCCATGCGACAGCTTTGTTGCGCCCACCAGGTTTGCGTCCAGCCACGACCCGGCAACAGCTTGGCGGTGACATAGGCCAGGGCCAGGAAGTGCAGCAGGCGTAGCGGCGACAGGTCGGTCTTGCTGATGGGGTAGATCAGGTCGCTGAGCCACGACGGCATCAACGCGTCATGCACCTCGGGCCAGCGCCATGACAGGGTCAGCACACACGCCACCACGGTGTACACCGCCGCCGCCATGAACAACGGCTGGCGCTTGAGTGGGCGTTGTTCCGGCGGTCGCCCTTGACTGGCCTGCAGTGCCGCCGCGCCACCGAGGATAAACAGGAACTGCCAGGTCACCGGGTTGAAGTACCACACGCCGTCGGCAATCGCCCGCAGGTTCCAGCCCATCCACGGCGCCAGCAGATACACCGCCGCCGACGCGGCCACCACCAGCCAGGTGCTGCGCAGCAGCAGCGGCAACACCAGCGGCAACCCCGCCAGCAGCACGATATACAGCGGCAGCGGGTCCATCAGGTTGGGTTTGAAGCGTAGCAGCAGCTCGTCGGTGAGGGCCTGTTGCGGGTGGGTGACGAAGTGCGTCAGGCCCATCTCTTCGACCAGGTCGCGGGTTTCCACATGGCTGTTGGCGAAGAACACGATGCCCATCAGCATCGCCAGCAAAAAGATATGCACCACGTACAACACCCAGGCGCGACGCAGGATTTTCAGCGAGGCAATCCAGTAGCCGTCGCGTTGCAGGATCTTGCCGTAGGCCAGCACCGCGGCGTAACCGGCGAGGAATACGAAGACCTCGGCCGCATCGCTGAAACCAAAATTGCGCAGGGTGATCTGGCCGAGAGGATTGTGGGGGACGTGATCCCAGAAAATGAAGATCAACGCCAGGCCCCGAAAAAAATCGATGCGTGGGTCGCGTCCGTTCAGCATGGCAGCGGGCTCTTGAACAAAAGGTTTAGTAATGACCGGCGAGCGCGCAGGTTGTCGTACGCCGCACGTCGGGCGGGCGCAGGTTGGCGGTATTTGTAAGCAATTGCAAAGGTTGGGTATTACTGAATGTCTCTAGACGTCAATGATCACCAGGGTGCCCTGGCTACCTGGAAGTACGGCATGAGCGGTGCCCGCTTCCACGAGGTACATCTGGCCGGTCTCTACGTGGATCTCTTCATCAGCGATGCTCAGGCGCAAATGGCCGCTGATCACCAGTAGCCCTTCGTTGTAGTCGTGCACTTCTGCTTCGTAAGCCTGCTCATCCATGCGCAGCATCTTGATCCGCGCCGGGCCGACCTGGCCCAGGCGTATCGATTTCCAGCTGTCAGGCAGTTGCCCGGCGAGTGCAGCGAAGTCCAGTAACGGCATGTGAATCTCCTTGTTTCTACGATGCCGTCGGTGGTCCGGTTCAGCAGGAAAGGGTGTTTACAGGTTATGCAGCCACCACCTCATGGGGTTCAAAACTGTCCGCCCGCGCCATCTGCCACATGCGCGAATAGAACTCGCCATTCACTTCGCCGCTGAGCAGCTCGCCAGGCTTGAGGAACACATGCAACTGCGAGAACAGCTTGATCTCGGTGGCCGACATACGTCGTACCAGATGCTTGGCCGACAGCTGCGACGGGTGGTCCAGGCCTGCCGCCGCGAGCATTTCGGCCAGGGCCTTGAGGGTGTTGCGGTGGAAGTTGAACACGCGCTGGGCCTTGTCCGGTACCACCAGGGCACGTTGGCGCAACGGGTCCTGGGTGGCGACGCCGGTCGGGCATTTGTTGGTGTGGCAGCTTTGGGACTGGATGCAACCGATGGCGAACATGAAGCCGCGCGCCGAGTTGGCCCAGTCGGCGCCGATGGCGAGCACGCTGGCGATGTCGAAGGCGCTGACGATCTTGCCGCTGGCACCGAGCTTGATCTTGTCGCGCAGGTTCAGGCCCACCAGGGTGTTGTGCACGAACAGCAGGCCTTCGCGCAGCGGCACGCCGATATGGTCGGTGAACTCCACGGGCGCGGCGCCGGTGCCGCCTTCCTTGCCGTCGACGACGATAAAGTCCGGGAGGATGCCGGTTTCGAGCATGGCCTTGGCAATGCCCATGAATTCCCAGGGGTGACCCAGGCAGAACTTGAAGCCCACCGGCTTGCCGCCGGACAGTTCGCGCAATTGGGCGATGAATTGCATCAGCTCAATGGGCGTGGAGAACGCGCTGTGACGCGACGGCGAGATGCAGTCTTCGCCCATCAGGATCCCGCGGGTTTCGGCAATCTCTTGAGTCACCTTGTGCTTGGGCAGGATGCCGCCGTGGCCGGGTTTGGCGCCCTGGCTCATCTTGATTTCGATCATGCGCACCTGCGGGTTCTGCGCCTGCGCGGCAAAGCGCTCCGGGTCGAAGCGGCCGTCGCTGGTGCGGCAGCCGAAGTAGCCGCTGCCCAGTTCCCAGGTCAGGTCGCCGCCGTTTTCGCGGTGATAGGGGCTGATGCTGCCTTCGCCGGTGTCATGGGCAAAATTGCCGAGCTTGGCGCCCTGGTTGAGCGCGCGGATCGCATTGGCGCTCAACGAGCCAAAGCTCATCGCCGAGATATTGAACACCGACGCCGAATACGGCTGGGTGCATTGCGGGCCGCCGACCATCACGCGAAAGGCGCTGGGGTCGCTCAGGGGCGCGGGGCGCATGGAGTGGCCGATAAATTCGAAACCCAGCTGGTACACATCGATCAGGGTGCCGAAGGGTTTGTCGGCGGTTTCGTTCTTGGCTCGCGAGTACACCAGGGATCGTTGCGAGCGCGAGAAGGGCAGGGCGTCGCTGTCGGACTCCAGCAGGTACTGGCGGATTTCCGGGCGGATGGCTTCCACCAGGTAACGGATATTGCCCAGGATCGGGTAGTTGCGGCGTACGGCGTGGGGGCTTTGCAACAGGTCGAAAATACCGATCAGGCTCAACACGCCGGTGACCAGGGTGATGGGCCACAGCCATTCGTGTTGGATAAAGGGCAGGCTGGCGAGGGTGAAAATGACGCACACGGCAAAGAAGGCGTAGCGGCTTAGCAAGGACAGGCTCATACGGTTTCCTTGGGTTCGGACTCTCAGGTCGATCCGGCATTCTGCGCCAGTAACGAAACGCCAGACAACCTGCAGGTGGACTCAGTTTGATCCCGGTGATGGGACGGACTGGCCCGAAATAGACAAGGCGCGGCCATCGGTCAGTTCAAACCGGGCCTGGTTTTCGGTGGTCGAATCTGCCCCGACGAAGACGGTGAACGTGCCGGCCTCAATCACCGGCGAAAAGTTGCTGTCCAGCAGGGCAAAGTCCGCCTGGTCAAGGGTGAAGGTCAAGTCCCGAGCCTCGCCGGGCGCCAGTTGCACTTTGCGGAAACCGCGTAATTGGCGAACCGGGCGGGTCACGCTGGCGACGTCATCGCGCAGGTACAACTGCACGATGTCTTCGCCTGGGCGCGCTCCGGTATTGGTGACGGTGACCTTTACAGCTAGCACTTGGGTGGACGCCAGCCGCTGTGTGCTGAGCCGCGGTGCGGAGTAACTGAACGAGGTATAGCTCAGGCCGAAGCCGAAGGGATACAGCGGCGTCCAGTGTTCATCGATATAGCCGGAGGTATACCTTTCATCGCCGCTGGGCGGACGCCCGGTGCTTTTGTGCGCGTAGTAGAGGGGGATCTGCCCCACGTTGCGGGGGAACGTGATCGGCAGTTTGCCGCTGGGGTTGACGTCACCGAACAGGATATCGGCCACGGCATGGCCCATCTCACTGCCCAGGAACCAGGTTTCCAGCAGCGCCGGCGCCTGGCGCACGTTCTGCGAGAGCACCAGCGGGCGGCCATTCATCAACAGGATGACCACGGGTTTGCCGCTGTCCAGCAGGGCACGCAACAGCGCCTCCTGGGCACCCGGCAGGCCCAGGTCCGCGCGACTGCGGGCTTCGCCGCTCTGATCGGCGCGCTCGCCGAGCACGGCGACCACTACCTCGGCGCGGCGGGCGGCCTGCCGGACCTCGTTGAGGTTCTGCGTCTCGGTGCTGATGGGCGAAGCGCCGGGCAGGTAAACCACCTCGGTGCCAGGCGCGACGGCACGGCGTATGCCCTGCAAGACCGTGATCGAATCTTGGGGATGAGCCGCCAAGGCCCAGGGGCCGAGCGTGGCCTCGGCGTCCGTGGCCAGGCTGCCGACCACCAGCATGTTGCGCAGGTGCTTGGGCAGCGGCAGCAGGGCGTCGGTGTTTTTCAACAATACGATGGACTTCTGCGCGGCCTCGCGTGCCAGTGCCCGGTGCTGCGGGGTCAGGACATTGGCCCGCTGCCGCGCCTCGTCGCTGTAGCGGTAGGGATCGTCAAGCAGTCCCAGGCGCTGCTTGGCCTGGAGTACACGGCGCACCGCATTATCCACGGCGGTCAGGGAAACCTGGCCAGTGCGCACCAGGGTGGGCAGGTATTGGCGGTACGTCTGGCTGACCATGTCGATGTCCACGCCGGCGTTGAACGCCAGCCGTGCCCGGTCGGTCGGACCGCCGGCGATGCCGTGCTGGCTCAGCTCCCAGAGGGCGTTGAAGTCACTGACAATGAGGCCACGGAACCGCCACTGATTGCGCAGCACACCGGTCAACAGCGCGGTGTTGCTGTGCAGGGGCGTCCCGGCCAGTTCGTTGAACGAGGGCATGATCCCATCGACGCCAGCCGCCACGGCCGCCTGGAAAGGTGGCAAGTACACCTCCCGCAAGGTGCGTTCCGACACGTCGGCGACGTTGTAGTCGCGCCCGCCTTCTGCCGCGCCGTAGGTCACGAAGTGTTTCGCGGTCGCCAGCATAAATGACGGGTCGGCAGGCCCGGCACCGTGGAACCCCCGCACCTTGGCGCTGGCCAGCGCTGCGCCCAGGAATGGATCTTCGCCGGTGCTTTCCACCACACGGCCCCAGCGCGGGTCGCGGGCAATGTCGACCATGGGCGCGAAGGTCCAGTGTATGCCGCTGGCCGTCGCTTCAACGGCCGCCGCGCGAGCGGTCCGTTGTGCCAGGTCAACGTCCCAGGCCGCAGCTTCTGCCAACGGCACGGGAAATACGGTGCGAAACCCGTGGATCACATCAAAGGCAAACAACAACGGTATAGGCAGGCGCGAACGGGTGACGGCGTGTTCCTGTAACCGGCGGGTCTGTTCGACGCCGTAGGCGCCAAGGACCGAGCCCACGGTGCTCATGGGCCGTTGCGCCAGCTCGCCTGGGTCAATGACCGGGCCGGTAGGTGTGTCCTGGACGCCGAGCTGGCTGAGTTGATCGACTTTTTCTTCCAGCGTCATCTGCTGCAACAAGGCCTCTACCGGGGCCTGCTCGCCGGCCTGGAGAGCGTTGCCGCTGGCATTGAGGGCCAGGCAGAGCAGCGCCCATTGACCGCCGAGCCTCATGGACTATTGCCGGTGTCAGCCGTTGAAGGGGTACCGATTGCCGTCGATTCCGAATGGAAGGGGTGGTACTGATACAGCCAGGTCTCTGACAGCGGCTGGCCGTCCAGGCGTAGGAACAGGCGCAATTCCACCGGGTCCTTGCCGTCGACGCTCAGGTCGAACTGTGCCCGCCAATGGCCGGCGACGCCGTCCGGCACCGCTTCGGTAAAGACCCGGCTGAGCGCGCCCCTGGAGCCACTGATCACGGCCTCGGGCTTGACCCCCGGTGCGAGTTTTTTCAAGGGGGCGCCCTGGAATTCCACCACGAATTTACGTACCCCCAGCGGGCGCGGCTCGCCCGGTGAGCCGCCTTTGCCCAGGCGAGTGGCCACGCACACCGCCAGTGGCGAAACGTAGGGCTCCCGGGCCAGCCAGTGCAGGCGATACCGCAGCGCATAACGGTTGCCCGCTTCCGCCGGGGCCGAGGGCACCCACATTGCGACGATGTTGTCGTGGATCTCGTCGTCGGTGCCGTTTTCCATCAGTTGCACGCTGCCTTCGCCCCAATCGCCCAATGGCTCGACCCACAGGCTGGGGCGCCGCTGGTAATTCACGCCATCGAGGTAGTGGTCGAAATCACGGTCGCGCTGTAACAGGCCGAAGCCCTTCGGTTGCCGGTCGCTGAACGCCGAAACCAGGGTGCGTGGCGGGTTGTTCAAGGGCCGCCAAATGCGTTCTCCGTTGCCGGTCCACAGCGCCAGGCCGTCACTGTCGTGGACCTCGGGGCGCCAGTCGGCGGCGGTGCGCTTGGCGGTTTCACTGAACCAGAACATCGAGGTCAGCGGCGCAATGCCCAGCCGGCCGACGTTCTTGCGCAGGAAAAACGTGCAGTCGATGTCCATGACCACGCCCTGTGTGCGGTGGATCACGAAACGGTAGACGCCGCAGATACTGGGGCCGTCGAGCCGCGCGTAGAGGGTCATGGCGTTTGTGTGCTGGTTCTTTGGCGGCTCGAGCCAGATATGGGTGAAGTCGGGGAATTCTTCGGCCTTGCCGGCTTGTGCCACATCCAGAGCAATCGCCCGTGCCGACAGGCCGTACTGGTACAACTCGCCGATGGCCCGGAAGTACGACGCGCCAAGAAAGGCCACCCAGTCGTTTTGTTGCCACGCCAGCCTGGCCTGGTCGCCCAGGCGGCTTTCCTGGATACGAAAGCCGGCGAACCCGCTGTTACGGGGCAGGGCATGGGCCGGGCTGTCGCCCGGCATATCAAAGTGCGCCGGGTCGTAGACGATCTCGCGGGCGATGCCGTTGTCCAGCACATACAGCCTGACGGGCGTGCGAAAAAACGACCCCAGGTGAAAGAATGTCACAGGGAACTTGCCGGGGCCTTTGGCGAACAGGGCGTGCTCGGGTTTGAAGCGGATCTGGCCATGGGCGGCGTAGTCGAGTCGCGCCAGCAGCGCGGCCGATGCGGTGCTGGGGTAGGTGTAGGGTTTCAAGGCATCGGCCTGTGCCTGTTCGATCAAGCCTTCGAAGGAAAAAGTACTGGCCGGGTCGGCTGTATCGGCCGCCAGGGCGCCCCTGCCCAGTGGCATGAGCAAGGCGCCCAGTGACGCGTATGTGAGGAACTCGCGGCGCGTAGACATGGTGTCCTTTCCTTCGACGATGAGAGCCCAGGCCTCACGTTCAGCACGCCACCGGCATGCAATCGTGTTGCTTGTGTGGAGTCTCGAGTCGGGAAAAGGGTCTGTCTACTGTCAGAAATAACAGGTTGCGCAGGGGCGGATGATTCGGCGGCGTGTCCTACGCCGCCGTCTGCCGAATCGGTAATACCACGCGAAACTTCGTGCCCTTGCCCAGTTCGCTGCTGACAGAGATATCGCCATGGTGTTTCTTGATGATGCCGTAGGAGAGTGACAGCCCTAAGCCAGTGCCTTCGCCCACCGGCTTGGTGGTGAAAAACGGGTCGAAGATTTTCTGCACCGCCTCGGGGGCAATCCCACAGCCGTTGTCCGCCACTTCCAGCCACACGTTCTCGCCTTCCACACCGTTGCTGATGGTGATGATGCCGCGCTCCGGCCCCATGGCCTGCGCCGCATTGATCACCAGGTTCATCACCACCTGGTTGAGCTGGGAGGCCAGGCATTCGATCTCTGGCAGCGGTGCGTAGTGCTTGACCACATCGGCCTTGTACTTGAGTTCGCTGGCAACGATGTTCAGCGTCGAATCGATGCCCTGTTGCAGGTTTGCGAATTGCCAGGTCTGGTCGTTGTCCACCCGCGAGAAGTTTTTCAGGTCCTTGACGATCTGCACCACGCGGCCGATGCCCTCCTTGGACTCGTGGATCAACACCGGAATGTCTTCCTGTAGAAACTCCAGTTCCAGGCGGGTGCGCAAGGCCTTGAGCTGCTCGTGCTGTTCACCCGTGGCGAGGCTTTCTTCGGCCTGCCGGTAAGCCTCCAGCATCTGTTGCAACTGGGTGAAGTAGCCGTCGAGGGTGCTGAGGTTGGACGAGATAAAGCCTACCGGGTTATTGATCTCATGGGCCACGCCCGCAGCGAGTTGCCCCAGGGAGGCGAGTTTTTCCGACTGCACCAGCTGGCTTTCCAGGTGCTTGCGCTCTTCGATTTCCAGCTGCAGCGCGTGGGTGCGTTGTTCCACCAGCCGTTCCAGATGAGTGGTTTGCAGGGTGGCGCGACGGGCCATGTCCCATTTATTGGCCAGGGTGTTGGCCATCTGTTGGACTTCGATGTTATCGAACGGTTTTTTCAGGATCAGCAAGCGATCATGGCCTTGCAGGCGGTCGAGCAGGTCCTCCCAGGAATAGTCCGAGTAGGCGGTGCACACCACCACTTGCAGGTCGGGGGCGACTTTCCAGAGCTCTTCTATGGTCCTCGCGCCGTCCCAGCCCTGGGGCATGCGCATGTCGACAAACGCCAGGGCATAGGGCTGCTGGTGCGCCATGGCGGTGATGAGCAACTGCAGGCCTTCTTCGCCGCCGTAGGCCGAGTGCAGGTCGAAAGGGGGGGCCGTGGGTTTGCTGGTTTCGCCGAACAGTGCCGACTCCATGTCATCCAGCTCCTGGTTGGATTCAGTGGGCGGCATCAGGATCTTGCGGAAATCCTCATGAATCGACGGTGTGTCATCAATCAACAGGATGCGCCGGTTGGGAGGCTGGTTCATACGAGGCTTCCGGCAGGAATGAGGGGGATCGTCAGGGTGAATAGCGCGCCCAGGCCCGGCCCGTCGCTGTGGGCGCTGAGGTGGCCGTCCATTTCGACAGCGGCCAGGGCGCAGCTGTGCAGCCCGAAACCGTGGCCTTCCTTGCGGGTGGTAAAACCATGGGTAAATATCCGGGTCATGTTCTCGGCCGGTATGCCTTCGCCTTCGTCCTTCACGCTGATCTGCAACCTGTTGTCCTCCAGCGACTGGACCGTAAGGGTCATCTGCCGTGGCCGGTCGGTGAGGTTGGACATGGCGTACTTGGCGTTGCTGATCAGGTTGACCATGATCAGCAGCAAGCGGTGTTTGTCCCCGAGGACTTCCGGCACCTGCCCGTAGTGCTTGACCACTGTGACATTGTGCCGGCTCAGGGCCCCCGCGTTCATGCGCAGGGCGTCTTCCATCAAGGTGCTGATCTGCACCGGCTCCTTGAGCGAGGGCGCGCCCGCATAGGATTGTTGGGTGGAGACAATGTCCTTGATATGGTCCACGCTTTTGCTCAATTGCCCCAGTTCCTCGATCAGGCCTTGTTGCTCGACGGCAATGGCGTCCACCAACTGGTTCAAGTAGCCGGGCAGCAACTTGCCCTTCTCATCTTCGGTGATAAAAGTGCCCAGGTCGCCCTGGCGTTCGTTGATCAACTGCATGGCCTTGCCCAGGCCCATTGCCTTGCTGCTGCGCAGTTTGCGGGTGACCAGGTCGGCGGAGATGTTCACGCTGTTAAGCACATTGCCGACGTTGTGCAGCACGTTGGTGGCGATCTCCGCCATGCCGGCCTGGCGCGCGCTGTCCATCAGCTCGCTCTGGGCATCCTTGAGCTGTCGGGTACGTCGTTCCACACGCTGTTCCAGGGTTTCGTTCACCGCCTGCAAGGCGCGGTTGACGCGGTTGATCTCGGCGAAACTACGCAGCAGGCGAACCGTCAGGAACAGCAGCAGGGCCACCAGCAGGGTCGAGAACACCAGCAGGTAACGGTGGTATTGCTGCTCGACCAGGTCGAGGGCCTGTTGGTCCTGGTTGAGGTGGGTGGTCAGGTCATCCAGGCGTTCGGCTACCGGAATGGCGGCGATCTGTTCGAGCAACGTGTTCACCACCGGCTGCTCGCGCAGGATCAGTTCGATGTGATTGCTCAGGATCTCCACCGGGCCGCGGAATTCGCTGGGCAGCAGTTCCTGGTTGACGGCCAGCTTGCCCAGGCCGACGAGAATGTCGGCGGCGCGCTCGTCGCTGGTGACCTGGGCGAATTCAAGGCTGCTGAGCAGCAAGTCGTAGGTGTCGGTGGCCACGCTTTGCAGTTGCGGTTTTGTATCGTCGTTCACCTGGTTGAACTGCGCCTGGATATCGTCTTCGGCAGTCGGCAGGAAGGCCAGGGAATTGCGCAATACCGCGTTATGGGACTTGAACTGGTCGACGCGCCGGGCCTTTTCCTGGATGGCCGCCTGATAAGCCTGTTGGCTGGCTTGCCAGGCGGGCAGGTCTTGCGGGCTGTGGTACGAGTCGCGTGCTTCCAGTTCGGCCCACAACCGGGTCATTTCCGTCAGGGGCGTCACCAGGGGGTCGTAGTTGTGGGTGATGGCTATCCTGGCCTTGAGGACTTCGCTGTCCCACTGGGCATTGAGTTGCTGCAACTGCCGGATCAGGTCCCGGGAGTGGGTGTAGGAAGACGCCTGGTCGCTGGACGACTTGATGTACAGAAAAATCAGGGTCGAGGCCAGCAACAGGGTGATCAACCCCAAGGCCAACTGGCTGGTGCGGCGGCGAGAAAGGGTCATGACGGTCTGCTCATAAAGGCTTGCCTTTCCATTCGCCGGTCAGGGTCTTGAGAAACTGGATGATCAGGTCTTTATCCTCCTGTGAAGGATTGCGCCCCAGTTGGAACTTGAACATCACGTCGACGGCTTCTTCCAGGGTCTTGGCCGAGGCATCGTGAAAATACGGGGCCGTGACCGCGACGTTACGCAGGCTGGGGACCTTGAACACGTGCCGGTCTTCCTCATCCTTGGTCAGCAGGTAGCGCCCCAGGTCCGACTCGACGGGGTTGCCGCGGGCCTTGAAGTAGTCGCCCATCACGCCGAATTTCTGGAACATGTTGCCGCCGATGTTGATGCCCTGGTGACAGGCGATGCAACCGTAATCCTTGAAGCGCTGGTAGCCGTACTTTTCCTGGATCGTGAGGATTTCCGTGTTGCCCAGCAGGTACTGGTCAAACCGTGAGTTGGGCGTCAGCAGCGTGCGTTCATAGGTGGCCAGGGCGTTTTGCACATTGGCGGCGGTGACGCCATCGGGGTAGGCCTGCTTGAACGCCGCCTGGTAGGCGGGCAGGGCGGTCAGGTTCTGCACCACCGTGTTCCAGTCGCTGCCCATTTCCACCGGGCTGATGACCACTTGCTCGACCTGCGCTTCCAGGGTGTCCACCCGGCCATTCCAGAACTGTTTGAAGTTCAGGCTGGCGTTGAAGACCGACGGTGTATTGATCTCCACGGGTTTGCCGTCGAAACCCAGGGAGAAGGGCCTGGTGTCGGCGCCCCCGGATTCGAGGTGATGGCAACTGGCGCACGACAGCGTGTTGTTCACTGACAGGCGCGGCTCATTGAACAGCTGGCGGCCCAGTTCGACCTTGGCCGCATCGAGGTGCGGCACCGGCGGCAGGGGCTTGAGCGCTTCGTCCAGCGGCGCGGCCGTCACGGTCGTCCCCAGGCACAGCCCCAACGCGAGGATGGAGCCGAAACGGTAGGTTGAAACGTCGCTCAAGCGAGCACTCCTTGCAGGCATAGGGCTATTGGTCGGGCATCAGTGTGGGGCTGCCCACCTGCAGCAACTGGGCGAAATCCTTCGCAGGCACGGCCTTGCTGAACAGAAAGCCCTGGCCTTCTTCACAGTGCTGGGCTCTCAGGAAGTTCAGCTGTTCGAGGGTCTCCACCCCTTCGGCGATGATGTTCAGCTCCAGGCTCTTGCCCATGCCGATGATAGCGCTGATCAGCTGCGCGTCCTGGCTATTTTCGTGCAGCCCGCGCACGAATGATTGGTCGATCTTCAGCACATCGATGGGAAAGCGTCGCAGGTAGCTGAGGCTGGAGTAGCCGGTGCCGAAATCATCCAGGGCCAGGCGCACGCCCATGGCCTTGATCCGGTTCAGGATATCGACCGTCTCGTCGACATTCTGCATCAGCACGCTTTCGGTGATTTCCAGCTCCAGCTGGTTGGGCGGCAGGCCGGTCTGCTTGAGGATGGCGGCCAGGTTGTCGACAAACTCCCGCTGGCGGAAGTCGATGGCCGAGATGTTCACCGAGATGCGCAGCGGCGCCAGGCCCATGGTGCGCCAGGCCTGTGCCTGTTCGCAGGCGTGGCGCAGCACCCACTGGGTCAAGGGCACGATCAGCCCGCTGTCTTCGGCCACCGGAATGAAGTCGGCCGGGTGGACCCAGCCCGAGCGCGGTTGAAACCAGCGGATCAGCGCCTCTGCGCCGAGGATCCGCCCGGTTTCCAGGTCCAGCTTGGGCTGGTAGTGCAGCGCAAACTCATCGTGCTCCAGGGCCTGGCGGATCGCGCTTTCCAGGTTCTGCTGGTGCCGGGCGCGCAGGTTCATGTCTTCGGTGTAGAAACTCAGGTCGTCGGGGCCACGCTCCTTGGTGGTGTGCATGGCGGTTTCGGCGTGCTTGATCAGTTCCACCGCAGTGCTGCTGTCGTTCGGGTAGATGCTGATTCCGAGGCTGGCGGTAACGCTCAGGTCGTGCCCCGCGACATGCCGGGTAACGCTGATGGCCTGGAGCACCTTCTGGGCGATGTGCTGGGTTTGCTGGGGATGCTGGACATCATTGAGCAGGATCACAAACTCGTCCGAACCATAGCGAAACACCGAGTCCGACTCACGCACGGCCGCCACCAGGCTTTGGCTGACCTGCTGAAGCACCTCATCCCCCACCGGATAACCCAGGGCGTTGTTGATGCGCTTGAAGCGGTCGAGGCCGATAAACATCACCGCCAGTTGCGTGTCATGGCGCCGGCCCAGGGCAATGGCCTGGGTCAGGCGGTCGCCCAGCAGCGTGCTGTTGGGCAGCTCCGTGAGCGCGTCGTATTGCAGCAGGTGCGAGACTTTCAGCAACTCCTGCACGCGTTCCTCAATCGTGCGTTCGAGCCCGATCACCTTGAGGGCGGCATCCTGGGCGAGCTGCCATTTCCACGTAAGGGCGCTGGCCATCTGGCGGATTTCCAGGTGGTCGAAGGGCTTCTTCAGGATCAGCAACTGGTCGTTGTACTTCAATCGCGCCTCGATCGCTTCAAAGGAATAGTCGGAATAGGCGGTGCACAGGGCGATCTGCAGGTTGGGATCGACGTTCCACAACTGCTCGATGGTTTGCAGGCCGTCCCAGCCGGGCGGCATGCGCATGTCGATGAACGCCATGGCGTAGGGGGCGTTGGTTGCCAGGGCCCGATTCACCAGCTCCAGGGCTTCCTGGCCCTGATAGGCGGAATCCAGGATAAACGCCTGGCGAGGGACGGTGGGGGTGCCGAACAGGGTTTGCTCAAGGGTATCCAGGGAGGGCTCGGCGTCGGCGTCGGCGCAGAGGATCTTGCGAAAGTCCAGGTGGATGGACGTGACATCATCGACGATCAGGATGCGACGGTTGGCCCGCCCTGCGTTCGGGTTCATAGTGCGCGCCTTATCTGCAAACGGTTCGACGGCATAACCATTCCTTCCTTGGTTCCATGGCTGAGCGGGGCGCAGACCTGCCGTGACAGTGTAGTCGAGGTCCCTTGAATTCGGCGGCCAGTTGGCGTCAAATCAACTCCGCGCCTTAAGCGAGGGAAGATGGCTTGGCACACGGTTTCAAATCAGCTCAATTCAGTTCAATGTGAAGGCGCAGCAGGCATGGATGAACAACTTGCGACGAAACCCACTATTTTGCTGGTCGACGATGAAGAGTCGATTCTCAACAGCTTGCGTCGCCTGTTGCGCGGCCAACCCTTTGATGTCGTGCTCGCGGGCAGCGGCGCCCAGGCCCTGGAGATCATGGCCGCCCAGCCCATCGACCTGGTGATGAGCGATGCGCGCATGCCCGGCATGGACGGCGCGCAGCTGCTGGCCGAGGTTCATCGCCTTTATCCCGCCACCAGTCGCATCCTGCTCACCGGCTACGCCGACCTGCCGACGATCATCAAGGCGATCAACGAAGGGGCGATCCACCGCTATATCGGCAAACCCTGGAACGACGACGAACTGAAGCTAATCCTGCAGCAGGCCCTGGAATTTCAGCGGCTGGAACGCCTGGCCCATCAGCAGAACGACCAGCTCAAGCTGTTGAACGCGACCCTGGAAAAGCGCGTGGCAGCACGCACCAGTGAGTTGCAACAGACCGCCGACATGCTCGACCTGGCCTACGACGAGCTCAAGCGCAGCTACGTGACCGGCACCGAAGTGTTTTCGTTGCTGGCCAACCTGCGCCTGCCCAAGAACAAACAGACCAACCGTGCACTGATCGAACTGGTGCGGGTGTACTGCACCGCCCAGTCCATAGACGAAGCCAGCGCCCGCGACATGGCCATGGCCGCCGCGCTGTACAACATCGGCAAGCTGAGCTGGAGCGACAGCATGTTGATCGAGCCCGCCGACAAGCTGCACAGTACCGATCGCGAGCGCTACCGTGGCTATCCGGCCCAGAGCGAATCACTGCTGATGACCCTGGAGCCGATGAAGGATGCGGCGCGGATCATCCGTCATCACCAGGAACGCTGGGACGGCAGTGGTTTTCCCGACCACCTCAAGGGCGATGCGATTCCGTTCGGTTCACGCCTGTTGAAACTGGCGGTGGACTTCATCGAGTTGCAGAAAGGCCTGATCCTTGAGCGGCACCTGAACAGCGATGAAGCGCTGTTGTATATCCGCAAGTATGCCGGGCGCCTCTACGATCCGGACCTGGTCGAGGACTTCATCCTGGCGTGCGCTGCGTTTCTCAGTGACGTGACCCTGGGCGATCCGACCGTCAAGGTGCTCACCACCCGTGAGCTGGAAGACGGCATGGTCCTGGCGCGTAACCTCAACGCCGATAACGGCATGTTGCTGCTCAATGCCGGCAAGGTGCTGAACCTGCCGCTGGTGGACAAGCTGATTGCGTTCGAGGCGATGGAAGGCGCCAAGTACAGCGTGTTCATCAAGGAGCCGGACGAGAGCGAAGGGGTGCTCCATTAATTTTCATTGTTTGAGTTCAAGGTTTTCAGTTCATGCCTAGCACTATCCGTATCGCCGCTGCCCTGCTGATCGGCAGCGACGGCCACACCTTGCTGGTGCGCAAGCGCGGCACCCAGGCCTTTATGCAACCCGGTGGCAAGATCGACGCCGGTGAGCAGCCCGTCGAGGCGCTGGCCCGCGAGCTGTACGAAGAGCTGAACCTGCGCATCGAGCCCGGCGACGCGGTCTACCTGGGTCACTTCTCGGCCCCCGCGGCCAACGAACCGGGGTTTACCGTGGACGCTGAATTGTTCCAGGTGCAGATCGATGTTCCGGTCAGCCCGGCCGCTGAAATCGAAGAGGTGCGCTGGATCGACCCGGCCGGTGATGGCGGCCTGGTGCTGGCGCCCTTGACCCGTGACCTGATCCTGCCGTTTTACCGCGCGTCACTGACCACGCCGGCCTGACGCGAATGAGCGTGCGTGCGCTGGGGGCCAGCGATGCCGAGGCTTATCGGGCGTTGATGCTGGAAGCTTACGGCGCCTATCCCCAGGCGTTCACTTCCAGTGTGGCCGAGCGTGGGGCGATGCCGTTGAGCTGGTGGGAAAAACGCCTGGAGAGTCCGCTGGATCGTTTGCTCGGCGCGTACGTCGGGGATGAGCTGGCCGGCATCGTCGGCCTGGCCTTCGAGCCTCGGGAGAAGGCGCGGCACAAAGTGACCCTGTTCGGCATGTACGTGACCCAGGCGCACCAGCACAAAGGCCTGGGCCGGCGATTGGTCGAGGCCGCGCTGGATGAAGCGCGCCAACATCCGCGCCTGAAAGTGATCCAACTGACCGTCACCGCCGGCAACGATGCAGCGTTTGCGCTGTACCGCCGCTGCGGGTTTATCCAGTACGGCCTGGAACCGTTGGCGGTGCGGGTGGGTGTGGACTACTTCGACAAAATCTACATGTGGCGCGAACTCAACTCTGGCTGAGAGCCAATGTGGGAGGGTGTTGTTTCAGCGCACCGCGCTCACGCCGTCCAGCGTTGAAAACGACGTGTCCTTGGCCGTCAGCAAAAAATCGCGCATATACGGTGCATCCAGCATATCCGCACGAATCCCCGCATACAGCGTCGCAAACAAGCCTTTCTCGCCCAGGCGCTTGGCCTTCACGTAGCCGCGCGAGCTGTATTCATGCAGGGCCCAATGGGGCATGCCGCACACGCCGCGACCGCTGGCGACCAGTTGCATCATCATCACCGTCAGTTCCGAAGTGCGCACCTGGGCCGGTTCCACGTCGGCCGGTTCCAGGAAGCGGGTGAAGATGTCCAGGCGGTCACGCTCCACCGGGTACGTGATCAGGGTTTCGCTCAGCAGGTCTTCGGGCACGATGTACGCCTTGTTCGCCAGCGCGTGCTGGTTGGCCACGGCGAGCATGGCTTCGTAGGTGAACAGCGGTACATAGGTGATGCCCGGCAGCTCCAGCGGGTCGGACGTCACCACCAGGTCCAGGTCGCCACGGGCCAGGGCTGGCAGCGGCGCGAACGCAAAGCCCGAGGCCAGATCCAGCTCGACTTCCGGCCACGCATCGCGGAACTGGTCGATGGTCGGCATCAGCCACTGGAAACAACTGTGGCACTCGATCGCCATGTGCAGGCGTCCGGCGGTGCCACCGGCCAGGCGCGCGATATCGCGCTCGGCACCGCGCAGCAGGGGCAGGGTGGCGTCGGCCAGTTGCAGCAGGCGCAGGCCGGCGCTGGTGAAACGCACGGGTTTGGTCTTGCGCACGAACAGCGGCATGCCCAGGCGCTCTTCCAGCTCCTTGAACTGGTGGGACAGCGCCGATTGCGTCAGGTGCAGGCGCTCGGCGGCCTCCACCAGGCTGTCGGCCTCGCGCAAGGCGTGCAGGGTCTTGAGGTGACGGATCTCGAGCACGGGCTCTCCATGAAGACAATTTGTGACGAAGCGGGATAGCGTGAGTTTGTCTCATGTTGCAAGCTGTGTCGACCACGACCGCCGGGCACTCTTCATCAAACTGTCATGGAACTGTGGCAGCGCCCTTGAACAAACTTCATCAGACTCGCGCTCTACTGGGGTTCTGCGTTTCGGTGTTTTTCATGCGCGTGTTGCTTTTACTGGCCGCTCTACTGTTCGGCCTGCCGTCTTTTGCGGCGTCTCGATGTGATGTCAATGTCCCGACCCAAACGGTCGACCTGGCCCAGGTGAGCATCGCCTACCAGAGTATCGGCCGTGCGTCCGACCCGGCCTTGCTGCTGGTGATGGGCCTGGGCGGGCAACTGATCCACTGGCCCGACGAAGTCGTCGTTGCCCTGTGCCAGCAGGGTTTCCGGGTGATCCGCTATGACAACCGCGATGTCGGCCTCTCCACCTGGCGCCAGGCGCCGGCGAGCGCCAACCTGACCTTTGAAGTGCTGCGCTACAAGCTCGGCCTGCCGGTATCGGCGCCGTACACGCTGACGGATATGGCCGATGACGCCCTGGGCCTGATGGACGCCTTGCAGATCCAACAGTTCCACGTACTGGGCGCAAGCATGGGCGGCATGATCGCCCAGCACCTGGCGGCGATGGCGCCGCAGCGCGTGGAAAGCCTGACCCTGGTCATGACCAGCTCCGGCGCCGAAGGCTTGCCGGCCCCGAATGCGGCGCTGGTGCAGTTATTGTCGCGACGCAGTGCGCCGAATCGTGAAGTGGCGCTGGAGCAGCAGGCGGATTTGCTCGCGGCGCTGGGCAGCCCGACGGTGAAGGACGATCGCCAGGTGTTGCTGCACCAGGCGGCGCTGTCCTATGACCGCGCCTTCAACCCGGACGGCGTGAAGCGCCAGATCATGGCGATCCTCGCCGAACCCAGCCGTGTGCCGCTGCTCAACCAGCTGCGCGTGCCGACACTGGTGGTCCACGGCACCGCCGACCCTTTGCTGCCGGTGATGCACGGCGTGCACCTGGCGGCGCATATCCAGGGCAGCCAGTTGAAGTTGATTCCCGGCATGGCCCATCGTTTCCAGGAAGCGTTCAAGGTGCCGCTGCTGACGGCGGTGCTGCCGTACCTGCAGGCTCATCGTGAAGATGCCGCGCATTGGGCGCAGATCGATCCGGTCGGGCCTTCGAAGCTGCTGTGACATTGGTGTATCGTGCACCCTTTACGGCGTATTGAAGCCTGCGAGGTTGCCTGTCATGAGTACTCCCCTGAAAATCGATTTCGTCAGCGACGTGTCCTGCCCCTGGTGCATCATCGGCCTGCGCGGCCTGACCGAAGCCCTCGACCAGCTTGGCAGCGAGGTGCAGGCCGAGATCCATTTCCAGCCGTTCGAACTGAACCCGAACATGCCCGCCGAAGGGCAAAATATCGTCGAGCATATCACCGAGAAATACGGCTCCAGCGCCGAAGAGTCCCAGGCCAATCGTGCGCGTATCCGCGACATGGGCGCCGAGCTGGGCTTTGCCTTCCGCACCGACGGCCAGAGCCGTATCTACAACACCTTCGACGCACACCGCCTGCTGCATTGGGCCGGGCTCGAGGGCTTGCAGTACAACCTCAAGGAGGCGTTGTTCAAGGCCTACTTCAGCGATGGCCAGGACCCTTCCGATCACGCCACCCTGGCGATCATCGCCGAAAGCGTCGGCCTGGATATAAAGCGCGCCGCCGAGATTCTCGCCAGCGATGAATACGCCGCCGAAGTCCGCGAGCAAGAGCAGTTGTGGACCTCCCGTGGGGTGACGTCGGTGCCGACCATCGTGTTCAACGACCAGTACGCCGTCAGCGGTGGCCAGCCGGCGGAAGCCTTTGTGGGGGCGATTCGCCAGATCATCAGCGAAGCTAAAAACTAAAATCGAACACTGATCCAAATGTGGGAGGGGGCTTGCCCCCGATAGCGGTGGCACATTCAACATCTTTGTTGACTGACACTCTGCTATCGGGAGCAAGCCCCCTCTCACATTTGTTTCTCACTGTCCTTGAGGTAAACGCTGGCCCGCCCCTTGCATCGCCCCCCTAAAGCCATAGGGGAAACATGACCTTGAATATTCTCGACCTCGACCACAGCCTCACCGGTCAGGCACCGATTGCCCGGCGTCTGGCCAGTGGCCGTGCCACGCGTATCGACCTGCTGGACCTGGGCCCGAAGCTGCGCCTGTGGTCCACCGAAAAAACCTGGAAGCGCTTCGCCGAGCGCCTGGCCCGGCGGCCCCGGCCCACGGATGCGCGCCCGGAAATCCTGTTCGTCGGCTCCGGCGATTATCACCACCTGACGCCGGCGTTTCTGGCCGACCTGAAAGAACCCATCAGCCTGATCCACTTCGACAACCACCCAGACTGGGTGCGCTTTGCGCCCAAGCGTCACTGTGGCTCGTGGGTCAACCGCGCATTGAACATGCCGGCGATCAAACGCATCGTCACCCTCGGCCCGTGCAGCGATGACCTGCATAACCCGCAACTGCGTGGCGGCAACCTCGGAGCCCTCAAGCGCGGGCGCCTGCAACTGTTCCCCTGGCAGCACCCGCCGTCGAAAGTCTGGGGCCGGGTCGGCGATGGCGCCGGCCACCAGCAGCAGGAAAACCACCTGCACTGGCGCAACCTGGCGGAGCTGGACTGGCCGGCGTTTCTCGAGCAGATGATCGGCAGCCTGCCCACCGAAGCGATCTGGATCACCATCGACAAAGACGTGCTCGCCAGTGAAGACGCCGCCACCAACTGGGACCAGGGCGGCATGCGCCTGACCCACCTGCTGCAAGCCCTGCGCGCATTGGCGGCGCGCAAGCGCATCATCGGCATCGACGTGTGCGGCGAGTTCGCCACGCCGGCGTTCAGCAACGCGTTCAAGCGTTGGGAAGCCAAGTCCGACCAGCCGCCCGCGGAGCGCTGGAGCCCGGAGGATCTGCAGCGCAACGCCGCCACCAATGAAGCCCTGATCGACCTGTTTGAGGAGCTGTTCCCGTGACCTTGACTGTGGTGTTGCTCGTGGCCTTTTCCATCGTGCTCGATGTGATCGGTCAACTGTGTTTCAAGCTCGGCCTGGACCGTTTGCCGGAGCTGGAGGGCGGCTTTCGCCTGAATGCGTTCTGGGGCCAGGTGTTCAATGCGCCGTTGCTGTGGGCGGGGATCGCGGCCTATGTGATCGAGTTTTTCGTGTGGCTTGAAGCGCTGTCTCGTGCGCCGTTGAGCCTGTTATTCCCAGCGGCGGCCCTGGCCTATTGCGGGGTGGTGCTGGCCGGCAAGGTGGTACTGGGCGAAACCGTCAGCCGCCGCCGTTGGCTGGGCACGCTGGTGATTACCTTGGGTGTGATGCTGGTAGCGATTGCTGGGAGTCAGGCATGAGTACGCAAACGATGCATACCGGTTGGTTGCATGGGCGCCTCGGCACGGTGGTGCTGTGGGCCTTGCTGATCTGCACCGAGAGTGCCGGGCAGCTGTTTACCAAGGTTGCAGGGGACCAGCTGGGGCAGATGGATTTCAACTGGCAGTGGTTGTCCGAGGTGGCGCGCAACCCGGGAATCCTGGCGGCGATTGCCTGCTACATCGGCGCGTTTTTCGTGTGGATGCTGATCCTGCGGCGCAGCAGCCTGTCCCTGGCGTTTCCACTGAGTTCACTGGTGTTTGTGGTGGTGTTGCTCGGTTCGTGGCTGGGGCTGGGGGAACATATCAGCCCGCTGCATTGGGTGGGCGTTGCGGTGATTATCGGCGGAATCGCGCTGTTGGCCGAGGGCGAGGAAAACTGAAACACGGACCCATGTGGGAGGGGGCTTGCTCCCACATGTTGTCCGAAGTGATCAATCGAACCTGTAGCTGATCGCCGTCTGCACCTGGCCCTGGTTCACGTCGCCCGTCTCCTTGACGATGCTGCTGTTGGCCGCCGAGCCCACCAGGTGGATCCAGCTGGCGCTGGTCAGCAGCGACCAGTGGGAGGCCAGGGGGAACTCGAAGCTCTGGGTCAGCGTGAGGTTCTGGAAACCGCCGCTGGCGTTGTAGGGGCGAATGCCGGAGGCCGCGGATTCATTGGCGTCTACCCCGAAATAGGTTTGAGTCTGGCGCGCATCGGCGAAATTCGCCGCCAGGCCGCTGCTGCCGATAATCCCGCCTCCCAGTGGGTAGCCCAGCTCGCCGCCGACCTTGCCCAGCGCACCGCTCTGCGAGTGCCCGCCGCCCACGGCCTGGCCCATCCGGGCGTACACGCGCCAGAAGTCGGCCGGCGCGTATTGGATGAAACCGCCCACTTCCGCCATGTCCGACACATTGCGCAGGCCTTGCAGCTCGCCGTTGGAAGTACGCCCCTGCAGGTAGTTGATGTAGGGGCCGGCGGTAAAACCGTTGGTGTTCAGGGCGCTCCAGGTCAGGCCGTCATCGGTGCTCAGGCTGACAGGGCCCCAGTCCAGGTCCAGGTAGGGCACGGGGCGGGTTTCGTAGCGGCTGCCGGTGGGGTCGTGGGGTTGATAACTGAGGCCCGCGCCGACTTCACCGGTGATCGGGGATGCCAGGGCGGGGTCGGCAATGCCCCACAGCCCCAGTAAACCGGCGAATACAGCGCAAGTGAGTTTGAGCATGGAGCAGGTTCCTTATGTGGACATGCGCGCATGAACGCGCGAAGGGCATCCCTTGCGCAAGCACTCATCTTGTTTGTAGCGAGCTACAAAAATTGTAGCTTGCACGACACATATCTCCACCGCTAACGCCAGAACCCCCAGCCCGGCTGGGCTTCAGCCAGTTGGCACACTCCCTGCTCTACCCCTTGGGCAAGCGCACACAGCGCGCTCCTCAAGGTAAACGCAGATGATCCACTGGCATATCGTGTGTGACTTCGACGGGACCATTACCCCCACCGATGTCATCGACAACGTCCTCCAACGCTTCGCCGGCCCCGAGTGGGAAACCATCGAACAGGAATGGCTGGATGGGCATATCGGTTCCCGCGAATGCCTGAGCCGTCAACTGGCGCTGATCAAGGCCACCCCAAGTGAACTGCTGGCGTATTTCGACAGTGTCGAGATCGACCCGGATTTTCCCGACTTCGTCGATCACGTGCTTGGCCTGGGCGCTTCCCTCGAAGTGGTCAGCGACGGCATCGAACAGGGGATTGCGCGGATCCTGTCGCGCAACTACGTGACCTTGCTGCCGATCCTTGCCAACCGCCTGCGCCAGGTCGACCAGAACAGCTGGCGCATCGACTTCCCGTATGCCAGCGATGCCTGCCGCGCCGCGTCCGGCAACTGCAAGTGCAAATCCACCCCGCGCAACAAGCGCGTGCTGGTGATCGGCGACGGCAAGTCGGACATGTGCGTGGCCTCCACCGCCGACTTCGTGTTCGCCAAAGGCAGCCTCGCCCAGTACTGCGCAGCCAACAACATCCCTCACGCGCGCTTCGACACCTTCGCCGAAGTGCCTGCGTTGCTGGCCCGCCTGCCTCAGGGCATCGCTGCCAACGCCACCACCTTCAATACCTCTTCTGACAATCAGGAACTCTTCCACCATGTCTGATATCCGCATCGCTACCGCCGAAGACCAGATCCTTCTGGATAAAGAAGCCAAGTATTGCTCCTACGGCGACACCGTTCACTACATCGAGCCACCGCGTATTTTCAGCCGTTGCGAAGGCTCCTACGTGTGGGACACCGAAGACCAGGCCTACCTCGACCTGCAAATGTGGTACTCGGCCGTCAACTTCGGCTACGCCAACCCGCGCCTGAACAACGCGCTGAAACAGCAGATCGACACCCTGCCGCAAATCGCCAGCCAGTACCTGCACAAAGGCAAGATCGAGCTGTCGGAAATGATCGCGGTGGACGCCAAGAAGAAATTCGGCCTCGACGGTCGCGTGCACTTCAACGTCGGCGGCTCGCAGTCGATCGAAGACTCCCTGAAAGTGGTGCGTAACGCCACCAACGGCAAAAGCCTGATGTTCGCCTTCGAAGGCGGCTATCACGGCCGGACCCTCGGCGCCTCGTCGATCACCTCCAGCTACCGCTACCGTCGCCGCTACGGCCACTTCGGCGAGCGTGCGCAGTTCATCCCGTTCCCGTACCACTTCCGCGGGCCTAAAGGCATGACCAAGGAAGAGTACGGCAGCCACTGCGTGCAGCAATTCGCACGCCTGTTCGAGACCGAATACAACGGCGTGTGGGACCCGAAAGTCGGCCAGAGTGAATACGCCGCGTTCTACGTCGAGCCGATCCAGGGCACCGGTGGCTACGTGATCCCGCCGATGAACTTCTATCGCGAACTCAAGCATGTGTTGGATCAGCACGGCATCCTGATGGTGTCCGACGAAATCCAGATGGGCTTCTACCGCACCGGCAAACTCTGGTCCATCGAACACTTTGACGTCCAACCGGACGTGATCGTCTTCGGCAAGGCGCTGACCAACGGCCTCAACCCACTGGGCGGTATCTGGGCCCGTGAAGAGTTGATCAACCCGAAGATCTTCCCGCCAGGTTCGACCCACTCCACGTTCGCCTCCAACCCATTGGGCACGGCGGTGGGCCTGGAAATGTTCAAGATGACCAACGAAGTCGACTACGGCGCGATGGTCATGGCCAAGGGCAAATTCTTCCTCGAAGGCCTGCAGGACCTGCAGAAACGTTTCCCGATCATCGGCGACGTCGACGGCCTGGGCCTGGCCCTGCGCTGCGAAATCTGCGGCCCGGACGGCTTCACGCCGGACAAGGCGACCCTGGACTACATGGTCGAAGAAGGCATGAAAGGCGACATGGTCGTCGATGGCCGCAAACTCGGCCTGATCCTCGACGTGGGCGGCTACTACAAAAACGTGATCACCCTGGCACCGTCCCTGGAAATCAGCTACCCGGAAATCGAACTGGGCCTGAAGCTGCTCGAGCAACTGCTGGTACGGGCGACCCAACGGTGAGCGCCGCCGGGATCGACCTCGGTGAAGGCCGCGCCGGTTTCGTTCTCGGTGAAGGTCCGGTCGGGATCCTGTTGATCCACGGCCTGACCGGCACCCCGACGGAACTGCGCCAGGTCGCCAAGGGCCTGGCCAAGGCGGGTAACTGCACGGTGTACGTGCCCACCCTGGCCGGGCACTGTGGTGACAACAGCGACCTGCAGGCCACCGGCTGGCTGGACTGGTACGAGGGCGTGCGCAAGACCTTCGTGCAGGTCAGGCAACGCCACGAGCAGGTGTTTGTCGGTGGCTTGTCCATGGGCGCGGTGATGTCGATGTACGTGGCTGCCGAGCACCCTGGGCAAGTTGCCGGGCTGTTGATGTATTCGACCACCCTCAAGTACGACGGCTGGAGCATCAACAAGCTGGCATTCCTCACGCCGTTGCTGATGAAGATTCCGTTCGGCGTGCACATCTGCCGCTTCGAAGAGAAGCCGCCCTACGGCATCAAGAACGAACGCCTGCGGGCAATCGTCGAGCGGCAGATGAAGGAAGGGCAGAGCAGCGAAGCCGGTTTGCTGACCATGGAAGGCATCACGGTGCGCGAATTGCACCGCATGAACGCCGTGGTCAGGAAACGCATGCCCAAGGTCAAGGTGCCGGCCCTGGTGCTGCATTCCCTCGAAGACGACATCACCAGCCGCTGGAACGCCGATTACGTGGAGCGTCACCTGGGCGGCCCGGTGACCAAGATCCTGCTGGACAACTGCTACCACATGATCACCGTCGACCTGCAATACCGCCGGGTCATCGAGTTGAGTGCTGACTTTGTCGAACGGCACACCGCGTTTGTGGACGCCGGCTTACTTTGTGGTGAGCGGGCTTGTTGTGTTGAGCTGGCTTGCTGTTGTGGTGAGCGGGCTTGTTGTGGTGAGCGGGCTTGCCCCGCGCCGGGCGGCGAAGCCGCCCCATCACTGACACTGCATGCGTCCAGTTAGAACTGAGGTGCCTGGGTTTGGGGCTGCTTCGCCGCCCAGCGCGGGGCAAGCCCGCTCACCACAGCAAGCCCGCTCACCACAATAAGCCGCTCACCACAGCAAGCTCGCCAGCCATAACAAGGGAAACGATGTGATCACCACCCAAGCCTTCCCGACCATCCGGGCCCTCCAGCGTAGCGCCTGGAACGACTGTTTTCCCGGTGCCCTGGAAGACTGGGACTATTACGTCGCCGTGGAAAACGCCGCCATCGATGATTTCCAATGGCGCTACCTGGCGGTTTATGACAACGGAACGCTGGTGGCCGTGGCTGCCGCGTTCATCACCCATTATCGCCTCGACACCACGGTGTCGGGCGCCGGCAAGCGTTTGGCCGAACGTGTGGAGCGGCTGTGGCCGGGTGTTTTGCAATTGGGCCTGTATGCCATTGGCTCCCCGGTGGCCGAGCGTTGCGACGCCGGGGTGGCCAGTGGCGTGCCCGAGTCGCGTCGTCCGTTGTTGCTCAAACACTTGCTGGAAGCCGCGCGCCAGGATGCCGATGACTTCGGTATCGGCCTGCTGGCGGTCAAGGATGCACCCAGCCAGGATCCCCATTGGCTCGACAGTTGCCGGGTGGGGGGGTTTCAAAGCATGCCGGGCTTGCCCACCGGGGTGTTGCCGCTGCCATACGGCTCGGTGGACGCCTACCTCGGCTCGCTGGGCAAATCCACCCGCAAGGACTTGCGCCGCAAGCTGCGTGCACCTGGACCGCGGGTGGAGTGGCGCGGCAATATCGACGACGTGCTGCCCGAGGTCATGCGCCTGTATGAGGCCACGCTGACGCGCGCCGAGTTGCAGTTCGAACGCCTGCCTGCCGGCTATTTCACCGGCGTGCTGGAACGCCTTGGCGATCGCGCCGTCTGTGTTCTTTACTGGGTCGACGAGCAGTTGGTGGCGTTCAACCTGCTGCTGCTGGACGAGCACCGGTTGGTGGACAAGTTTTTCGCCCATGACGTTGCGTTCAGCCGTGACTACAACCTGTACTTCCGCAGCTGGCTGACCAACGTCGACTACTGTATTCAACACAATATTGCGGTGTATGAGTGCGGCCAGGCCGGGTATGCCAGTAAGCTGCGCCTGGGTTGCGAGTTCCAGGGCAACAGTGTGTTTTTCCGCCACCGCAACCGGCTGGTCAACGGCCTGCTCACGCTTGTAAAACTGTTTATTCGACCGGATCGTTCCGACCCTGCCATGGCTGCTGCGATAAGCGAAACCTGATGATCACCAAGACCCGCCAGAAAGCCCGCCCCTTTGCCATTTCGCGCTGGAGCGTCCAGCGCAAGCTGGTGCTGGCGTTCTGGCTGGTCAGCGTGATTCCCACCATGATCGCGGCGGAGCTGGCGGCGACCACGCTGTCGCAGATTTTCGACAGCAACGTGCGCATCTGGCTGCAGGAATCGACCAAGATCGTCAAGGACGAGATCGGCGACATCCTTCACGACAACGCGCGCATGGCCAAACTGTTCCTGCGCTACACCAGCCCGCCCTCGAGCCGGCAGGCGGCCAAGCATGACCGGCTGACCGCAGACATCGCCGATGCCACCGACATCGACGTGGTGGCGCTGATCCGCACCAGCGATCAAAAGGTGGTGTTCAGCACGGCTTCCGATGACATTGTCAAACAGATCAGCCTGACCAGCAACGCGGTGCTGCAGACCGTGCAAGTGGCAGGGGTGAGCACCGGGATTGTGGTCTCGACCTTCGAAACCAGCCAGGACGGCGTCGACTACCGCCTGTTGGTGGCGACCTACCTGGACAGCAGCTTTCTCACCAGCGTGGCCGATGTGCATTCCCTCGACCTGCGCCTGTACCTGGCCAACCCCGAGGGGTTCTCGGAGATATTTTCGACCCAGCGCTTCGTGGACCATCCTGCGCGCATTCCGAAAAGTGTCGAGACCGCGATGCGCAGTACCAAGCAGCCCAGCGAGCAGTTCACCAACAGCTACAGCGGGTTGTACTGGCCGATTTTCAACGACGCCGGTGACCTGCAAGGCGTGATTTTCAGCGGCCTGCTGCGCCATACCAGCCTGGTGGGGCTGGTGAACCAGAGCAATCTGTTCGTGCTGATTTTCCTGCTCAGCTCGGCGCTGTCCCTGGCGGCGGGGGTGCTGGTGTCACGGCGCCTGACCAAGCCGTTGCGGGACTTGTCCGAAGGCGTGGGCGCGGTGATCTCAGGCAACTACACGCACCGCGTGCTGGTCAGTGGCGGCGATGAACTGGCGCAATTGAGCAGCACCTTCAACCATATGACCGAGCGCCTGGGCGAGCTGCACCACCTCGAAGCCCAACTGCGCCGGCGTGATCGCCTGCATGCACTGGGTGAAGTCGCCATGGGCCTGGCCCATGAGATCCGTAACCCGTTGGGCATCATCAAGACGGCCACCCAGTTGTTGCACCGCCGCGTTGACCTGCCGGACGCCGACAAGCGCCACCTGGAATATGTGATCAGCGAAGTCAGCCGCATCAATGACCTGATCACCGAGTTCCTCGACTTTGCCAAACCCAACCCACCGTTGCGCGTGCTGCAGCCGGCCCGTCCGCTGGTGGAGGAGATCCTGGGCTTCTGCGCGCCGGAACTGGCCAGCCATAACATCGACGCGCAGATCGACGACCAGGCGCCGGGGGCGACGATCTACGCCGACGCCAAGCAACTCAAGCAGGCCTGCCTCAACCTGATTCTCAACGCCATCGATGCCATGCCTGAAGGCGGGCGCCTGACCCTGGGGATCCGCAGCGAAGGCGACAACACCGTCATCGCCATCGCCGACACCGGCCAGGGCATCGCGCCGGAGATGATCGAACGCATCTTTACGCCATTCGTCACCACCAAGGCCTCGGGCACGGGCCTGGGCCTGGCCAAAGTCTATTCGATCATGGAAAGTCACGACGGCAGCATCGAATGCGCCAGCGAAAACGATGCCGGCGCCACCTTCAGCCTGTACATTCCAGCGACAGGCGAAGACGACGAGGACAGTCATGACGCATAACATTCTGGTAGTCGACGACGAACCCAAGCTCTGCGACCTGCTGGCGTCGGCCCTGGGTCAGAACAACGTGCAGGTGTTCATTGCGGGCAACGGCCTGCATGCGCTCAAGGTGCTGGAACAGGAAGACATCGACCTGGTGATCAGTGACTGGCGCATGCCGGGCATGGACGGGCCGGCTTTGCTGGCCGAGATCAAGGTGCGTTACCCCCACGTGCCGGTGATCGTGATGACCGCCTACAGCACGGTGAAAAACGCCGTGCAGTCGATGCGCAACGGGGCCTACGACTACATTGCCAAACCGTTCGATATCGACGAGCTGGACATCACCGTGGCCAAGGCCCTGCAGTTTCGCGACATCATGCGCGACAACGCGCGCCTGCGCGCCGAGCTGGATGAGCAGGCGCAGTTCGACAGCCTGGTGGGCGACAGCCCGGCGTTTCGCAAGGTGCTGCAGGCGGTGGATTCGGTGCGCGACAGCAGCACCACCATCTTGCTGACCGGCGAAAGCGGCACCGGCAAGGAAATGGTCGCCCGCGCCATCCACAAGCACGGCAGCCGTGCCGACAAGCCGTTTGTGGCGGTCAACTGCGCGGCGATCCCCGAAGGGCTGCTGGAAAGCGAAATGTTCGGCCATCGCAAGGGCGCGTTTACCGGCGCCGTGTCTGACCGGGTCGGGCGCTTCCAGCAGGCCGACAAGGGCACGCTGTTTCTCGATGAAGTGGGCGATATGCCCCTGGCCTTGCAGGCCAAGATCCTGCGGGCCTTGCAGGAGCGGGTGATCGAGCCGGTGGGCGACCCCCGCGAGCGCAAGGTAGATGTGCGGGTGATCGCCGCCACCAACAAGAACCTGCTGGAGGCGGTGGCCAACAAGGCGTTTCGTGAAGACTTGTATTACCGCCTCAATGTGTTCCCGATCCCGCTGCCGGCCCTGCGTGAACGCGTGGAAGACATCGCGCCCCTGGCCCGCCACTTTGCCCGGACCCTCAGCGCCACAGCCGGCAAGCGGATTACCGGCTTCAGCCCTGAGGCGTTGCAGGCCATGGCCGCGTATCACTGGCCGGGCAATATCCGTGAGCTGCAAAACTGTGTGGAGCGCGCGACCATCGTGGCCGCCACGCCCGTGATCGAAGACATTGATTTGCCGGGCTATCTGTTTGCTTCCAAACCCAGCGAAGGCGGCATGACCGCGATCCTCAGCGACGGGCCGGGGATTCCCCAGGACCTGGATGCGGCGCTGGCGGAGGTGGAGAAAGCCTACATCCTGGCCGCCTTGCAGGAGAGCAACGGCGTGCAGGCTGCGGCGGCGGCGAAGATAGGAATTTCCGAGAGAAGCTTCTGGTATCGGTTGAAGAAGCTGGGCATCCAGGTCGACAAGATCGTCCGCTGACATGCCTCGATTAAAAATGTGGGAGGGGGCTTGCCCCCGATGGCAGTGGGTCAGTTAAAGATAAGGTGACTGATACACCGCTATCGGGGGCAAGCCCCCTCCCACATTTGGATTGAGTGGTGTCAGGCGTGGACGCGTACCCACACGCTCACCAACACCGTCGCGGCCATCAGCCACGCTACCGCCGCGACGGCTAAAGAGGCCTCCAGCCGCATGCGGTCCACCATCACATACAACGTCGCCAAATACAAAAAGTAGGGAATGATCGACCACATCCCGAACAGGATGGTGGTCTTCAAATCGTCCAGCGAGCGGCCCTTGCCGACGATGTAATGGGCGATCAACGCAAAGGTCGGAAACAGCGGCACCAGCCCGGCGATGTAGTAGTTCCTGGTCTTGGCCAGTGCCGCCAGGATCAGCACCACCGCCGCGCCCAGGGCGGCTTTCAAAAAAACATCCATCAGTGGCTCAACCCGTATTTCTTGACCTTGTCGAACAGGGTGGTCTTGGCCATGCCCAGTTCCTGGCTGGCCTGGGTCAGGTTGCCGCCGCTGCGTTGCAGGGCGTCGCTGAGCAGGTTGCGTTCAAAGGCTTCCACCGCTTCGGTGAACGCCAGGCCTTGGCTGCCGCTGCTGGCCCCGCTTTTCTTGAAGGCGGGCAGGCCGAGGGCGAAGCGTTCGGCGACGTTGCGCAGTTCGCGTACGTTACCGGGCCAGTCGTGGCTCATCAGGCTGGAGAGGGTCTGGTTGTCCAGTTCCGGCGCGGTGCGGTCAAAACGCAGCGACGACTGCTGCAGGAAGTGTTCGAACAGTTGCAGGATGTCTTCGCGGCGTTCGCGCAGGGGCGGCAGTTCCAGGGTCACCACGTTGAGGCGGTAGTACAGGTCGCTGCGGAACTGGCTGGCGCGGCTCAGTTCGTCGAGGTCGGACTTGGTGGCGGCGATCACCCGGCAATCCACGGCCACGCTCTGGTTCGAGCCCAGGCGTTCCAGGGTGCGCTCCTGCAGCACCCGCAGCAATTTGATCTGCAGGTTGATCGGCATGCTTTCCACTTCATCGAGGAACAGCGTGCCTTCATGGGCGTGTTCGATCTTGCCGATACGGCGCTTGCCGGCGCCGGTGAAGGCGTTGGCTTCGTGGCCGAAAATCTCGCTTTCGAACAGGTTCTCCGGCAGGCCGCCGCAGTTGAGGGCGACGAACTGGTGGGCGTGCCGGCGGCTGAAATCATGCAGGCAACGCGCGACCAGTTCCTTGCCGGTGCCGGTCTCGCCTTCGATCAGCACGTTGGCCGAGGTATCGGCGACGTTGGCGATCAGCTCGCGCAGGTTCTGCATGGCCGGCGAGCGACCGATGATGCGGCCTTCCAGCGAATCCCGCTCAGCCAACTGGCGGCGCAGCGACCAGACTTCCCGCGCCAGCCCGCGTTGTTCCAGGGCGCGGCGGGCGACGTCGACCAGACGCTCGGGGGAGAAGGGTTTCTCCATGAAGTCGTAGGCGCCATTGCGCATGGCGCCGACCGCCATGGAGATGTCGCCATGCCCGGTGATCAGCACCACCGGCAGGCTTTTATCCAGGGCCTTGAGACGGGTGAGCAGTTCCAGGCCGTCGATGCCCGGCAGGCGGATGTCGCTGATCACGATGCCGGCGAAGTTCTCGCCGATGCGTTTCAACGCTTCTTCGGCACTGCCCACGCCCACGCTGGGGATGTCTTCCAGCGCCAGGGCCTGTTGGCAGCCGAGCAGCACATGGGGGTCGTCTTCGACGATCAGCACGGTGAGGTCTTGAGGATCAATATTCATGTCGACTCAGCTTGTTGAGCGCCCACCAGCGGCAGGCTCAGGACAAAGGCAGTGCCACCGCCGGCCGGGTGCTCCACGGCGAGGGTGCCGCCGGTGGCTGCCGCGAGGCTGGCGGAGAGGGTCAGGCCCAGGCCCAGGCCTTGCTCGCCGGGTTTGGTGGTGAAGAAGGGTTCGAACAGATGCTTGCGCGCCTCGGCGTCGATGCCGTGGCCGTTGTCGCGCACCAGCAGGCGGTATTTGCCCTCGGCGGCGCTGCCTTCCAGCCACAACTCGGGAGCCGGTTGTGCCTGCATGGCGTCGAGGGCGTTGCCGATCAGGTTGACCAGGATCTGTTCCAGGCGCGTCTGGTCGATCTGCAATTGGGCCGGGGCAAAGTTGCGGTGCAGGCTCAGCGGCAGGCTGTCCAGGCGTGGGCCGAGGACCTGGAACGCGGCGTCCACGGCCTTGGCCAGGCTGGCTTCGCCCTGGTCATCGCCGCGTCGGGCAAAGGAGCGCAGGCTGGCGGTGATGCGGCCCATGCGGTCGATCAGCTCGTTGATGGTCTTGAGGTTGGCGCTGGCGGTGTCCAGCGCGCCGCGTTCGAGGAAGCGCACGGTGTTGCCGGACAAGGTGCGCAGCGCGGCCAACGGCTGGTTCAGTTCATGGGCGATGCTGGTGGACATCTGGCCGATGGCCGCCAGCTTGCCGGCCTGTACCAGTTCATCCTGGGCGCGGCGCAGGGTTTCCTCGGCCTGGCGCCGTTCGCGGATCTGGCCCTTGAGCCGCTCGTTGCTGGCGCGCAGGTCGGCGGTGCGTTCGGCGATCCGCCGTTCCAGCTGGCTGTTGGCTTCCTGCAAGGCTTCCCGCGCAGCGAGGCGGGTGGCGATGACTTTGCGCCGCTCGTTCCAGGCAATCAGCAAAAACGCGACGAGGCCAAACGCGACAGCCACCAGGATGCCCTGGTTGATCGCCGCGCGGCGCAGGTCGTTGAGCGGGGTGAGCAGGGTGAAATTCCACGGTGTGTCATTGAGTGGGCGGGTTTGCGCCAGGTAGCTGACTTCGTGCTCGTCGTTGACCACTTCAGTGTTGGCCGGGAAGGTCAGCTTCTCGCTGCGGTCATTCAAGCGCTCACGGGCCAGGGGTTCCAGTTCGTTGAGCGTGGCCCAGTAATATTGCAGGCTGTGGGCCAGGCGATCCTTGGTCTCGTCGCTCAGCGGTCGCACCGCCTTGAGGCGTCGAGCCGGGTCGCTGGAGAGAATGATGATGCCGTTCTCGTCGCTCACAAAGGCTTCGAGGCGCGCGCGTTGCCAGCGCTCTTCCAGGGCTTCGAGGCGCACTTTGACCACCGCCACGCCGATGATCTTGCCGTGTTCTTCCAGGCCGTGGGCCAGGTAGTAGCCGGGTTCGCCGTTGGTGCTGCCGATGCCGTAGAAACGCCCGGGCTGGCCGCGCACGGCATTCTGGAAATAGGCGCGAAAGGACAGGTCTTCACCCTGGTAACTGTCGGCATCGCGCCAGTTACTGGTGGCCAGCACACGGCCGGTGGTGTCCATCACGTAGATGGCCCGACTGCGACTGCGTCGGTTCAGGCCTTCGAGGTAGTCGTTGACCGTTTTGCGGGTTTCCTGGTTCGGCTCGGCCAGCAGCTTGGAGACGCTCGACTCGAGCTCCAGCAGGCTGGGCAGGTAGGTGTATTTGCTGATTTCACTCTCGACGGTGCGGGCATGCAGCTCCAGCTGGCGTTCGCCGTTGTCGCTGAGGGTGCGGATGCCGTAGTACTCACTGATCCAGAAGCCGATATAACCCAGGCCGATCATCAGGGCGATGATCAACGGCGGCAGGAACAGTTGGCGAATCAGACGAGGTTTCACGGCAAGTGATGGCGGTGCGGCGCGATAGAGGTTGGGGTCGCATTTCATCACAGATGCCTTGGGTCAACCAGTTGTGGCGAAGGGGGTGGCCCCTTCACCACAACTGGGTGGTACTTAGTGCTGCAGGATTTTCTCAAGGAAGTGCTGCGCGCGCTCGGAGCGGGCGCTGATGTCGCCGAAGAACTCTTCCTTCGGGCAGTCTTCGATGATCTTGCCGGCGTCCATGAAGATCACGCGGTCGGCCACTTTGCGGGCAAAGCCCATTTCGTGGGTGACGCACATCATGGTCATGCCTTCCTGGGCCAGTTGCACCATCACGTCCAGTACTTCGTTGACCATTTCCGGGTCGAGGGCCGAGGTCGGTTCGTCGAACAGCATGACGATCGGGTCCATGGCCAGGGCGCGGGCGATCGCCACACGTTGCTGCTGGCCACCGGAAAGCTGGCCCGGGTGCTTGTGGGCGTGCGCCGACAGGCCGACGCGCTCAAGCAGTTGCAGGCCTTTCTTGGTGGCTTCTTCCTTGCTGCGGCCGAGCACCTTGATCTGTGCGATGGTCAGGTTTTCGGTGATGGTCAGGTGCGGGAACAGCTCGAAGTGCTGGAACACCATGCCCACGCGCGAACGCAGTTTCGGCAGGTTGGTCTTCGGGTCGGCGATGGAGGTGCCGTCGACGATTATGTCGCCTTTCTGGAACGGTTCCAGCGCGTTGACGCACTTGATCAGGGTGGACTTGCCCGAGCCCGATGGCCCGCACACCACGATCACTTCGCCTTTTTTAACCTCGGTGCTGCAATCGGTCAGCACCTGGAAGTCGCCATACCACTTGTTGATGTTCTTGATCGAGATCATACGGCAAACCTTTTTTGCAGACGCTTGACCAGCAGCGAGGCGGAAAAGCTGATGATGAAGTAGACGACACCGGCGAAGATCAGGAACTCATTGGCGCGCCCGATGATGTCGCCGTTGGAACGGGCGGAGTTGAGGAAGTCCACCAGGCCCACGGTGTAGACCAGCGAGGTGTCCTGGAACAGGATGATCGACTGTTGCAGCAGCAACGGGGTCATCTTGCGGAACGCCTGGGGCAGGATGATCAGGCGCATGGTCTGGCCATAGGTCATGCCCATTGCCTGTGCCGCCGCCATCTGGCCCTTGGGGATCGACTGCACGCCGGCCCGCACGATCTCGCAGAAGTACGCGGCCTCGAACATCATGAACGCCACGACGCAGGAGGTGAACGCGCCGATCGGGGTGTCTTCGCCGGTGATCCAACGCAACACGAACGGCACCGCCAGGTAGAACCAGGTGATCACCAGCAGCAGCGGGATCGAGCGGAAGTAGTTCACATAGGCGCCGGCCACCCGGGACAGCAGTTTGCTGGACGACAGGCGCATCAGTGCCAGGATCGTACCCAGCGCGATACCGCCGATCACGCCCATGACCATCAGCTTCAAGGTCATGACCATGCCGTTCCACAGGCCCGGGATGGCGGGGATGATGCCGCTGAAATCGAGTTCCATTATTTACCCCCCACGGAGATCAGGCCGGGCACTGCGACTTTCTTCTCGACCACGCGCATCAGCAGCATCAGGCTCATGTTCAGGGTGAAGTAGATCAGCGTGGCCAGGGTGAAGGCTTCAAACAGGTTGGCCGAGAACTCGGCGGTCTGTTTGGTTTGCGCCAGCAGTTCCATCAGGCCGATCAAGGACGCCACGGAGGAGTTCTTGAAGACGTTGAGGAATTCCGAGGTAAGCGGCGGAATGATGATCCGGTAGGCCTGGGGCAGCAGCACGTTCCAGTAGATCTGCGGCAACTTGAAGCCCATGGCACGTGCAGCGGCCTCTTGGCCACGTGGCAGCGCCTGGATACCGGTACGCACTTGCTCGCACACACGGGCAGCGGTGAACAGGCCCAGGCACACGACAACGCTCAGGTAGGCCGAGGTGGTCGGGTTGAGGTCCTGCTTGTACCAGTCCTGCAGGTTCTGCGGCAGCAGGTCGGGTATCAGGAAGTACCAGATGAACAGCTGCACCAGCAGCGGCACGTTACGAAACAGTTCCACGTAGCAGGTCGCGATGCCTGATACGAGGCGGTTTGGCACAGTGCGCATGACCCCCAGAATGGAGCCCAGCAGCAAGGCGATAATCCATGCCACGACAGCGATGGCGATGGTCCAGCCCAGGCCGGCGATGTACCAGTCGAGATAAGTCTCGCTGCCCACGCCGGTGGACTTGAAGAACACGCCCCAGTCCCAGTTGTAATTCATTAGGGTCTCCCCTCGAGATCGATCGATGTACAAGCACCCGCTTGGGGAAAGTCCATTCCCGCCTGGCGATGAACGCCAGGCACACGCGATCGGCTCGAAAACCGCCCGGTCGAGTGTTCCAAAGTATAGCCAGCAGGTAGTAACAGACGCCTGAGGGAGGGTTGGCTCCCTCAGGCGATAAGGTTAGTCAGGAATCAGATTTTTACTTCAGGCGCCGGCTTGTCGGTCGGGTTCTTGATCAGCTCCTTAACCTTGTCGCTCATTGGGAAGTTCAGGTTCAGGTTTTTTGGTGGGATCGGGCTTTCGAACCACTTGGCGTAGATCTTGTTGATTTCGCCGGACTTGTACAGGCCAACGATGGCGTCATCCACCGCTTTCTTGAAGGCAGGGTCTTCTTTGCGAACCATGCACGCGTAGGCTTCGAAGGACTGTGGAGTACCGGTGATGACCCAGTCATCCGGCTTCTTGGCCTTGGCTTCTTCACCGGCCAGCAGGGCGTCGTCCATCATGAAGGCTACGGCACGGCCGCTTTCCAGCATCTGGAAGGACTCGCCATGGTCTTTGGCGGAGATGACGTTCATGCCCATCTGCTTGTCAGCGTTCATCGCCTTGATGATGCGCTCGGACGTGGTGCCGGCGGTGGTCACGACGTTCTTGCCCTTCAGGTCGGCGAAGTCGGCGTAGCTAGGCTTGCCTTCCTTGTCTTTCTTGACCAGCAGGCGAGTGCCGATTTCGAAGATGTTGGTGGTGAAGGCGACTTGCTGGGCGCGTTCGGCGTTGTTGGTGGTGGAACCGCACTCGATGTCGACGGTGCCGTTCTGAACCAGCGGAATACGGGTCTGCGAGGTGACCAGGTTGTACTTGGCCTGCAGATCGGGTTTGTTCAGGTCTTTTTTCAGGGCTTCGACGATGGCCAGCTGAATGTCGTGGGAGTAGCCCACAGGTTTGCCCGAACCATCCGCAATGTAGGAAAACGGAATGGAGCTGTCGCGGTGCCCGAGGGTGATGGTGCCGGAGTCGTTGATTTTCTTCAGTGTGCCGGTGAGTTCGGCGGCAAAAACTGGAGTGCTGATCAGAGCAGCAGCGATAGCTGCGCCCAGGATATGGGGAACGATGCGCATCAATACTTCCTCGACATTTGTTTTTTTTATGAAGCCGGCTAGACGGCTCTCTTGTACAGCGAATGCCCGTGACGGCTCCTGAAGCGTCCCAGGCAATCGTCTAGGAGTGTAGAGCATGAGTCGTGCCAGACCGGAAATAAAAGCTTAACAAGTTGATTTACATGAGGATTAATTTTGTATGACGACAAATATGTAACCGTTTGATCCGGTAAACCGAATAGGCTTGCCTGTGGCGTTCGGAAAACCGAATGCCAGGCGCTATAAAAAAGCCCCTGGGCCTTACGGCGCAGGGGCTTTTGTACGACGGGCCTGTCAGGCCGCTTCGATCTTGCTGCGGGTCTGCTCAACCTTGGACAGATAGCGTTGCACGTTGTCCTGTTCCTGTGGGGTGGTGAACAGGCCGAGTTTGGTCCGGCGCCACAGCACGTCCTGAGGCTGGGTTACCCATTCCTCGGCACACAGGTAATCGACCTCGCGGGTGTAGAGGCCGCCGCCCAAATGTTCACCCAGGTCAGCCAGCGACTGCACGCCTTCGAGCAGGCGCCAGGTGCGGCTGCCATAGGTGGTGGACCAGCGGCGCGCGATTTCGCTCGGCAACCAGTCGAACTTGCTGCCAATGGCCTCGGCCAGGGCTTGCGGCGTGGTCATGTCCTCGCCGCCGGGCAGGCTGGCGGTGGCGGTCCAGCTGGGACGCATCTGCGTGAAGTACGGGGCCAGTTGCGCCATCGCCGATTCGGCGAGCTTGCGGTAGGTGGTCAGCTTGCCGCCGAACACCGACAGGATCGGTGCCTCGCCCGTACCACCGGACAGCGACAGGGTGTAGTCACGGGTGATGGCCGACGGGTTGTCCGACTCGTCGTTGCACAGTGGGCGCACACCCGAGTAGGTGTGGACGATGTCGTCGCGGCTCAGCTGTTTCTTGAAGTGCGCGTTGACCACCTTGAGCATGTAGTCGGTTTCACCTTCGGTGATCGCCACTTTCGCCGGGTCGCCGGTGTATTCGCGGTCGGTGGTGCCGATGATGGTCAGGTGGTTCAGGTACGGAATGGTGAAGACGATGCGCTGGTCTTCGTTCTGCAGGATGTGCGCGTGGGCGCCTTCATACAGTTTCGGCACGATCAGGTGGCTGCCCTGGATCAGGCGGATACCGTAGGGCGAGTCCAGCTTCAGGTCGTCCTTGATGAACTTGGCGACCCACGGGCCGGCGGCGTTCACCAGGGCGCGGGCACGGATCGAGAACAGGCTGCCATCGGCGCGTTCCATGTTCATGTCCCACATGCCATTGCTGCGATGGGCACTGATGCAGCGGGTCTGGGTATGGATATGCGCACCTTTTTCACGGGCGGCCATGGCGTTGAGGACGACCAGACGGGCGTCGTCGACCCAGCAGTCGGAGTATTCGAAGCCTTTGGTGATTTCGCTTTTCAGCGGGCTGTCAGGGCCGAACTTGAGGCTCTTGGAGCCGGCGAGTTTCTCGCGCTTGCCCAGGTGGTCATAGAGGAACAGGCCGGCACGGATCATCCACGCCGGGCGCAGGTGGGGGCGGTGTGGCAGCACGAAGCGCATCTGCTTGACGATGTGCGGGGCCTTGGCCAGCAGCACTTCACGTTCGGCCAGGGCTTCGCGTACCAGGCGGAATTCGTAATGTTCGAGGTAGCGCAGGCCGCCGTGGATCAGCTTGCTGCTGGCGGAGGAGGTGTGGCTGGCCAGGTCGTCCTTTTCGCAAAGGAATACCGACAAACCGCGACCGGCTGCGTCTGCTGCAATGCCGACGCCGTTGATCCCGCCACCGATTACGGCAACGTCATAGACTTCGGCAAGCGGTGGAGCAGGCAAGGTAGAAGGGTTCATCGACTGGCCTCGGGAGCTTTTTCGTATTGGAATTCGAACATTAATGTTCATTTGCGAAAATGGTAGCTGATAAACGTGGGCACAGCCAGTCGACTTCGATTGAAAAAACTCATCGAAGGGCGGGAAAAGGAAAATTTGTGAACATAAGCCTGGGCAGGCTCGAGAAAAAGGCGCTGGATAAATCGCCATCGGGGCTTGCCCCCGATGGCTTCAGTGCAGACGCTATACGACTTCCAGGCGAACCTTATGCTGGTTCAACAACTGCACCAGGGCCGGCACCGGCTCCTGATCCGTCACCAGGCAGTCCACCAGGCTGATCGGCCCCAGTCGAATCATGGCATTGCGCCCGAATTTGCTGGAGTCCGCCGCCAGGATCACCTGGCGTGCATTGGCGATGATCGCCTGGGAAACCCGGACTTCCTGGTAGTCGAAGTCCAGCAGGCTGCCGTCCTCGTCGATGCCGCTGATACCCACCAGCGCGAAGTCGACCTTGAACTGGTTGATGAAGTCGACACTGGCCTGGCCCACCACGCCGCCGTCACGGCGCACATTACCGCCGGTCAGCAACACATCGAAGTCGTCCTTTGCGCTGAGCATGGTGGCGACGTTGAGGTTATTGGTGATGATTTTCAGGTGATTGTGATTGAGCAGCGCACGGGCAATGGACTCGGTAGTGGTACCGATATTGATGAACAACGAGGCGTGATCGGGAATTTGTGCCGCAATGGCTTCGCCGATGCGCTGTTTCTCGTCGCGCATCTGGTCGGCGCGCATGGCGTACGCGGTGTTCTCGACACTGGAGTCATAGGCCGCGCCGCCGTGGTAGCGGCGCAGCAGATTGGCGTCCGCCAGCTGGTTGATATCGCGGCGGATGGTTTGCGGGGTGACAACGAATAGCTGCGCCATTTCCTCGATACTGACGTAGCCGCGTTCGCGGACCAGTTCGAGGATTTGCTGCTGGCGGGGAGGCAGATTCATGGGGCGTCCTTTGGGCTGCCATACAAAAGTGGCCCATGATGACGCAGGAATCTGCTCCCTGCCAGTTACAACCCGATATGGGGCCGGCGCATGGCTTATTCGGCGCCTTCGTGGGGCTCCCAGTCACGGGTGCGGCTCACCGCTTTTTGCCAGCCGGCGTAGAGTTTTTCCTTGGCGGCTTCTTCCAGTTGCGGTTCGAATTCGCGCTCGATCACGGCCTTGCCGCGCAGCTCGTCCAGGCTGCCCCAGAAGCCGCAGGCCAGGCCTGCCAGGTAGGCGGCGCCGAGTGCAGTGGTTTCGCGCATTTGCGGGCGCTCGACCTGGGTGCCGAGGATGTCGGCCTGGAATTGCATCAGGAAGTTGTTGGCCACCGCACCGCCGTCCACACGCAGGGCCTTGAGGCGTTCGCCCGAGTCCTGTTGCATGGCGTCGAGTACGTCGCGGGTCTGGTAGGCAATCGATTCCAGGGCGGCACGAATAATGTGATCCACGCGTACGCCGCGGGTCAGGCCAAACAGTGCGCCACGGGCATACGGGTCCCAGTAGGGGGCACCCAGGCCGGTGAAGGCCGGGACCAGGTACACGCCGTTGCTGTCCTTGACCTTGCCGGCAAAGTATTCGGTGTCGGTGGCATCGGCGATGATTTTCAGCTCGTCACGCAGCCATTGCACGGTGGAGCCACCGTTGAACACCGCGCCTTCCAGCGCATAGGCCACTTCGCCACGGGGGCCGCAGGCGATGGTGGTGAGCATGCCGTGCTTGGACTTGACCGCTTTGTCGCCGGTATTCATCAGCAGGAAGCAGCCGGTGCCGTAGGTGTTCTTGGCCTGGCCGGCCTCCACGCACATCTGGCCGAACAGGGCCGCTTGCTGGTCACCGGCGATACCGCCGATGGCGATGCCGCTTTTGGTGCGGCCGTAGATCTCGGAGGAAGACTTCACTTCCGGCAGCATTTCCCGCGGAACGTCGAGGATCTCCAGCATCTTCGCATCCCACTCGAGGGTGTGGATGTTGAAGAGCATGGTGCGCGAGGCGTTGGTGTAGTCGGTGACGTGGGTCTTGCCGCCGGTAAATTTCCAGATCAGCCAGCTGTCGATGGTGCCGAACAGCAGCTCGCCGTTGCGCGCACGCTCGCGGCTGCCTTCGACGTTATCGAGGATCCACTTGAGCTTGGTGCCGGAGAAGTACGGGTCGGTGACCAGGCCGGTGGTGTCGTTAATGTATTGCTCGTGGCCGTCGCGCTTGAGCTGCTGGCAGATCTCGGTGCTGCGGCGGCATTGCCAGACAATGGCGTTGTAGATCGGGCGGCCGGTGATCTTGTCCCATACCACGGTGGTTTCACGCTGGTTGGTGATACCGATGGCGGCGACCTGGTCATGGTGCAGGCCGGCTTGTGCCAGGGCCTCGACCATCACCGCGCTCTGGGTGGCGAAGATTTCCATCGGGTCATGCTCGACCCAGCCGGCTTGCGGGTAGTGCTGGGTGAATTCACGTTGGGCGGTGCAGACCACGTTGGCGTCGCGATCGAAGATGATTGCCCGGGAACTGGTGGTGCCCTGATCAAGGGCAATGATGTAGTTCTTATTCTCGATATCGGTCATGTCTATTGCCTTGGACGAAATAAGGAAGTCAGAAATCAGCCGGGGCCGCGAAGGGCAGAGGACCAGGCTGGCGCTTTCAGGAAATACGAGTCTTGCCGTTGACAGCCGTGTCAGTTGTTTCCGCTATAGCAGGTGCGGCGCTCGGCAAGTGGCGAGCAATCAGCCCGCGATAGGCCGCAGCACCGAGGCATGCGCCGACAATCGGCGCGAAAATCGGAACCAGGAAGTAAGGAATATCGCGGCCGCCAGTAAAGGCCATTTCACCCCAGCCAGCGAAAAAGGTCATCAGCTTGGGCCCGAAATCCCGCGCCGGGTTCATCGCAAAGCCGGTCAGCGGGCCCATGGCACTGCCGATGACCGCAATCAGCAGGCCAATCAGCAGTGGTGCCAGCGGACCGCGCGGCAGGCCGTTGTTGTCATCGGTCAGGGCCATGATCACGCCCATCAGGATCGCGGTAATGACCATTTCCACCAGGAAGGCCTGCGCCGTGCTCAGCAGTGCATGGGGGTAGGTGGAGAACACCGAGGCCAATTCCAGGCTGGCCTGGGTGCCGCGTACCAGATGGTGGGTTTGTTCGTAATCGAAAAAGAGATTGCTATAAAGCGTGTACACCAGCGCCGCCGAGCAGAAGGCTCCGGCGATTTGGGCCAGGATGTAGAACGGCAGTTTGCGCTTGTCGAAGTCGGCAAAAATACACAGGGCGATACTGACCGCCGGATTGAGGTGAGCCCCGGAAATACCGGCGCTCAGGTAGATCGCCATGCTGACGCCGATCCCCCAGATGATGCTGATTTCCCACAACCCGAAGCTGGCACCCGCGACCTTGAGCGCAGCAACGCAGCCTGTACCGAAGAAGATCAGAAGCGCAGTCCCCAGGAACTCGGCCATGCATTGGCTCGAAAGTGAAGGCTGTTGAAGAGCAGTTGTCATGGAAAACCTCGATTGTTGTTCTTGTCTGGCGCACTGCCTCAACGGACGGTTGCGCGATTTTCACCGTGACGAGGATCCCCATCCAAGACACGGCTTACTGCTGGAACGCTGCAGGTGTATTCCTACAGTATTCGGAAACGAAAAAATATAGACAAGAATGACGGCTGTCAAAGGTCGAAAGTGAACTGTCGGTCACTTTCCAACTATTGGTTTGATGAATGATCACGCTCGCCACGTTAAGTATTGTGGACGGGGAGGGCGGACTAGAGCGTTTTATGCGGGCTTGGCCTAGAATTGGCCGTCAGTTTGCCACGCTCGGAGAGGTCATGACCCCCGCATTGGATTTGTTGAAAAAAGTTCGCGCCGAACATCGCATCCACAGTTATGAACACGACCCCAAGGCGGCCTCCTATGGCCTGGAGGCCGCAGAGAAATTGGGCCTCGACCCGGCGCAGGTGTTCAAGACCTTGTTGGCCAGCAGTGAAAAAGGCGAATTACTGGTGGCTGTGGTGCCGGTCGTCGGAAGTCTCGACCTCAAGGCCCTGGCTCATGCGGCGGGTGTGAAAAAAGTCGAAATGGCTGATCCGGCGGCGGCGCAGCGTTCCACCGGTTACCTGCTGGGAGGCATCAGCCCATTGGGGCAGAAGAAGCGTTTGCGCACATTTATCGATGTGACGGCGCAGCCGTTTGCGACAATTTTTGTGAGTGCGGGGAGAAGGGGACTGGAAGTGGAGTTGTCCGCCGCAGTGCTGGCGGAACATACCCAGGCCAAATTCGCAGAAATTGGCCGGCCGTAATCCCGGTATCCTGGATAACCAATGTGGGAGGAGGCTTGCCCCTCCCACACGTTGATCATTGACTCAGCCAGCCGGGCTGTAGCGTCGTACGCCGGATTCGGCGTGAGGAACCTGCGCCGCGACGCTGCCTGAGGCCTGGAACAGCACCAGATGCTCAGCGGCCACGCGAATGCCCACTTGCGCGCCCACCTGATGGTCGGCATGGCTGGGGAAAATCGACTCCAACTGCGCACCGGTCGGCAGTTGCAGGCGGTACAGGGTCGACGCGCCGAGGAAGGTCTTGCCGACGATCCGAGCTTTCAAGGCGCTGTCCGGCGCGTAGACGATGTCGTCCGGGCGCAGCAAGACGTCCACCGCCCCCCCCGTAGGCCAGGTGTAGGCGCGGTTTCCGCGCAGGTCGCCGAGTTCGGTGTGGACGGACTCGGGCGAACTCAACTGGCCACGAATGAAATAACCCTGGCCGATAAAGCTGGCGACGTAAGGCGTCAGGGGTTCGTGATAGAGGTTGTAGGGGGTATCCCACTGCTCCAGGCGGCCTTCCTTGAACACCCCGACGTGATCGCTCACGGCGAATGCCTCTTCCTGGTCATGGGTGACCAGGATCGCACTGGTGCCCCGTGCCTTGAGGATGTCGCGCACCTCGTGGCTGAGCTTGCGCCGCAGTTCGCCGTCGAGGTTGGAGAACGGTTCGTCCAGCAGCAACAGCTGCGGCTCCGGCGCCAGGGCGCGGGCGAGGGCGACGCGTTGTTGCTGGCCGCCCGACAGTTCGTGGGGGAAACGCTTGCCCAGGTTCTTGAGGTTGACCAGCTCCAGCAGTTCGGCGACCACACGGTCTTTTTGCGGGTGTTTGCGAATGCCGAAGGCGATGTTGTCGGCCACGCTGAGATGGGGGAACAGCGCGTAGTCCTGGAACACCATGCCGATGCGACGTTTCTCCGGCGCCAGGGTAAAACCGGCGCTGGAGATCACTTCGCCCGCGAGGCTGATTTCGCCTTCGTGCACCGGCTCAAAACCGGCAATCGCGCGCAAGGTCGTGGTTTTGCCACAGCCCGAAGAACCCAGCAGGCAACCGATATCGCCCGCGTTGAGGTGCAGATTGAGGTTCTGCACCACCCGTTGATCCTGGTAACCGCATGCCAGATTGCGCAAGTTCAGCAGTAATGGCTGGCTCATGCGTGGTGGTACGCCGGTTCGACGAGGAATTCGAGCAGGGCTTTTTGCGCGTGCAGGCGGTTCTCGGCCTGGTCCCAGGCCACGGAGCGTGGGTCATCGAGCAGGTCGAGGCTGATTTCCTCACCCCGGTGGGCGGGCAGGCAGTGCATGAACAGCACGTCCGGCGCGGCCATGTCGAGCAGGGCGCGGGTCACCTGGAAGGGCGCGAACAGGGCCAGGCGCTTGGCGGTTTCGTCTTCCTGGCCCATGGAGGTCCAGACGTCGGTGCTGACCAGGTGGGCGCCGATCGCTGCATCCTTTGGATCGCGCAGGATCTGCACACGGCCATCGGCCTTGGCCAGGAACTCGGCGGCCGGTTCGAAGCCTTCCGGACAGGCGATGCGCAGGTGGAAGTCGAACTGAATCGCCGCTTCTATATAGCTGTTGCACATGTTGTTGCCGTCACCGATCCAGGCCACGGTCTTGCCCTGGATCGAGCCACGGTGCTCAAGGAAGGTCTGCATGTCGGCCAGCAACTGGCATGGGTGCAGGTCATCGGACAGGCCGTTGATTACCGGCACGCGCGAGTTGGCGGCGAATTCGGTCAGGGTGCTGTGGGCAAAGGTACGGATCATCACCGCATCGAGCATGCGCGACATGACGATCGCGCAGTCGCTGATCGGCTCGCCACGGCCCAGTTGGGTGTCACGCGGCGACAGGAAGATGGCCTGGCCACCCAGCTGGATCATGCCGGCTTCGAACGACAGGCGAGTGCGGGTCGACGACTTCTCGAAAATCATCCCGAGCACGCGGTTTTTCAAAGGCTCGAACAGTACGCCGCGGTTACGCAGGTCTTTAAGCTCAATGCCTCGACGGATCACGCTGACCAGCTCTTCGGGCGTGCAATCCATCAGGGAGAGAAAGTGCCTTGCGCTCATCATTAACTACCTTTTTGCAACAGACCGCAGATACTCAAAGCCTTGTTTATTGTGACAACGGGCGAGACCTGCGGCGAAAGCCGCACGGGGCGACGAAATAGGGGAAGGCGCGATATTGACATTAAATGTCGCGTCTTACCAATAGGGCTACGTTTTTAGGGGTGTTCAAGAAGGGCGCGAGAGCGCTTTTGAAGACGATTTCCTGACAGCAGCGGGCCATTTGTACACTGACGCCATCACCTTTTGCAATGCGCGGGGGCGGGCCTGGATCAGGCTGCGTCGGTTTCAGAGGTTGATGACAGGTTCTGTAACATTTGCTCATGTTTGCGCATGGCCTGGCCTGATGGCTATCGATTCACAGGACGAACGATGCTGGCGCCTGTCATGGTCACGGCCCATAGTCAGGCCAAAGCCCAATAAAGAGACTGGCCATGACCAAGACTCTCCACCACCGTGCCTGCCACCTGTGTGAAGCCATCTGTGGCCTGACCCTGGAAACCACCCAGGCCGAAGACGGCAGCCTGGCGATCACCTCGATCAAGGGCGACACGCTGGACAGCTTCAGTCGCGGCCATATCTGCCCCAAGGCCGTGGCGTTGCAGGACATCCAGAATGATCCTGACCGCCTGCACCAGCCCATGTTGCGGGTGGGCAGCGAATGGCAGCCAATCCCGTGGGATGAGGCGTTTGCCTTGGTCGCCGAGCGGCTGGCGGGCATCCAGGCGCGGCATGGGCAGAATGCAGTGGCGGTGTATCAGGGTAACCCCAGCGTGCACAACTATGGGCTGATGACCCACAGCAACTACTTCCTCGGCCAGCTCAAGACGCGCAACCGGTTTTCTGCCACCTCCGTAGACCAGTTGCCCCATCACCTCACCAGCCACCTCATGTACGGCCATGGCCTGTTGCTGCCGATTCCGGACATCGACCACACCGACTTCATGCTGATCCTGGGCGGCAACCCGCTGGCCTCCAACGGCAGCATCATGACCGTGCCTGATGTGGAGAAGCGTCTCAAGGCTATCCAGGCCCGGGGCGGCAAGGTGGTGGTGGTCGATCCTCGGCGCAGTGAGACAGCGGCGATCGCTGATCAGCATCTGTTCGTGCGGCCTGGCGGGGATGCGGCGTTGCTGTTCGGGGTACTCAACACACTGTTCACCGAGAACCTGATGCGTGACAGTCATTTGCCGGTAGAGGGCCTTGAGGAGGTGCGCCGTGCGATCCTCGGCTTTACCGCCGAAGCCATGAGCCGCCAGTGTGCCGTACCTGCCGGGCAGATTCGCCAGTTGGCACGGGATTTCGCTGCTGCGGATAAAGCGGTGTGCTACGGGCGCATGGGTGTGTCGACCCAGGCGTTCGGCACGCTGTGTCATTGGCTGGTGCAGTTGATCAACTTGGTCACGGGCAACCTCGACCGCGAGGGCGGCGCGTTATGCACCAGTCCGGCGCTGGATTTGGTCGCGTCCACCGGTGGCGGGCATTTCAATCGCTGGCAGAGCCGCGTGTCCGGGCGCCCGGAGTACGGCGGCGAGTTACCAGTGTCTGCATTGGCCGAAGAAATGCTCACCGGCGGCGAAGGACAGATCCGCGCGCTGGTGACGGTGGCGGGCAACCCGGTGCTGTCGACCCCCAATGGCCGCCAGTTGGAGCAGGCCCTGGACGGCTTGGAGTTCATGGTCAGCATCGACCTCTATATCAACGAGACCACGCGTTATGCCGATCTGATCCTGCCGTCCACTTCGGCGCTGGAGAACGACCACTACGACACCACGTTCAACATGTTCGCCGTGCGCAATGTCACCCGTTTCAATCGCGCGATCCTGCCCAAGCCTGAGGGGGCGTTGCATGACTGGGAGATTTTTGTCGGCCTGGCCACGGCATTCGCTGCGCACACCGGTATGGCGCTCAAGCCCACCATGCCGCCTGCGCAAATGATCGACTTCGGCCTGCGCGCCGGCGCTTATGGTGATGCGTCGAGCCATCAGTTGTCGGTGGCGAAGCTGGCGGATCATCCCCATGGCATGGACCTGGGGCCGCTCAAGCCAAATCTCACAGCGCGCTTGAAAACCGTGGATGGCAAGGTGCAGGCGGCACCGGCAGTGATTCTGGCGGATCTGGCGCGCTTTGCGGCGCAGCCGATGCCTGTGGCTGACGAGTTGCTGCTGATCGGCCGTCGCCATGTGCGCAGTAATAATTCCTGGATGCATAACTATCACCGGCTGGTGAAGGGCAAGCCTCGGCACCAGTTGCATATGCATCCCGACGACCTGGCCAGTCGCCAGTTGGCAGACGGCCAGCGGGTGCGCGTCAGTTCACGTATCGGCATGATCGAGGTGGAGGTGGTCGCCAGCCTGGACATGATGCCCGGCGTGGTCAGCCTGCCCCATGGTTGGGGCCACGCCCGTCCTGGCGTCCAGATGACCATCGCCAGCGAGCAACCGGGGGCGAGCGCGAATGACTTGACCGACGAGCGGCAATTGGATGAGTTATCGGGCAATGCGGCATTGAATGGCGTACCGGTCCAAGTCGCTGCCGCATAAGGAGCCCGAGCACCGCGTTGGAATTTTGCGTTACAATGCGCCACCGTGCCGACCTGTGAGTCGCAAAGTTCCAGCCGAGGTGTTCCATGGATATCATCGAAACGATCAAAGAGCAGATTGCCAACAACACCATTCTGCTTTACATGAAGGGCGCACCTAACGCTCCTCAGTGCGGTTTCTCCGCGAAGGCTTCCCAGGCTGTTATGCAGTGTGGCGAGAAGTTCGCTTACGTGGATATCCTGCAAAACCCGGAAATCCGCGCCAACCTGCCGAAGTACGCCAACTGGCCTACCTTCCCGCAACTGTGGGTAGCCGGCGAGCTGGTCGGCGGTAGCGATATCATCACCGAAATGGCAGCTGATGGTTCGTTGCAGGCGTTGATCAAAGATGCAGCGGCAAACGCGGCGGCCAAGACCGACGCTTGATTCGCCTGCAATAAAAAGCCCCGCTTCTCGTGAGAGAGCGGGGCTTTTTTGTACCTGAGAGAGCGACGGGATTATTCGCCCATCTGCGATTGCAGGTAGTTTTCCAGGCTGACTTTGTCGATCAGGCCCAGTTGGGTTTCCAGCCAGTCGATATGTTCTTCCTGGTCTTCAAGGATGTCTTCCAGCAGCTCGCGGCTGCCGAAGTCGCCCTTGGTCTCGCAATGTGCGATGGCGGCCTTGAGGTCGCTGTGGCTCTTGCGTTCAAAGCCCAGGTCGCTGCTGATCATTTCCTGGGTGTGCTCGCCGATGTTCAGCTTGCCCAGGTCCTGTACGTTCGGCAGGCCTTCGAGGAACAGGATGCGCTTGATCAGCGCGTCGGCGTCCTTCATGGCCTTGATGGATTCTTTGTATTCACGCTTGCCAAGCTTTTCCAGGCCCCAATCGTCGTACATGCGCGCATGCAGGAAGTACTGATTGATCGCGACCAGTTCATTGGCAAGGATTTTGTTGAGTTGCTGGATGACTGAGATGTCGCCTTTCATGACTGGGGTCCTGCCCTGTAGTAGCTGTGTATAAGGCGGAGTTTGAGCGGCGAAAACCCTAGTGTCAAACCTAAGTTATTGAATAATAAATGAAAATTAATCGGAATAAGAATGTTTGTGTTCCGCGTCTTAGCGCTAACTAATTGAATTACAGGCATAAAAAAACCGGACACTCGGTCCGGTTCTTCAAAACACGCCTATTCAAGCGTGTGTAAATTCTGCTGAGTAGGGAACAGCGGCCTGGGCTGTTTGCAGCTGCGTCAGGGTTTCCCGTACCACTTGCTTGGCGAGGCAAGCACATTTACCACATTGACTGGCAACGCCGGTGGTTTCACGCACTTCCTTGTAGCTGCAGCAACCTTCATAGATTGCTTCGCGGATTTGTCCGTCGGTGACGCCGGTACACAGGCACACATACATAAGGGAGAACCGTCGCGGGTTTAAGGCTTAAGTGCGATGGATCTTAATGTTAACGAGAATGATTGTCAAAGTAGATTCGTAGGGTATTGGCCTGCACCGCCCTCACGCTGACGAACGGTTTTTTCAGTGTATGATGGTCGGTCTTCACGAAGCGTGACTGCGTCACAGGGCTGTCGCTTGAATGCGGCAGACTCAAGGCCGGTCCTTTTACTTCAATCGTCACCCTTACATCAGGAGATACCCAATGAGCGTACTCGTCGGCAAACAAGCCCCGGATTTCGACGTACCTGCCGTGCTCGGCAATGGCGAAATCGTTGACAGCTTCAAACTGTCTGAAGCCATCAAAGGCAAATACGGCCTGGTGTTCTTCTACCCGCTGGACTTCACCTTCGTCTGCCCTTCGGAGCTGATCGCTCTGGACCACCGCATGGACGATTTCAAGGCACGTAACGTTGAAGTGGTTGCCGTTTCCATCGACTCCCATTTCACCCACAACGCCTGGCGCAACACGGCCATCAACGATGGCGGCATCGGCAAAGTCAAATACACCATGGCTGCCGACATGAAGCACGACATCGCCAAGGCCTATGACGTTGAATCCGAAGGCGGCGTGGCTTTCCGTGGCGCGTTCCTGATCGACGACAAGGGCGTTGTGCGCTCCCAGATCATCAACGACCTGCCGCTGGGCCGTAACATGGAAGAGCTGATCCGTCTGGTCGACGCCCTGCAATTCCACGAAGAGCACGGCGAAGTCTGCCCTGCCAACTGGAAAAAAGGCGACAAAGGCATGAACGCTTCGCCAGAAGGCGTTGCGGCTTACCTGACCGAGAACGCTGGCAAGCTGTAAGCCGGATTCGCGGGACAAAAAAACCGGCCTGAGAAGGCCGGTTTTTTTGTGCGCGGGATTTGACCTCAGTCGCCGAAGTCTTCCCAGCCGCCCATCTGCTTCCAGCGGTTGACGATGCCGCAGAACAGCTCGGCGGTCTTCTCGGTGTCGTAGCGGGCCGAGTGGGCTTCGCGACCGTCGAAGTCGATGCCGGCCGCCTGGCAGGCCTTGGCCAAGACGGTCTGGCCATAGGCCAGGCCAGCAAGGGTGGCGGTGTCGAAACTGGAGAACGGGTGGAACGGATTGCGCTTCATGTCCAGCCGCGTCACGGCGGCGTTGAGGAAGCCCAGGTCGAAGCTGCTGTTATGTCCGACCAGGATCGCGCGCTTGCAGCCGTTGGCCTTCAAGGCCTTGCGTACGCCACGGAAGATATCGGTGAGTGCCGCCTCTTCGCTGACGGCCATGCGCAAGGGGTGATCGAGCTTGATCCCGGTGAACTCCAGGGCTGCCGCTTCGATATTGGCACCTTCAAACGGCTCGACGCGGAAGAAGTGGGTGTGCTCCGGATACACAAAGCCCTGTTCGTCCATGCCGATAGTCGTTGCGGCGATTTCCAGCAGTGCATCGGTGGCGCAATTGAAGCCGCCGGTTTCTACGTCGACAACGACAGGCAGGTAGCCGCGGAAACGTTCGGCCATCGGATGGCGCGAACCACCACCGCCACCGTGTTCCTGGTCGTCATCGTAATGGTCTTCACTCACTTGCTTTCCTCCAGCAGGCGCCAGCGCAGTGTTTCACCGGCGCGCAGCGGGATAACGGTCAGCTCGCCAAATGGCAGGCTGGCGGGGGCGGTCCAGTCTTCACGGACCAGGGTGATACGGTCGGTATTCGCCGGCAGGCCGTAGAATCGCGGGCCATTGAGGCTGGCGAAACCTTCGAGTTTATCCAGGGCGTTGCGCTGTTCGAACGCTTCGGCATACAGCTCGATGGCGGCGAACGCGGTGTAGCAACCGGCACAACCGCATGCCGCTTCCTTGGCGTGCTGGGCGTGGGGCGCAGAGTCGGTGCCGAGGAAGAACTTCGGATTACCGCTGGTCGCGGCATCCAGCAAGGCAACCTGGTGGGTGTTGCGCTTGAGGATCGGCAGGCAATAGAAGTGCGGCCGAATCCCGCCCACCAGCATGTGGTTACGGTTGTACAGCAGGTGATGGGCGGTGATGGTTGCGCCGACGTTGGCCGAGGCCTCGGTGACGAACTGCACGGCATCGGCCGTGGTGATGTGCTCGAACACCACCTTGAGGGTCGGGAACAGCTCGACCACGCGGCGCATGTGCTCGTCGATGAAGATTTTCTCGCGATCGAACACGTCCACGTCGCCACGGGTGACTTCACCGTGGATCAGCAGCGGCATGCCGACTTCGGCCATGGCTTCGATGGCCGGCAGGATCTTGTCGATGCTGGTCACGCCGGAATCGGAGTTGGTGGTCGCGCCGGCCGGGTACAGCTTGGCGGCGTGCACGAAACCGCTGGCCTTGGCCTGGCGAATTTCTTCGGGCTGGGTACGGTCGGTGAGGTAGAGCACCATCAATGGTTCGAAGCGGCTGCCGGCCGGCCGTGCAGCGAGGATGCGCTGGCGATAGGCGTCGGCTTCGGCGGCGTTACGCACCGGTGGTACCAGGTTAGGCATGATGATGGCGCGGCCAAACGTACGCGCTACATCGGCCACGGTTTGGGGCAACGCAGCACCATCGCGAAGATGAATATGCCAGTCGTCGGGACGCAGCAGGGTCAGGCGGTCGGACATTGGGGATTCCAGGCGGGTCAATCTGGTGGGAATGCTACCGGAAAAGACTCTTGCAGGCACTCGCTATCAAGTTTTGCAGGATGCATCCGATAGCCTTTCGTATGCCTTATCGATGTATGACGCTTTGAAGTGTTGTAGAAACCAGTGGAGCCTCCCGTGCGCCAGCATTATCTAGCCCTGCTCAGTGTGTTCGCCAGCCTGCCTGCTATGGCCCTCACGTTCCAGACACGTCTGGAGAACATTGAGTGGAAGGTAGAGGGGGACAAGTTCGAGTGCCGCCTGAGCCAACCGATCACCGACTTCGGTTCGGGTGAGTTCGTGCGCCGGGCCGGCGAGCAGGCGACGTTTCGCCTTAAAGCCTATAACGGGTCGCTGGGCGCAGGGTCGGCCACCTTGTTGGCCGCCGCAGCCCCCTGGCAGCCCGGTCGGGGTGACATCAATCTCGGCGCCGTACGTGCCGGCAGCGGTGATGTGCTGTTCAACAGCTCTCAGGCCCAGGCCGGGCGTCTCTTCAACGGTTTGCTCGATGGACGCTCGCCCACGGTGCGGCACTATGGACGCGAGGGTGGCTATTCGGAGATTCGCCTGCTGCCGGTGAAATTCAACAAGGCCTACAGCGATTATCAGCTGTGCACCGCCAAGCTGCTGCCGATGAATTACGATCAGGTCAAGCAGACCGAAGTGGGCTTCCCCGGTGGCGGCATCGAGCTGGACGCTGCGGCAAAGCAGAAGCTGGCGGTGATTCTCGAATTCATGAAGGCGGACCCAACCGTCAACCATATCGAATTGAACGGCCACTCGGACAACAGCGGCAATCGCCTGAGCAACCGTGACGTTTCACGCCGTCGCGCGCTGGCTGTGATGGACTACTTCAAGGCCAACGGTATCCCGGAGTCCCAGATCACCCTGCGGTTCCATGGCGAAAGCTACCCCTTGGCGCCCAACACCACTGCCGCCAACCGGGCCCGTAACCGCCGTGTGAATATTCAGCTCGAACGCGTGGCTGCCCCTGAGAAACCGGCCCCCCAGGCCACGGGGCCGAGCAACCCGGCACACACCTCCTGACGTGCGACCATCGGTCGCTCGCTCGACATAATCTGTCGCTTTATCTTCATTTGCTGTCGCGCCCCTGTAAATCCACGGTTTTGATCGGTAGAATCGACGCCTTTCCGTACAACCCCGTGGAGTGATGGCATGGCCGACGTAAACAAGGTCGTTCTCGCGTATTCCGGCGGCCTGGACACTTCGGTGATCCTCAAGTGGCTGCAGGATACTTATAACTGTGAAGTGGTGACCTTCACCGCTGACCTGGGTCAGGGCGAAGAGGTCGAACCTGCACGTGCCAAGGCGCAAGCCATGGGCGTGAAAGAGATCTACATTGACGACCTGCGCGAAGAATTCGTCCGCGATTTCGTCTTCCCGATGTTTCGCGCCAACACCGTCTACGAAGGCGAGTACCTGCTGGGTACTTCCATCGCACGTCCGCTGATCGCCAAGCGCCTGATCGAAATCGCCAACGAAACCGGCGCTGATGCCATTTCCCATGGCGCCACCGGCAAGGGCAACGACCAGGTGCGTTTCGAACTGGGTGCCTACGCGCTCAAGCCCGGCGTAAAAGTGATTGCCCCGTGGCGTGAATGGGACCTGCTGTCCCGTGAAAAGCTGATGGATTACGCTGAAAAGCACGCGATCCCGATCGAGCGTCATGGCAAGAAAAAGTCCCCGTACTCGATGGACGCCAACCTGCTGCACATCTCCTATGAAGGCGGCGTGCTGGAAGACACCTGGACCGAGCACGAAGAAGACATGTGGAAATGGACCGTCTCCCCGGAGAACGCTCCAGACAAGCCGCAGTACCTGGAACTGACCTACCGTAATGGCGACATCGTCGCGCTGGACGGCGTGGAAATGACCCCGGCCACCGTATTGGCGACGCTGAACCGTATCGGTGGCGAACACGGCATCGGCCGCCTCGACATCGTCGAGAACCGCTACGTGGGCATGAAGTCCCGTGGTTGCTACGAAACCCCGGGCGGCACCATCATGCTGCGTGCCCACCGCGCCATCGAGTCCATCACCCTGGACCGTGAAGTGGCTCACCTCAAAGACGAGCTGATGCCCAAGTACGCCAGCCTGATCTATACCGGCTACTGGTGGAGCCCTGAGCGTCTGATGCTGCAACAGATGATCGATGCTTCCCAGGCCCACGTGAATGGCGTTGTGCGTCTGAAGTTGTACAAGGGCAATGTGATCGTTACCGGCCGTAAGTCGGATGACTCGCTGTTCGACGCCAACATCGCCACTTTCGAAGAAGATGGCGGTGCCTACAACCAGGCTGACGCAGCGGGCTTTATCAAGTTGAATGCATTGCGCATGCGCATTGCTGCCAACAAAGGTCGTTCGTTGTTCTGAGTGTCAAGCCGGTTGTAAAAATGGCCCCTTGTTCAAGGGGCCATTTTTTTTTTTCTTGAATTCTTGATTAAGTCCACTTTGTTTAAACTTGTTTAATCAGTGTTGTTGATTATTGGGGCACTGTTTTTTTTGTCGGGGGAATGTTTTTTATCATTTATGTAGGAACCAGTCTTACAGATAATTCACTCATGTAGGTGCGAGGAGTATGTAAGAAGCCAAAAATTCTGTAGGAAATAAGGATGTAAGTAAATATGTTAAATGGAACTGAAACTACCGATTTTTCTCTGCCGGCTCCGCTACCTGCAGTCGACAGGCAAGGGGCATTTCCTGATAGTTGCGTGCGGCACGTTTACCTTATCCCCTGGAGGGGCTGGAAATTTCACTCAAAATATGTGAGGTCCCGGAAAGTTCTGAAGGGCCCCATAAAACTGGAAACATCTGTATCGGTGTTTTTTTGTAGGGCGTTTCCTTTATCTCTGTGGGTTGGGTCTCTGCTTGCTGTTGCTCGGGGGGGAACGCTATGCCAACTAGGAAACGACTAGGCTATTGTGTTTGCTCTAAATAATTCGAACAGCGAAATTGGACTTTCTCATGAATAAAGTGCTGATCGTAGATGATCATCCCGTCATTCGTCTTGCTGTGCGTATGCTAATGGAGCGTCATGGTTATGAGGTCGTTGCAGAGACCAATAACGGTGTCGATGCGTTGCAACTTGCGCGGGAGCATATGCCGGACATTGTCATACTGGATATTGGGATTCCCAAGCTCGATGGCCTGGAAGTTATTTGCCGGCTTTCGTCTACCAAGCAGGCTGTCCCGTTCAAGGTACTGGTGCTCACCTCCCAGGCTCCAGGTCACTTTTCCATGCGTTGCATGCAGGCGGGCGCTGCGGGCTATGTGTGCAAGCAACAGGACCTGACCGAGTTGCTGAGTGCGATCAAGGCGGTGTTGTCGGGCTACAGCTATTTTCCAAACCAGGCACTCAACTCGGTACGCTCCACCATGGGTAATGCCAGTGAGGCCGATATGGTCGAGCGTCTGTCCGGCCGGGAAATGATGGTGTTGCAGCAATTGGCTCGGGGCAGGACCAACAAGGAGATTGCCGACGGTATGTTTCTCAGCAACAAGACCGTCAGCACCTACAAGACTCGTCTGCTGCTCAAGCTCAATGCCCGCTCTCTCGTGGACCTGATCGAGCTGGCCCAGCGTAACGGCTTGGTATAGGTGAGGGCACAGCACTGCGCATAGGCCGCACAACCGGCAGAAAAAAGCCTCCGACAGGGAGGCTTCCGGCCGTCGACCGCTTGATCAGAGGTCGAAGTCGTAGTCGGCCAGTTGTTTTTGCAAGCGTCGTTCTTCCAGAAGGTTGTCGATAGTACGGCGTTTGCTCAGATTGGTCTTGGCGACCTCTGCCACAGGTGCTTCCACGCCATCGTCCTCCGATTCAACGAGGTCGTCTTCCACATCCAACTGTTCTTTGTCAGTGCTCATAACGTTAACTCCGGAGTAAGACTGCCGTTGGCGCTCCTTATAACGATAATCCATGAATGGGTAAAAAAGATTTTTTCAATCGACTGATCGAGAAAACCAATGAACCCTCAATCGTCCGACGTCTTGTCCTTGTATTCGCACAGGTCTTCAATGCGGCAGCTGCCGCAGCGCGGCTTGCGGGCCTGGCAAACATAGCGTCCGTGCAGGATCAGCCAATGGTGGGAGTCAAGCAGGTACGGTTTGGGTACGAACTTCATGAGCTGCTTTTCCACTTCGACCACGTTCTTGCCGCGTGCTATGCCGGTTCGATTACTGACCCGAAAAATATGGGTATCCACGGCCATGGTGAGTTGCCTGAATGCAGTGTTGAGCACCACGTTGGCGGTTTTACGGCCCACCCCCGGCAGGGCTTCCAGTGCTTCGCGGGTTTCTGGCACTTCGCTATTGTGCCGTTCTATCAGCAAGCGGCAGGTCTCGATGACATTCTTGGCCTTGCTGTTGTAGAGGCCGATGGTCTTGATGTACTCCGACAGCCCGTCCACGCCCAGGGCGTAAATCGCCTCTGGCGTGTTGGCCACGGGATACAGCCTGGCCGTGGCCTTGTTGACGCCGACGTCCGTGGATTGGGCCGACAGGATCACCGCAATCAGTAACTCGAACGGCGAGGAGTAGGCCAGTTCGGTCTTGGGTTCCGGATTGTCTTCGTGAAGCCTGCGGAAAATTTCCAGGCGTTTTGCGGCGTTCATGAGGCGGAAGGTTCCTTTCGGGCAGTCAGCGTAGTGTTGAATAGTGGGTCCAGGCACGGAGTCCTGCGAGAAGGATAACCCGACGGTATCAATGTGGTGTCGGCGATGGACTGTAACAACCCCCCCAGGATTATCAGTCATGTGCCATGGGCGTCTACTTGGCGCTGCGCGTCATCGAGCTTGTGTTGCGCGTCGGCTAATTGTTGCGGATCCGCCTGTTGGTCCAGGGCTTTCTTCAACTCGGCCCGGCGCATCGCCAATCGGATTTTGGCTCGCTTGAGGTCGGCGTTGTTGACGGCAGGCAGCGGTGTCGCGGGTGCGTGATGCTGGCCCAGGGCTGCCAACGCCTGCTCCGCTGCCTCGAATTGCTGTTGCAGGGCGATCAGTTGGGATTGTTGTTCAAAGGTCGGCGGGTGCCCAAAAGCCTGCAAGGATTTGTGCAATTGGGCGCGGCTCATGGCCACATTGATCTTGGCTTTTTTCACCTCCGCATCCTGGGCGGCCCGCGCTGCGTCAAATGGCAAAGGGGGAGTTGGTGCTGAGCGCTGAGGCCGCGCCACACGTTGGGCAGTCCTGTGCTCTTCTTCCCGTTGCAGGCGTGCATTGCGTTGTTCAAAGCGTTGCCGGGCACGGTCGCGCTTGAAATTTCGTTCACGGCGTTCGTTTTCGTTCGCTGCCAGGCCGCCGATGATCGGCAGCCCTGTGACCGCTGGGCGCAACTCAATGCAGTCGACGGGGCAGGGCGCGACGCACAGGTCGCAACCGGTGCACTCATCGACGATGACGGTGTGCATCAACTTGGCGGCGCCGACAATCGCGTCCACCGGGCAGGCCTGGATGCATTTGGTGCAGCCGATGCACTCGGCCTCGCGGATGTAGGCGACCTGGGCCGGGGCGTCCCCACGGCTGGTATCCAGCTCCAGAATGGGTACACGCAGTAATAGCGCGAGGCCGGTGATCGTCTCCTGTCCTCCGGGTGGGCATTTGTTGATTGCCTCGCCCCGGGCGATACCCTCGGCGTAAGGCTTGCAGCCCGGGTGCCCACACTTGCCGCATTGTGTCTGCGGCAGCAGTGCGTCGATACGTTGAATCAGATTCATGGAGTGATCATTGGCGTGCCGGTTGAACAAACAGGGTTTGATTATCCGGCAAGCGAGAAGGGGGGACTAGTTGAAAAGCCCCGTCGCCGAAACGACAGGGCTGTTTTGCGGCGCTTACTTGATACGTTGACCCGGCTTGGCGCCGCTGTCAGGGCTCAGCAGGTAGATCTCTTCGCCGCCGGGACCGGCCGCCATCACCATGCCTTCGGAGATACCGAACTTCATTTTCCGCGGCTTGAGGTTGGCAATCATCATGGTCAGACGACCATTGAGCTTGGACGGGTCCGGATAGGCGCTCTTGATTCCGGAGAACACGTTGCGTTGTTCGTCACCAATATCCAGGGTCAGGCGCAGCAGTTTGTCGGCCCCTTCCACGGCTTCGGCCTTGATGATCAGCGCCACGCGCAGGTCCACGGCAGCAAAGGCGTCAAAGTCGATTTCCGGGGAAAGCGGGTCCTTGGCCAGCTCGCCGTTACCGGCCGGTTTCGATTCGCCGGTATCGGTCTGGCTGGCGGCCAGGTCTTCTTTCGAGGCGTCGGTCATTGCCTGGACCTTGACCGGATCGATGCGGGTCATCAGAGGCTTGAATTCATTCAACTGATGGTTGCTGAGCAACGTGGCGTGGTCGTTCCAGGTGAGCGGGGCGACATTGAGGAACGCCTCGGCGTCGGCGGCCAGCAATGGCAGCACGGGCTTGAGGAAGATCACCAGCTGGCGGAACAGGTTGACGCCGGTGGCGCAGATCGCCTGGACCTCAGCCTGCTTGCCTTCCTGCTTGTTCAGCGACCAGGGGGCCTTGTCGGCAATCCAGGCGTTGGCGCGGTCGGCCAGGCCCATGATCTCGCGCATGGCACGGGCAAAGTCACGGGCTTCATAGGCGTCGGCGATGCTTGGCGCGGCAGCCAGGAACGCGTCGGTCAGTTCCGGCGCGGCGTTCTCGGCCACCAGCAGGCCGGCGTTGCCCTTGTGGATAAAACCGGCGCAGCGGCTGGCGATGTTGACCACCTTGCCCACCAGGTCTGAGTTGACCTTCTGGACGAAGTCTTCCAGGTTCAGGTCCAGGTCGTCGACGCCACGACCCAGCTTGGAGGCGTAGTAGTAGCGCAGGTATTCCGGCGACAGGTGGTCCAGGTAGGTGCGTGCCTTGATAAAGGTGCCACGGGACTTGGACATCTTCTGGCCGTTGACCGTCAGGTAGCCGTGTACCGCGATGCCGGTGGGCTTGCGGTAGCCCGAACCTTCGAGCATGGCTGGCCAGAACAGGGCGTGGAAGTTGACGATGTCCTTGCCGATGAAGTGGTACAGCTCGGCGGTGGAGTCCTTGCCCCAGAACGCATCGAAGTCCAGCTCCGGCGTACGGTCGCAGAGGTTCTTGAAACTGGCCATGTAGCCGATCGGTGCGTCCAGCCATACATAGAAGTATTTGCCGGGCTCGCCTGGGATCTCGAAGCCGAAGTACGGCGCATCGCGGGAGATGTCCCACTGTTGCAGGCCTGCATCCAGCCATTCGGCGATCTTGTTGGCCACGGCGTCCTGCAGGGTGCCGCTGCGGGTCCAGGTTTGCAGCATCTGCTGGAAATCCGGGAGCTTGAAGAAGAAGTGCTGGGAGTCCTTGAGTACCGGGATGGCGCCGGAGATCGCCGAGCGCGGGTTCTTCAGGTCAGTCGGTGCGTAGGTGGCACCGCATTTTTCGCAGTTGTCGCCGTACTGGTCTTCAGTGCCGCATTTCGGGCAGGTGCCCTTGATGAAGCGGTCGGCCAGGAACATTTTCTTTTCCGGGTCGAAATACTGCGTGATCGAGCGCGTGGCGATGTGCCCGGCGTCCTTCAAGCGCAGGTAGATCTGGCTCGACAGCTCGCGGTTTTCGGCGGAGTGGGTCGAGTGGAAGTTGTCGAAATCCACCAGGAACTCGGCAAAGTCGGCGCTGTGTTCAGCCTGCACATTGGCGATCAGCTGTTCCGGGGTGATGCCTTCCTTTTCGGCGCGCAGCATGATGGCCGAACCGTGGGCGTCGTCCGCGCAGACATAGATGCATTGATTGCCGCGATGCTTCTGGAAGCGCACCCACATATCGGTCTGGATGTACTCAAGCATATGGCCAAGATGGATGGAACCATTGGCATAGGGCAGGGCGCTGGTGACGAGGATCTTGCGTGGCTCGGACATGGGGCTCGGCTACTTGATGAAACGGAGGTCGGCCACTATAAAGCGCCGGGAAATTTATTTCACCCCGTGGTGCTGTTTCAGAATCTTCCGCACCTGCGAAAGCATGCCGTAACGCGGCTGGAACGGTTAGGATAGCCGCCTGTTTCAGTCAGTCTTTTTTCGGGAGTTGCCCATGAGCGCCGTCAATCGCGCAGCGGTGGAAGCCGTTCTTCGCCAGTACACCGACCCCTATTTGAACCAGGATCCGGTCAGCGCCGGCTGTGTACGTGCCATCGAGGTCCAGGGTGACCAGGTCTCGGTCCAACTGGAGTTGGGTTATGCCGCCGGCCTGTTCAAGAGCGGTTGGGCGCAGATGCTGCAAATGGCCATCGAGGGCCTCGACGGCGTGCGTGCCGCCAAGGTCGACATCCAGTGCGTGATCGCCCCGCACAAGGCCCAGGCGCAGATCCCGGGCCTGGCCAACGTCAAGAACGTGGTGGCAGTCGCTTCCGGCAAGGGCGGCGTGGGCAAATCCACCACCGCAGCCAACCTGGCCCTGGCCCTGGCCCGTGAAGGCGCGCGCGTGGGTATTCTCGACGCCGATATCTACGGCCCGAGCCAGGGCGTGATGTTCGGCATCGCCGAAGGCACGCGGCCGAAGGTCAAGGACCAGAAGTGGTTCGTGCCGATCGAGTCCATGGGCGTGGAGGTCATGTCCATGGCGTTCCTGACCGATGACAACACGCCGATGGTGTGGCGCGGGCCGATGGTCTCCGGCGCGTTGCTGCAGTTGGTCACCCAGACCGCCTGGGGCGACCTGGATTACCTGGTGATCGACATGCCGCCAGGCACCGGCGATATCCAGCTGACCCTGGCACAGAAAGTCCCGGTGGCGGGCTCGGTGATCGTGACCACGCCCCAGGACCTGGCCTTGCTGGACGCCAGGAAGGGCGTGGAGATGTTCCGCAAGGTCAACATTCCGGTGTTGGGTGTGGTGGAAAACATGGCGGTGCACATCTGCTCCAACTGCGGCCACGCAGAGCATCTGTTTGGTGAAGGCGGTGGCGAGAAGCTGGCGACCCAGTACGGCGTTGAACTACTGGCCTCGTTGCCATTGTCGATGGGCATTCGTGAACAGGCCGACGGCGGCAAGCCCACCGTAGCGGCAGAGCCCGATGGCCAGATCGCCATGATCTACCAGGAATTGGCTCGCCATGTGGGCGCACGGATCGTCCTGCAGGAAGCGGCGGCCCCGGCAATGCCGACCATTACCGTCAGCGACGACTGAACTCGCTGAAGGACAAGAAGCCTCGACTTGTCGGGGCTTTTTCTTGCCTGGAGATCGGTCAATGGGGTTCTTTTACGCTTTTACGCAATGGCGCGCGTAAGCATTCGCTTACTTTCTCGTAAGTGTTTGGTTTTTTTGCTGGGTGTGTGCGTCTCGAATCTTTGAAGGAGTTTTCTATCTATTTGAAAGATAACAATTAATTATCTTTGTCTGGGGGCTGGAGCCTGTCAGTGCCCGGTTTGGATCCCGTTGAACTTCCCTTGGAACTCTCTAACATCAGCCCTGTGTCCACGGATTGACACAGCCATCAAGGAACGATGGTTGAAGGAACGTCGCAGGATGCGATTCATCAGGATGATGAAAAGGAACACAGGGACTAGGGAAAAAATGTGGGCGGGTCATACCGCCCCTTTTTTCGTCTATAGAAAAGTGAATGCGTTCCCCTGAGCGCAAAAAAGGCCCTTGAAGGGCCTTTTTTTGTTGGGCAGCGGCGCTTTTAGCGCTCTAGTTGCTCAATCTTGTTGGGTTTGCCATCCCATTCGGCGGCATCCGGCAACGAGTCTTTCTTCTCGGTGATGTTTGGCCAGATTTCAGCCAATTCAACGTTCAACTGAATGAACTGTTCCATGCCCGCCGGGACTTCGTCCTCGGAGAAAATGGCGACGGCCGGGCATTCAGGTTCACACAGGGCGCAGTCAATGCACTCGTCCGGGTGGATGACCAGGAAGTTCGGGCCTTCGTAGAAGCAGTCCACCGGACACACTTCTACGCAGTCGGTGTACTTGCACTTGATGCAGTTGTCGGTGACGACGAAGGTCATTTCTAATTCTCTCCTCAGGCGGCGGCAGCGAAACCCTTTGTGGTAGGGCTCGCGAGGTTCGGGAGCGATAGTCTGCAGGCCAGGCTAAGAGCCAGCAGCATCCCAAACCGCGCGAGAGTCTATCAGCTTGCAAGCGCGAGCGTTATATCCGAGTCTTCAGTGCATATAACATTTCCAGCGCTTTTCGCGGCGTCAAGTCGTCCAGGTCAAGCTTTGCCAACTCATCCAGCACCGGATGGGGCAGGCTGGCGAACATATCGCTTTGGTGCGGCGCAGCAGGTTTGCGGCTGGCCTTGGCAGGGCTAGCTACCACGGTTTCGTGGGGCAGGGCCGTGGTTTCCAGGCGGCTGAGGTGCTCGCGGGCTCGGGTGATCACGTCGTTCGGCACGCCGGCCAATTGCGCCACGGCCAGGCCGTAACTCTGGCTGGCCGGCCCTGGCAGCACGTGGTGCAGGAATACGATGCGCTCGTTGTGCTCGGTGGCATTCAGGTGCACGTTGGCCACCAGCGGCTCGCTTTCCGGCAGCACCGTCAGTTCGAAGTAGTGGGTGGCAAATAGCGTATAGGCACGCAGATGCGCCAACCGCTCGGCCGCCGCCCACGCCAGGGACAGGCCGTCAAACGTACTGGTGCCGCGACCCACTTCGTCCATCAGCACCAGGCTGCGCTCGGTGGCGTTGTGCAGGATATTGGCGGTCTCGCTCATTTCCACCATAAAGGTCGAACGGCCACCGGCCAGGTCATCGCTGGAGCCGATCCGGGTGAAGATACGATCCACCAGGGACAGCTCGCAACTGGCTGCCGGCACAAAACTGCCGATATGCGCCAGTAGTACGATCAACGCGGTTTGACGCATATAGGTGGATTTACCACCCATGTTCGGACCGGTGATCACCAACATGCGCGTATCGTCGTCCAGCGACAGGTCGTTGGCGACGAAGGGCGTGGTCAGCACCTGTTCCACCACCGGGTGGCGCCCCTGCACGATGCGCATGCACGGCTCACTGACAAACCGCGGGCAGTTCAGGTCGAGATTCAGCGCCCGTTCGGCGAGGTTGCTCAGCACATCCAGCTCCGCCAGGGCGGCGGCGGTGTCCTGCAGCGGCGCCAACTGGCTGATCAAGTCTTCCAGCAACGCCTCGTAGAGCATCTTTTCCCGGGCCAGGGCACGGCTCTTGGCCGACAGCGCCTTGTCTTCAAACTCTTTCAGCTCCGGGGTGATAAAACGCTCGGCTCCCTTGAGTGTCTGGCGGCGTTGATAGTCGATGGGGGCCGACTCGGCCTGCTTGCTCGGCAACTCGATAAAGTAGCCGTGCACGCGGTTGTAGCCCACTTTCAGGTTGGCCAGGCCAGTGCGGGCTTTTTCGCGGGCTTCCAGGTCGATCAGGAACTGCCCGGCGTTTTCGCTCAGGGACTGCAGTTCGTCCAGTTCGCTGTCGTAGCCGGTCTTGAGTACGCCGCCGTCACGGATGATCGCCGGCGGGTTGTCGATAATGGCCTTTTCCAGCAGCGCTGCCAGTTCCGGGTAGGTACCGGCCGTTACGGCGAGCTGTTGCAGGTGCGGCGTATCCAGTTCGGTCATTGCCACTTGCAGTTGCGGCAGGGCGCTGAGGGCATCGCGCAGACGCGCCAGGTCACGGGGCCGCGCATTGCGCAGGCCGATCCGCGCTAGGATGCGCTCGATGTCGCCGATTTCCTTCAGCTGCGGCTGCAGCTTTTCAAAGCGGTAGCCGTCCAGCAGGCAGGTAATCGACGTCTGGCGCGCCTGGAGCACCGTCAAATCCCGCAACGGACGGTTCAACCAGCGGGTCAGCAGACGGCTGCCCATGGCGGTTTGGCAGCGGTCGACCACCGATTGCAGGGTGTTATCGCGCCCGCCGGACAGGTTGGTGTCCAGTTCCAGGTTGCGACGGCTCGCACCATCGAGCACCACGGTGTCGTCCAGGCGCTCGTGGCGCAGGCTGCGCAAATGCGGCAGGGCGGTGCGTTGGGTTTCCTTGGCATAGCTGAGCAGGCAACCCGCAGCGCCGATGGCCAGGGTCAGGGTTTCGCAACCGAAGCCTTTAAGGTCCTGCACCGAGAACTGCTGGCATAGACTTTTCAGTGCCGAGTCACGCTCGAAATCCCACGGCGCGCGACGCTTGGTCCCACGGCGTTTTTCCGCAGGCAGATCCTTCGGCCAATCATCCGGGATCAACAACTCCACCGGGTTGATGCGCTCCAGCTCCGCCAGCAGGTTTTCCCAGCCCTTGATCTCCAGCACGCTGAAATTGCCGCTGGTGATATCCAGTACCGAAAGCCCGAACAAGCGCTCATCGCCCAGCACCGCGGCGATCAGGTTATCGCGACGCTCATCCAGCAGCGCCTCATCGCTCACCGTCCCCGGCGTAATAATGCGCACCACCTGGCGTTCCACCGGGCCCTTGCTGGTGGCCGGATCGCCGATCTGCTCGCAGATCACCACCGATTCGCCCAGCTTCACCAGCTTGACCAGGTAACCCTCCAGCGAGTGATAAGGGATCCCGCACATCGGAATCGACTGCCCCGCCGACTGCCCGCGCGCGGTCAAGGTGATGTCCAGCAACTTGGCGGCCTTCTTCGCGTCTTCATAGAAGATCTCGTAGAAGTCGCCCATGCGATAGAACATCAATTGATCAGGGTGCTGGTTTTTCAGGCGCCAGTACTGCTGCATCATCGGGGTGTGAGAGGACAGATCGGACGTGTTTTTACTCATTGGATAATAGGCAAATTCGTTGAAAGGAGTGGGGCAAAGGTGGGGCACTCGGCCCTGCTGATTTTGCAATGGCCGCAAGGTTAACACGCGAGGTCGGCCCTTCGCAGGTCGCAAACGGATAGGTAAAACGCAAAGTGGGATGGCGCATTTGTTTAAATGCGCAACGCTTCTGCAGGGACGTGTCGCTGTTGGCACGCAGCCGAAAATACCTCCCTCAGTACGATGAGGCGATCGCCTTGGCCAGTTGCATGTCGGACATAAGAGGCGAGGCGTAGGTCGAGCGATAGTACCGAGATGCCTGTTCGAACTCAGCACCGCGGATCTCGCCGTCCGAACCGATAAAGGCCAGGGCATCGGTTTTGGACGATGTGAAAAGCTTTGGCGCATCGGTCGTGAGAGCGCTGGCTCCCCCAATCAGGATGGTGGGCACGAACGTCGTGTACATCAGCGCTTTATCGAAAGGGTTGGCGTTTTCTGCGGCCACTGCTGGGGCGCCGATCAATACCATGACAGCGATTGCCAGAGTCTTCCATGAGTCCATTCTTCGAAGCTTCCATTTCTATAAGAGGGGGGCACGATAGCAGAGCTGGTCACTTTGCAGATATAAGGCGCCGTCGGCACTGGGGCGGGTTGCCATGCTTGACGGGGTGGTTTTTAACGCTGTGCTCTCGACTCATCAGTTCGCCCCATAGAAATGGTTCAGCACTATCAATTCAATCACCGCGACGAAACAGCACAGCACAATGAACCCGGGGCTGAAGACCCGCTTGCGATTAGAGCCCCAGCCGCCCAGCGAACTGAAGTCTGCGCCGTCGGAGATCAACATTAGGAGCGCCAGCACGGCGTATATCCACGCCTTGCCCCAGAAGCTCTGATTTCTCCATTCGGTCATTCGTGGTCTTCCGCATACCGCTTTAAATTGAGGTGAATGGGCGTTGGCGGCAAGGTTAGCACGCAAGGTTGGGGGCTTCGCAGGTCATGAACGGATAGATAGAACGTAAATAAAAGTGCGGGCGACCCTTTTTGTCCCTTAGCCCATCCTGATCAACGCTTCATTGCGTTGCACTGAGTGCGCAAATCGCTATTGCTAATGTTTTCGCAGCTGGAGCCACTTTGCTGGGCGTTGCAGTAGGCTCGTTGGTCAGAGTCGCTGATGCTGGTGCAACTTGCCGCAAAGGTGTACCCACTGAACATCAACAAAATGGCAAGCACGAGTTTCATTGTTTTCTTCCTTGGCTCGCCAGGAATCAGCCTGGCGCTGTTTGAGCGCATCGCATCAAGTACCGCGGTGATCATGCCAAATTGACATTATTTTGCCCGGAAGTTCCGCTGATGTGCATGGAATATGCAAATTAGCATTTGCCAACCCCAAAAACTCCCGTCACTATCGCCGCTATGCAAAAACGCAACGTTTCTATCGTCTTAAGAGAACTGCTGGACCGCGACCGGATCTCCCCCACGGAGCTTCACCGGCGTACTGGCGTGCCTCAATCCACGTTGTCCCGGATTCTCAGCGGCAAGATCGTTGATCCGTCGGATAAACACATCTCGCGCATCGCCGAGTACTTCCGCGTCAGCACCGATCAACTGCGCGGGCGCGCGGCGGTGGGGGCTTTGCGCGATGACGGGCGCGACCCGATGCATTCGGAACTCAAGGATATAAGCCTGTGGGACGATGACACCCCCGTTAATGATGACGAGGTGTCGATCCCCTTTCTGCGCGAGGTTGAATTGGCTGCTGGATCAGGAAGATTCGTCATCGAGGAAAGCGAGAAGGCCAGCCTGCGTTTTGGAAAGCGCAGCCTGCGGCATAACGGTGTGCAGTTCGACCAGGCCAAGTGTGTAACGGTGCGCGGCAACAGTATGTTGCCGGTACTGCGCGACGGCGCGACGGTCGGCGTAAATGCTGGCAAAAGTGGCATCGGCGACATCGTCGATGGCGACTTGTATGCCATCAATCACAATGGCCAGCTGCGGGTTAAACAGCTCTATCGCCTGCCTTCCGGGATTCGCCTGCGCAGTTTCAATCGCGATGAACACCCGGATGAGGACTACAGCTTCCAGGATATCCAGGATGAGCAGATCAGCATCCTTGGGCATGTGTTCTGGTGGGGTATGTACGCCCGTTGACCTCCTTGCGTAAGAGAGAGCCCGCCATCGAGCGGGCTTTTTTTCGTCTGTAGAAAATCGCCAAGCCCTTTGCCCGCAAGGTCGAAAATGCATTTGTGCATGAGTTGGCTGAAAATAAATGCACTAGCGCATTGACTGTGTATGCATACATGCATATCCTTCATCTCAAGCCAGCCAATAAGGTGGTGGAGGCGGCAAGGATGCTGCCAAGGAAGACAAGGAAGGCACGCAACATCGGCAGGGACGCCATCAGAGCGATGGCAGGGACGCCAGCCAACACCGGCAAGGATGCCGACGCTCTTTAGTGACACCGCTTCAGCAACAGGCAGCGATGAACCGGCCTTAACGGTTCAGAGGGTTGGCAACTGACCCGGGTGTGCAGCGTAAAGCACCAGAAGCAGTTATCCGGCAGACAGGGATCGTGGTCGGAAAAACATCGAGGAAAGATCCGTACCGCGCCAGTAGCGCCGAAAGATCGAAGCTGGACCGCATTACTGAAAAGCCTGGGCAACCGGGCTTTTTGGAATGCCTACCTATACATGGATTTACCCAAAAGCCGGTGTTTGCCGGCGTTACTCAGCCAGGAGGCGTGACATGACAAACGAGCAGCAAGCGTTAGCGGAAATGCCTATCTGGCTGGTGATCGCACTGGCGCTGATTGGCGGTGTATCCGGCGAAATGTGGCGCGCCGACAAGGAGGGCGCCCGCGGTTGGTCGCTGGTCCGGCGCCTGGCCCTGCGGTCTGGGGCGTGCATGGTCTGCGGGGTCTCGGCATTGATGCTGTGCTACGCCGCCGGCATGTCGATCTGGACCGCCGGCGCCATTGGTTGCCTGACGGCCATGGCCGGCGCGGACGTCGCCATCGGCCTTTATGAACGCTGGGCGGCCAAGCGCATCGGGGTCAACGAAGCGCCCACATCCCGCTCGGATCAGCAGTAACTGCTGCAAGGACGCAACTGATGACACTTATCGAAAAACCCTCCCAACTGCCTGTAGCCATTGAGGGGGCGCTGAAGCGTGCCTTCCCGCAACTGCAGGTAGGCAACCACCAGGACGTTGGCGGCGCCGGGGATCACACCGGCGTGCTGATCAGCGTGGAACGCAACGGCCCCGGCGTGCGTTCCCGCGAAGGGCGCAAGGCGCATGCCTTGTCGGTATCACTCAGGGTTACGGTCGCCAGCGCGGCGGCGCCTTTTGACGCGTGTGACCTGGCCAGCCAATTGATGGACCTGGCCCTGGATAACCGCTGGGGCCTGCCGTCGGACCAGTGCGATTTACCCACGGCTGTCGTCGCGGCGCCCTCTGGGCTCGCCAGCGCCGAAACGGACTACGACACCTGGACCGTGTCTTTCACCCAAACCCTCTATCTCGGCCCGTCATTGATCGAGGATCCCACCGGCACACCGCTGTTTGCCCGCACCTGGGAAGTCTCGGACATCGACGATCCGGATCAATATCGGCCCCTGCAGGAGTAGTCCATGTTCGACGCATTGTTACGCATGCAATTGGGGCCGATTGTCGAGCGCCTGGCGGAAATGGAAGCCCAGCTCGAAGACCTGTATCGACGCGCGGACAGTTTCTGCCGCATTGGCGTGTGCCAGGAGGTCGACGCCGCCAGCAATACCTGCAAGGTCAGCCATGGTGAGTTGCTTACCCCGGCGATTCGGTTCTTCAACCCCAGCGCCGGTGCGCAGACCGAAACCCGTATTCCGTCGGTGGGCGAGCAATGCCTGTTGCTTAACTACGGCGGCGGGGAAGGGGGCACGCAGTCGGTGGCGCTGTTCGGGCTGAACAGCAGTCTGTTTCCTCCCGTGTCCAGCGTCGCCTCGCTGACCCGGCGGCGCCATCAGGATGGCACCCAAAGCGACTACGACGATGCCAGTCACACCTTCAACTGGATTAACGGCCCAACCACGTTCAGCGGATCCCGCGAACAGGTCGACGTCAAGGTCGGCGCTGCCAGCCTGACCCTGAGTGCCCAGGGCATCACCCTGCAACTCGGCGCCACCGGCCTCACGCTGGATGCCGTCGGCGTGCATTTGAGCGGCCCGCTGGTGGATCACCAGGGCCGCGTGATCAGCCGCGCATAAGGATTTGCCATGATCGGAATCGATAGGAACACCGGGGCAGCCGTGGATGACTGGCTGCAATTCGTACAGCGTGCCACCCGAGCGCTGACCACCCCCTTGGGCACTCGCCAGAAGCGCCCGTTGTACGGCTCGATGATCCCGCAACTGCTCGGCCAGAACCTTGGCGATGACCTGTTGATCCTCGCCCAAAGCCACGCGGCGCAAGCGTTCTACAACAGCCAGAACGGCATTGCCGACTTCCAGCCCCAGGTCATCGTCGCCACCCGCCAGGGCGCCGGGTTATTGCTGCGTTTTGCCGGCACCTGGAAAAACCGCCAACAATCCTTCGAGGTCGTGACATGAGCATGCTGATCCCAGGCCAGAACCAATTGGCGGAGCCGGCGATTATCGCGGTCGATGAGTTCGAACCGCTGCTGGCGGAGTTCAAGGCGTTTGTCGTCGACTACGTCGCCACCCGCGCGCCGCAAAGCGCGGCCAGACTCAAGGTCAGCCTCGACAACGAGAGCGAGCTGCTGACCCTGGCCCTGGAAGCTTTTTGCGTACGCCTGCAAACCCACGAACGCAAATACAACGCCCGCATCAAGCAGATGCTGGCGTGGTGGGCCACCGGCAGCAACCTGGATGCACGCCTGGCCGATATGGGCCTGGAGCGCCAAGTGCTCGACCCCGGCGACCCGGCGGCTTTCCCACCGGTGCCACCCACCCTGGAAAGCGACGACGACGCGCGCTTGCGCTATTACCTGGCGCCTCACGCGCCGGCGGCGGGTTCGCGGATGCAGTATCGCCGCGAAGTCTTCACCCTCGGCGAGCGGCCGTCGGTCAAGGTGCAAAGCGCCACACCGGGCGTGGTGACCGTCAGCTACACCTTCGATCCGGATGGCTACGCGGCCCGGGTCAAGGATGGCAACGGACGGCGCACGGCGCCTGGCGAAGTGAGGGTCACCGTGCTTTCAAGGGAAGGAGATGGCACGCCGTGCGACGATTTGCTTGACGGCGTACGGCGACATTTCGCACGGCCCGATGTACGGCCTGAGACCGACCTGGTCACCGTCCAAGGTGCGCAAATCCTGCCGTACAAAATTCGCGTAGTGGCCAGGATCAACGCCGGTCCCGATTCCGGACTCACCCAAGTCGCCGCGCAGAAATTGCTGCAAGACTATGCAGAGTCCTGCCATCGCCTGGAAGGACGGGTGGATCCAAGTTGGATCGACTATGCGATCCACAGCGCCGGCGCCGCGCAATTGCAGATCCTCGAGCCGCTGGCGCCGATCATCAGCACGGCATTCCAGGCCCCGTATTGCAGGGGCGTCGAGGTGGAGGTGCGCACGCTATGAGTGAACCCAAAGCGAGCTTGTTGCCTGCCAACAGCTCACCGCTGGAGAAGGCTTTGGACCTGGGGTTTGGTACGTTGCTGGAGCGGGTCACCCCACCGTTTCCCGAACTGATGGACCCGGATCGTACACCCGCGGCGTTCTTGCCCTACCTAGCGGCGGACCGGGCGGTCAACGAGTGGGGCGCCACAGCCCCTGAGGCCGAGAAGCGCCTGACCGTCAAACTCGCCTGGCCCACCGCGCGCCGGGCCGGCACCCGGCAGGCCTTGGAAAATGCCGCCAAGGGCCTGCAACTCAGCCCTGAAGTGCGCGCCTGGTACGAACAGAAACCACCGGGCGTGCCCTACAGCTTTGCCGTACGCGCCTGGACCGATTTGCCCTACAGCGAAACCATCGATGCCCGACTCGACCGCCGCCTGGCCGATGCCAAAAGCGAACGCGACATCCTGTCGATCTCCGTGGGACTGAGCGCTTTCGGCCGTCACAGCATTGGCGCCGCCACGCTGTGCGGCGAACTCACCATGATCTACCCAAACGTGCTGGCGGGCGTCGAGGCCTCGGGCCGCGCCTTTATGGCGGCCGGTCTGTACAGCGTCGAAACCACCACCCTTTATCCACAGGAGCACTAAATGGCTGACTATTACACCCTGCTCACGAATGCGGGGATCGCCTACGAAACCGCCTGCAAGGCGGCTGGCGTGCCGATCAAACTGGCGCAGATTTCCGTCGGTGACGGCAACGGTGCCGTCTACAATCCCGACGCCAACGCCAAGGCGCTCAAGCGCGAAGTCTGGCGCGGGCCGCTGAATGCGCTGTTCCAGGACGAGAAAAACGCCAACTGGCTGATGGCCGAAGTCACCATTCCATCGGATGTCGGCGGCTGGTATGTGCGGGAAGCCGGACTGTGGACGGACACCGGGATCTTGTATGCCGTCGTTAAATATCCGGAGTCGTATAAACCGGTGCTGGCGACGTCGGGATCGGGGAAAGAGTTTTATATTCGCTCGATCTTTGAGACGAGTAATGCGTCGATCGTGACGTTGTTGATTGATGACACGGTGGTGAAGGCAACTCGGGCTTGGGTGATGGACTACCTGGCGAAGGGGACGTATTCCAAGGCTGAGATTGAGGCGATGATTGCCAAGGCTTCGGCGTTGCCGGTTGGGGTGATGGTGCCGTTTCCCTTGGGGGCTGTTCCGCCTGGGTATTTGGAGCTGGATAACAGTCTGTTCAAGGATGACCTTTATCCGGATCTTGCTGCGTATTTGGCGAGGAAATTCAACGTTGCGGGGGATGCGGCGGATTACACGCGATTGCCTGAATCACGCGGAGAGTTTTTTCGAGGCTGGGATCATGGGCGAGGCATAGACCCAGGCCGTACTATCGGTGGTTACCAGGCCGATGCATTCAAGAGCCATACCCATACTCCGCCTAATCAAACAGGTATCAACTCTGCCGCAATCGCGACAGGTGCCAAGTCTCTCGGCGGCAATACTTACGACACGCTCTACAACGTGGGCTTTACAGGTGATACTGAGACCCGACCGCGGAACCTTGCAGTGATGTGGTGCATCAAGGCCTGGAACGCCCCCATCAATCAGGGAAGTATTAATATTGCAGCCCTCGCGGCATTGGCTGCCCAAGCGACCGAACTCAACCAAGGCACCGCAAAGGTCGCCACTGCTGTGCAAATGCTTGATAGCGCAAATGATTTGGTAATGGTTACACCAAAAAAGCTGCGCCTGGGTTTTGCCGCAAGTTTTACCCCAACGGGTTATTTCGTTTTCCCAAGTTGGTTAGGCGGCTTGGTTATTCAATGGGGCGCCGTTGAATATCAGACAGATGGCGATAGCTTACTGGCCGTTTCATTTCCTGTTGAGTTCCCAATTTCTGTGCTCTATGCCGACTGGACTGTAGAGAGCGGCATTCTGAGTTCCGTGATCGGGTCTTATGTGCATCAGGTGACGAAAAAAGGCATGTACTTGACGTGCGATAAGCAAGTTTCATCTGTGGCAACCGTTGTCGCGCGCTGGTTTGCATTCGGCAGATAAGGAGAATCTATGCGTTTTTACAGTCCATCAACAGGCTGCACGTACTTGCCAGCGATGCATGGCGAGAGTATTCCGGGCGATGCAGTGGAAATCTCGGATGAAGTTTTTCTACGGGTCATAGCAAATCCAGAACGAGGGAAGGTCCGGGCGCACGATAACAACGGGCAGCCCTACTTGATCAATGCCCCGGTCTTTGAGGTCGAGCTTGAAGGTGTTGAGCGCATGTGGAGAGACGCGGAAATTGAACGAGTTAAATGGCTGCGTGAGCGTCATCGCGATCAACTTGAAATTGGCACTGAAACCACGCTGAAGGATGAGCAGTTTTCTGAATTGCTGCTGTATGTGCAATCTCTGCGCGACTGGCCGCAATCATCCGCCTTCCCGGATAGCGAGCACCGTCCCATAGCTGCGCCCTGGATTGCCGAACTAACCAAATAACGCCCTGCACTGACGGGGCGTTTTCTTTCCCGAGTTGAATGACCCGCCGCCCTGAGCGGTTTTTTTGTGCCTGGAGATCCCACCTATGACCCACCGCCAAACCTACACCGTCCTCATCCCATTCCCAACCGAAGGTGGCCATTGGTCCACCGTCGGCGAGGAACTGGACCTGCTGGACGTCGAAGCATCCGCCCTGCGCACCGCCGGCCGCCTGGAACTGACCAGCGTCCTCAACGCCACCCCGGCCAAAAAGGCCACTACCAAGAAGGCTGACTAACCATGGCTGAGGTTCTGAACTTCGAGCACAACGGCATCACCGTCAATGCCACCGAATCCCCCGAGGCCATGGGTGGCCTCGGCGACAACGTGATCGGCCTGGTCGGCACCGCGCCGAATGCCCATGCGTCGATCCCGAAAAACGCGCCATTCCGTATCAACAGTTTCACCACCCAGGCGCTGCTGGACCCCACCGGCGCGGAGTCTGGCACGCTGTTCCACGCGGTCTACCAGATCCTCAAAGTGGTCAAGGTGCCGGTCTACGTGGTGATCGTGGAGGAGGGCGCCACCCCGGCGGACACCCTCAATAATGTAATCGGCGGCAACGAGCCGGTCACCGGTCGCAAGCTGGGCCTCGCGGCACTGGCCAGCGTGCCGGAAGACCTGACCATCATCGGCGCTCCAGGCTTCACCGGCACCAAGGCCGTGGCCGGTGAGTTCGCGGCCTTCGGCAAGCGCATCAAGGCCCGTGTGGTGCTGGATGGCAAGGACGCGGCGGTGGCCGACCAGGTGACCTACAGCGGCGAACTGGGCGGTGCCGAGCTTGGTTTCGACCGTTGCCTGCTGGTGCACAACATGCCGTCGGTGTACTCCAAGGCGGCGAAGAAAAACGTGTTCCTTGCGCCGTCGTCCCTGGCGATCGCTGCGCTGGCCAAGGTCAAGCAATGGGAAAGCCCGGGTAACCAGGTGACGTTCGCCGAGGACGTTTCCCGCGTGGTCGAGTACAACATCCTCGACACCTCCACCGAAGGCGACCTGCTCAACCGTTACGGCGTGAGCTACTACGCCCGCACCATCCTCGGCGGTTTTTCGCTGCTGGGTAACCGCTCCATCACCGGCAAGTTCATCAGCTATGTCGGGCTGGAAGATGCCATCAGCCGCAAGCTGGTCAAGGCGGGCCAGAAAGCCATGGCCAAGAACCTCACCAAGTCCTTCATGGACCAGGAGGTCAAGCGCATCAACGACTGGCTGCAAACCCTGGTCGCCGACGAAACCATTCCCGGCGGCAGCGTGTACCTGCACCCGGAGCTCAACAGTGTCGAGAAGTACAAGAACGGCACCTGGTTCATCGTTATCGATTACGGCCGCTATGCGCCGAACGAACACATGATTTATCAACTCAACGCCCGCGATGAAATCATCGAGCAGTTCCTGGAGGACGTTCTCTAATGTTTACCAATCGAGTCAGACAGGCCATTGCGGCCACCCTTCAAGGCCTGCCGTTGTCCGCGACGGTTGAGGAATTCACTCCGCCGAAGATTGAATTCGACATGGAATCCATGTCCGGCGGGCGCTTTATCGCCGAAGAAATGGCCAAGAGCGGCAAGGTGCTCAATGCCACCCTGGTGCTGCAAGGTGCCGGCCCGGAAATCATGCTGGCCCTGGGCGTGCGCCTGGGGGATGACATCCTGCTGAACGTGCGGGAAGCCGGCCAGGATCAGGACGGCAAGACCTACTTCACCTATCACACGGTCGGCGGCAAGCTGAAATCCCTGGTCGAAGCCAAGTTGAAGATGGGCGACAAGGCTCTCACCACGCTTGAGCTGTCCTGCCGCACTTACAACCGCCTGGAAAACGGCATCCCGGTCATCGACATCGACGTGCGCACCCAGAAGTTCGTGCTCAATGGTGTCGACATCCTCGGCGATGCCCGCCGTGCGGTGCTGATGCCGTAACTCCCCGGGGGCGGGCGTGCTCGCCCCTTACTTCATCAAGGAATTGCCCCATGGCCTGGATGCCACCGCTGCACCTCCTGCTGTCTCCGATCACCGCCGACACCGGCGCGACGATCCAGCAGGTGCAACTCAAGCCGCTGTACTACGCCGCGCAAAAAGAAGCGCTGGCCCGGGCCGGTGACGACGAGGACGATCAGTTTTTCGAACTGGCGAAACTCGCCACCGGCCTGTCGGAAAAAGAGCTCGACCAGCTCAAGCGCCCGGACTACGTGACCATCGCCCAATACGTACATGAGATGTCGACGCGCCCTGCGTCGTTTTTCCGCGGTGAGGCTGAGGAATCGGCCCACGACCAGCCGGTCCGATTGTTGCTGCCCCTCGAGGCTGCGGGTCGCAGCCTCACCGTTCTGCCCCTGGAAATGCCCGCCCTGCGCGCCACCAAGGTGATGAAAAAACTCCCCACCAACAAAGAGCGCGCCGAGTTCATCACTGCTCACTGCACTGGCCTGATGATCCCCGATCTTGCCGGCCTGACTGTGCCCGATTGGACGGAACTGCAGGAGCGTATCGACGATTTTTTAAATCAACCGGCGGACTTCTTTCGGAGCGCGACATCGAAGTGATCCTCGATGTGGTGCCGCTGATTTATTCGGTCAATGAGGCGGAGATTCTTGACTGGGACGCCGGCAAAGCATTGCGCCGCTACGACATCGCGATCACTCGGCTTGGCGTTAAACAGGAGTAGAGCGGGATGCAAGAGACTAAATACGGGATCAAGCTCGTCCAGGAAGACCTGCGCTGGATGTTCGGCGAGGCGGATCTGGGCAATGCACTCGCCCCGTTTTCCACACGTGCTGTGGCGCCTGTAAGCCTGGAGGCTGCATCGCACCCGCAGTTTACGCTCGGCTCTACGTTGGCCACGCTGAGTGTGGATATCAATGCCCTGACGCAGGAGCAAGTGCGGCTGCGTGAGACGTTGGAAACGCTCAATAGTACGTTGTTCATCAACAGCAACTCTTTGGCACCGAGAGAGGCTGGTGTCACTGCGGGCGCGTTGAAAAATGAGCCGAAGGCGCCGCCTGCCGATCCTTCTGCCGACGCGGGCAAGTCGGCCTTGGATACGTTATGGGACTCTGCCAAGAGCAAAGCCGCGGATAAACTTATTGATCTTGCTATCGACAAGATTGGCAAGATGATCAAAGGCCGTAAAAAAATCGGTGGGCGCGGCTCACCGCTTCGTCGTGTGTCCGAACGCACCGGTAACTGGGTAGGGGGCTCGCAAATGGGCTTTCATTCGGGAGCCCCCTTGCAAGGCTTGCAATCCTTTGTCGGTGCAGTGCCCAGCTCGTCGAATATCCCCGCCGGTGGACTAACCGGAGTACTTGCCAAACTTGAGTCAACCGGCGTTCGCCGACTTGGCCCTCTGAAATATGCCTCCGTCGCCACTGACGTGATCCAAGGTGTCCGCAATGGCGACGCAAAAGCCGTCGGCTCAGGCCTCAGCACCGCCGGTGGCGCCTGGGCCGGTGCCTCCGCAGGTGCGGCCATTGGCACGATGGTTTTTCCTGGTGTTGGTACTGCTGTCGGGGGGGCAATCGGTGGTTTGCTGGGCAGTGAGGCGGGAGCCTGGCTCGGTAACCAGTTGTTCGGCTCAAGTGATCGCCTGCCAACGCCCAATGCGGTGAGCAAGGAACTCAACAGTGCACGCACGGACAACGTGCAAGTGACCCTCGCCCCGAGCATCCAGATCACCGGTGTAAACCCCGCCGATGCCCAGGAGGTCGTCAACCAGGTGATCCAGGCGCTGCAGTTTCAGTGTCTGCCGATGCTCACCGACACCCTGGGCATCCGACGCAACGCGGCACTGGCCGATCCTCCAGGAGGTGATTGATGCGACAACAAATGGTACTCGGCGACTTTATTTTCGGCTTGTCTCGAGGATTCGCCTATTCCTCGTTGGTCCGTGCCAGCGATGGCGGCTGGAGTGACCTGGCGATTATTGCCAGCAAGTCGCAGTCGCGGCAGAGCGGTCAGAAGCTGGAAAAACTCACATTCGGCGGCACGGCCATGTACGGCGTAGGCATGCAGCGCCTGGACCAATTGCGCGCGCTGCAAAATGCGCGGGCGCCGTTGCCCCTGGTTGACGGCATCGGTCGTAACTGGGGCTTGTGGCGGATCAATTCGATTGTGGAAACCCAGAGCAATGTCATCGATGACGGCACCGCCATGGTCATGGCCTGGACGCTGGAGTTGGAGGAGTTCGCCAATGCGTAGAGTACGAAGTATTGCCGGCGATTCGGTCAACCTGTTGCTTTATCGGGAGGTGGGCCGTTGCGACGACACGGCGGAAGAAACCCTCTGGCGCCTGAACCCCGAGCTTGCCGAATATGGCCCGGTGCTGCCGGCCGGCGTGTGGGTGATCGTACCTGAACTGCACGCTCGGCCCGGAGCTGTGCGACCCGTTTTGGCCTGGGATTAAGGAGGCTGCATGGCACAGGGATTTACGCCTATCGTGGAGTTTTATGGCGCCAACGCGGCGCTGCTCAATCAACGCTTGATGCACTGGAGCCACACCGACGCCGCGGGCATTGAGACCGACCGGCTGGAGCTGACCCTGAATATCGAGGGCCTGGACGGCCTGCCCACGCTGAACGGCAAGATCGGCTTGCGTGCCGGTTACCTGGAATCGGGGTTGGTGGAAAAGGGCGAGTTTGTCGTCACCCAACGCACACCGGTGCTGTTTCCCATGCGCTTGATGATCGTGGCCACCGCGGCGCCCTTCAGCGTGGTCGATGCAACGGGTTACCGCCAGCGTCGATCCGCCAGCTACGGTCCGACCACCCTGGGCGCGCTGTTTCGCCAACTGGTCAGTCGTCACGGCTATTCACCGCGAGTGGCGCCGGCGCTGGAGGGGATTGCGATCGCGCACATTGACCAGTCCAACGAAAGTGACATGGCGTTCATTTCGCGCCTTGCCCGACTTTATAGTGCAGTCACCAAACCGTTCAACGAACTCTATGTATTGGCCGAAGCCGGCCAAGCCAAATCGCTCTCCGGCCAGCTGCTGCCGGAAGTGAGGCTGTCCGTGACGGATGACAATCGCCCCGGTGAACAAAGCTTTATCACCGCCAAGCTCGACGAAAAATCCCGCTCGAAATACCAAGGCTGCCGTGCCAGTTGGTGGGATGCCTCCGCCGGCAAGCAGCGCGTCGTCCAGGTGGGGAATGCGCCGTTCAAGACCTTGCGCCAACGCTGCCAGAACGAAGCCGAAGCCCGCGCTGTTGCCGAAGGTGAGCTACGCCGTGTGGGGCGTGAAAATTTGAAGTTGCTGATCGATTGCCCGGGCAATCCATTGTTGGCGGCGGAAGGGTTGTTAGTGCTGGATGAGAGCTGGCCGTCCTATATGCAGGGGCGCTGGTCGATAAAGCAGGTGGTTCATGTCGGCGATCCGGTGACGGGATACCGCAGTTCGATCACGGCGGGTGGGTTGTCGATATAGCTACTTTTCGAGAGTAAAACCAATGGTGATAACACTCCCCCAACTGCTTGACGTCATGCCGGATGCCCGCCTTAGAGCGGGCGTTTTTTTAATGCCCTTGAATGCGGCGTTCGTTCGCTTCGAGATTAACCGTGCCAAGCGCATTGCCGCCTTCCTCGCCCAGATCGGCCACGAATCCGGTGAGCTGCGTTACGTGCGCGAACTGGGCAGCGATCACTACCTGGGCAAATACGACACCGGCAGCCTGGCCGCACGCCTGGGCAATAGCCCCGAAGCGGATGGCGACGGCCAGTTGTACCGGGGCCGAGGACTGATCCAGATCACCGGTCGGCGCAATTACCTGGCATGCAGCCAGGCGCTGTTTGGTGATGACCGTCTGTTACGGGAGCCGATGTTGCTGGAGCAACCGCAATGGGCGGTTGAGTCGGCCGCCTGGTTCTGGCAGGTCAATGGCCTGAATGAGCTGGCCGACAAGGACCAGTTCACCAGCATTACACGGCGTATCAATGGCGGGCTGAATGGGCTGGAGGATCGCTTGCGGCTGTGGGCGCGGGCGAAGGCGGTGTTATGCGTTTCCTAGGGGCCTACCAACTGATCGGTGCTTGCCTGTTGGTGGCGGTGACCTGGCAGGTCCAGGCCTGGCGCTTGGGGGGACAGCTTGAGCGCCAGGCTTCTGCCCATGCACAGGCGTTCAGCCAGCAACGCCAGGCGGCCTTGCATCAACAACAGGCTGAACAAGACAAACGACTGGCCCTGGAGCAACAGCTCAGTGCCAGCGACCAACATCATGCCCGGGAATTGCGCGATGCCCAACATAACCAGGCTGCTCTGCGCGACCGTCTGGCCACTGCTGATGTGCGGTTGTCAGTCCTTCTCGACGCCACCGAACCTGCCCGTGGCTGTGCAATGCCAACCGCCACCGCCACCACAGGCCTGGTTCATGCAGCCGCACGAGCCCGACTTGACCCGGCGCATGCTCAGCGAATTATCGGCATCACCGATGCCGGCGACCAGGGACTGATCGCGCTGCGCGCTTGCCAGGCATATGTGCGCGCTGTCGCCCGCTGATCTCTTGTTCCAGCCTGTCGCTTGCATGAGCGATTTGCTCCTGTAGGGTAGGCAAACCCCCGCCCACTTCTGGAGACCGTCGTGAAGGAAATCACTCAACTTGCCGCTGACCTGGGCCGCCGCCTGCAGGTGCTCAATGCCCACGTCACCACCGCGGAATCCTGTACCGGTGGCGGTATCGCCGAGGCCATTACGCGGATCCCGGGGAGTTCGGCCTGGTTCGAGGCGGGGTATGTCACCTATTCCAATCGGCAGAAGACCCGGCAGCTGAATGTGCCGGAAACCTTGTTTCCAAAGGTTGGGGCGGTCAGCCAGGAAGTGGTGGAGGCCATGGTGCGCGGCGCCCAGGAGAAAAGCCTGGCGCGCTTTGCCGTGGCGGTCAGCGGTGTGGCGGGGCCCGATGGTGGTTCGGTGGACAAGCCGGTGGGCACCGTGTGGCTGGCCTTTGGCGTTGGCGAGGAGGTCACGGCCGAGCTTCAGCACTTCCCCGGCAACCGCGACGAGGTCCGCCGACAAACGGTTAAGGCCGCGCTGGAGGGCTTGTTGCGACGAGCTGCAGCAGAAATAGAAAATCAGGGGTAGGCGATCTCCGATCTTTGTGGAACAATACTGTCTACTTATACAGGTATTGGCCGCCAGGCCTTATTGATTACGTGAGGACTTTAATGGACGACAACAAGAAGAAAGCCTTGGCTGCGGCCCTGGGTCAGATCGAACGTCAATTCGGCAAGGGTGCCGTAATGCGTATGGGCGATCACGACCGTCAGGCGATCCCGGCTATTTCCACTGGCTCTCTGGGTCTGGATATCGCACTCGGCATTGGCGGCCTGCCAAAAGGCCGTATCGTTGAAATCTACGGTCCTGAATCTTCCGGTAAAACCACCCTGACCCTGTCGGTGATTGCCCAGGCACAAAAGATGGGCGCCACCTGCGCGTTCGTCGACGCCGAGCACGCCCTGGATCCTGAATACGCCGGCAAGCTGGGCGTCAACGTTGACGACCTGCTGGTGTCCCAGCCGGACACCGGTGAGCAAGCCCTGGAAATCACCGACATGCTGGTGCGCTCCAACGCCATCGACGTGATCGTGGTCGACTCCGTTGCAGCCCTGGTACCCAAGGCTGAAATCGAAGGCGAAATGGGCGACATGCACGTGGGCCTGCAAGCCCGCCTGATGTCCCAGGCGCTGCGTAAAATCACCGGTAACATCAAGAACGCCAACTGCCTGGTGATCTTCATCAACCAGATCCGCATGAAGATCGGCGTGATGTTCGGTAGCCCGGAAACCACCACCGGTGGTAACGCGCTGAAGTTCTACGCGTCGGTCCGCCTGGACATCCGCCGTACCGGCGCGGTGAAAGAGGGTGACGAGGTGGTCGGTAGCGAAACCCGCGTCAAGGTCGTGAAAAACAAAGTGGCTCCGCCTTTCCGCCAGGCTGAATTCCAGATTCTCTACGGCAAGGGTATCTACCTGAACGGCGAGATGATCGACCTGGGCGTGCTGCACGGCTTCGTTGAAAAATCCGGTGCCTGGTATGCCTACAATGGCAGCAAGATCGGTCAGGGCAAGGCCAACTCGGCCAAGTTCCTGGCGGACAACCCGGATATCGCTGCCACGCTTGAGAAGCAGATCCGCGACAAACTGCTGACCGCAGCACCAGACGTGAAAGCTGCCGCCAACCGCGAGCCGGTTGAAGAAGTAGAAGAAGCCGATACTGACATCTGAAATAAACGATGACCGTTGTACTGGATACACTCGTCGCCGTTCGGCGTACCGCAATGGACCTGCTCGCTCGCCGCGAGCATGGTCGAGTCGAGCTGACGCGTAAGCTGCGTCAACGCGGCGCGGAACCTGAGATGATCGAAACCGCCCTTGACCGTTTGACGGAAGAGGGGCTGCTTTCGGAAGCCCGTTATCTCGAAAGTTTTGTCTCCTACCGAGCCCGGTCCGGCTATGGCCCTGCGCGTATTCGCGAAGAGCTGAGCCAGCGCGGTTTACAGCGCGCCGATATCGACCTTGCCTTGCGTGAGTGCGGTATCAGTTGGCAGGCGCAACTGGAAGACGCCTGGCGCCGCAAATTCTCGGGTCATCTCCCCATTGATGCCAGGGAACGCGCCAAGCAGGGGCGTTTCTTGAGTTATCGCGGTTTTTCGATGGAAATGATCAGCCGCTTATTAAGTGGCCGAGACATGGATGACTGAACACCTTGTTGTGCGGTGAACGGCCTTGTTGTGTGGTGAATAGGCTTGTTGTTTGTTGAATGGGCTTGTTGTGTGGTGAATGGGCTTGTTGTGGTGAGCGGGCTTGTTTGTGGTGAGCGGGCTTGCCCCGCGCTGGGCTGCGAAGCAGCCCCAATGGCCTCCCCTTCGATCTAAACCTGAAACACCAAACCTGAAGCCCCCAAAAAAAGGCCCGCTATGAAAATAGCGGGCCTTTTTGCGTTTCTGGATCCTGCGTTTCTGGATTTCACGCCGGCTGCGGCGCTACCCGTTGTTGCGTCTTCCCCTGAGCCTGCGCCCAGTTCTCCGGCAAGTTGATGTAATCCACCAGCTCCCGCAACCGGCCCTGGTCGCGGCCATTGAAGTTGAACACCAACCGCGTCAAATGGCTGAACTTCGGCTCATCATGCTCCTCACCGGTATAGGCCAGTTGCTGGAATTCTCCGCTCAACCGCAGGCTGGCAAATTCACTCTGCAAATGAGCCAGCGCTTGATCGCTGAGCGGGTGATTCATGCGCACCACAAACTCACGTTTCAACCAGCGTGTGGAATGGAAGTTGGCATAGAACTGATTGATCTCTTCCACTGCCTCTTCAGCGCTGTACACCAGGCGTACCAGCTTGAGGTCGGTGGGCAGGATGTAGCGATTGGCTTCCAGCTGGCTACGGATAAAGTCCAGGGCGCCTTGCCAGAAACCGCCACCGGGCGCATCCAGCAACACTACCGGCACCAGCGGGCTTTTGCCGGTCTGGATCAGGGTCAATACTTCCAGGGCTTCATCCAGGGTGCCGAAACCACCCGGGCACAACACCAGCGCATCGGCTTCCTTGACGAAGAACAGCTTGCGGGTAAAGAAGAAGTGGAAGGACAGCAGGTTCTCGGTGCCATCGATGGTCGGGTTGGCATGCTGTTCAAACGGCAGGGTGATATTGAACCCCAGGCTGTGTTCCAGGCCTGCCCCTTCGTGGGCCGCCGCCATGATGCCGCCGCCACCACCGGTGATTACCATCAGGTCCGAACGGGCCAGTGCGGCACCCACCTCGCGGGCCAAGGCGTACAGTGGGCTTTCCACCGGGGTGCGGGCCGAGCCGAACACCGTGACCTTGCGGCGCCCCTTGAACTGTTCGAGTACGCGGAAGGCGTGGTCCAGTTCGCGAATGGCTTGCAAGGTGATCTTGGCGTTCCAGCGGTTGCGGTCGTCCTGGGCCATGCGCAGCACGGTCAGGATCATGTCGCGATACAAGGGGATATTCGGGCTGTTGGGGGCGATCTGCTGGAGCTGAGCTTCAACCTGTTGCGTAAGGTCGGCCCCGTTTTCTTCAAAATGCCGGAGCAGGTGGTCATTCGGTTCGTAAGGCATTCAACTTCTCCTTCTTCACAGAGGCTGGGCCAGCGGCGAGAGATTCGTCCGGGGGCCACGACACTGCATGTGTCGCTGCATACCCAAGGCATTGCACGTGTTCGCCAGGCAGCAAACGGGCTCTGTATATTCCTTGTGATTTAAAAAACCTTTGCACTGCACGTCGCAGGAGGGCAACCCTCTTTTGCCCTGGAAATGTTACAGAACGGCGTGGAAGCCGTGATGAACGGGCGATCAGGATGACTTGATCATGGGCCGAAAAACCCTTGGCTGGCAACCGCTTATTGGTCACTCAGCAGGGAGTTTAGCCGCCTGCAGGGAAGTGAAGCAGGGGAGTGCGCGCTACTGGACAGCAGCGCGCGAAGGGCAAGCGAAGATTACTTTTTCTTCTTGGCGGCAGCTGGTGCCGGGCAATCCGCTTCCACGAATTTCACCGATGCCACAGGACGATTGGTCTTGTTCTCGGTGATTTCATAGCGCATCACTGCGCCCTTGGCCATCAGCTCGCGATAACCTTTGTTCAGGCACACGCTTTGCCCCAGCTGGAAATACACCGCCTTGGGGTTGGCGCGCATCTGTTCGGCGCGATCAGGCAATACGCTGAGGTGATCGATCAGTTGCATGCCCTCAACGGTGTAGGCCACTTCCAGGGTTTTTTCGTCGATTTCTCGCGGCAGGTCCTTGTTGCTTTCAGTCGCGACGCTTTGCAGCTTCCGGTTCATTTGGGCCTCCAGCAGCGAGGCCGCCTGGGCGCCCACGGGCAGTACCAGCGCAAGTGCGATGGATGGGGCGGCAAGACGCAGCATGGAACGCAGCATGAAACTCTCCTGATTCGGTTACTGGTGCATAGACCAGCCACTGCGCTGTGCGTTCAGTGGCGCGCAATTATAGGTGACCCCTTGCCACTACAGCCAGGCGTATCGCTGGTAAACTGCGGTCACTTCAGCCTTCCACGAGTTTTCTCCGTGTCGATCTACCCCTCTGTACGGCGCATCCGATGAGCCACGCCGTCTCTCGCCTGCGTACACAGCGCCTGGCACGCGCGATCAAGCCCTTCGTCAATCGAGGCTCCCGTGCCGAACGCTGCCCCGGCTGCCGGGTCATCCCCGAATACTGCCTGTGTGCCTGGCGCCCCCAGGTCGCGGCCAGGTCCGCCATGTGCCTGCTGATGCACGATGTCGAACCCATGAAACCCAGCAACACCGGCTGGCTGATCGCCGACGTGGTCGAGGACACCACGGCATTCGCCTGGTCGCGCACCGAAGTCGACCCGGAATTGCTCACCCTGCTCGCTGACCCGCAGTGGCAGCCCTACATCGTGTTCCCCGGCGAATTCGTGGCGCCCGAGCGTGTCGTCAGTACCGTGACGGTGGCAGAAGGCAGGCGCCCGCTGTTCATCCTGCTGGATGGCACCTGGAGCGAAGCGCGCAAGATGTTCCGCAAGAGTCCCTATCTGGAGCATCTGCCGGTATTGAGCCTGGCGCCTGAGCAGCTTTCGCGCTACAAACTGCGCCGCTCCAAGCGTGATGACCATTTCTGCACCGCCGAAGTCGCCGCCCTGTGCCTGGAGCTGGCCGAGGACGCCGCAGCAAGCGAAGTGCTGGACGCCTACCTCGACGTATTCAGCACCCATTACCTGGCCGCCAAGTTCCAGCTGCCACTGGACCCGACCGACAGCGTCCATACTCGTCTTGCACCCTATATATCCGTGCTATAGCCAGACGACGTTTGCATGATGGCACCGTAAACCTGCATGCCGCTAAAATGCCCATGGGCGTAGTGCTTGACCCCCCAGGCTGCGCTGGGCATGCTGAGCGCCGATTGGGGTGCAACCGTGAGTTTTCGACGTCGTTCCAAGTGCTTTTGACGTTGAACGTACCCTGTGGCGATGGCTGCCTGGCTGTCGCCTTGTGTATTGGTGAACCCCGAACCCATCGGGGCTGCCATAAAAAACAGGATCATTTAATCAATGGCCACATACGAAATCCTGATAGCCGATGACCACCCGCTGTTTCGCAGTGCGCTGCATCAGGCCGTGACCCTGGGCCTTGGCCCCGACGTGCGCCTGGTTGAAGTGGCCAGCATTGCCGAGCTGGAAACCCGCCTTACCGAAAAATCCGATTGGGACCTGGTGCTGCTCGACCTGAACATGCCCGGCGCCTACGGTTTCTCGGGGCTGGTGCTCCTGCGTGGGCAATACCCGCAGATCCCCGTGGTGATGGTCTCTGCCCAGGAAGACGCCGACGTGGTGGTGCGTTCCAAGGAGTTTGGCGCCAGCGGCTTCATTCCAAAGTCCAGCGCGATGGAAGATATTCAGAAGGCCGTGCGCGCAGTGTTGGACGGTGATGTGTCCTGGCCGCCGCAGGCATTCGAACACATCAACGTGTCCGACGAAGCCAAGGCCGCCCGTGATGGCTTGGCCAGCCTGACGCCCCAGCAGTTTCGAGTGCTGACCATGGTCTGCGAAGGTTTGCTGAACAAGCAGATCGCCTATGAGCTGAGTGTGTCGGAAGCGACCATCAAGGCGCATGTCACGGCAATTTTTCGCAAATTGGGGGTGCGTACGCGGACCCAGGCGGCGCTGCTCTTGCAACAACTTGAGTCAATTGCTCAGCATTAAGTTGTTATCGATTCACGCTTTTTTGACTTTGCGTGATCTAGTTTCCCCACTTCTTTGGTTCAGTTGCCTACGTCTATGTCGCCTTTCAAGGGTCAAACCGGTCTCAAACGTATCTTCAATGCAGGGGGCTATTCCCTGGATGGTCTGCGCGCGGCGTTCACCGGTGAGGCGGCGTTCCGTCAACTGGTCTTGTTGAACGTCATCCTGATCCCGCTGAGTTTTTTCCTGCACATCAGCCGTGTTGAGCGCGCGCTGCTGATTGCAGTGTGCCTGTTGGCCTTGATCGTTGAATTGCTCAATTCGGCGGTAGAAGCGGCGATCGACCGTATTTCCCTCGACCGCCACCCCTTGTCGAAAAACGCCAAGGACATGGGCAGCGCCGCGCAATTCGTGGCGTTGACCATGATCACCCTGGTGTGGGCCGTGATCCTGATCTGACGATCAGGCAATGCTCGGCAGCACGATCTCGTCGCTGCGCTGAACCCCGGCGGTGAAGGCGCGGCACAGCTCCAGGAACTCCCGCATCGCGGAGGTCTGGTATTTCTGTTTATGCCAAATGAAGTAGAACTGTCGGGCCAGGTCCAGGTCCGGGGTTTCTACGGGCACCAGGCTGCCACGGCGAAATGCATCGCGCAGCGCCAGCCGGGAAATACACCCGATGCCCAAACCCGATTCCACCGCCCGTTTGATCGCCTCGGTGTGCTCCAGCTCCAGGCGGATATTCAGCGCGCTGCGGTGATGGCGCATGGCCTGGTCAAAGGTCAGGCGCGTGCCGGAGCCTTGCTCCCGCAGGATCCAGGCCTCATGGGTCAACTCTTCCAGGGTGGCCACGCCGCGCTTGGCCAAGTGGTGCTGGGGCGCGCAAAACACCACCAGCTCATCTTCCACCCAAGTTTGCACCTCGATATCGGGGTGGCTGCAGTCGCCTTCGATTAGACCCAGGTCAATTTCGTAGTGCGCAACCTGGTGCACGATATTGGCAGTGTTCTGCACATGCAGCTTCACCTGGCTTTCGGGGTGCTGCTGCATGAAGCTGCCGATCAGCAGGGTGGCCAGGTAATTGCCAATGGTCAGGGTCGCGCCGACCGCCAGGGAGCCGAAGCCGGACTTACCGTTGAGCAGGTCTTCGATCTCCTTGGCCTGGTCCAACAGCGCCACCGCTTGAGGCAACAGCTGATGGCCCAAGGCGTTGAGACTCAGGCGCTTGCCGGCACGGTCGAATAATTGGCAGCTGGATTGACGCTCCAGCTCGGTAATCGAGGTGCTGGCGGCGGATTGAGATAAGGCCAGAAGGCCAGCAGCGCGAGAGACGCTTTCCTGCTGGGCGACGGCGACGAAGACTTGCAGTTGACGGAGAGTAAATCGCATATCGATATAACCGATAACCCTTATCTTAATAATCCAGTTAACAGATATTGTCGCCGCCATTAGAATGCTGTGCAATTGCGCACTTCATCTTTGGCGCAGACCCATTTCCAGGAGTCCCCCGTACATGAGCAACATGAACCACGAGCGTGTCCTCAGTGTTCATCACTGGAACGACACTCTGTTCAGCTTCAAGTGCACCCGCGATCCGGGCCTGCGCTTCGAGAACGGTCAGTTCGTGATGATCGGCCTGCAACAGCCCAACGGCCGCCCGCTCATGCGCGCTTACTCCATTGCCAGCCCGAACTGGGAAGAGCATCTGGAGTTCTTCAGCATCAAGGTGCCGGATGGCCCGCTGACTTCCCAATTGCAGCACTTGAAGGAAGGCGACGAGATCATCATCAGCAAAAAACCGACGGGCACCCTGGTGCTTGACGATTTGAAGCCGGGCAAACACCTCTATCTGCTCAGCACCGGTACTGGCCTTGCTCCGTTCATGAGCGTGATCCAGGACCCGGAAACCTACGAGCGCTTTGAAAAAGTGATCCTGTGCCACGGCGTGCGCTACGTCAACGAAGTCGCCTACCGCGAATTCATCACCGAGCACCTGCCGCAGAACGAATTCTTCGGCGAGGCCCTGCGTGAGAAGTTGATCTACTACCCGACCGTGACCCGCGAGCCGTTCGAAAACGAAGGCCGCCTGACCGACCTGATGCGCAGCGGCAAGCTGTTCAGCGACATCGGTCTGCCACCGATCAACCCCGAGGACGACCGCGCCATGTTGTGCGGCAGCCCAAGCATGTTGGACGAGACCAGCGAAGTGCTGAACAGCTTCGGCCTGAAAGTTTCGCCACGCATGCGTGAGCCGGGTGATTACTTGATCGAGCGCGCGTTCGTCGAGAAATAACTGCGGTAAAAAATGTGGGAGGGGGGCTTGCTCCCGATGGCGGTGGATCAGTCGATATACACGTTGACTGATCCACTGCCATCGGGAGCAAGCCCCCTCCCACATTGGGTTTCCGGTTTATCCCGCCGGCACCACTTCCAGCACACAAATCATCCCGGCCTCTGGATAGTGCCAGCGCACATCCACATCCCAGAACTGCGCCCCGTATTCGCGTTCAGGCCCTGGCGTCTGGTAGGCCGGGCGTGGATCCTGTGCCAGACACTGATCGATCAACTCCACCAACGGCTCCCCAAGGCGCTGGGCATGGCCTTGTGCCTGCTGCAGTGCGCTCTTCAGCCACTGCACTGGAATCAGCTGCGGCGTACCACTGGCGATGCTGTTGGTGGCCGTGTCGATGATGTCGGCGTAGGGCACATACGGTTTGATATCCAATACCGGGGTGCCATCGAGCAAATCGATTCCGGAAATCCATAGCCGGCCCGGCTCGACCTTGTCCAGCTTGACCACTGACTGGCCAATCCCGTTGGGCCGATGAGTCGCGCGGGTCGCAAACACCCCCATGGACGTGTTGCCACCCAGGCGGGGCGGGCGCACTTTCAGGCGGGGCTTGTCTTCCAGGGCCTGGTGGAACAGAAACAACAGCCACACGTGGCTGACCTGCTCCAGGCCCTGTACCGCCTCGCCCTGGTCGAACGGCGCCACCAACTCCAGCACGCCCCGCGCGGCAGGCGCCAGTTGCGGTTGGCGCGGGATGGCGAACTTCTCCTTGAAGCAGGAGCGTACGAAACCGACCGGCGAGACCTGGTAACCCATGGCTTACGTGCGAACCCGCAGCGTCAGGCCCTTGAGGAAGTTGCGCAGCAACTGGTCACCACAGGTGCGGTAGTTGGTGTGGCCGAACTTGCGGAACAGCGCGCTCAGCTCAGGCTTGGACACCGGGAATTCGGCAGCCTTGAGGATGGCGTGCATGTCGTCCTCCTTCAGTTCGAAGGCCACACGCAGTTTCTTGAGGATGATGTTGTTGGTCACCGGGGTTTCGATCGGCTGCGGCGGACGGCTTTCGTCCTTGCCGCGCTTGAAAATCACCAGGCCATCGAGGAAGTGGGCCATGACCTCATCCGGACAGAACACAAAGCCTTCTTCCTCGTCTTTCTTGAGGTAGGTCAGCAGGTCTTCCTTGGTCACGTCCATGCCGCCGAGCTTGATAAGCTCGACCATCTTGTTGTCGCTGATGTCGAGCATGTAGCGCACGCTGCGCAGTACGTCGTTGTGAATCATGGTGGGCAATCCTGGTTTTCAACGGTGGGCACCGCCGAGTGGGGCGGTGCCTGGAAAGGGGGAGGCTGTTTAGAACTTTTCTTTGCCGGACAGATAACGCCATTGGCCAACCGGCACTTTGCCGATGGACACGCCGCCAATGCGAATGCGGCGGATCGCGACAACTTTCAGGCCAACGGCTTCGCAGAACAGGGCGATCACGCCTGGTTGCGGGTTTTTCATCGCAAATCGCAGGCGGTTTTCGTTCTGCCAGCTGGCTTTTACGGCTGGCAGCTCTTTGCCTTTGTAGGTCAGGCCGTGGTTCAGGCGGTTGAGGCCGTGGGCAACCATGTCGCCTTCAACCTCCACCACGTATTCCTGCTCGATCTTGGCGGCATCGGCGGTCAACTTGCGCAGGATCTTCCAGTCCTGGGTAAACACCAGCAGGCCGCTGGCCTTGGCTTGCAGGTCGGCGCTGGCGGTCAGGCGCAGGAAGTGGCCCTTGAGCGGACGCTTGCTGAAGCGGTGTTCTTCGGACAGGGTTTCGGCGCTGATCGAGGCCATTGCCGTCTCGGCATCGACACCGGCCGGGGCGTGGAACAGGATGGTCACCGGCTCTGGCGCGGTGGCCTTGGCCTCCGGGTCCAGTTCGACCTTCTGGGTGGTGATCTTGAATTGCGGCTCGTCGATCACTTCACCGTCCACCGAGACCCAGCCGCCTTCGATAAACAGCTCAGCCTCCCGACGGGAGCAACCGACCAGTTCGATAAGGCGTTTGGAGAGGCGTATGGGGTCAGTCATGACAAGGGCCGTAACAAAAGGGGGCGGCTATTGTACCTGTGTGGGCGCGGTTAATCCCGGCCCCATTTCATTTAGCCCTGACGGGCGCTTTGTTGTTGCTGGCGCAGGCGCAGGTGCAGCAACGGATAGGGCTGCCCCAGGCCGTCATGTTCGGTGCGTCCGACCACTTCGAAACCCTGCTTGAAATAGAACCCCAAGGCTTGGGGATTCTGCTCGTTGACGTCGAGTTCATCGGCGTTCATGCGCTCGATCGCATAACGCAGCAACTGCCGGCCTAGGCCTTGCCCGCGGTATTGCGGGTCGATAAACAGCATCTCCACCTTACCGCACGCCACCCCGGCAAACCCGGTAATACGCTGGCGTGTGTCTTTGGTGCAGATCAGCATCACCGAATCCAGGTAGCGGGTCAGCAGCAGGTTTTTCAGCAATACGATGTAACTGTCCGGCAAAAAATCATGGGTGGCCCGCACCGAGGCCTCCCAGATGCGCGCCAGCTCTGCGTAGTCGCTGGCTTTAGGTGTGTGGATAACCGAATGCTGACGCATGCCCGCTGCCCCTTGCGATGATGGGTGCTGATGGGCAAAAGATAGACCTAAAAAAGCCCCGCATCTTGTCCAGAGGCAGGGCTTTTCAAGTTTTTTTGATCAGTCGCGCTTTTCAGCCCACAGATCGTACTCATCGGCGTCGGTCACCGTGCACCAGACCTTGTCACCTGGCTTCAAGCCGCTGGCATCGTCGATAAACACGTTACCGTCGATTTCCGGTGCATCGAAGAAGCAACGGCCGACTGCGCCTTGCTCGTCGACTTCATCGATCAGCACTTCGATTTCCTTGCCGATACGCAGTTGCAGGCGCGCCGAGCTGATTGCCTGTTGGTGCGCCATGAAGCGCTCCCAACGGTCCTGCTTGACGTCATCCGGGACCACGGCCAGGTCCAGCAGGTTGGCCGGGGCACCTTCCACGGGCGAGTACTGGAAGCAGCCCACACGGTCCAGTTGCGCTTCGGTCAGCCAGTCCAGCAGGTACTGGAAGTCTTCTTCGGTTTCGCCGGGGAAGCCGACGATGAAGGTCGAACGGATGATCAGCTCGGGGCAGATCTCGCGCCAGTTCTTGATGCGCGCCAGGGTCTTGTCTTCGAAGGCCGGGCGTTTCATGGCCTTGAGCACTTTCGGGCTGGCGTGCTGGAACGGGATGTCCAGGTACGGCAGGATCTTGCCGGCGGCCATCAACGGGATCAGCTCGTCCACGTGCGGGTACGGGTAGACGTAGTGCAGGCGCACCCACACGCCCAGGCTGCTGAGGGCTTCGCAGAGTTCGGTCATGCGGGTTTTCACCGGCGCGCCGTTCCAGAAGCCGGTGCGGTATTTCACGTCGACGCCGTAGGCGCTGGTGTCCTGGGAGATCACCAGCAGCTCCTTGACGCCGGATTTGACCAGGCGCTGGGCCTCGTCGAGTACGTCACCCACCGGACGGCTGACCAGCTTGCCGCGCATCGACGGGATGATGCAGAAGCTGCAGCTGTGGTTGCAGCCTTCGGAAATCTTCAGGTACGCATAGTGACGCGGGGTCAGCTTGATGCCTTGAGGCGGTACCAGGTCGATCAGCGGGTTGTGATCCTGGCGCGGCGGCACCACGTCGTGCACGGCATTGACCACCTGCTCGTACTGCTGCGGGCCGGTCACGGCCAGTACGCTGGGGTGCACGTTGCGGATATTGCCTTCTTCCACACCCATGCAGCCGGTCACGATGACCTTGCCGTTTTCCTTGATGGCTTCGCCGATCACTTCCAGGGACTCTGCCTTGGCCGAGTCGATAAAGCCGCAGGTGTTGACCACCACCACATCGGCGTCCTGGTAAGTGGACACCACGTCATAGCCTTCCATGCGCAGTTGCGTGAGGATGCGTTCGGAATCGACCAGAGCCTTCGGGCAACCCAGGGAAACAAAGCCAACCTTGGGGTTGGCTTTTGCGATGGTGGTGGACATGTCTAACCTCGGTATTGAATGACGCCGCCAGTCGGGCACGACAGGGCTGCGGACGGGCGCTTGCTGCGCCTCTGATCAAAAAGTGCGCAATTCTAGCGACGGGCAACGCACTTGACCAGCTTTATGCAGGGAAATGCGACGAGTGCTGTGTTGGGTGAATCGCCCAGCCCTTACACGTTCTTAAGCCCGGACGTCCTGCTCTGTGCGGTGCGTTACAACTTTAGACATGCCCACACCTAACGCCTGAAGCACTTTCAGGAGAGTGGAAAGCTTTGGGTCGCCGCCGACGCCGAGGGACCTATAGAGATTTGCTCTATTGAGGCCCGTGTTCTGCGACAGACTGAGCATCCCGCCGCGAGCGTCCGCCACTCGACGGATAGCGACAAGGAACGCGTCTTCCCCACCCGCTTCATCGATTTCCTCAAGCGCGACAGATAGATATTCCAAGGCAAATGCTTCGTCGTCTCGGAGCATTTCAAGAACACTATCTTCATGAGAACGAGTACGAATGGTCATTTTTGCTGCACCTTGTAAGATTTCCAGAGGGCCTTGGCCTGATCAATGTCGTTCTGCTGCCTGACCTTTGAGCCGCCGCCCAACAGGAAAACAATTTTTCGATCCTGGATTGCGTAATACACACGAAACCCAGGCCCGAAGTCGAGTTTCATCTCAAAGACCCCGTCACCCACCGACTCGGTAACACCAAAGTGGCCAAGGGAAGCTCGATCCACTCTGGTGGTGATTCTTGCCTTTGAACGCGTGTCTTGCACGGTGTCCAGCCAAGCCTGGTAGATATCCACCCCGTTGACTGAAAGTACGTGTTTCACTTCGTACATGCGGAATGTACCTTAAAAGAGACAGGGCAATGATTGAGTTTTTATATCGACTACGCAGGTGATGCAGGCGCGCGATTTATTGATCAGGCAAGGTGGCCAAGGAGCTTGCGCATACACCGCTGAGGCTGCGCTACTGAGCCGGGCGGAAAATATACGGTTGGCCGTAAATGTGATCAATGCAGGCAAAAAGGCTCCAAAATGCCGCTTCATCTACGACTGACGGTGTAAATCGATACCCGAATCACTTGAGCAGGGAAATACGACGACCGCTGCGCTATGCTTCGCGCCGTTGCGCACGGGGAAAACCCTTGGGTCAATAAAACGTCTGTTACGAGAAGTAAAACAGCGCATGCTAGGGTCAGCTTAGACGCGCTGTTTATAAGAGACCTCAGGTCAAAGGGCAGGAGTGGTTGATGGGTCAGGCAAGTAGTCAGGCAGCAGGTGCCGAGCATTCCAACGCAAAGCCGATCGGCATGCTGGTGGCAGCGGTCGGGGTGGTTTACGGCGATATCGGTACCAGCCCGCTCTATACCCTCAAAGAGGTGTTCAACGGTGGTTATGGGGTGCAGGTCAACCATGACGGTGTGCTGGGGATCCTGGCGCTGATCTTCTGGTCGTTGATCTGGGTGGTGTCGATCAAGTACATGCTGTTCGTGCTGCGCGCCGATAACCAGGGCGAAGGTGGCATCATGGCTCTGACCGCGTTGGCGCGAAGGGCGGCGGGGGAGCGCAAGAAGTTACGCAGTTTCCTCGTGGTGTGCGGCCTGTGCGGTGCGGCGTTGTTCTATGGCGACAGCATGATCACCCCGGCGATTTCGGTGCTGTCGGCCATTGAAGGCCTGGAGCTGGCGTTCGACGGCTTGGAAAAATGGGTGGTGCCGATCGCCCTGGTGGTGCTGGTGGCGCTGTTCCTGATCCAGAAGCACGGTACCGACCGCATCGGCAAGCTGTTCGGGCCAGTGATGGTGACCTGGTTCCTGGTGCTGGGTGGCCTCGGCGTGTATGGCATTACCCTGCACCCTGAAGTGCTCAATGCCCTGAACCCGATGTGGGGCGTGCGTTTCTTCGAGGCCCACCCTGGCATTGGCGTGGCAATCCTCGGTGCGGTAGTGCTGGCGTTGACCGGTGCCGAGGCGCTGTATGCCGACATGGGGCACTTCGGCCGCAAGCCCATCGCCCGCGCCTGGTTCATCCTGGTGTTGCCGGCGCTGGTGCTCAACTATTTCGGTCAGGGCGCCATGCTGCTGGGCGACCCGGAAGCCGCACGCAACCCGTTCTACCTGCTGGCGCCAAGTTGGGCGCTGATCCCGCTGGTGGTGTTGTCCACCCTGGCCACGGTGATTGCGTCCCAGGCGGTGATTTCCGGTGCGTTTTCGTTGACGCGCCAGGCGATCCAGTTGGGTTATATCCCGCGTATGCATATCCAGCACACCTCTAGCGCCGAACAGGGCCAGATCTATATCGGTGCGGTGAACTGGTCGCTGATGGTCGGCGTGATCCTGCTGGTGCTGGGTTTCGAGTCCTCCAACGCACTGGCGTCGGCCTACGGCGTGGCGGTGACGGGGACCATGCTGATGACCACCATCCTGGTGTCGGCAGTCATGCTGTTGCTGTGGAAATGGCCACCGATTCTGGCCGTGCCGGTCCTGGTCTGCTGCCTGTTGGTGGACGGGCTGTACTTCGCGGCCAACGTGCCGAAGATCATCCAGGGCGGTGCCTTCCCGGTATTGGCGGGGATTGTGCTGTTCGTGCTGATGACCACCTGGAAGCGCGGCAAGCAATTGCTGGTGGACCGCCTCGACGAAGGTGGCCTGCCGTTGCCGATCTTCATCAGCAGCATCCGCGTGCAGCCGCCGCATCGCGTACAGGGCACGGCGGTGTTCCTTACCGCGCGCCCGGACGCCGTGCCCCATGCGCTGTTGCACAACCTGTTGCATAACCAGGTGCTGCATGAACAGGTGGTGTTGCTGACAGTGGTCTACGAAGACATCCCGCGTGTTCCGGCCTCACGGCGCTTCGAGGTGGATTCCTACGGCGAGGGGTTCTTTCGCGTGATCCTGCACTTCGGCTTTACCGATGAGCCGGACGTCCCCGAAGCGTTGAAGCTGTGCCATTTGGACGGCCTGGATTTCAGTCCGATGCGCACCACGTACTTCCTCAGCCGTGAAACCGTCATCGCCTCCCGCATCAAGGGCATGGCCCGTTGGCGCGAAGCGTTGTTTGCATTCATGCTCAAGAACGCCAACGGCAACCTGCGGTTCTTCAAGCTCCCGGTCAACCGAGTGATCGAATTGGGCACCCAGGTCGAAATGTAAGCCTGCGCGGTACGGGAGCCGGCAATCGGCTCCCGCTTTACGTCTGAACCCTGTGCAATCCACGGTTGTCGACTAGGCTCTAAGCACTGTTGTGTAGGAGCGGGCTTGCCCGCGAAAAACGTCACGGTAACGCGTTAATCCTGGATAGACGCGGCGCCTATGAGGCCTTCGCGAGCAAGCTCGCTCCTACAAAAGTGCCCAAAAGCCAAGAAGAGGTGCGCCATGAGTCAGCTGCTCGAACCCTATACCCTGCGCCAATTGACCCTGCTCAACCGTATCGCGGTGTCGCCGATGTGTCAGTACTCAAGTGTCGATGGCCTGGCCAACGACTGGCACCTGGTCCACCTCGGCAGCCGCGCGGTCGGTGGCGCCGGGCTGATATTCACCGAAGCCACCGCCGTAACCGCCGATGGCCGCATCACGGCCGAAGACCTGGGCCTGTGGAACGACGAACAGATCGAACCCCTGCGGCGCATCACACGGTTTATCGCCGCCCAGGGCGCGGTGGCGGGCATCCAGCTGGCCCATGCCGGGCGCAAGGCCAGCACCCACCGCCCATGGATCGGCAAGCACGGCAGCGTCAAGCCGCAAGACGGTGGCTGGGTGCCGGTGGGGCCGTCGCCGATTGCCTTTGACCCGCAGCACACCCAACCCAAGCCTTTGGATGAGGCGCAGATCCAGCAAGTGATCGCCGACTTCGTCGCCGCCGCCAGGCGAGCCCTGACCGCCGGTTTTGAAGTGGTGGAGATCCACGCCGCCCATGGTTACCTGCTGCATCAATTCCTCTCGCCCATCAGCAACCAGCGGCAGGACCAATATGGCGGCTCCTTCGAGAACCGTATCCGCCTGGTGCTGCAAGTGACCGAGGCCGTGCGCGAGGTCTGGCCCCAGGAGCTGCCACTGTTCGTGCGGGTGTCGGCCACCGACTGGGTGGAAGATGGCTGGAACCCTGATGAAACCGTGGAACTCGCGCGTCGCCTCAAAGACCTGGGCGTGGACCTGATCGACGTGTCTTCCGGCGGCACTGCCGCTAACGCCGAAATCCCCACCGGCCCCGGTTACCAGACGCGCTTTGCCGAGCGTGTACGCAAGGAGTCGGGCATCGCCACCGGCACCGTCGGCATGATCACCGAACCGGCCCAGGCCGAGCACATCCTGCGTACCTGCCAGGCCGACATCATCTTCCTGGCCCGTGAACTGCTGCGTGACCCTTACTGGCCGTTGCATGCCGATGATGATCTGGGCGGGCACAAGGCCATTTGGCCGGCTCAGTACCAACGAGCGACCCATCGGGACCAACCGATCCATGAGTCTGACTTGAGGGATTGATCCTGCGTCGGCGCCGTCGAAACCCACCTTGAACCGGTGGGTTTTTTTTGCCTGCTGCTGTGGGATGGGGTTGTAGGTATTTGTTACCGAAGTGATTTTTTAAGTGAATGCTCTAAAAAAATCCCACACGTAACGAGATTGTTTCTACGCTTAGGGTAGGACTGATTTCTGGCCCAGGAAGTCAGCCTGTTTGTTCACGGAGGCATTGCGCTCCCCGGGAAACGGTTTGTGGGCACAGGAGTTTTTGATCGATATCAGGAGAAACAGTCCATGGCCAAGTCCTATGGTGTAGCGGGTGCGGTGGTGTCTTTTTTTACCCGCAGGGTGTCCTTGCGTGGCCGCAGGTTGAGTTCGGACGAAGCCGAATTACTGGCGCAGTATCGCGCCCTGACCGAAAACGATCAGGTGGCGATGCGGTATCTGATTGGAGCGATGAAGAGTGTGTCGCGGTTCTGATGGCGTGCGCGAGGATCGTTCCCACGCGAGTGGGAACGATCTGGATCAGGTGTACTTGCGCTGCTCCGGTGCCGGCGGGAAGTACTGATACAACCAGGTTTCACTCAGGGTGCGGTCCTGGGTGCGAATAAACAGCCGCAGTTCCACCGGCTCCACGCTGTCGCTGGTCGGGTACCAGTCGAACAGGATGCGGTAGCCCTTGATGTTGTCGAGCACCAGCACGCTGAAGTCTTTCACTTCGCCGTGGGAGCAGGTCACCACCGGCTCGATCCCGGTGCCGGCCGGCAAACGGTCCAGGCCGCCGCCCTTGAAGTCCACGGCAAACCGGCGAGCCCACACTGGCGGGTAGTGCTCGCCCGGCGCCCAACCTTCGGTAAAGCCGCCCATGCCGGAACGGGTCGCGTCGACTTGCGCCAGCGGCGTGCTGACCGGGGGCAGGGCGCTCCAGTACAGCTTGTAGCCATAGTTGAGTGAGTCGCCGGCCGCCACCGGCTTTTTCGGGGTCCAGAAGGCCACGATGTTGTCCAGGGTCTCGCCGGTGGTGGGGATTTCCAACAGGTCGATCGAGCCTTCGCCCCAGGCGGTGGTCGGTTCGACCCACAGGCTTGGACGCTTGCTGTACCAGTCGACGGTGTCCTGGTAGCTGGCGAACTCATGGTCGGTCTGCACCAGGCCGAAACCTTTCGGGTCGGTGTCGGCGAACGCATTGAACTGCAGCTTGGCCGGGTTATTCAACGGGCGGCAAATCCACTCGCCATTACCTCGCCACATCGCCAGGCGGTCCGAATCGTGGATCTGTGGGTGGATGGTGTCGCACATGCGGCGTTCGTGGGTGCCGCAACTGAACATGCTGGTCATGGCGGCGATGCCCAACTGTTCGATGGCGGTGCGGGCATTGATGTTGGCGTCGATGGCCATCACCACTTGGTTGGCCTGGCAGTCGATATCGAAGCGGTAGGCGCCGGTGGCGCTCGGCGAGTCGAGCAGGGCGTAGACCACAAAGCGGGTCGCGTTCTTGTCCGGGGTCTCGAACCAGAACTGCGTGAAGTCGGGGAACTCTTCGCGTTTTTTTGCGTAGGTATCAATCGCCAGGCCACGGGCGGAGAGGCCGTACTGGCCGGTAGAATCCACCGCGCGGAAGTAGCTGGCGCCGAGAAACGACAGCACGTCATGGCGATCCAGTTCCGGCGCCTTGAACAACTTGAAGCCGGAGAAACCCAGGTCGCCGGTCAGCTGTTTGGTGTCGACGGTGGTTTTTTCATAATTGAACAGTGAAGGGCGGAAATGCACTTCGCGGGCTTCACGGGTCTTGGGGTCGACGCTGTGCATGCGCACCGGTGTCTTGAAGCCCATGCCGACGTGGAAGAACTGCACGTCGAGCTGGCCGTTCAATTCCTTCCACAGCGAATGGTTGCCGTCGTAGCCGATGGCGTTGAAATTCTGCGGGGTCATGGTCGCCAGGGTAGGCGGCAGCACCTGTTTGGTGTCTTTATACGCGGTCCCGGCGAGCTGTTTGGCTTGGGCCTTGAGCGTTTCAAAATCGAACGCTACGGCCTTGCCATCGGCGGCACGGTTCCCGGCCCAGGCCTGCGCGGCAAGCAGGCCGCTGGCCGATAAACCGGTGTAGGCCGCAATGGCCATGGAGGCTTTGAGCAAATTCCTGCGGTGCATAGAGACAACCTGTCGTGAGCAAATCCCGCGCCGTTCCTGGCACGTGCTGGATCAGAAATTACGGTTCGGACATGCCTTCGGCCAAACACAACGGACATTAAACAGACGCCGGATAGCTTAAGCGGTTCGATGGAGAAGGAAAATTGATTGATGGCGGGGTGATTGCATTGCAAATGCGACAAGACATTTCCGACGCTGTGAGTGAACACATTACCCACGAATTATGAAGATCCAAATGTAGGAGCGAGCAAGCTCGCTCCTACAATAAAGCGTTACGGCACTTGGGGGATCAGTGCTTGAACATTACATGCCGAACCGTGGTGTAGTCCTCCAAGCCATACATGGACATATCCTTGCCATACCCCGACAGTTTCTGACCACCGTGGGGCATTTCGCTGACGAGCATGAAATGGGTGTTTACCCAGGTGCAGCCGTATTGCAAGCGCGCGGCCAGGCGGTGGGCGCGTCCTACGTCGGTGGTCCATACCGACGACGCCAACCCGTAGTCCGAATCATTGGCCCAGCCCAGCACCTGCGCCTCATCGGTGAATTTGGTCACCGACACCACCGGCCCGAACACCTCGCGGTGCACGATCTCATCGTCCTGTTGCGCATCGGCGAGTACGGTCGGCTCAAAGAAGAAACCATTGCCTTCCACCGCCTTGCCACCGGTGACCAGGCGGATATGCGGCTGCGCCACGGCGCGTTCGACAAACCCGGCAACCCGGTCGCGGTGTTGCGCAGTGATCAACGGGCCCAGCTCAGTGGCCGGGTCATCCTGCAAGCCGTATTTGATGCTGGCGACTGCCGCGCCGAGTTTCTCCACAAAGGCGTCGTAGATGTCCGCCTGCGCATAAATCCGGCACGCTGCGGTACAGTCCTGCCCGGCGTTGTAGAAGCCGAAGGTACGAATGCCTTCCACCGCTGCATCGATATCCGCGTCGTTGAAGATGATCACGGGCGCCTTGCCGCCCAGCTCCATGTGCAGGCGCTTCACGCTGTCGGCGGTGCTGGAGATGATATTCGCGCCTGTGGCGATGGAGCCGGTCAGCGACACCATGCGCACTTTCGGGTGGTTCACCAGCGGACTGCCCACGGTAGGCCCACGGCCGAACACCAGGTTGAGTACTCCGGCCGGGAAAATCTCCGACGCCAGCTCGACCATCCGCAACGCGGTCAGCGGGGTTTGCTCCGACGGCTTGAGCACCACGGTATTGCCCGCGGCCAGGGCCGGTGCGATTTTCCAGGCGACCATCATCAGCGGGTAGTTCCACGGCGCGATAGACGCGATCACGCCCACCGGGTCGCGACGGATCATCGAGGTGTGGCCGGGCAAGTATTCACCACCGGCCGAACCGCTCATGCATCGGCTGGCGCCGGCGAAGAAGCGGAACACGTCGGCAATTGCCGGGATCTCGTCGTTCAGCGCGGCGCTGTAGGGCTTGCCGCAGTTGTCCGATTCCAGCTTGGCCAGTTCTTCGCCGTGGGCTTCGATCACGTCGGCCAGTTTCAGCAGCAACAGCGAGCGATCCTTGGGCGCGGTCTGCGACCAGCCTTCGAAGGCCGCATCGGCGGCGCGCACGGCGGCGTCGACCTGGGCTTCGCTGGCTTCTTTGATTTCCACCAGCACGCGGCCCAGTGCCGGGTTGAAGATGGCCTGGGCCGGGCCTTCGCCTTGTACCAGTTGGCCGTTGATCAGCAGTTTGGTTTGCATGATTGAGTCCTCCAAAAAACGCGTGTTATTTCCCTGAAGAAACCGGATTTAAATGTGGGAGGGGGCTTGCCCCCGATGCCAGTGGTTCAGTGACAGCTGTGTTGGCTGTCACACCGCTATCGGGGGCAAGCCCCCTCCCACATTTGAACCGCGTTCCTTCAGTGGCCAAGTTATTTACCACCGCTCCCCGCCACGCTTTCACCACCGCGGGTCAGGTAATAGGCGCCCAGGATCGGGAACATCGTCACCAGCATCACCAGCATCGCGACCACATTGGTCACCGGCACATCCCGTGGCCGGCTCAATTGGTTGAGCAACCACAGCGGCAACGTACGCTCGTGGCCGGCGGTGAAGGTGGTGACGATGATTTCGTCGAACGACAGCGCAAACGCCAGCATGCCGCCGGCCAGCAGCGCCGAGCCGAGGTTGGGCATGATGATGTAGCGGAAGGTCTGCCAGCCGTCGGCGCCCAGGTCCATCGAGGCTTCGATCAGGCTGTGGGACGTACGGCGCAGGCGGGCGATGACGTTGTTGTAGACGATCACCACGCAGAACGTCGCGTGGCCGACGATGATGGTGAACATCCCCGGCTCGATGCCTAATGTCTTGAACGTCGCCAGCAGCGCAATACCGGTGATGATCCCCGGCAGCGCAATCGGCAGGATCAACATCAGCGACACGCCTTGCTTGCCAAAGAACTCGCGGCGATACAGCGCCGCCGAGGCCAGGGTGCCCAGCACCATGGCAATCAGGGTGGCGATGGCGGCGATCTGCAACGACAGCTTGATCGCCTCCAGCACATCCGGCCGGGCGAAGGCCACGCTGAACCACTTCCGGGTAAAGCCCTGGGGCGGAAAGCTGAACGCGGCTTCTTCGGTGTTGAAGGCGTAGAGGAAGATGATCAGGATCGGGAAGTGCAGGAATACCAACCCGCCCCAGGCTGCGATCTTCAAGCCTAAGGATGATTTCTCAGAGTGCATCGAAGGCCCCCAGGCGTTTGACGATGGACAGGTAAACCGCGATCAGCACGATCGGCACCAGGGTGAACGCGGCGGCCATGGGCATATTGCCGATGGCGCCTTGCTGGGCGTAGACCATGCCGCCGACGAAGTAACCCGGCGGGCCCACCAGTTGCGGCACGATGAAATCGCCCAGGGTCAGCGAAAACGTGAAGATCGAACCGGCGGCAATCCCCGGCACCGACAGTGGCAGGATTACCTGCATGAAGGTCTGGCGCGGCTTCGCGCCGAGGTCGGCGGAGGCTTGCAGCAGCGACGGCGGCAAGCGCTCCAGGGACGCCTGGATCGGCAGGATCATGAAGGGCAGCCAGATATAGACGAACACCATGAAGCGCCCCAGGTGCGAGGTGCTCAAGGTGCTGCCGCCCACGCCGGGAATGCCCAGCACGAACTGCAATACCGGTTCCAGGCCCAGGTGCTGCACGAACCACTGCGCCACGCCGCCCTTGGCCAGCAGCAAGGTCCAGGCATACGCCTTGACGATGTAGCTGGCCCACATCGGCATCATCACCGCGATATAGAAGAACGCCTTGGTCTTGCCCGTGGTGTAGCGCGCCATGTAGTAGGCGATCGGGAAGGCGACGATGGCGCTGGCGATCGACACCACGATCGCCATGCCCAGGGTGCGCAGGATGATGTCGAAGTTCGACGGCTGGAACAGCGCGGCGAAGTTGGCCAGGGTCAGGTCCGGGGTGACCGCCATGGTGAAGTCGTCAAAGGTATAGAAGCCTTGCCACAGCAGGGTCAGCAGCGAACCCAGGTAGATCGCGCCGAACCAGATCAGCGGCGGAACCAGCAGCATCGCCAGGTACAGGTTGGGCTTGCGGTACAGCAGGTTGGAAAACCTGCGCATCGGCGGTTGGGAAAGGGCCAGGCTCATGTCACACCTCGCCTGCGCGGTCAGTCAGCGGCGTCATGGCTTCTCGCGCCCAACGGGCGGTGATGGACTGGCCGACCTGATGGCCGCTGCTGATGTCCAGCCACTGGTTGTTGGCCTGGCTGATGTTCAGCGCCTGGCCGTTTTCCAGTTTCAGTTCATAGCGGGTGGCGCTGCCCTGGTACTGGATGTCGTGCAGCAGGCCGCTGATTTCCACTTCGTCGGCGCCCAGCGGGCCCTCGGCAAACCTTACGTGCTCCGGGCGAATCGAAAACGGCTGCGCACTGCCGCTGAGGCGCTGGGCCAACTCGCCGCGAATCACGTTGGAGGTGCCGACGAACTCGGCGACGAACGCGGTGGCCGGTTTCATGTACAGGTTGCGCGGGGTGTCGACCTGTTCGATACGGCCCTTGTTGAACACCGCCACACGGTCGGACATCGACAGCGCTTCGGTCTGGTCGTGGGTCACGAAGATAAAGGTGATGCCGAGCTGGCGCTGCAGCTTCTTCAGCTCGCTTTGCATCTGTTCGCGCAGCTTGAGGTCGAGGGCGCCCAAGGGTTCATCGAGCAGTAACACGCGGGGGCGATTGACCAGGGCACGGGCCAGGGCCACCCGTTGGCGTTGGCCGCCGGAGAGCTGTACCGGCTTGCGCTCGCCGTAGCCACCGAGGGCGACCATCCCCAAGGCTTCTTCGGCGCGGTTGAGGCGTTCGGTCTTGCCCACGCCTTTGACCTTGAGGCCATAGGCGACGTTGTCGCGCACGTTCATATGGGGGAACAGTGCGTAATCCTGGAATACCGTGTTTACGTCACGCTGATACGGCGGCAAGCCAGCGGCTTCCTCGCCATGAATGCGGATCGAGCCTGCGCTCGGCTGCTCGAAACCGGCGATCAGGCGCAGGCAGGTGGTCTTGCCCGAGCCGGATGGGCCGAGCATGGAAAAGAACTCGCCGTCCTGGATATCGATGGAAGCCCGGTCAACGGCCTTCACTTCGCCGAACTGACGGGAAACGTGGGTGAATTGGACTGCAAGCGTCATGGTGCGGTGCTCCAAAAAGGCGCGGGTGGTCGCAGCGCCCGGCCTGGACTGCTGAAAAAACAAAACATCGGTAAATGCGGTCGATGTGGGAGGGGGCAAGCCTCCTCCCACAGGGGATCTATGCCGTCTGCATGGTCTTAGCGGCCGCCCATGATCGCGATGTAGTCCTGGGTCCAGCGACTGTATGGCACGAACTTGCCGCCCTCGGCCTGCGGGGTTTTCCAGAAGGCGATCTTGTCGAACTGGTCGAAGCCGTTGGTCTTGCAACCCTCGGCGCCGAGCAGTTCGCTTTCCTTGCAGGCTGCCGGCACCGCCGGCAGCGAGCCGAACCAGGCGGCGACATCGCCCTGGACTTTGGGCTGCAGCGACCAGTCCATCCACTTGTAGGCGCAATTCGGGTGCTTGGCCTCGCTGTGCAACATGGTGGTGTCGGCCCAGCCGGTGGCGCCTTCCTTGGGAATGGTCGAAGCAATCGGCTGCTTCTCGTTCTGCAGGCCGTTGACCTGATACGGCCAGGCGCTGGAGGCCACCACGCCTTCGTTCTTGAAGTCGCTCATTTGCACGGTGGTGTCATGCCAGTAGCGGTGGATCAACGGCTGCTGCGCGCGCAACAGGTCGAGCACGGCCTTGTACTGGGTTTCGGTCAGTTCATAGGGGCTCTGGATCCCCAGTTCCGGCTGGGTGCTCTTGAGGTACAGCGCCGCATCGGCGATGTAGATCGGACCGTCATAGGCCTGCACACGACCTTTGTTCGGCTTGCCGTCCGGCAGGTTCTGCGCATCGAACAGCACGTTCCAGCTGGTGGGCGCGGTCTTGAACACGGTGGTGTTGTACATCAGTACGTTCGGCCCCCACTGGTATGGGGTGCCGTAGGTCTGCTGGCCCACCACGTACCACGGCGCATCCTTGAGGCGCGGGTCGATGTTCTTCCAGTTGGGGATCAACGCCGTGTTGATCGGTTGCACACGCTTGCCGACGATCAACCGCAGCGACGCATCCCCGGACGCGGTGACCAGGTCATAACCGCCCTTGGCCATCAAACTGACCATTTCGTCAGAGGTGGCGGCGGTTTTCACATTGACCTTGCAGCCTGTTTCCTTCTCGAAACCTGTGACCCAGTCGTAGGCCTTGTCGCTTTCACCACGTTCGATATAGCCGGGCCAGGCGACGATATCCAGCTGGCCTTCACCAGCGCCCACCGCCTTGAGCGGTTCGGCGGCCTGGATACTGACGCTGGCCAGCAGCGCGGTGGTCAAGGCACTGAGCAGTGCGGTCTTATGCGCAGACATGGGGATTCCCTCTTCTTTAATTATGGTCGGGGCAGTGTGTGAAGCCGTGACGCATGAGCTTAGTTGTTGTTTTAAAGATGCTGGCCGTGGCGGGCCATGATGTGGCGCACCACGCTGTAGTCCTGTAGCGAATCGCTGGACAGATCTTTCCCATACCCCGAGCGCTTTAAGCCGCCGTGTGGCATTTCGCTGACCAGCATGAAATGGCTGTTGATCCAGGTGCAGCCGTATTGCAGGCGCGCGGCGACCTGCATGGCCTTGTCCAGGTTCTGGGTCCAGACGGAGGAGGCCAGGCCGTATTCGGAATCGTTGGCCCAGTCCACCGCCTGTTCCAGTTCGTCGAAGCGGGTCACGGTGACCACCGGGCCGAACACTTCGCGCTGGACGATTTCATCGGTCTGCCTGCAGCCGGCGAGCAGCGTCGGCTGGTAATAGAAGCCGGCCCCGGAATGCACGGCCGCGCCGGTGACCCGCTCGATATGCGGCTGGCCGAGGGCGCGCTCGACAAAGCTGGCCACGCGGTCGCGCTGGCGTGTGCTGATCAGCGGGCCGAGTTCGTTATCGGCATCGCGCTTGCCGGCGAAGCGCAGGCTGCTGACGGCTGCGCCCAGCTCGGCGACCAATTTGTCGTGGATGCCCGCCTGGGCGTAGATGCGGCATGCCGCCGTGCAGTCCTGGCCGGCATTGTAGTAACCGTAGGCACGCACGCCTTCGACCACGGCTTGCAGGTCGGCGTCGTTGCATACGATCACCGGCGCCTTGCCGCCCAATTCCAGGTGGGTGCGCTTGAGAGTCTTGGAGGCGGCCTGCAGGATTTTCTGGCCGGTGACGATGTCGCCGGTCAGCGAGACCATGCGCACCTTGGGGTGGCTGACCAGATGGCTGCCGACGCCTTCACCGCCACCGCACAGAATGTTGATGACCCCGCGTGGTAACACGTCCTTCAGGACCGGGGCCAATGCGAGGATCGACAGCGGCGTGTGTTCCGACGGCTTGAACACCAAGGTATTACCGGCCGCCAGCGCCGGGGCGATCTTCCACGCGGCCATCATCAGCGGGTAGTTCCACGGCGCAATCGAGGCCACCACGCCAATCGGATCGCGGCGCACCATGCTGGTGTAGCCCGGCAGGTATTCGCCGCTGAGCTGGCCGGTCTGGCAGCGCACGGCGCCGGCGAAGAAACGGAACACATCGACGCTGGCGCTCAAGTCATCCTGGCGCGCCAGGTGCAACGGCTTGCCGCAGTTCAGCGATTCCAGGCGGGCGAGGTAGTCGGCGTGTTTCTCGATGGCGTCGGCGATGCCCAGCAGGATGTTCGAGCGTTGTTGCGGCGTGGTCCGCGACCAGCCGGCAAAAGCGCGGTGCGCGGCGAGGATCGCACTTTCGACCTGCTCGGTGCTGGCCTCGGCGATCTGGGTGAGCACTTCGCCGGTGGCCGGGTTGAGGATCGGCTCGGCAACGCCCTGGCCCTGGACCAGTTCGCCGTCGATCAGCAACGCAGTAAGCAGCGGGGTGGGCGCGCCGGACATTTTTCGTGATCTCTTTTCTTGTGCGGTCATGGGCGTTCTCTTACAAGGCGCCGGACCTTCTCTTATGCATAGACAGAGACTAGAGGTCAGGCGCGAGGTCAACAAATACTAAATACTGAATGCAGCATTCGATTAAATAGATGGCTTGCGCGGGTGTGGTTGTTCCCGCGCAACGGTGAGGAACGGATCCACCAAGGCCGGCCGCGCGGTGCCCCGACGCCAGGCCAGGCCGACGTCCAGGGTCTGGCTGAGGTCGGCAATCGGCCGCGCTTCAATAATGTCGCCCTCCAGGGACCAGGGGCGGTAGGTCATGTCCGGTTGGATCGACACGCCCAGGCCCGCGGCCACCAGGCTGCGCACGGCCTCGGTGGAGGCGGTGCGCAGGGTCACGCGCGGTTGCAGGCCGGCAGCGGCCCACAGGCGCTGGGCGTTATGCCCCATTTCGTCGACGTTCAGCTGAATCAACGGCTCGTTTGCCACGTCGGCGAGGTTGATGCTGTCGTGCTCCAGGAGCGGGTGTTGCGCCGGCAGCCACAGGCGGTGGGGCGAGTGGGTGAGGACTTCGGTCTGCAGGGCGTGGCGGTCTTCCAGATTGGAGAGGATCAGTACGCCCACATCGATCTCGCCGCTGACCAGCAAATGCTCGATATACGGGCGTTCGTCTTCCATCACGCGGATCTCCACGTTGGGGTAGGCGCGCTGGAAGCGGGTGAGCAAATCCGCCAGGTAGTAGCCGGCGACCAGGCTGGTCACGCCGATGATCAATTGCCCGGCGACCTGGTCGGTGCTCTGTTGCAGGCTGCGCTTGGCATTGTCGACGGTGGCGAGGATCAAGTGCGCCTGGCGCAGGAACTGATGGCCCTGGTGCGTGAGGGTCATGCCCTTGGCGTGGCGGTTGAACAGGATGACGCCGATTTCCTGCTCCAGTTGCTGGATCGCCAGGGTCAGGGTGGACTGGGAAATGAACGCGGTCTGCGCGGCGGCGGAGATCGATCCGGTCTCGGCCACGGCGATAAAATGCCGGATTTGACGCAAGGTCATCATGCTGGAATTACCAGTGGGGTGTTTTTATAGATTTGTCCGAGTGTATATCGGTTTTAGCGAACGGCAGTGGCGTTACATCTGGAAGCACTCTAGATCGCGGCTTTTTGGCACTTAGTTTTACGCTGAGGGCCTATTGGTCCATGAACCCTAGTGTCTGGAGGCTACGAATGAATACCCGTGGATTGCTCGATCAGTTGCTCAAGTCCGGCCAGGACATGTTGCAGAATAAAACCGGCGGCCAGCGCAAACAGGACGATAAAGGCGCCCTCGGCGGGCTGCTCGGCGGCGGCGGTCTGGGCAGCCTGCTCGGCGGTGCGGGCGGTGGCGCCCTAGCGGCGGGGGCGATGGGCCTGTTGCTGGGCAACAAGAAGGCGCGCAAGTTTGGCGGCAAAGCCCTGACCTACGGCGGGCTGGCCGCGTTGGGCGTGATTGCCTACAAAGCCTACGGCAACTGGCAGGCCAAGCAGGCCAACGCGCCTCAGGGCGAACCGCAAACCATCGACCGCCTGCCACCGGCCCAGGTCGAGCAGCACAGCCAGGGGATCCTCAAGGCATTGGTCGCCGCCGCCAAGGCCGACGGCCATGTGGATGAACGCGAACGCGCACTGATCGAAGGTGAATTCACCAAGCTGGACAACGACCGCGAACTGCAAAGCTGGCTGCACGCCGAGCTGAACAAGCCGCTGGACCCGGCCGACGTCGCCCGCGCCGCCGGCACCCCGGAAATGGCCGCCGAGATGTACATCGCCAGCGTGATGCTGGTGGATGAGGAGAACTTTATGGAAAAGGCGTATCTGGACGAATTGGCCCGCCAACTCAAGCTCGAGCCGGGCTTGAAGCTGGAACTGGAAAAGCAGGTACGGCTTAACCAGTAACCAACGGGGCCGGGCAAATCCAACCTGTGGGAGGGGGCTTGCTCCCGATAGCGGTGGTCCAGTTCGAATCTCTGCAACTGACCCACGGCAATCGGGAGCAAGCCCCCTCCCACAGGTGTTTTTGCAATGTGTGTGTGCCACATCGAAACCCATTGATAAATGAGGGCTTCTGCTCAGCTATACTCCCCTCCATTTGAATGGCCCTTCGAGGAAACACTGTGAAGAATTGGACCTTGCGCCAGCGGATTTTGGCGAGCTTTGCGGTCATTATCGCGATCATGCTGCTGATGGTTGTGGTGTCCTACTCACGGTTGCTGAAGATTGAAGCCAGCCAGGAATCGGTGCGTGACGACGCGGTGCCGGGGGTTTACCTCAGTTCGATGATCCGCAGCGCGTGGGTCGACAGCTATTTGCAGACCATCGATATCATTGGCCTGCGTGAGGATAAAACCTTCACCAATAGCGATAAGTCGGACTACAAGGCCTTCGAGGCGCGTATTGAACAGCAGATGGCCAATTACGAAAAAACCGTGCATAGCCAGGCCGATCGCATGGAGTTCGATAACTTCAAGGCCGCCCACATCAACTACAACAAGGTCCTGGCCGAGGTGCTTGAGCGCGTCGAAGCCAATGACCTGCCGGCCGCCCGCGAGCTGCTGGAAGAGCAATTGACGCCGATCTGGACCGAAGGGCGCATGAAGCTCAATGACATCATCACGGAAAACAAGGCCGTGTCCGACAACGCGACGGCCGCCATTGACGACGCCGTTGCCTCGGCCAAGGTCAGCATGTTCCTGTCGCTGGCCGTGGCGATCCTCGCTGCCGGCCTGTGTGGCCTGCTGCTGATGCGCGCGATCATGGCGCCGATGCAGCGTATCGTCGAGATCCTCCAGACCATGCGTACCGGTGACCTGAGCAAACGCTTGAACCTGGAGCGCAAGGACGAGTTCGGCGCGGTGGAAACCGGCTTCAACGACATGATGACCGAGCTTACGGCCCTGGTGTCCCAGGCCCAGCGCTCTTCGGTGCAGGTCACCACCTCGGTCACCGAGATTGCCGCCACCTCCAAGCAGCAACAGGCTACTGCCACTGAAACCGCGGCCACTACCACTGAGATCGGTGCCACTTCGCGGGAGATCGCTGCCACTTCCAAGGATCTGGTCCGCACCATGACCGAAGTGTCCACCGCCGCCGACCAGGCCTCGGTGGCCGCCGGTTCCGGCCAGCAAGGTCTGGCGCGCATGGAAGAAACCATGCACTCGGTGATGGGCGCCGCCGACCTGGTGAACGCCAAGCTGGCGATCCTCAATGAGAAGGCCGGCAATATCAACCAGGTGGTGGTGACCATCGTCAAGGTCGCCGACCAGACCAACCTGCTGTCCCTGAATGCCGCCATCGAAGCCGAAAAGGCCGGTGAGTACGGTCGCGGTTTTGCCGTGGTGGCCACCGAAGTGCGGCGCCTGGCCGACCAGACCGCCGTGGCCACCTATGACATCGAGCAGATGGTGCGTGAAATCCAGTCAGCGGTTTCGGCGGGCGTGATGGGCATGGACAAGTTCTCCGAAGAAGTCCGTCGAGGCATGTTCGAAGTGCAGCAAGTAGGCGAGCAGCTGTCGCAGATCATCCATCAGGTACAGGCCCTGGCGCCGCGGGTGTTGATGGTCAACGAAGGCATGCAGGCCCAGGCCACCGGCGCCGAGCAGATCAACCATGCCCTGGTGCAACTGGGCGATGCCAGCAGCCAGACGGTGGAGTCCCTGCGCCAGGCCAGCTTTGCCATCGATGAACTGAGCCAGGTTGCGGTGGGTCTGCGCAGCGGCGTGTCGCGTTTCAAAGTCTGATGAGCGACCTTGCGGCTAAACGCGGCGCCGTTCCGGCAGCGAAAAAAGCCTTGTTCCTGGTGTTTCACATCGGCAGCGAACGCTTTGCGCTCAAGGCCACGGAGGTGGCCGAGGTGTTGCCACGCCTGCCGCTCAAGCCTATCGCCCATGCGCCACTGTGGGTGGCGGGCATCTTTGCCCATCGCGGGGCGTTGGTGCCGGTCATCGACCTGAGTGCGCTGACCTTCGGCACAGCGGCCCAGGCGCGTACGAGTACGCGCCTGGTGCTGGTCAATTACCAGCCGCACACCTGGGTCGAATCGCGCTGGCTCGGGCTGATCCTCGAGCAGGCCACGGACACCCTGCGGTGCGACCCGGCGGAATTCCAGCCTTACGGCCTGGATAACCGCCAGGCGCGGTACCTGGGGCCGGTGCGGGAGGACGCCCTGGGCCTGATGCAGTGGATTGGCGTGAATGACGTGCTCACCGACGATGTGCGCGCCCTGTTGTTTTCTGCCGAGCTGAGCCTATGAGCAACGACCCGCGTTTCTTTGCCTTCTTGAAAGAACGTATCGGCCTGGATGTCGCGTCGGTCGGCGAGGCCATCATCGAGCGTGCCGTGCGCCAGCGCAGCCAGGCCGTGCAGGCGCAAACGCCAGGGCAGTACTGGCAGCACCTGCAAAGCTCCGAGGACGAGCAACAAGCGCTGATCGAAGCCGTGATCGTCCCCGAGACCTGGTTTTTCCGTTACCCCGAATCCTTTGCGACCCTGGCCCGACTGGCGCTTGCACGCCTGGCCGAGATCAAGCAGATGCGCGCCCTGCGCATTCTCAGCCTGCCGTGTTCCACCGGCGAAGAACCCTATTCCATTGCCATGGCCTTGCTGGATGCCGGGTTGGCGCCTCACCAGTTCAAGGTCCTGGGCCTGGATGTCAGCCCGCTGTCCGTGGAGCGCGCCCGGCGCGGGGTGTATGGCAAGAACTCGTTTCGTGGCGGCGATATTGCCTTTCGCGACCGCCACTTCACGGAATACGGCGACGGGTTCCACATCGCCGACCGCGTGCGCGAACAGGTGCGCCTGCAAGTCGGCAACCTGCTCGACCCGACGCTGCTGGCGAACGAGGCGAGCTACGATTTCGTGTTTTGCCGCAACCTGCTGATCTACTTTGACCAGCCGACCCAGAAGCAAGTCTTCGACGTACTCAAGGGCCTGACCCATGTGGACGGCGTGCTGTTTATCGGTCCCGCCGAGGGCAGCTTGCTGGGGCGCCACGGCATGCGCTCGATTGGGGTGCCGCAGTCATTTGCCTTCAGCCGGCAGGCCGAACCGGTGAAGCCTGAGCCGGTATTCGTGCCCATGCCGACGCCACCGCGCAGCGCCGCGCCGGTCCCGGTCAAGCCGCGACCGTTCAGCACGGCCAGCAACCAGGCGGGGCCGATCAAGGCGCCGCCCTCCGATGCGGGCACCTTGCTCAGCCGCATCGCCAGCCTGGCCAACGAAGGTAAAAGTGCCGAGGCCCGCGCCGCCTGTGAGCAGTATCTGAACAGTCACCCGCCGGCCGCCCAGGTGTTCTACTGGCTGGGGTTGCTCAGCGACGTGGCCGGCAGCGCCCTGGAAGCCCAGGGGTTTTATCGAAAAGCCTTGTACCTGGAACCCCAGCATCCGCAGGCCTTGATGCACCTGGCCGCCTTGCTCGAGTCCCAGGGCGACAGTGCGGGGGCGCGCCGTTTACAGGCGCGGGCCGCCCGCAGCGAGCGAGCAGACAGTGAGTCCAAACGATGAGTAGCACCGAGGCGCTCAACACCGCAGGCCTGGACTTGACCCTGGCCGACACCCAAGCCATCGACGACTGCTGGAACCGTATCGGTATCCATGGCGACAAGTCATGCCCGCTGCTGGTGGAGCATATCCACTGCCGCAACTGTTCGGTGTACTCGGCTGCCGCCACGCGCTTGCTGGACCGCTATGCCTTGCAGCAGGACGACCGTCGTCCGGTGGCGGCTGCCGAGGTTGACGAAAAGATCATCACCCGCTCGCTGTTGGTGTTCCGCCTCGGCGAGGAATGGCTGGGCATCGCCACCCGCTGCCTGGTGGAGGTGGCGCCGTTGCAACCGATTCATTCGCTGCCGCACCAGCGCTCCCGTGCCTTGCTCGGTGTGGCCAATGTGCGTGGCGCGCTGGTGGCGTGCCTGTCGCTGGTGGAGTTGCTTGGCCTGGAAACAACCCATCAGGGCGCCAGCGGTGGGCGGATCATGCCGCGCATGCTGATCATCGCCGCGCAGGATGGCCCGGTGGTGGTGCCGGTGCACGAAGTGGATGGCATCCATGCCATCGATGAGCGCACCCTGAAGGCGGCGTCGGCCTCGGGTACCCAGGCCAGCGCGCGCTACACCCAGGGTGTGTTGCAGTGGAAAGGCCGTAGCCTGCGGTGGCTGGACGAGGCGCAATTGTTGTCCGCCGTGACCCGGAGCCTCACATGACCCCCGACCAGATGCGCGACGCCTCGCTGCTGGAGCTGTTCAGCCTGGAAGCCGATGCCCAGACCCAGGTGCTGAGCGCGGGCCTGCTGGCCCTTGAGCGCAACCCTACCCAGGCCGACCAGCTTGAAGCCTGCATGCGTGCCGCGCACTCGCTCAAGGGCGCGGCGCGCATCGTTGGGGTGGACGCCGGGGTCAGCGTGGCCCACGTCATGGAGGATTGCCTGGTCAGCGCCCAGGAACGCCGCCTGTACCTGCAACCCGAACATATCGACGCCTTGCTGCAAGGCACCGACCTGCTGATGCGTATCGCCACCCCTGGCAACGATGTCGGCACGGCGGACATCGACGCCTATGTGGCGTTGATGGAGCGCCTGCTGGATCCATCCCAGCCCAGTGCCTACGTCGTGCCGCTGCCCGCTGCGCCTGAGCCCGCCCCGGCGCCGCTTATCGAAGAGCTGCCGCCGGAGCCCGAGCCCGCACCGCCCGTCGCCAGCGATCCGCCGCGTCAGGGCCGGCGCATGACTGAAGGTGGCGAACGTGTATTACGCGTGACCGCCGAGCGCTTGAACAGCCTGTTGGACCTCTCGAGCAAGTCCCTGGTGGAAACCCAGCGGTTCAAGCCCTACCTGGCCAGCATGCAGCGTCTCAAACGGATTCAAAGCCAGAGCGTACGCGCCCTGGATACCCTGGATGGCCAGCTCAAGACCCTGGGCTTGAGCCTCGAAGCCGAGGAAGCCCTGGCCGATACCCGCCGCCTGTTGAGCGAAGCCCAGGCGCTGCTGGCGGAAAAGACCGCCGAGCTGGATGAGTTTGGCTGGCAGGCCGGCCAGCGTGCCCAGGTGCTCTACGACACTGCGCTGGCGTGTCGCATGCGCCCGTTTGCCGATGTACTGGCCGGGCAGGTGCGCATGGTGCGCGACCTCGGCCGCAGCCTGGGCAAGCAAGTGCGCCTGGAGATCGAGGGGGAAAAGACCCAGGTCGATCGCGACGTGCTGGAAAAGCTCGAAGCGCCACTCACCCATCTATTGCGCAATGCCGTCGACCACGGCATCGAAATGCCCGAGCAACGCCTGCTGGCAGGCAAACCCGCCGAAGGCCTGATCCGCCTGCGCGCGTCCCATCAGGCCGGCCTGCTGGTGCTGGAGCTGAGTGACGACGGCAATGGCGTCGACCTGGAGCGCCTGCGCGGCACCATCGTCGATCGGCATCTTTCAACCTGGGAGACGGCCCTGAACCTGAGTGAAGAGGAGCTGCTGACGTTCCTGTTCCTGCCGGGGTTCAGCCTGCGCGACAAGGTCACCGAAGTGTCCGGGCGCGGTGTCGGACTGGATGCGGTGCAGCATATGGTCCGCCAACTGCGCGGCGCGGTGGTGCTGGAGCAGACGGCAGGGCAGGGCAGCCGCTTCCACCTGGAGGTGCCGCTGACTCTGTCGGTGGTGCGCAGCCTGGTGGTGGAAGTCGGCGAGGAAGCCTATGCGTTCCCGCTGGCGCATATCGAGCGCATGTGCGACCTGGCCCCCGACGACATTGTGCAGTTGGAAGGCCGCCAGCATTTCTGGCACGAAGGTCGGCATGTCGGCCTGGTCGCCGCCAGCCAGTTGTTGCAGCGCCCATCGGGGCAGAGCAATGACGAAACCTTGAAGGTGGTGGTGATTCGCGAGCGCGATGCGGTTTACGGGATTGCCGTGGAACGCTTTATCGGCGAGCGCACCCTGGTGGTGCTGCCGCTGGATGATCGCCTGGGCAAGGTCCAGGATATTTCCGCCGGCGCCTTGCTGGACGACGGCTCGGTGGTATTGATCGTCGATGTGGAAGATATGCTGCGCTCGGTGGACAAGCTGCTCAACACCGGGCGCCTGGAACGCATCGCCCGGCGCAGCCAGCAGGCCACCGAGGCACCGCGCAAGCGGGTACTGGTGGTGGACGACTCGCTCACTGTGCGGGAGTTGCAACGCAAGTTACTGCTCAATCGCGGGTACGAAGTGGCCGTCGCGGTCGACGGCATGGATGGCTGGAACGCCTTGCGCTCCGAAGACTTCGACCTGCTTATCACTGATATCGATATGCCTCGTATGGACGGTATTGAATTGGTCACACTCCTGCGCCGTGACAGTCGCCTGCAATCGTTGCCGGTGATGGTGGTGTCGTACAAAGACCGTGAAGAAGACCGCCGTCGCGGGCTGGATGCTGGGGCCGATTATTATCTGGCCAAGGCCAGCTTCCATGATGACGCGCTGCTGGATGCCGTGGTGGAGTTGATCGGAGGCGCGCGGTCATGAGGATTGCGATCGTCAATGACATGCCCCTGGCCGTGGAGGCCCTGCGCCGTGCCTTGAGCTTCGAGCCCCTGCACCAGGTGGTTTGGGTGGCCAGCAACGGCCTGGAGGCGGTGCAGCGCTGCGCCGAACTGACCCCGGACCTGATCCTGATGGACCTGATCATGCCGGTGATGGACGGCGTGGAGGCCACGCGGCAGATCATGGCCGAGACCCCGTGCGCGATCCTGCTGGTGACCGTCGACCGCCAGGCCAATGTGAGTCGGGTGTTCGAAGCCATGGGCCACGGCGCCCTGGATGTGGTGGACACGCCGGCGCTCGGCGTGGGCAACCCCAAGGATGCGGCGGCGCCGTTGCTGCGCAAGATCCTCAACATCGGCTGGCTGATCGGCCAGCGCGGCAGCCGTGTGCGCGCCGAAACCACCCCGGAGCGCAGCACCGGCAAACGCCAGAGCCTGGTGGCGATCGGTTCTTCGGCGGGTGGCCCGGCTGCCCTGGAAATCCTGCTCAAGGGGTTGCCCCGGGACTTTGCCGCCGCCATTGTGCTGGTGCAGCATGTGGACCAGGTCTTCGCCGCCGGCATGGCCGAGTGGCTGAGCAGTGCTTCCGGCCTGCCGGTACGCCTGGCCCGCGAAGGCGAACCGCCGCAAAGCGGGGTGGTGCTGCTGGCCGGCACCAATCACCACATTCGTTTATTGAAGAATGGCACGCTAGCCTATACCGCAGAGCCGGTGAACGAGATTTACCGGCCTTCCATCGATGTGTTTTTCGAAAGCGTGGCCAGCCACTGGAATGGCGATGCCGTCGGCGTACTGCTGACCGGTATGGGCCGTGATGGGGCCCAGGGGCTCAAGCTAATGCGTGAACAAGGTTATTTGACCATCGCCCAGGATCAGCAAAGCTCGGCGGTGTATGGCATGCCCAAAGCGGCGGCGGCGATTGATGCTGCTGTTGAAATTCGCCCACTGGATAGAATTGCGCCCCGATTGCTGGAGGTATTTGCAAAATGATCCACACCTCCCGCGGCTGGCTTGCAGGTAGTAATTCAGGTGACTGCACATGAATGATTTACAGATCGACGACATCAAGACCGACGAAAACGCCGCCATGGTGTTGCTGGTCGACGACCAGGCCATGATCGGCGAAGCCGTACGGCGTGGCCTGGCCCATGAAGAAAACATCGACTTCCACTTCTGTGCCGACCCGCACCAGGCGATTGCCCAGGCCATCCGCATCAAGCCCACGGTGATCCTGCAGGACCTGGTGATGCCCGGCCTCGACGGCCTGACCCTGGTGCGCGAATACCGCAACCACCCGGCCACGCAGAACATCCCGATCATCGTGCTTTCCACCAAGGAAGACCCGCTGATCAAGAGCGCGGCGTTCTCGGCGGGGGCCAACGACTACCTGGTCAAGCTGCCGGACAACATCGAACTGGTGGCGCGCATCCGCTATCACTCGCGCTCCTACATGACCCTGTTGCAGCGCGATGCCGCCTACCGTGCGCTGCGGGTCAGCCAGCAACAGCTGCTGGACACCAACCTGGTGCTGCAACGGCTGATGAACTCCGATGGCCTGACCGGGCTGTCCAACCGCCGCCACTTCGACGAATACCTGGAGCTGGAATGGCGCCGCGCCATGCGTGACCAGACCCAGCTGTCATTGCTGATGATCGACGTGGATTTCTTCAAGACCTACAACGACAGCTTCGGCCACGTCGAGGGTGACGAAGCCCTGCGCAAAGTGGCCAACACCATCCGCGAAGCCAGCAGCCGCCCTTCGGACCTGCCGGCGCGCTACGGTGGCGAAGAGTTTGCCCTGGTATTGCCGAACACCTCGCCGGGTGGGGCACGCCTGGTGGCGGAAAAGCTGCGCATGGCCGTCGCCGCGCTGAAGATCCCGCACATCGCGCCGGCGGAAGGCTCGAGCCTGACCATCAGCATCGGCCTGTCGACCATGACGCCGGTGCAGGGTACCGATTGCCGCCGGTTGATCATGGCGGCGGACAAGGGCTTGTATACGGCCAAGCACAACGGGCGCAATCAGGTCGGTATCGAGTGACTCGAGGCCGCAGCAGATCAAAAGGTGGGAAGGGGCTTGCCCCCTCCCACATTTAACCCTGCGTAGTCTGCCTTTTCGCCAAGCGGGCTGCCGTTAGTCCCCGTTTGCCGTTATACTCGCCGGCTTTCAAAAGTTCGCCAACGAGTGCTGCCCGCCATGGAAATCAACCCGATCCTTAACACCATCAAGGACCTGTCCGAGCGCTCCGAAACTATTCGGGGGTATCTTTGACTACGATCAAAAGCATGAGCGTCTGACCGAAGTCAATCGCGAGCTTGAAGATCCGAGTGTCTGGAACAAACCTGAATACGCCCAGGAACTGGGGCGCGAGCGCGCTGCGCTGGCGCAGATCGTCGACACCCTCGACGAACTGAACACCGGCCTGGCCGATTGCCGCGACCTGCTGGACATGGCCGTCGAAGAAAACGACGAAGGCGCAGTGGGCGATGTCGTCGCCGAGTTGGCCCGTCTCGAGGAAAACCTCGCCAAGCTTGAATTCCGTCGCATGTTCAGCCACGAAATGGACCCGAACAACGCCTACCTGGACATCCAGGCCGGTTCCGGCGGCACCGAAGCCCAGGACTGGGCCAACATCCTGCTGCGCATGTACCTGCGCTGGGCCGACAAGCGCGGTTTCGACGCCACCATCATGGAGCTGTCGGCCGGTGAAGTCGCCGGCATCAAGGGCGCGACCGTGCACATCAAGGGTGAATACGCCTTTGGCTGGCTGCGTACCGAGATCGGCGTACACCGCCTGGTGCGCAAGAGCCCGTTCGACTCCGGCAACCGTCGCCACACCTCGTTCTCTGCGGTGTTCGTCTCGCCCGAGATCGATGACAAGGTGGAAATCGAGATCAACCCGGCCGACCTGCGTATCGACACCTACCGCTCCTCCGGTGCCGGTGGCCAGCACGTAAACACCACCGACTCGGCCGTACGTATTACCCACGTACCGACCAACACCGTGGTGAGCTGCCAGAACGAACGTTCCCAGCACGCGAACAAGGACACCGCCATGAAAATGCTGCGGGCCAAGTTGTACGAGCAGGAAATGCAGAAGCGCAACGCCGCTTCCCAGGCCCTGGAAGACACCAAGTCGGATATCGGTTGGGGTCACCAGATCCGCTCTTATGTGCTCGATGCCTCGCGGATCAAGGATCTGCGCACTAACATCGAACGCAGCGACTGCGACAAGGTGCTCGACGGTGACATCGACGAATACCTGGAAGCCAGCCTGAAATCTGGCCTGTAACCCCTTGTAGGAACCGGAGGGACGCCCAGTCCTTGCCGGCGATCCCCGGCCGCAGGCCGGGGACCACGAACCTGATGGAAAATTTAAAGACATGAGCGACCAACAACTCGACCCGCAAGCCCTGCAACAGGAAGAAAACTCCCTGATCGCCCTGCGCAAGGAAAAGCTGGCTGCCGAGCGCGCCAAGGGCAATGCCTTCCCCAACGACTTCCGTCGCGACAACTACTGCGATGCCTTGCAGAAGCAGTACGCGGACAAGACCAAGGAAGAGCTGGCTGAAGCGGCGATCCCGGTCAAGGTGGCAGGTCGCATCATGCTCAACCGTGGCTCGTTCATGGTGATCCAGGACATGACCGGGCGTATCCAGGTCTACGTCAACCGCAAGACCCTGTCCGAAGAAACCCTGGCCTCGGTGAAAACCTGGGACATGGGCGACATCATCGCCGCCGAAGGCACCCTGGCCCGTTCCGGCAAGGGTGACCTGTACGTGGAAATGACCAGCGTGCGCCTGCTGACCAAGTCCCTGCGCCCGTTGCCGGACAAGCACCACGGCCTGACCGACACCGAGCAACGTTACCGCCAGCGCTACGTTGACCTGATCGTCAACGAAGACGTGCGCCAGACCTTCCGCGTGCGTTCGCAGGTCATCGCGCACATCCGTAGCTTCCTGATGCAGCGTGACTTCCTGGAAGTGGAAACCCCGATGCTGCAGACCATCCCGGGGGGCGCCGCAGCCAAGCCGTTCGAAACCCACCACAACGCACTGGACCTGGAAATGTTCCTGCGTATCGCGCCTGAGTTGTACCTCAAGCGTCTTGTGGTCGGTGGCTTCGAGAAAGTGTTCGAGATCAACCGCAACTTCCGTAACGAAGGCGTCTCGACCCGGCACAACCCGGAATTCACCATGTTGGAGTTCTACCAGGCGTACGCCGACTACGAAGACAACATGGACCTCACCGAAGAACTGTTCCGCGAGCTGGCGCAACTGGTCCTGGGCAGCACCGACGTGCCGTACGGCGACAAGGTGTTCCACTTCGGCGAGCCGTTCGTGCGTCTGTCGGTGTTCGACTCGATCCTCAAGTACAACCCTGAGCTGACCGCCGACGACCTCAACGACATCGACAAGGCCCGCGCCATCGCCAAGAAAGCCGGTGCCAAGGTGCTCGGCTTCGAAGGCCTGGGCAAACTGCAGGTGATGATTTTCGAAGAGCTGGTGGAGCACAAGCTGGAACAGCCGCACTTCATTACCCAGTACCCGTTCGAAGTGTCGCCGCTGGCCCGTCGCAACGACGACAACCCGAACGTCACCGACCGTTTCGAGCTGTTCATCGGCGGCCGCGAAATCGCCAACGCCTACTCCGAGCTTAACGATGCCGAAGACCAGGCCGAGCGCTTCATGGCCCAGGTGGCCGACAAGGACGCCGGCGATGACGAAGCCATGCACTACGACGCCGACTTCGTACGTGCCCTGGAATACGGCATGCCGCCAACGGCCGGTGAAGGTATCGGCATCGACCGCCTGGTGATGTTGTTGACCAACTCGCCGTCGATCCGCGATGTGATCTTGTTCCCGCACATGCGGCCACAAGCGTAAATGTAGCGAAATCCGAAGCCGCCTTTTATAAGGCGGCTTTTTTATGTGGCGTTTTTAAGCGTCAAGCAAACAGCGCCAGGTTTTGATCTATTCAAGGATGTGTGTCGTGAACCGCGTAACCGCTCAAGAAGGTGCCGCCGGCATTGCCGCTGCCGTGGCTGAAAGCGTCCAGTACCAGGGCCGTAAGGCCAGCCGTCGGGGCAGCGAGCAACGCAGGCAAGACATTCTCGATGCAGCCATGCGCATCGTGGTGCGCGATGGCGTGCGCGCCGTGCGCCATCGGGCCGTGGCGGCCGAGGCCGGTGTGCCGTTGTCAGCCACTACCTATTACTTCAAGGACATCGATGACCTGCTCACCGATACCTTCGCCCAGTATGTTGAACGCAGCGCCGCCTTCATGGGCAAGCTATGGGTGCGTAACGAAGGCCTGCTGCGTGAGATGGTTGCCTATGGCGATGGCAGCCCGGAATCGCGCTCGCAACTGGCCGATGACATTGCGCGGCTGACCGCCGACTATGTGCTGCGCCAACTGACCAACCGCCGCGAACATTTGATGGCCGAACAGGCCTTTCGCCAGGAAGCCTTGCTCAACCCGCGCCTGGCCGAGCTGGTGCGGTCCCACCAGCAGATCCTGTTGCAGGGCACGGGACAGTTTTTCCAGGTATTGGGCTCCCGCGAGCCGCAACAGGACGCCAAGGTGTTGACGGCGATTATCAGTCGGATGGAATATCAGGGCCTGCTGGGCGGCGCAGAGCCTCTGACCGGTGAAGAGATGCTTGAGATCCTCAAGCGTTACATGCATTTGGTGTTGGCCTCGGTCTGACACCGGGGGAGTCCAATGAAAACCTGGCGTGTGGCGGTAATCGCCTTGTCGTTCCTGTTGCTCAGCGGTTGCCTGGTCACGTTCAAGGACCCGTTGCCCGCCCATGAGGCGGCGCCGGATGAGTTGCTGGGCCATTGGACCAGCAGGAATGCCTGGGGCGAACCGCTCAATCTGCGCATCAGCCGTGCCGGTGAGCACCGCTACAAGGCAGTGAGCTACCCTAAAGCCACGCCGGCCCAGCGTGATGAGTACCTGTTTACCGTTTCGCGTCATGGCAACCGCTGGTACCTGTCGGCACCGTTGCCGGCCCGGTTCGGAGGGCATTACTTCCTGGCGGGGTTCGAGTTCGACGATAAGCACGAATTGGTGGTCTATAACCTCGACCTCGAACAGATTCACCAGGCCATCGGGCAACAGGTGCTGCAGGGCAGCAGCGTGGAGACCGTCGAAGGCGCCGGCGTACGGGTCGACAGTTCCATGAGCCAGGTGTTTGCCTACCTGGATGACCCGGCCAATGCCGATGTGTTCGTTGAAGCCGTGCGCTACCAGCGTGCGGGCAAATAACGTTTAGAGAGGAAGCACCGGGTGGACGATTACCAGCAGACGATACGCAGCTTGTCCGATCGCATTGTGCTGGCGCAAACACCGATTCGCGTCCTCGACGCTGTGAAGTGGGACGACAACATTCGCCAGGGATTTCTCAAGGCCAAGGGCAAGGCCATGCCCGCCGTGGATCGCGACTACTACCTGAACCGACCGCTGTCGTTCGACTCCAGTGCGGTAAAGCTGGAATTCCAGAACATCGAACGCGACATCACTCGCCGCCTCGGCCAGTTCAGCCCGGTGGGGCAGATCATGCGCCGCATGTGCCGCGAATACCGCATGGTGGTGCGCATGCTCGAAGCCCGCGGCACCGAGGACTTCGGCCTGATTTCCCAGGAGCTGTACGGCGCCGCTTCCGACGCCTTCCACGCCGGCGACCCGACCCTGGCTGACCTGGGCCTGATGCTCTCCGACTACCTGAACAATATCGACGGCCGTGGCGACCTCAAGGACGAAGCCAAGACCCTGACCGCCAAGGACGCCGTGGCCCTGCTGCAAACCCGCCTGAACAAGGTATTTGGCGAAGCCGAAGAGACCATCCGCGTGTTCGAGTCCGACGGCATCGTTGCCGATGCCGCAGCGGGCGCCGACTACATCAAGATCCGCGCCGACGCGATGTTCAACGACCGCGACGTGCGTGCGCTGGAAGTCCACGAAGGCCTGGTGCATGTCGGTACCACGCTCAACGGCCAGAACCAGCCGATCTGCACCTTCCTGTCCAAGGGCCCGCCGTCGTCCACCGTGACCCAGGAAGGCCTGGCGATCCTCATGGAGATCATTACGTTCGCCTCCTACCCGAGCCGCTTGCGCAAGCTGACCAACCGCACCCGGGCGATCCACATGGTGGAAGAGGGTGCCGACTTCCTGCAGGTGTTCGAGTTCTTCCGCGAGCAAGGCTTTGAAATGGCCGAAAGCTATGGCAACGCCAGCCGGGTATTCCGTGGCTCGGTGCCGAACGGCTTGCCGTTTACCAAGGACCTGTCCTACCTCAAGGGCTTTATCATGGTCTACAACTACATCCAGCTGGCTGTGCGCAAAGGCAAGCTGGAGCAAGTGCCGCTGCTGTTCTGCGGCAAGACCACCCTGGAAGACATGCGCACCTTGCGCCAACTGGTGGACGAAGGCCTGGTGGTGCCGCCCAAGTACCTGCCTGAACAGTTCCGCGACATGAATGCACTGGCGGCGTGGATGTGTTTCTCCAACTTCCTCAACCACTTGAGCCTGGACCGGATCGAGACGGATTACTCCAATATCCTTTAAACGCTGTTATTCACGAGGCTTCAACGGATGAGAATCCTCGGCATTCTGTGCCTGCTACTCACATTGAACGGTTGCAGCTCCCTGCTGTTCTACCCCGAACCCGGCCTGCCGTTCACGCCCGAAAAAGCGCACTTGCAATACCGCGATGTCACCCTCACCACCGCCGACGGCGTAAAGCTGCACGCGTGGTGGCTGCCGGCCAAGGCCGGAGTACCCGTCAAAGGGACGGTGCTGCACCTGCACGGCAACGGCGGTAACCTGGCCTGGCACCTGGGCGGCAGCTGGTGGTTGCCGGAGCAGGGCTACCAGGTACTGCTGCTGGACTATCGCGGTTATGGGCTGTCGGCAGGCAAGCCCTCACTGCCGGCGATTTATCAGGATGTGGACGCGGCGTTCAACTGGCTCGACCAGGCGCCCGAAACCCAGGGCCAGCCGTTGATCGTCCTCGGTCAAAGCCTCGGCGGTGCGCTGGCGGTGCATTACCTGGCGGAACACCCGCAGCGTCAAGTCCAACTCAAGGCCTTGGTACTGGACGGCGTGCCGGCCAGTTATCGTGACGTAGGACAATTCGCCCTGAGCACCTCCTGGTTAACATGGCCCTTCCAGGTGCCCTTGTCTTGGCTGGTGCCTGACGCCGACAGCGCGATCAACGCCATGCCGCAACTGACCGGCGTGCCGAAATTGCTGTTCCACAGTCTGGATGACCCGATCGTGCCCGTGGCCAACGGTATCCGCCTGTATCAGGCCGCGCCACCGCCACGGGTATTGCAGTTGACCCGCGGCGGCCATGTGCAGACCTTTGCCGACAAGACTTGGCAAACCGTGATGCTGCGCTATCTGGACGACCCGCAGCACTTCAACGGCCTGCGCCGCCTGGGCGAGATTCCGAATTACCCCATTCCTAAAGTTGATCCATCAGAGAGCCCGCAATGAGCGAAGAACGCAACATGACCCCGCTGATCCTCACCGGCATCGGCACCATCATCGGCACCGTCGGCTGCCTGTGGTACTACGGCTATTTGCACTTCGCCAAGCCTGAGGATGCGTTGCTGCTCAGCGACTTCACCATGCTCAAGACCGTGCCGGGCGAGGACTACAAGATCTCCCTGACCCCGGCCGCTCAAGTGGCACAGTGCGTCGATGGCGTGCTGGTCATGTTCGATACCGAACAAAAAGGCTTGAGTGGTGTATTGGTCAATAATAAGAAGCAGGCGGTGCGTTGCATGGGCCAGGAAACCCCGCAACTGCAGCAGTAAGCCAGCGCGTCGAGTCCGTGGGAAAACGCCACTCAGCCTGGGGATTCGTCCCTTGGTGCAGGTCCGAGTCTTCCCAGGCCGGAACCATCTCTATTTGCCCGCCACAGACTATGGACTGATCGGTGTGACTGATCGGTCCTTTTCGTTAGTTATTGTGGAGTCGACATTTATGGCAAGCATCAGCGGAACACAGTCTCCAGTGAATACGGGCAGCTATGGCGCCGGCGGGAGCGGTAGTCCCGAGCAAGATCTCAAGGGGGATATTAATAGCCTACAAAACAGAATTGACCAAATGAAGTCACAAGGCTCTCAGGGCGGGAATGGAAGCGGGGGCGGAGCTAGTCTTGAGGAACTGGAGGAGGAACTGAAGAGGATGCAGGAAAAGTTGGCAAAATTGCAGCAGTCTTTAATGGGGAACAGTGGCGGCGAAGATGGTGGCAAGGGCAATGGCCAGATTCCGCAACCCGACTATCAGGGGGGAGGCTCGATCAACCCCTGATTGCCCACCCGTTGAAAAACCCGCCTGCCATAGGCGGGTTTTTGTGTATCCGGGGTCACGTTAGCCACGGCCCGCTCAATGCCCACAGGGGGGGCGGGATTTATTTGGAACCATATCGCGCAAGACGCCACAGAAAGCGGTGTAACTTACACAGTTCAGGGCCGAGAAAGTGGCGATATCTATTTTTTCAACTCCTGCGAATCCTGCAGCTCCTGAAAGTCCTGCATTACGTAACATGCGGGATATGGTCAGGTGCCATGAGGATCTGGAACGGCAGCAGGCTCGGGAGCAGAAAAAGCAACTGATGGAGCATTTGCCGAAACATGCCCATGCCCCGAAGATTGAGCTGCCAGCGGAGGACACAAACCGTCCTGTCCAATTCGGCGAGCCCAAAAAAAACCCACCGTAAGGTGGGTTTTCTTATCCAGCATCAATCAATCAGTTGGCGACGGACGAGCGTGGCTTGACCGGCTGGTTATCGTTGGAGATGGTCACTTCAACGCGGCGGTTCATGGCACGGCCCGAGACGCTGCCGTTGTCGGCAACCGGGTATTCCTTGCCATAGCCGGTGGTCACGATGCGACGTGGGTCAACGCCCATCTTGATTAGCGCAACCTGCACCGAAGCGGCGCGTCGCTCCGACAGGCTCTGGTTGTAGGCATCGCTGCCTGTGCTGTCCGTGTAACCTTCAACAATCACCTGGCGATCCGGGTTTTCCTGAAGGAACTGCGCCAGCTTATTGATGTTGACCAAGCCGCTGGACTTCAGGTCGGCCTTGTTGGTGGCAAACAGCACGTCGCCAAAGGTCACCAGGGTACCGCGCTCGGTTTGCTTGGCGTTCAAGCTGTCCTGCAACTGCTTGATCTGCGCATCACGGGCCTCGAGCAGGGCGCGGGCGCGTTCGTCGCCGGCGTTTTTCAGCTTGGCTTCGGATTCGCGCAGCACGATGGTGTCTTTGGCCACTTCAACGCGCTGGTTGGTCAGGTACGCCAGTTGATCTACTTTCTTCTGGTCTTCCTTGTCGCGGTAGGCCTTGTCAGCCTTGTCCAGCCAATCGCTGGCGTCCTTGGTTTCCAGCGCGGCAAGCTTGGTGGCTTGCGGGTTGGTTTGCAGGGACGAGAAGTTGGTCCGTGCGTTTTCCAGGTTCGCGTTGGGCGGGGTAGAGCAGGCCGCCAGGGCAACGCTCATCGCCAGCAGGGCAGGGATCATCAATTGTTTACGCATAGTCGTGTCGTCCTTTCAATTCGATATCGGGTGCAGTGCAATCAGGCGCGGCGGTTTATTTCTGCTGGATAGCAGCCGGGCGCATACCTTCCTGACGCAGCTCCTGAACAGCTTTCTGGGAATCCTTCACAGCCTGTTCGGCCTTGGCGGCCTGGGACTTGCGCTCTGCAACGCGAGCATCCCATTCAGCCTGTTCGGCCAGGCGACGCGCCTCGTCATAGTTCTTGTCGTGCATGGCGATTTCGGCTTGCTTGAGCTTGTCCTGGGCCGATTTCATTTCAACTGCTGCGTACTCGGTGCCGCCGGCGCTCACTGCGCTGTTGACCGCGGACTGAGTCACCGCGTATTGCTCGGTGGGCGGGTTGCCGGCGCAGCCAGCCAAAACGAAGCTGGTGCCGATTGCCAGCGCGGCCAATTTAAGCCCGCGCAGGTGGTTAAACGTGGATTTGGCAGTGCTGGTCTTCATCGTCTTCAACTCCATTGGATAGCTCCTAAAAACATCAAAATCCATCGCAGTCGGTGAACGGTTTGGGGCGCGGCGGTAAAGCGCGACAGGCCCTTTCAAACGGCCGTTCCAAGTGATGGCTTACTGGCTGTGACCGGAGGCTTTTTTCAAAAGTTCAGAAGAGATGGCGATTTGCCTAAAAAAATATCTGACTGATTGGTCAGGGTAAAAAATTGGAACTTTTGCCACGTGCAGGGGTACTCCGAGCCTCGGCAGAGGCCCGGAATACGGGGTTCAGATAGGTGTCAATCGAGTCCGTCAGTGCTTTTGGTCGTCGGCACTGGCAGACAAATCATGCAGATAGCGACGGGACAAGGTCAGGAACCGCGGCGTAGGCCCGACGTCCTCATAGAGCGGGTCGCCCTCTTCATCGGTGGCGATGACCTGTTGCCCCTTGATGTAGGGAAAGCTGGCTTCCAGCTCCTCAAGGGCGGCGCCGATCAGCTCGCCGAGCAGTTCTTCGGTGTGGCGCTTGGGGTACATCTCGGCGATGGCTGCCAGCCGTGCAGCGGCCTCCACATCCAGATGGATGGCGTACTCGGTCTTGGTCAGGCGACCCTTGGCGTTCTCTTCCCAATGCTGGGCCAGTTCTCGAATTTTCATGGCAACCTCAATAAAGCCTGCGGTGGCGGGCGGTGATGAGTGACCAGCCGTGCGCGTGGATAAACGCGGCGGCTCACACTTGAGACTAGCTGCAAGTCACAAGGTTTAAAGTCTTGTCATAAAACGATGCCGGCGGCACTCTGACAGACCTGCGCGTCCCGGATTTCTGGCTGGAGATTGGCTGATGAGTGATATCGATGCACGCTTGCGTGAGGATGTTCACCTGCTGGGTGAGCTGTTGGGCAACACCATTCGGGAGCAGTACGGCGATGATTTTCTCGCCAAGATCGAACAGATCCGCAAAGGCGCCAAGGCCGACCGCCGCGGAGCCGCCCCGGACAAAGCCGCGGGTGATGAACTGAGCGCCAGCCTCAATCAGTTGCAGGAAGACGAACTGCTGCCGGTGGCGCGGGCCTTCAACCAGTTCCTCAACCTGGCCAATATCGCCGAGCAGTACCAGTTGATTCACCGACGCGATGAGTCGCAACCGGCACCGTTCGAGTCCCGCGTATTGCCGGAGTTGCTGGCGCGCCTGCAGGGCGAGGGCCACAGCAATGAGTCCCTGGCCCGCCAGTTGGGACGCCTGGACATCGAACTGGTCCTCACCGCCCACCCCACCGAAGTGGCGCGTCGCACCCTGATCCAGAAATACGACGCCATCGCCGCGCAACTGGCGCTGCAGGATCACCGCGACCTTACCACTGCTGAGCGCGAGCAGATCCGCCAGCGCCTGCAGCGCTTGATCGCCGAAGCCTGGCACACCGAAGAGATCCGCCGCACCCGGCCCACCCCGGTGGATGAAGCCAAGTGGGGCTTCGCGGTGATCGAGCATTCGTTGTGGCACGCCATCCCCAATTACCTGCGCAAGGCCGACCAGGCGTTACACGCGGCGACGGGCCTGCGTTTGCCGCTGGAAGCCGCGCCGATCCGCTTTGCGTCGTGGATGGGCGGCGACCGTGACGGCAACCCGAATGTCACCGCGCCGGTCACCCGCGAGGTGTTGCTGCTGGCGCGCTGGATGGCGGCCGACCTGTACCTGCGCGATATCGACCACCTGGCCTCCGAACTGTCGATGCAACAGGCCAGCCCAGCGTTGCAGGCCAAGGTCGGCGACAGCGTCGAACCCTATCGTGCCCTGCTCAAGCAACTGCGCGAACGCCTGCGCGCCACGCGCCAATGGGCCCATACCGCGTTGAGCAGCAGCACGCCGGCGCCTGCCGAGGTGTTGCAGAACAACCGCGACCTGCTCGAGCCACTGGAGCTGTGCTACCAGTCGCTGCACGCGTGCGGCATGGGCGTGATCGCCGACGGCCCGTTGCTCGATTGCCTGCGCCGGGCCGTCACCTTTGGCCTGTTCCTGGTGCGCCTGGATGTGCGCCAGGATTCCAGTCGTCATTCGGCGGCGATGACTGAAATCACCGATTACCTGGGCCTGGGCCGTTACGAGGACTGGAACGAAGACATGCGCATCAGCTTCCTGATGAAGGAGCTGGCCAACCGTCGACCGCTGTTGCCGGGCTATTTCAAGCCATCGGCCGATACGGCCGAAGTGCTCAATACCTGCAAGGAAGTGGCCGCCGCGCCTGCCGCATCGTTAGGCTCGTATGTCATCTCCATGGCCGGTGCCGCGTCGGACGTATTGGCGGTGCAACTGCTGCTTAAAGAGTCGGGCGTTCAAAGGCCGATGCGCGTGGTGCCCCTGTTCGAAACCCTGGCCGACCTGGATAACGCCGGTCCCGTGATCGAACAACTGTTGCTGCTGCCAGGCTACCGGGCGCGCTTGCAGGGCCCGCAGGAAGTGATGATCGGCTACTCCGACTCGGCCAAGGACGCCGGCACCACCGCCGCCGCCTGGGCGCAGTACCGGGCCCAGGAGCGGCTGGTGGATATCTGTCGGGAGCAACAGGTGGAATTGCTGCTGTTCCATGGCCGTGGCGGCACCGTCGGACGTGGCGGCGGCCCGGCCCACGCGGCGATCCTGTCGCAACCGCCGGGTTCGGTGGCGGGGCGTTTCCGTACCACCGAACAAGGCGAGATGATTCGCTTCAAATTCGGCTTGCCGGACATTGCTGAACAGAACCTCAATCTCTATCTGGCCGCCGTGTTGGAAGCGACATTGCTGCCACCGCCGCCACCGGAGCCGGCGTGGCGCCATTTGATGGATGAATTGGCGGCCGACGGCGTCAGCGCTTATCGCGCGGTGGTGCGGGAAAATCCGCAATTCGTCGAGTATTTTCGTCAGTCCACCCCGGAGCAGGAGCTGGGCCGGCTACCTCTGGGCAGTCGCCCGGCCAAGCGCCGCGCCGGTGGTATAGAAAGCCTGCGCGCCATTCCGTGGATCTTCGGTTGGACCCAGACTCGCCTGATGCTGCCGGCCTGGCTGGGTTGGGAGGCCGCGTTGAGCAAGGCCCTGGAGCGCGGCGAAGGTGAACTGCTGGGACAGATGCGCGAACAGTGGCCGTTCTTCCGCACCCGCATCGATATGCTGGAAATGGTCCTGGCCAAGGCCGATGCCGATATTGCGCGCCTGTATGACGAGCGCCTGGTGCAGCCGGACCTGTTGCCATTGGGGGCGCACTTACGCGACCTATTGTCGCAGGCCTGCGACGTGGTGCTTGGCCTGACCGGCCAGTCGCAACTGCTGGCCCATAGCCCTGACACCCTGGAGTTTATCCGCCTGCGCAACACCTACCTCGATCCCTTGCACCTGTTGCAGGCCGAGTTGCTGGCGCGCTCGCGTCGCCAGGAAGCCGCGCAGGACAGCCCTCTGGAACAGGCGCTGCTGGTATCCGTGGCCGGTATTGCCGCCGGCCTGCGCAACACCGGCTGAGGTTTTTTGCGTGTTCTCAAAGGCTTGCGCAGAAACCACGACGGCCGCCCCGAAAGGGGTGGTCGGCGTTTACAGCGCGGGTTGCACTCAGGCACACCCTACCTATGACGTACGCGTGGCGCGGGTTCCTGCGACTTTTGGCGGCTTGTGTGGTTAGGGCCCGCTGTGTATCTTGATCAGCCTTTGGCCGTTTGCGCGGCCTGGGCCCATAGTTTCATGAGCCCTATATTATTTTTACGAGATTGGCCCCACGCGGCGAATCCGAGCGTCATCTCTATAAAAAATTGAGGAGCACATCGATGCGCGTCATTCTGCTGGGAGCTCCCGGGGCCGGTAAAGGTACTCAGGCAAAGTTCATCACTGAAAAATTCGGCATTCCACAAATCTCCACCGGCGACATGCTGCGCGCTGCCGTCAAGGCCGGCACCGAGCTGGGCCTGATCGCCAAGAGCGTGATGGACAGCGGCGGCCTGGTCTCCGATGACCTGATCATCAACCTGGTCAAGGAACGCATCAGCCAGGAAGACTGCAAGAACGGCTTCCTGTTCGACGGTTTCCCACGCACCATTCCCCAGGCCGAAGCCCTGGTGAAAGCCGGCGTCGAGCTGGACGCGGTGGTGGAAATCGCGGTTGAAGATGAAGAAATCGTCCAGCGTATCGCCGGTCGTCGCGTCCACGAAGCCTCCGGCCGCGTGTACCACACCGTCTACAACCCGCCTAAAGTTGAAGGCAAGGACGATGTCACCGGTGAAGACCTGGTGCAGCGTAAGGACGACACCGAAGAAACCGTGCGTCATCGCCTGTCGGTCTACCATTCCCAGACCAAGCCGCTGGTGGATTTCTACCAGAAGCTGTCCGCAGCCCAGGGCAAGCCGAAGTACAGCCATATCCCTGGCGTCGGCTCGGTGGAAGCCATCACCGCCAAGGTCCTGCAAGCACTGAGCTGATCCTTTATCGGCTTGATAGACAACGGCCCGCTTGCGGGCCGTTGTTGTTTATACTGGCGCACTTTTTTTCGACTTGGACACCCACACCGATGAGCACCCTGCTGGCCCTGGACACCGCGACTGAAGCTTGCTCCGTTGCCTTGCTGCACGATGGCAAGGTCACAAGCCACTACGAGGTGATCCCGCGCCTGCACGCGCAGAAGCTGTTGCCGATGATCAAGCAGCTGCTTGAAGACGCGGGCACCACCCTGTCGGCCGTGGATGCCATCGCCTTCGGCCGTGGCCCGGGGGCGTTCACCGGGGTGCGTATCGCCATTGGCGTGGTCCAGGGCCTGGCCTTTGCGTTGGAATGCCCGGTGCTGCCGGTCTCCAACCTTGCCGTACTGGCCCAGCGTGCCTTGCGCGAACAGGGCGCGCGGCAGGTGGCGGCCGCGATCGATGCGCGTATGGACGAAGTGTATTGGGCTTGCTACCGCGAAACGGCTGGCGAAATGCGCCTTGTCGGCGTGGAAGCGGTACAGCCACCGGAATCGGCGGTATTGCCCGACGATGCCAGCGGTGACTGGTTCGGCGCCGGTACCGGCTGGGGGTATGGCGAGCGCATCGGTGTTCAACCCGCTGGCCAGGACGCCACCCTGTTGCCTCACGCCGAAGATCTGCTGACCCTGGCGCGCTTCGCGTTCGAACGTGGCGAGGCGATTCCTGCGGATCAGGCCGCACCGGTTTACCTGCGCGATAAGGTCGCGCAGACCAAGGCGGAAAGAGGGATTATTTGACGCCAAAAATGATGGCAATTTGAGGCAAAAGTCGCCAATCGTCAGAATTTGCCCGGGTTTTTAAACCTTTTTCAAATTATGTGTTCTAGTTATCACCAGAGCATTTGCGCGCGACGGACAGTGCTGCCAAAATGCCATTACTGATAGCGAGTTCGCGCCTATGCGTATAGATGGATTTTCCTCACAGTCGTACCCGATCAAGCGCAAGCCGCGTAGGGCAAACGCCACGGTGGACGACTCCGTCGAGGATTCGCCGGACTTCATTGAGGTCCAATCCGATGCGCAGGCCAGTTCACAAGCCCGCATCAGTGGCGTTCCCGCCCGTCAGCAAGACATGGTCTTCCCGCGCTCCATGAGCAAAAGCGTTGCCACCGCCCTGGCCAGCTACCTGACCACCGCCGGATTTGTCGAATGGGATATGGAAGTGCTGGGTCTCGACATCCACATCTGATGCGCCTGCCTTACTACCTCGGCTGCCCGTCCTGGAGTGAAAACGCCTGGCGCGAGTACCTGTACCCAGCCGACGCCCGCTCCGGCGATTACCTTGCCCTTTATTCCCAGGTCTTCAACGCCGTTGAAGGCAATACCACGTTCTACGCTCGCCCCTCGGCCGCTACCGTGCAGCGCTGGGCCGACATCATGCCCGACGATTTTCGCTTCACTGCCAAATTCCCCGGTGACATCAGTCACGGTGGCGACTTGCGCGAGCAATTGCCGGCGGCGGAAAGTTTTGTCGGTTTGATGAGCCCGCTCGGTGAACGTGTTTCGCCGCTGTGGCTGCAACTGTCGGCGAGTTTTTCGCCGCAACGCCTGGCTGAACTGGCCGGTTTTATCGATGGCCTGGAACGCCCGATGGCGGTGGAAGTACGCCACCCTGAGTTCTTCGCCAAGGGCGATGCCGAGCGCATGCTCAACCGTTTGTTGCGTGATCGCGGTGTCGAGCGCATCTGCCTCGACCCGCGTGCGTTGTTCAGTTGCACGTCGACTTCGGCGGCGGTACTGCACGCACAATCGAAAAAGCCCAAGGTGCCGCCCCGTCCGGCCGCGCTGACCCGGTTTCCCCAAGTGCGTTTTATCGGCCATCCGGAGCTTGAGGCCAATGACCCGTTCCTGGTGCCGTGGGTGGAAAAAGTCGCGGGTTGGATCGAAGAAGGCCGCACACCCTACGTGTTCCTGCACACCTCGGATAATCGCCTTGCCGCGCAACTGGCCCTGCGTTTTCACGCGCAGCTGATGGCGCGCCTGCCCGGCCTGCCGGCGCTGCCGACCTTGCATCGGGAACCCGAAGCCGAGCAACTGGGGTTACTCTAGGGCTCCTTTTCCCGCCAGGAGTCAGTCATGGATGCCCAAACCCTTCGCGCCGAAACCTTCAAGGCCCTGCATGAGCGCGACCGTGCCTTCGTGATGCCTAACCCGTGGGACGCCGGCTCTGCGGTGATGCTCGCCAGCCTTGGCTTTGAAGCCCTGGCCACGACCAGTGCGGGTTATGCGTTCAGCCTGGGACGCCCGGACGCGGAAGGGGCGTTGTCCCTGGAAGACACCTTGGGCAATGCCAGCATGATTGCCAAGGCCACCGCGCTGCCGGTGGCGGCCGACCTGGAAAACGGCTTTAGCGATACCCCTGATGGCTGTGCCGAGACCATCCTGCGGGCGGCGGCCAGCGGTATCGTGGGGGGCTCTATCGAAGATGCCACCGGCGTTGCCGTCGACCCGATCTATCCCTTCGACCTTTCCGTAGAACGCGTGGAAGCCGCCGTCGCCGCTGCCCGCAGCTTGCCATTCCCCTTCACACTGACGGCCCGCGCGGAAAACCTCCTGCATGGTCGCCTGGATCTGCCCGACACTATTCGCCGCTTGCAGGCCTACGCCGAAGCCGGCGCCGACGTGCTTTATGCGCCGGGCCTGCGCAGTGCCGAGGACGTGCTGGCGGTGGTCAAGGCCGTGGCGCCAAAGCCGGTGAACGTGTTGATGTCCGGCGGCCTGAAACTCAGCGTGGCGCAATTGAGTGCGATGGGGGTAAAGCGCATCAGCGTGGGCTCGGCCATGGCACTGGCGGCCTATGGTGAATTCTACCGAGCGGCCCAGGAAGTCTATGAGCTGGGCACCTTCAGCTTTACCGAGCGCTCGATGCCCTTCAGCCAGGCCAATCAGTTCTTCAAGGATTGAGCCGTGCGTTTTTTCAAACTGCTGGGTGCTCTGCTGGTGCTCGGCGGCGCATTTGCCGTGGGTGTATGGCGTGGCTGGCTGCCGTTGCCGGCAGAATGGAACCCCTGGTCGCCGCTGGACGTGAGGTCCAGCCCTAACCTGTTGACTCGCTACAAGCTGGGGCGCCTGCAGGATGACCCTGTGCTGTGCGACCAAGTGCTGAAAACCTCTGGTTTGCGTGTCAGCCATCAGGCTGACACGCCCGCCGACGCTGCCTGTCCGCTGCGCAATACCTTGCGCGTGCAGGGGGCAGACGTGGCATTGAGCAGCAGCTTTCTCGCCAGTTGCCCGTTGGCCGTGGCGTTCGCCCTGTTCGAGCGTCACAGCCTGCAGCCGGCGGCCCAGGCGGTGTTCGGCCAGGCGGTGACGCGGGTCGATCACCTGGGCAGCTTTGCCTGTCGCAACATGTATAACCGTGCCGAAGGGCGGCTCAGCCAGCATGCGTCGGCCAATGCCTTGGATATCGCCGGGTTTCGCCTGGCGGATGGGCGCAGTATCAGCGTGCTCAAGGATTGGTCCGGGGAGGGCGACAGCGCGCGGTTCCTGCGCCAGGTGCGCGATGGCGCCTGTGATGACTTCAATGTGGTGTTGAGCCCGGACTACAACGCCGCGCACCGCAACCATTTCCATCTGGACATGGGGCGTTGGTGGGTGTGTCGCTAGGCCGCCAGGCGCAGGTTGTGGGTGATCAGCGGGCGTGCCCAGTGGTAGTCGAAGTCCAGCGCCTTCTGTTGCGCCAGCAATTCTTCGGTCGGGTAAGGCGTGGCCGGTGGTGGCAACAGGTCCAGTTCGAACTCGGCAATCGGCAAGTGCAGAGGGCGTGGTTCCGGCGCCGGGCCGGGCTCAGGCAGTGGCTGGCCGGCCGTCAGGACGATGGGGCGAACCCAAGCGCTTTCGAAATTCTGCTGGCGCTGCTGCGCGACGATTTCATCCTGTGGGAACGGCTCGGCGGCCGGTGGCAGCAATTCGGTTTCGAATTCGGCGATGGGCAGGAACAGTGGCTCAGGTGGCGCAATCTCGGTGTCTTTGACGTCGCACTCACGCTGGGTGAGGATCTGCGACAACAGGTCGGCACCGGCGCTGGGCTCTACCGCCGGGTCCGCCGGTGCCGGCGCCTTGGCGGCGAGCGCGTCCGGCGTTTCACCGAGCTGCTCGGCCAGCGCCCGGGCGAAGAAGTCCTGCCACACATGGCTCACCCCGGCCAGCGCTTGAGTATTGCGCAGGCCGTAGTGGTTATGGGTCGGCAGTACACCGATGGTTAGGGGGAGAATGTCTGACATTTTTCTCGGTCGACGCTCAGCTCTGGCAAAATACCTGACTGTTGTTTTTATCGGCCGTTGTTTGCCGATCCTTAATATTTTTGAGCGTAGCGATTGATGAGCGAACAACCAGCGGCCAGCCGCATCCAGGTCGAGGCCTTGGGCGAAGGTTTCCAGGCCCGGGCCGAGCAGTGGGCTGAACAGCTCGGCTTGCCTTTACAGCTTGCGGAGGCGGATTTTTCCCTGCAGGTAGGTGAGCATGGCCTGCAACTGCAACAGCTTGGTCCCGACGCGCCGGGGCCGGTGCGGGTGGACTTCGTCGAAGGCGGCGCGGCTCACCGTCGGCTGTATGGCGGCGGCAGCGGACAGATGATCGCCAAGGCCGTGGGCATTGCCCAAGGCGTGCGTCCCCGTGTGCTGGACGCCACGGCGGGTCTGGGCAAGGACGCGTTCGTGCTGGCCAGCCTGGGCTGCGAGATGAGCCTGATCGAGCGCCAACCGCTGATTGGCGCCCTGCTCGAAGATGGCCTGGCACGCGGCGCGGAGGATTTCGACGTGGCGCCCATCGTGGCGCGCATGAAGCTGCTCAAGGGCAACTCCATTGACGTGATGCTCCATTGGCAAGGGGAGCCGCCCCAGGTGATCTACCTCGATCCGATGTTCCCTCACCGTGAGAAAACCGCCCTGGTGAAGAAAGAAATGCGCCTGTTCCGGCCGCTGGTGGGGGATGATCCGGACGCACCGGCGTTGCTGGCCGCCGCCCTGGCCCTGGCCAGCCACCGTGTGGTGGTCAAGCGCCCGCGCAAGGCGCCCTGCATCGAGGGGCCCAAGCCGAGCCATGCGCTGGATGGCAAGTCCAGCCGGTATGACATTTATCCCAAGAAAGCGCTCAAGTCTTAAGCCACAAGCTGCAAGCAAAAGCGCTTTTCACTTGCTGCTTGCAGCTAACCACTTGCAGCCGCATCTCTCCTATAGGCCCGCATAAACAACCCCACCACCTCCTGCACATGGGCTTCGGCGGCTTCCTCACTCAGTTGCCCGCCGCAGCCATACAGCAGGCAGAAGTTCGCGGTGCCCTTGAGCAGGCAGAAGAAGTGCTCGGCTGCCGTAAGCGGTCTGTCGATGCTCAGCGCGCCGCTCTGGTCGATCTTGCCGAGCAGGCGCTCCATGCCCTGGAGCATGCGCATGGGCCCGGCTTCGAAGAAGATCTGTGAGAGTTTCACGTCCTGATTGCCGGTGGTCATCATCAGGCGATGCAGGTTTACCGACTCTTCACTGTTGATCAGCCGATGGAACCCCCGCGCGATATTCAACAATACCGTTTCCACCGGCATGCCTTCGGGCAGTTCGAAGTACATCACCGGCAACTGTTCCTCGCACTTGGCCACCACGGCGGCGGTGAACAAGGTTTCTTTGTCGGTGAAGTGGCTGTAGACGGTCAGTTTCGACACGCCGGCCTCAAGGGCCACGGCATCCATGCTGGTGCTGGCGTAGCCATTGCTCAAGAACAGGGTTTTTGCTGCCGAGAGGATTGCCTGGCGTTTTGCCATGTCCTTGGGACGCCCGGGGCTATTGGTGCTTACACGATTGTCGGACATTTTCACCTTTAATACTGGACTGGCGAGTTTGGTATTAATAACATACCGGCCAGTATAATTATTCCTAGCTCCATTTGCGAAAGGTCCTTCAGCATGCGCAGCACTTTCCTGCCCTTTGCGTTGCCTGTCTGCCTGGTCTTCCTGTTGGCCGCCTGCGGCCAGGAAGAAGCGGTCCAGACCACCGTCCGCCCGGCCATGGTGGTGCAGCCGCAACCCTCGGCGCAGTCGACGGACAGCTACCCCGGTGAGGTACGCGCGCGCTATGAGCCGGACCTGGCCTTTCGCATCGGTGGCAAAGTCAGCAAGCGTCTGGTGGAGGAGGGCGAGCGGGTCAAGACCAACCAGGCGCTGGCGGAACTTGACCCTCAGGATGTGCGCCTGCAACTGGAGGCCGCCCGTGCCCAGGTCGCCGCTGCTGAGGCCAACCTGCGCCTGGTGCGCGCTGAGCGTGATCGCTACAAGACCCTGATGGACCGTCAGATGGTCAGCCGTTCCCAGTACGACAATTCCGAAAACCTTTACCGTTCCGGCGAAGCGCGCCTCAAGCAGATCAAGGCCGAGTTCGACGTGGCCAGTAACCAGGCCGGTTACGCCGTATTGCGCGCCCCCCAGGATGGCGTCGTGGCCAAGCGCGCGGTGGAAGTCGGCCAAGTGGTCTCCGCTGGCCAGACCGTGTTCACCCTGGCCACCGATGGCGAGCGCGAAGTGCTTATCAGCCTGCCCGAACAAGGGTTTGGTCGCTTCAAGATCGGTCAACCGGTCGCGGTGGAATTGTGGAGCCAGCCGGGCCAGCGTTTCACCGGGCGCATCCGTGAACTGTCGCCTGCGGCTGATCCAAAATCGCGCACCTTCGCCGCTCGCGTTGCCTTCACCGGCGGCACAGTCCCGGCGGAACTGGGGCAAAGCGCTCGCGTATTCATACAGGCCGACGGCGTTGTTCCGCTGTCGGTACCGCTGTCTGCCCTGAGTGCGGAGAACGGTGCGTCCTACGTCTGGCGTGTACAGCCGGACAACACCCTCAAGCGCACGCCGGTACGCATCGGCGCCTTTGGCGAAAAAACCGTACCGGTGCTGGAAGGCTTGACCCCCAACGACTGGGTGGTCGCAGCCGGCGTGCATGTGCTCCACGAGGGCCAGCAAGTGCGCGCGGTGGATGGCTCCAACCGTATAGTGAACCTGGCGGCCAAGGAGTAGTCCCCAATGGCTTTCAATCTTTCCGAATGGGCGTTGCGTAACCGCCAGATCGTACTGTTCCTGATGATCCTGCTGGCTGTGGTCGGCACCTTGTCCTACACCAAGCTGGGGCAAAGCGAAGATCCACCGTTCACCTTCAAGGCCATGGTGATCAAGACCAACTGGCCCGGCGCTACGGCCCAGGAAGTCTCGCGCCAGGTCACCGAGCGTATCGAGAAAAAACTGATGGAGACCGGCGAATACGAGCGCATTGTCTCGTTCTCTCGCCCGGGTGAGTCCACCGTCACCTTCATTGCGCGCGACTCCATGCACTCTGTGCAGATTCCTGAGTTGTGGTACCAGGTGCGCAAGAAGATCAGCGACATCCGGCAGACCTTGCCGCCGGATATCCAGGGGCCGTTTTTCAACGACGAGTTCGGTACCACCTTCGGCAATATCTACGCCCTGACCGGCGACGGCTTCGACTATGCCGTGCTCAAGGACTACGCCGACCGCATCCAGATTCAGCTGCAACGGGTGGCGGATGTGGGCAAGGTCGAGTTACTTGGCCTACAGGATGAGAAGATCTGGATCGAGCTGTCCAACCTCAAGCTCGCCACCCTTGGCCTGCCGTTGGCCGCTGTGCAGCAGGCGTTGCAGGAGCAGAACGCGGTGTCCACTGCCGGCTTCTTTGAAACCCCGAGCGAGCGTGTGCAACTGCGTGTGTCGGGCAACTTCAAGACGGTGGAAGAAATCCGCGACTTTCCTATTCGTGTCGCTGATCGAACCTTCCGCATCGGTGATGTTGCCGATATTCACCGCGGCTTCAACGATCCACCGGCGCCGCGCATGCGTTACATGGGGGCGGATGCTATCGGACTGGCCGTGGCCATGCGCGACGGTGGCGATATCCTGGTGCTGGGCAAGGCCCTCGAAGGCGAGTTCGCACGTTTGCAAAAGAACCTTCCGGCGGGCATGGAGCTGCGCAAGGTGTCAGACCAACCGGCAGCGGTGAAAACCGGTGTCGGCGAATTCGTGCAGGTGTTGGCCGAGGCATTGGCGATTGTCTTGCTGGTGAGTTTCTTCTCCCTCGGCATACGCACTGGCATGGTCGTAGCCCTGGCGATTCCGCTGGTGCTGGCGATGACCTTTGCCACGATGTATTACCTCGGCATCGGCCTGCACAAGATTTCCCTCGGTGCGTTGGTGCTGGCCCTGGGGTTGCTGGTGGATGATGCGATCATTGCCGTGGAAATGATGGCAATCAAAATGGAGCAGGGCTACGACCGGCTCAAGGCGGCCAGTTTTGCCTGGACCAGCACCGCCTTCCCGATGCTCACCGGTACGCTGATCACGGCGGCCGGCTTCCTGCCGATTGCCACCGCGCAGTCGAGCACAGGGGAATACACGCGCTCGATCTTCCAGGTGGTGACGATCGCGTTGCTCGCCTCATGGATCGCCGCCGTGGTGTTTGTGCCGTACCTGGGGGAAAAACTCCTGCCGGACCTGGCGAAGATTCACGCGGCCAAACATGGCACCGATGGCCCGGATCCCTACGGCACGCCGTTCTACCAACGTGTAAGACGTTTGGTGGAGTGGTGCGTGAGTCGGCGCAAAACCGTGATTGTCCTGACGTTGCTGCTGTTTATCGGCTCGGTGGCGTTGTTTCGTTTTGTGCCGCAACAGTTCTTCCCGGCCTCAGGCCGCCTGGAGCTGATGGTCGACCTGAAATTGGCTGAAGGCGCTTCCCTGAGCAACACCGCCGACCAGGTCAAGCGCCTGGAAGCCTTGCTCAAGGAACACGCCGGCATTGATAACTATGTGGCCTACGTCGGCACCGGTTCGCCGCGTTTCTACCTGCCCCTGGACCAGCAACTGCCAGCGGCCAGTTTTGCGCAGTTCGTGGTGTTGGCTAAGACCATCGAGGGCCGCGAGAGCCTGCGCACCTGGCTGATCGAAACCCTCAACGAACAATTCCCCGACCTGCGCTCCCGTGTCACCCGCCTGGAAAACGGCCCGCCCGTGGGCTACCCGGTGCAGTTTCGCGTAACCGGCGAACACATCGAGGAAGTCCGCGCTCTTGCGCGGAAAGTCGCGGCCAAGGTTCGCGAAAATACCCATGTGGTCAATGTGCACCTGGACTGGGAAGAGCCGAGCAAGATCGTCTACCTCAATATCGACCAGGACCGCGCCCGCGCCCTCGGCGTCAGCACCGCCAACCTGTCGAAATTCCTGCAAAGCTCACTGACCGGGTCCAGCGTCAGTCAATACCGGGAGGACAACGAGTTGATCGAAATTCTCCTGCGCGGCACCGTCCACGAGCGCACTGAGTTGTCGCTGCTGCCCAGCCTGGCGGTACCGACCGACAACGGTAAAAGCGTGGCCCTGTCGCAGATCGCCACCCTCGAATACGGCTTTGAAGAGGGCATTATCTGGCACCGCAACCGCTTGCCGACGGTGACGGTGCGCGCCGATATCTACGGCAAGGAACAGCCGGCTACGTTGGTCCAGCAAATCCTGCCAACCCTTGAAGGTGTACGCGCCGAACTGCCGGATGGCTACCTGCTGGAAGTCGGTGGCACCGTCGAAGACTCCGCCCGCGGGCAGAACTCGGTGAAGGCCGGCGTGCCGCTGTTTATCGTGGTGGTGCTGACCTTGCTGATGCTGCAACTGCGCAGCTTCTCACGCACGGCGATGGTGTTTCTGACCGCGCCGTTGGGCCTGATTGGCGTGACGCTGTTCCTGCTGGTGTTCCGCCAGCCCTTCGGCTTCGTGGCCATGCTCGGGACCATCGCGTTGTCTGGGATGATCATGCGCAACTCGGTGATCCTGGTGGACCAGATCGAACAGGACATCAGGGCCGGCCTGGCGCCGTGGCAGGCAATTATCGAAGCCACCGTACGGCGTTTCCGCCCGATTGTGCTGACCGCCCTGGCGGCGGTGCTGGCGATGATCCCGCTGTCACGCAGCGTGTTCTTCGGGCCGATGGCAGTGGCGATCATGGGCGGCTTGATCGTGGCGACGGCGTTGACCCTGTTGTTCTTGCCGGCGCTCTACGCGGCGTGGTTCAAGGTTCGGAAGGCGGCATAGAGGGGTAAGGGCCAATATTTGAGTGTCGAAACGGGTGGCAGGAGCCGGGAACGCTTCCTGCATTCCTGCCACTTAGAGACTACCTGATCACAGGTATGGATTTGTCGATGTCAGTTGTTGACGACAACGGTAAATGGACTCATCTCTTTGGACTTAAGGAATACTTTATGTCTCTTTGCCCCCTCAAGAACTTTTTTGCTGCGCTGTGCATGCCTCAAAGACCCCCGGTAAGCGGTCCTTGCCCGCAAGAGCCGCCACCCCGGCCTTGCCCGCCGCCGCCCCGGCCTTGCTACGCAAAACCGCCTAGCCCTTGCTGGCCTGAGCCCAGTCCCACGAGGCCACTCCCTTGTTCAATGCGTTCGGCCGAGCCGCCCATGAGTATTGGTTATGGCGTGGCAACAACGACGACTTTTGTCGTGGGCGCTTTCCTGTAGTTATCTGGTTTAACCGCTGGAACGAATCTGCATGCCCTCCCGGTGAGGGCATCTTGCGGGTACTTGCAGTAGACTTCGCGGGTTTGATGTTGGCCACTGTCGCCGGGCCATCCATGTTGACGCGTCAGTTTCGATGGGTGGAACGACTTTGGGTCGTCACTCTTGAGGAAAACCTGCATGTTCGCTTGCATTCCAGCCCTGATGTTGCTACTGCTCGCCCCCGGTCCCACCAATACCTTGCTGTTTCGTGCCGGCGTATTGTTTGGCTATCGTGCGTCCTGGTGGTTGGCATTTGTCGAGTGCCTGGCTTACGTGCTTCAGGTTTCGATATGGGGTGTTGCACTGCTCTACCTGGCGGCCTATTCGCCTTGGGCGTCGAAGTTCACGCAATTGGCGGCGGCCGGATACCTGCTGTATGTCTCGTACAAGCTCTGGCAACGCAAAAACAGCACCGTCGACCCTGGCCGTGACCGCCTCAGTGGGTTGAGTTTCTTCTGGTTGACGCTGATGAACCCCAAGGGGCTGTTGATCGTGTCGTTCATTGCGCCGGCCGGTACCTTTGCCGCATGGCAAGGCTATGCCGGGTTCATGGCCACACTGGCATTGGTGGTGATACCGGTAGGGTCTGCGTGGATCGTATTCGGCAGTCGCTTCGAAGGGCTGCAAAAAGCCTGGCTGACACCCTTGAAGATCAACCGTGCGACGGCGCTGGCCATGGGGGGCTTTGCAACGTTGACGGTGGGGCGATTGGCTGAGTCGGTATTGCATTGAAGAAAGGCATGTCTCAATTTTCGTGGTTATTGAGATAGGTGGGGTTTTCTGCTGTACTCAAGTCTCAGAAATCAAAAATTGAGATTTTGATGATTAAACTGCCACCCAAGGTGCCGGAACGGGTTTTTGTTCTCATTGGCCAGGAGCCCCATCTTCAGCATCTATCTGACTATATGAAGCTGTCTCAGCCAACAGACAGTCGGGGCCGCTATTTGCACTTTGATCAGCTACGCCACCGTTTTCCTCAGCACTTGGATCCAGCGATATGCTGGGGGATCGTAAAGTCCGAGCGCTCCCGTCTGTATCAGCAAATAGTGCCCGTAGGTACGCCTGAGGTCTGGTGCAACTTTGTATTAACGCCAACCGCACAACGCGTGGTCTCCACGGTCGACAGGTATGCCTCGACTGCCGCACTTGAGTACATGAGCAGCAAGGTCGGGAAGGCTGCTCATATAAAGTATTTGCTCAACGACCTGATCGAAGATGAGGCCATCAGTAGCAGCCAGTTGGAGGGCGCGGCAACCACGACGCTCGTTGCAAAAGATATGTTGAAGCGAGAGCGACTGCCCAGAACGCCAGATGAAAAAATGATCATCGGCAATTACCGAATGATGCGTTTCGCTTGGGATAAGAGAAACGAGCCGCTAAGTGTGGAGTTGATCGCGGACATGCACGAAGTAGGTGTTCAGGGCATTGACGATGATAAATATTCTCCTGGCAGCTTTCGTTTAAACGATGAGGTGGTTGTCCAGGATGGTGATGGCAATGTTGTGCATTCGCCACCTCCCGCAGAGGGGATCATCACTCGGCTGGAGCGGTTGGCTGATTGGATCAATACTTGTCACGACGATGCTACGGCCACCCGCTACCTGCATCCACTGATCAAAGGCATTTCTCTGCACTTTGCCTTGGGTTACGAGCATCCCTTTCGGGATGGCAATGGTCGTGTTGCGCGTGCGTTGTTTTATTGGTTCATGTTTAAAAGCGATTACGCGGCATTCAGGTATATCTCCATCAGTGTCTTGCTGAAGAATGCGGCTGTTCAATACGGTATGTCTTATCTGTATACGGAGACGGATGAACTCGATCTGACTTACTTTATCGACTATCAGTGCTCCATCGTGCAACGCGCAGTTGATGGATTTAAGCAGTCTTACGAGATAAGTGTCCGAGAGGCCGAGGCGTTTGAGCGTTGGTTGTGGGAGTCAGGACTTTATAAGGAACTGAATGAGAAACAAAAGACGGTATTTCAGGTCGCCAAGAGCGGTACCGCCAAACAGTTCACAGCCGTCAATGTGAAGGAAAATCTAGGCTGTTCTTACAATACGGCATCGGCCGTGCTGAACGGTCTTGTCGACTTGAATATATTTGTCAAAAAGAAGGTTGGCCGCGAATGGTTCTTTTCAATGCGAGACCAAGCAGAAATACAAAAGAACTGGTTAAAGACTTCTCATTGAGCGGCTTCCCGATGCCCACGTCTCGCTGAAACGTGGGCATCATAGCTATTACAAGGCGCCAAACACCTTCTTCGCCAGACTGGTGGCCGCCGCCGCCGGGTTCTTGCGAATCGTCTCTTCCTGCTGCGCAATCATCTTGAACAAACCATCCAGCGCCTGTTCGGTCACGTAGCTTTCGACGTTGGCGCTCTTGGCATCCACGGCGCCAAACGCGGCGGCCTTGCCTGCGAGGGCGTTGTACTGCTGGGCCACGCCCACCTTGTCGGTGGCGGCCTTGACGATCGGCAGGAACTTGGCGCGGATCTGTTCGCGACTGCTCTTGTTCAGGTACTGGGTGGCGGAGTCCTGGCCGCCGCTGAGGATGCCCTTGGCGTCGGTCACGCTCATGTTCTTCACCGCGTTGACCAGGATCGGCTGGGCCTGGGTCACGGCGGTTTCAGCGGCTTTGTTCATGCTGTCTTCCAACTGCGTGACCTGGTCACCCATGCCGAACATTTTCAGCTTGTCGGCGACTTTGCCCAGCTTGCCCGGCAGGCCGATCTTCACTTCAGGGTTGTTGCTGAAACCACCGGGTACACCCAGTTGTTTCACGGCGATCTGTGCGCCTTGGGTCAGGGCGTCCTTGAGGCCGCCGCTGGCGTCGCCCTGGGACAGGCTACTGAGGTCCAGGGCCACGGCATTGGCGCCGAGCAGCAGGCCGGCACACAGGGCAGTGAGGCGAAGGGAGTTGCGGAGCATGGGCGCTTCCTTATGTTCGAGTTCAGGGTGCTACGGCGTTCACGCGCACGCGCAGCGGCTGTGGATCCTGGCCGTTGAGCTGCACCGTGTGCCGTTCGGTGGTGATAAACAGTAGCTTGCCGTCCAGCTCGATGCGAGCGCTCACCGAATAACTGTGGCCCGGCTTGACCTGTGCGGGGTCGTAGGTCAGGTGAAACGGCAGCGGCACCTGGCCTTTGACCGGGCCTTTCTGCTCGGCCAGCGTCACCGCGGGCGCATCCGCCAGGGACACGTCCTGCAGGCTCACGCTCAAGGTGGCGGCGGGCGGCAGGGCAATGCGTTGCAGGTAGAACACCTCGCCGTCGAGGCTGGCCTTGGGCGCTGGATGCATGGATTGGCAGGCTCCGAGCAGGGCGGTGAGACCCAGGAGAATGATTTTTTTCATGGTGCAGCTCCTTTTCAACGGCGCCAGCATCCAACTGGCGCCTTGTTCAATCTAGCGTGTTTCTTCCGCTTCCACCGGCGCTTCGGCTGCGCCATCCACACGGTGCAAGGCCACCTGGCGGATCGACAGGCGAATCTCCGCGGGCAACACGCGCTTGGCCGCACCTTCGGCCAGTTCGCCGAGCAGGTCGTGGTAGCTCAACTTGCCGGCCTCGTCGCGGCGCAGCACATCTTGTTCCAGCAAGGTCTGGATGAAATGTCGGAAAAGGCTCTTGTCGAAGAATTCCGGGGCGTTGAGGCCATGCAGGATCGACAGGCGCTGGGCCATGATCGTGCACAGGTCTTCCAGTTCTTCGGCGCTGATGCTGTTCTGGCCGCTGTTGAGCAGCAGCGAGATCGCCATGTAGAAGCGTTGCAGGGTCTGGGCGATGGTCTTGGACAGCAGGGTCAGCAGCACGAAGTGCCGCGAGCTCGGTGCGGGGCGCAGGTACACGTTGTTTTCGAAGCGCAGCAGGCCCTGTTCGACGAACGCGTCCAGCCATTGATCGACCACCGTATCCAGCTCTTCCAGCGACCAGCGGATAAACAGCTCCGATTGCAGGTACGGGTACAGCGCGTGGGTATAGCGCAGGATCTGCTCGCGGCTCATCCGTGAGCTGCTCTGGAAGAAGCTGGCCAGCAGCGCCGGCAGGGCGAAGATGTGCAGCACGTTGTTGCGGTAGTAGGTCATCAGGACGGCGTTCTGCTCGTCCAGGTACAGAATCTTGCCCAAGGCATCGCTCTGTTCCGACAGCAGGTCCATGTCCTTGACGTGCTTGATCAGCGCCAGGCCGTCGCCTTCGGGCAAGGTGGTGTGGGGCGAATAAGGCACGCGGCGCAGCAGCGCCAGGTACAGGTCCAACTGGCGGGCCATGGCCTGTTCATCCAGGGCCAGGCGCGTGGTCGACAGCAGCGCCAGGGCCACCAGGTTCACCGGGTTCACGGCGGCCGCTTCGTTCAAGTGGCGGGCCACCTGTTCGCCGAGGCGGTTGGTGGTTTCGTTGAGCCAGGCCGGTTTGTAGTTCGGGCCCAGTTCCTGGGTGCGCCAGTCCGGTTGCTCGGCGTCGAGGAACTCGGCCAGCTTGATCGGCTCGCCGAAGTTGACCGCGACCTGGCCAAAGCGCTGCTTGAGCGCGCCGACCACTTTGAAAATATCGAAGATCGACTCTTTCTTCTTGCTCGCACCCCGCAGCTCACCGAGGTAGGTGCGGCCTTCGAGCACGCGCTCATAGCCGATATACACCGGCACGAACACGATCGGCATGCGCGAGGAGCGCAGGAAACTGCGCAGCGTAATCGCCAGCATCCCGGTCTTCGGCTGCAGCATGCGGCCGGTGCGCGAGCGTCCGCCTTCGACGAAGTACTCCACCGGGAAGCCCTTGGTGAACAAGGTGTGCAGGTATTCGTTGAACACCGAGGTGTACAGCGGGTTGCCCTTGAAGGTGCGGCGCATGAAAAACGCACCGCCACGGCGCAACAGGCTGCCGATCACCGGCATGTTCAGGTTGATGCCGGCGGCGATATGCGGCGGGGTCAGGCCGTTCTTGAACAGCAGGTAGGACAGCAGCAGGTAGTCGATATGGCTGCGGTGGCAAGGCACATAAATCACCTCGTAGCCCTGGGCAACCTGTTGCACGCCCTCGATGTTATTGACCTTGATGCCGTCGTAGATCTTGTTCCAGAACCAGCTCAACACCACTTCCAGGAAGCGGATCGCGGTGTAGGTGTAGTCCGAGGCGATCTCGTTGCCGTAGCGCAGGGCCAGGGCCTTGGCTTTTTCCGGGCTGATTTTTTCCCGCTCGGCTTCGTCAAGGATGGCCTGGCGCACCAGCGGCATGTTGACCAGGCCTTTCACCAGATTGCGCCGGTGGGACAAATCGGGGCCGATCACCGCCGTCTTCAGGTTACGAAAGTGCACGCGCAGGATGCGTTGGGCCATGCGCACGGTGCGTTCGTGGCCTTTATTGTGCTCGATCAATTCACGCAGGTTGATGGGCGCGGAGAATTGCACGCGGGTCTTGCGCCCCAGGATCAGGATGCTCAACAACCGGCGCAGACGCCCGGTGACCGCCCAGCTGTCGGCAAACAGCAGTTTCCACGGGCTGGACTCGCTCGCAGGGGTTTGTCCCCAGAACACGCTGACCGGAATGATTTGTGCATTCTCTTCGGCGTGTTCGCTGAGGGTGTTGACCAGGCGGGTCAGGGTCGGCGGCGCGCCGCGCTTGTCCTGGCGCCCCAGCCAGTCCGGCTCGGGCGTGAGGTAGAAGAACGCCGCGGGTTCCATCAGCGGGCCTACCGATACCGGCAGTACCGGGCGCGGCAGGCCGGCCTTGGTGCACTCGGCATCGACCACGGCCAATTCGGTGAGGGAGGGCGATTGCAGGACGTAAAACACCGGCCGGCTGCGGTCCAGGTTGAGGGTAAGGGACGACTGGTTGATCGTCTCCGAGCGAACCCAGAGGTACAACAGTCGGCGCAAGGTGCCAAACACCAGACGGCGGAACGGGGAGCGGGTCATAGGCGAGCTGCTTCAAGTGGGAAAAACCGAGCAGGCGCTCGGGCGGGTAGTGTGCCGTATTCGCCGAAAATCGGCAAAAAAGCAGCGATGTAAACTTGAGTTGATCGTTTTTGAGCCTGTCTTATACTCGGCAGTTCAACGCGATCGGCTCAACAATAACAATCAAGTGGGAGTGAACAGATGGCAACGCGCGAGACAGGCAATGTGAAGTGGTTCAACGACGCCAAGGGCTATGGCTTTATCCAGCGTGAAGATGGCAAGGATGTGTTTGTGCACTACCGCGCCATTCGCGGCGACGGCCACCGTTCGTTGGCCGAGGGCCAGCAGGTGGAATACGCCGTGGTAAGCGGCGAGAAGGGGTTGCAGGCGGAGGATGTGGTCGGTCTGTAAGTTCACCACTGAACCCATGTGGGAGGGGGCTTGCTCCCGATGGCAGAGTGTCAGTCACTGAATACATTGGCTGATACACCGCTATCGGGGGCAAGCCCCCTCCCACATTTGATTGGGTTAACAGTTCAGGCTCAGGCAGTTTTCCAGGTGATCTGCTCTTCACCGTCCGCGCTGATGCGAATCCAGGTGTCGGCGCTTTCCTCACCTTCTTCCTCGACCCAGCTCCCCGGTGCGCAGCGCACTTCCACGTTCAGCGCAGCAAACGCAGCGCGGGCGCAGGCAATGTCGTCTTCCCACGGCGTCTGGTCACTTTCCAGGTACAGGCTGTTCCACTTGCCTACGGCTTTCGGCAGCCAGGTGACCGGCACATTGCCGGCCTTGCACTTGTAGGTCTGGCCACGCTGGACCCAGTCGCTGCAAGGGCCCAGGGCAGCGCCCAGCCAGGCGGCGATGGCCTTGTAGTCGACGTCGGCGTCCTTCAGGTAAATCTCGATATCGGGTTGGCGCATGGATATTCCTCGTTGCGGGATTCGAAAATCCATTCGCGGATGGTTAAAAGTCGGTTATTGAAGCACGAAATAATCGTAGCGCATCGATACCGTGACCAGCAGCGGCTCGGCCGCCTCGATCACCTCGGCACGGCGTTCGGCACTGGCGCGCCAGCCGTGGGGGGTCATGGCCAGCAGGTTGGCGCGGTCCTGGGGCTCGGCCAGGCTTAACTTGAACTCCAGGGTTTCACTGTGGGCCAGGCTCATGCCGTCCGGCACCAGGGCCAGGTGCTTGTCGTCGGTGTACTCGCGCACTTCGTCGTACAGGCGCTCGCGCAGTTCCATCAGGTGGCCGCTGGTCGGGCCGACCTTCATCAGGCCGCCGCCGGGACTGAGCAGGCGCTTGGCCTCTTGCCAATCCAACGGGCTGAACACACTGGCGAGGAACTGGCAGCTGGCGTCGGCCAACGGCACGCGGGCCATGCTGGCGATCAACCAGGTCAGCGTCGGGTCGCGTTTGCACGCGCGCTTGACCGCTTCCTTGGAAATGTCCAGGGCGTAGCCATCGGCATGGGGCAGGGCCGCGGCGATTTGCGCGGTGTAGTAACCCTCGCCGCAACCGATGTCCACCCAGCGCTGCGGTGCGCGTTCGGCGGCCAGCTCGGCCAGGCGCCTGGCCACCGGGGCGTAGTGCCCGGCGTTGAGAAAGTCACGGCGCGCCTCGACCATCGCCAGGTTGTCGCCCGGGTCGCGGCTGTTCTTGTGCTGCACCGGCAGCAGGTTCAGGTAGCCCTGGCGCGCGCGGTCGAAACGGTGCCCGGCCGGGCACGCCACGCCATTGTCCACCGCGTTGAGCGGGGCGCTGCAAATCGGGCAGGCCAGCATCAGGCGAGCAACTTGATCAGGGTCTGGTAATAGATTTCGGTCAGCACGTCGAGGTCGCTGGCCAGGATCCGCTCGTTGACCTGGTGGATCGTCGCGTTCACCGGGCCCAACTCGACCACCTGGGTGCCGAGGGTCGCAATGAAGCGCCCATCGGAGGTGCCGCCACTGGTGGAGGCCTGGGTCTCACGCCCGGTGATCGCCTTGATGCTGGCCGACACCGCATCGAGCAACGCGCCCGGCTCGGTGAGGAACGGCAGGCCAGACAGCGCCCACTCCACATGCCAGTCCAGGCCATGCTTGTCGAGAATCGCCGCAACGCGCTGTTGCAGGCCTTCGACCGTGGATTCGGTGGAAAAACGGAAGTTGAACACCGCCGTCAGGTCACCCGGAATCACGTTGGTGGCGCCGGTGCCAGAGTTGAGGTTGGAGATCTGGAAGCTGGTCGGCGGGAAGAAGGCGTTGCCGTTGTCCCAGTGCTCGGCGGCCAGTTCGGCCAGGGCCGGCGCGGCCAGGTGGATCGGGTTCTTCGCCAGGTGCGGGTAGGCCACATGGCCCTGCACGCCGCGCACGGTCAGGGTGGCACCGAGGGAGCCGCGACGGCCGTTCTTGACCACGTCACCCACCAGGGTAGTGCTCGACGGTTCGCCGACGATGCACCAGTCCAGGCGCTCCTTGCGCGCGGCCAGGCGTTCGATCACGGCCTTGGTGCCATGGTGTGCCGGGCCTTCCTCATCGCTGGTGATCAGGAACGCGACCGAGCCCTTGTGGTCCGGGTAGTCGCTGACGAAGCGCTCGGCCGCCACCAGCATGGCGGCCAGGCTGCCCTTCATGTCGGCCGCGCCACGCCCGCAGAGCATGCCGTTTTCGTCGATCAATGCGTCGAACGGGTCGTTCTGCCAGGCTTGCACCGGACCGGTGGGGACCACGTCGGTGTGGCCGGCGAAGCACAGCACCGGGCCGTCATGCTTGCCATGGGTGGCCCAGAAGTTGTCCACGTCCTCGATGCGCATCGGCTCCAGCGCAAAACCGGCGTCGCCCAGGCGCTGCATCATCAGCTTCTGGCAATCGGCGTCGATCGGCGTGACCGAGGGACGACGGATCAGGTCGATGGCAAGTTGAAGGGTCGGCGAAAGGTCGGCATGGGCCGTCATGGGAAAACTCCGGGAAGCATGTCTGGAAGAGCGGGGCGGGCGGACAAAACGGCCGTTATCTTATAGCAAAACGGCGGCCAGAGGCCGCCGTTTAGTGCATTGCGCAAGTTTTTAAGCCACAGGTGCAGGCTCAGGTGCCACGGCCGGTTTCGGCAGCGACGACAGGAACGCCATGATCAACGCCGCCACATACGGCAGCGATTGCACCAGCAGCATCACCACCCAGAAACGTATGTCGTTGCTCGGCAGGCCCTGCACCAGGTAGATCCCCAGTGCCGCGCCCCACAACAGCAGCATGATGAACATTTCTTCGCGGGCTTCGGAAATCGCTACCCAGAAGCCGTGGTTATCCGCGTTTTTCGGGGTACGAAAGAATGGAATGCTGGTGGTGAAGAAGCCATACAGCACCGCCTTGGCAATGGTGTGGGACAACGCCAGGCCAGCCAGGGCGGCGCAGAATGCATCCTTGAGGTTCACACCTACCGCGCGGCGGTAGAGGAAGATGATCTTGCCCACCTTGAACACGAACAACGCCAACGGCGGGATCGCGAAAATCAACAGCGGCGGGTCGACCCGCGTCGGCACGATGATCATCGCCGCCGACCACAACAGCGCGCCGACGGTGAAGAAGATGTTCATGCCGTCCGCCACCCACGGCAACCAGCCCGCGAGGAAGTGGTAGCGCTGGCCACGGGTCAGCTCGGTGTCCTTGCCGCGCAGCAGGCTGGCGGTGTGGCGCTTGATGATCTGGATCGCGCCATAGGCCCAGCGGAAACGCTGTTTCTTGAAGTCGATAAAGGTATCCGGCATCAGGCCCTTGCCGTAGCTGTCGTGGTAGTACGCCGCCGACAGGCCTTTCTCGAATACCCGCAGGCCGAGTTCGGCGTCTTCGCAGATGCACCAGTCGGCCCAGCCCAGTTCCTCGAGCACCGAGCGACGGGTCATGGTCATGGTGCCGTGCTGGATGATCGCGTCGCGGTCGTTACGGGTGACCATGCCGATATGGAAGAAGCCTTTGTATTCGGCGTAGCAGAGCTTCTTGAAGGTGCTTTCGTTCTGGTCGCGGTAGTCCTGCGGCGACTGCACCACGGCGATTTTCGGGTCGGCGAAGTGCGGCACCATGTGCTTGAGCCAGTTCGGCGACACACAGTAGTCCGAGTCGATCACCGCGATCACTTCGGCATCCTTGGCGGTGTGCGGGATCAGGTAGTTCAGTGCACCGCCCTTGAAACCGGCCAGGGGGGCGACGTGGAAAAACTTGAAGCGCGGGCCCAGGGTTTCGCAGTAGTCGCGCACCGGTTCCCATACCGCCGGGTCCTTGGTGTTGTTGTCGATGATCAGGACTTCGTAGTCCGGGTAATCGAGGGCGGCCAGGGCGTCGAGGGTCTGTTTGACCATCTCTGGCGGCTCGTTGTAGCACGGCACATGGATCGACACTTTCGGGCGGTAGTCCGATTCCCCTTCCACCGGCAGGAATTCACGCCGGCGCTTGTGGGTCCATACCGCTTCCGCCAGTTCGTGGGCTTCGGTCAGCAACACAATGAATACGCCCAGTGCACCCAGGGCCAACAAGATGCCGACGGTCACGCTGAACCAGGTGCTGTATTGCTGGCTGTAGTCGTAGCCGATCCACACCAGTACGGAACCGCAGAGGAACGCGATAAAGGTCAGGAAGGTGCGGCCACGCTGGCGCAGGGATGAGCCGTCGATCATCAGCAGGGTCAGGGACAGCAAGGCGAGCACCACCGAGCCGATCGCCAGGACGCGCCACTGCGGGATTGCCACCACCGGCCCTTCGAAGTTGAATTTCTGCTGGCGCGCGGCGTTGTAGACGCCCCAATACGCGCCGGCCGAGCCTTCGTCGCTGACCTTCCACGGCTGGTCGAAGGCCTCGATCACGAAGTAGTTGTAGCCCTGGCGGTTCAGCTTGTTCACCAGCGTACGCAGGTAAATGGCCTGGTCTGCGGGGGACGTTTCATTCCCGCCGCGCATACGGCCGTTACTTGGCCAGCCCACTTCCGACAACAGCAGCGGCTTTTTCGGGAACAGTTTCTTCAGGTCCCTGGCGCGGTCGAGTACGTACTGGCCGGCCTTGTCCATCGGGATGTATTCCCAGAACGGCAGGATGTGCGCGGCGATCAGGTCGACGTGCTTGGCCAGTTGCGGGTTCTTTTCCCAGATATGCCATTGCTCGGAGGTCGTCACCGGGACTTTCACGGCGGCGCGCACTCGGTCCAGCAGCACAATCAGCGCTTCAGGGGTGATCTCTTCACGGAACAGCGCCTCGTTACCGACCACAACCCGCACGACACTGCGCGAGCTGTTGGCGATCTCGATGGCGCGCTGGACTTCGCGCTCGTTACGCTCCAGGTCCGGGCTGATCCAGATCCCCAGGGTTACGCGCAGGCCGAACTCTTCGGCCAGCTTGGGAATGTCCCCCAGCGTGCCGTCGACCGAGTAGGTGCGGATGTTATCCGTCAGCTTGCTCATGATCTCCAGATCGCGACGCATCTGCTCGTCGGTGGGGTACTGGTTTTTCTGCGGGTACTGGCCTTGCTGGAACGGCGAGTAGGAAAAACCGGAGATCTGCTCGGGCCAGTTGGGAGCAGTGACCGGGCGGTTGATCAGCGCCCAGAAGCCGGTGAACAGCGCGGCAATTGCCAGCACTATCACCAGGTTGAGTCCAAATTTACGCGATGCCATGGTTATGTCGGGTTCCAAAGGGTGTGGAACGAAAAGAGGTGTCGGCCTGCACCGAACGGCGCGCATCCTACACCGGCCTTTCCCTGACCGTACAGCAAGCCGAGAAAAACCGGACATTGGGCAGCGAAAGTACATCTAAGTTCTTAACTTGTAGCTTGTAGCTTAAAACTTGTCGCTGCGTAGTCCTATAATGCGCGCCGGTTTTTGGGGTAATGGTCATGAGTACAGAAGATCCGCGGTTTGCAGGCGTCGCCCGCTTGTATGGCATTGAAGGCCTGGAGCGCTTGAAAGCGGCCCATGTGGCGATCGTCGGCGTCGGCGGCGTCGGCTCCTGGGCGGCGGAAGCCATGGCCCGTTGCGGAGTGGGCGAGATTTCGCTGTTCGACCTGGACGACGTCTGCGTCAGCAACAGCAACCGCCAGTTGCACGCCTTGGACAGCACCGTGGGCAAGCCCAAGGTCGAGGTGATGGCCGAGCGCCTGCGCGCGATCAACCCGGATTGCACGGTGCATGCGGTGGCGGATTTCGTCACCCGCGACACCATGGCCGAGTACATCACGCCCAACATCGATTGCGTGATCGACTGCATCGACGCCGTCAATGCCAAGGCCGCGCTGATTGCCTGGTGCAAGCGCCGCAAGATCCAGATCATCACCACCGGTGGCGCCGGTGGGCAGATCGACCCGACGCTGATCCAGGTCTGCGACCTGAACCGCACCTTTAATGACCCCTTGGCGTCGAAAGTGCGCTCCACCTTGCGCCGTGACTACGGCTTTTCCCGCACCGTGACCCGCCATTACAGCGTGCCGTGCGTGTTTTCCACCGAGCAACTGCGCTACCCCAAGCCGGATGGCAGCATCTGCCTGCAGAAGAGTTTTGTCGGTGATGGGGTGAAGCTGGACTGCGCCGGCGGGTTTGGCGCGGTGATGATGGTGACGGCGACTTTCGGCATGGTCGCGGCGACCAAGGCGGTGGACAAGATTGTGGCCGGGGTGCGTAGGCCCTCGGAGCGGGTCAAGCCCGCCTGAGTCTCAGAACGTTACACGGTTCAAATGTGGGTATGACTGAGTTCGCGCATGCGCTGCAGGACTGCATTCAGCCCATTGCTGCGCGACGGCGACAGTTGACGGGAAAGCCCCAGCTGATTGAACCAATCCGGCAAGTCGACCGCCTGCAACTCGTCCGTCGACAACCCATTGACCCGTGCCAGCAGCAATGCCACCAAGCCACGAATCATCCGCGCATCGCTGCTCGCGGCGAACTGCCAGTGGCCATCGTGCAAGCGCCCCACCAACCACACCAGGCTCTCACAGCCCTGCACCAGGTTGGCATCGACCTTCTCCTCGTCCGCCAATACGGGCAGGCGCTCACCCCACTGCATCAGCATTCGAGCGCGTTGCTCCCAACTGCCGATTGAGTGAAAGGTTTCCAATGCAGCCTGCGCGTCCACCGGCAGGCTCATCGCAACATATCCAGCGCCTGGTCCAGCGCTTCAAAGAAGCGTTCCAGGTCATCGGAGTCGTTATACAGCGCCAGGGAGACACGGATCGCCCCCGACAAGTGCATCGCCTTGAGCAGCGGCATCGCGCAGTGATGGCCGGCGCGTACGGCAATGCCTTGCTCGGTCAGCAGGTGCGCGAGGTCGGCATTGTGCACGCCCTCGACCACAAAACTGACCAGCGCCGCCTGCGGCGACCCCAGCACACGGACGCCATTGCGCGCGTTCAGCCCGCGCAACAGGTAGTCATGCAGGGCCGCTTCATGGGCGAGCACCGCGTGCTGATCCAGCGAACTCAGGTAGTCAAGGGACGCGCCCAGGCCGATCACACCGGCGATCGGCGGGGTGCCGGCCTCGAAGCCCAGCGGTGCCGGGCGAAAGCTCGCGCTTTGGTACTCAGCCTGTTGCACCATCTCGCCACCAAATTGCCAATGGCGCAGGTGATGCAGGGCCTCGTTGCGGCCATAGAGCACGCCGACGCCGTCCGGACCGTACAGCTTGTGGCTGGAAAATACATAGAAGTCGCAGCCCAGGGCCTGCACGTCGTGGCGGCCGTGGACGATGCCTTGGGCGCCATCGACCACGGTCAGCGCGCCGTGGGCCTGGGCCAGCGCCAGCAAGGCCGGCAACGGCTGCCAGGTGCCAAGGACGTTGGACAGTTGGCTCATCGCCAGCAGGCGCGTACGCGGGCCGATCGACTCGGCGGCGGCTTGCAGGTCGATCACGCCGTCATCGCCGAGAGGCAATACCACCAGCGTGAGCGCGCGACGCTTGGCCAGTTGCTGCCACGGCAACAGGTTGGCGTGGTGTTCCAGGGCGCTGATGACAATCTCATCGCCCGCATTGAATAAGTGCTCAAGGCCATAAGCCAGGAGGTTCAGCGCTGACGTCGCGCCGTGGGTGAACACGATTTGCCCGCTGTCACCTGCATTCAACCACTGCACAACCTTGCTGCGACTGTCCTCGAAGGCCTGGGTCGCATGGGCACCCGGCAAATGCTGGGCGCGGTGCACATTGGCGGCGCCATTGGCGTAGTAATGGCTGATGGCATCCAACAGGGCCTGGGGTTTTTGCGTCGTCGCGGCGTTGTCCAGATAAGTCTGGTCTTGCCGTTGCAGGGTGGCGATGGCCGGAAAGTCGGCGCGCCAGGGGGAGGGCACAAGCATGGTGTTCAAGACTCGTATAAGCGGGCCCCAGGGTCGGGGCCCGCCAGTGGCATCGAGTGGCTGCTTAGTTGTGAGCGTGCAGCGCTTCGTTCAGTTCGATGGCCGATTTGTGGGTTTTGCACTCCACGGCACCGGTCTCGGAGTTACGGCGGAACAGCAGGTCGGGTTGGCCGGCCAGCTCACGGGCCTTGACCACCTTGACCAGTTGGTTCGACTCGTCCAGCAGCGCAACCTTGGTGCCGGCGGTGACGTACAGGCCCGACTCCACGGTGTTGCGGTCGCCCAATGGGATACCGATACCGGCGTTGGCGCCGATCAGGCAGCCTTCGCCGACCTTGATCACGATGTTGCCGCCGCCCGACAGGGTGCCCATGGTCGAGCAACCGCCGCCCAGGTCCGAGCCCTTGCCGACGAACACGCCAGCCGATACACGGCCTTCGATCATGCCCGGGCCTTCGGTGCCGGCGTTGAAGTTGACGAAACCTTCATGCATCACGGTGGTGCCTTCGCCCACGTAGGCACCCAGGCGGATACGCGCGGCATCCGCGATACGCACGCCGCTCGGCACCACGTAGTCGGTCATTTTCGGGAACTTGTCCACCGAGAACACTTCCAGCAACTCGCCACGCAGGCGGGCTTCCAGTTGGCGTTCGGCCAACTCGTTGATGTCGATCGCGCCCTGGCTGGTCCACGCCACGTTCGGCAGTTGCGGGAACACACCAGCGAGGCTCAGGCCATGCGGCTTGACCAGGCGATGGGACAGCAGGTGCAGCTTGAGGTAGGCCTCCGGGGTGGACGTCAGTGCGGCGTCTTCGGCCAGCAAGGTGGCGACCAGCGGCGTGTGGCTTTCGGCCAGGCGGCTCAGCAGGGCGGCCTGGGTGGCGTCGACGCCTTTGAGCGCGTCAGCCAGTTGCAGGGCCTGGGCTACGGTGAAGGTGATCGCCTGGTTGCCTTCGCTGTAGCCGAGGATCGGCGCGATGGCGGCAACGATTTCAGCCGACGGGTTGAGCAGGGGTTGTGCGTAAAACACTTCCAGCCAAGCACCTTGGCGGTTCTGAGTGCCGACGCCGAAGCCCAGGCTGAACAGGGAATTGGACATGCTGTTACCTCTACAAAAATGGAAGGGCTGGCCTACTTGAGGGCCGCCGAATAACTATCTGGCTTGAAGCCAATCAGGGTTCTGTCACCGAGATCAAGCACCGGGCGCTTGATCATCGAAGGTTGTGCGAGCATCAATTCAATGGCTTTCGACTGATCGAGATCGGCTTTGCGTTCGTCTTCGAGTTTGCGAAAGGTGGTGCCCGCACGGTTCAAAACCACCTGCCAACCGTGCTCGTTGCACCATTGGGTCAAGTGTTCGCGGTCGATACCGGCCGTTTTGTAGTCGTGGAACTCATAGCTCACCGCGTGCTCGTCGAGCCAGGTGCGCGCCTTTTTCATGGTGTCGCAGGCTTTGATGCCGAAAAGGTGCAACGTTTTGCTTGAAGCGGTCAAGGAATTGCCCCCCCTGCTTTACTGATGCAAGTGCCAATGAAAATGAAAGGTCACGGATTATGCCACGCCCAGAGATTTTGGGTGCCGCTCGTCAGCAGCGTGCGACTTTTGTGCAAAAGCCAGCGCGCAGCATAGGCCGGTAAGATAGCCGGGTAATATGGCACTTCAACGGCCAGTTGTTGCCTGATGTGTGTCGTTGCAAGCCGATCGTCCGGGAAACCCGCGTTATGCAAACCGCCTACACCGTTCTTATCCTGCTGATGCTGGTCAGCGTTTCGCGTCTGGTCGGACGTGTCATCCCCCTGCCGTTACCCCTGGTGCAGATTGCCGCCGGCGCCTTGCTGGCCTGGCCCACGCTGGGGCTGCACGTGGCGCTGGATCCGGAGTTGTTCCTGTTTCTGTTCCTGCCACCGCTGCTGTTCTCCGATGGCTGGCGCATGCCCAAGCGCGAATTGTGGCGCCTGCGTGGGCCGATCCTGACACTCGCCGTCGGGTTGGTGCTGTTCACCGTAGTCGGTGCCGGCTACTTCATTCATTGGCTATTGCCGACGATCCCGCTGCCGGTGGCCTTCGCCCTCGCGGCCGTGTTGTCGCCGACCGATGCCGTGGCCGTGTCGGCAATTGCCCAGAACCGCTTGCCGACGCCGCTGATGCATATGCTCCAGGGCGAAGCGTTGATGAATGACGCCTCGGGCCTGGTGACCTTCAAGTTCGCCTTGGCGGCCGCGTTGACCGGTGTGTTCTCGTTGGCCGATGCCAGCCTGACCTTTGTCTTGGTGGCCTTGGGCGGCCTGGCGGTGGGGGTGGCGCTGAGTTGGCTGGTCGGCCGCCTGCGCGCCTGGATGATTGCCCGGGGCTGGGATGATCCGGCAACGCATGTGGTGTTCATGTTGCTGCTGCCGTTTGCGGCCTACGTGTTGGCCGAACGCCTCGGCGCCTCGGGCATCTTGTCGGCGGTCGCGGCGGGCATGATGCAAAGCTGGCTCGACCTGCTGCCTCGCCAGACCAGCACGCGCCTGCTCAATCGCAGTGTCTGGTCATTGCTGGAGTTTGCCTTCAATGGCCTGATCTTCCTGCTGCTGGGCCTGCAATTGCCGGACATCATCAAGGCCGTGGCCAGTCATGAGCCGACGCTGTGGCCCACCTTGTTGTATCGCTGCCTGGATGTGATTGCGATTTTCCTGGTGTTGGTGGTGCTGCGTTTTATCTGGGTGCAGAGCATCTGGCGCCTATCGGGTTTGCTCCGGCGACTGCGTGGGAAAAGTGAGTTGACCCTGGTGCCCACTGCGCGTTCCTGCTGGCTGTTGACCGTGGGCGGTGTGCGCGGTGCGGTGACCCTGGCCGGTGTAATGTCGGTGCCATTGCTGTTGGTGCCAGGCCAGGATTTCCCCGAGCGCGACCTGCTGATCTTTATCGCAGCGGGTGTGATCCTGCTGTCGCTGATCGCCGCCTGCATCGCCCTGCCGCTGCTCTTGCGGGGCGTTGAAAAAAGTCCGGACGAAAAGCGCCATAACGAAGTGCGCGAGGCCTGGAAAAAAACCGCCGTGGCAGCGATTCACGCACTGGAGGCGGAAGAGCCCTTAGACTCGGAAACGTCCGACGCCGCCCAGGCGGCGCTGGCTACGGAGCTAAAGGCACGGCTGATGTCGGAATACCGCCATCAGTTGGAAGTGTTCAACGACTCAGCCGAAGCCCAGGCGCTCGCGATGCAGATGGACCTGCTCGAGCGAAAACTGCGGCTCAAGGCCCTGCGTGCGCAACGCTTGGAGTTGTACAGCTTGAGCCGTCATCACCAAATTGGTGATGACGTTTTGAGGGAAGTGTTGGCGGAGCTGGATATGAGTGAGGCGAATCTGGGCCAGATGAAATGACCCGGTTGCCTATCGACGACGCTGAATGAAAGCCCGAATCCGCTCGGCCGCTTCCACACACTCGGCCAGCGGTGCAACCAGCGCCAGGCGCACACGGCCAGCCCCGGGGTTGACGCCATCCACTTCCCGGGACAGGTAAGAGCCCGGCACCACGGTCACGTGTTCCTCCACGAACAAATCGCGGCAGAACGCGGCATCATCGCCTTGCACATTCGGCCACAGGTAGAAGCCGCCGTCCGGGGCCTGTACGTCCAGCACCGGCTTGAGGATTGCCAGCACGGCATCAAACTTCTCGCGGTACAGGTCGCGGTTGGCCTGCACATGGGCCTCGTCCTGCCAGGCCGCGATGCTTGCCAGCTGGGTTTGCACCGGCATCGCACAGCCATGGTAAGTGCGGTACAGCAGGAAACCCTTGAGGATCTCGGCGTCGCCCGCGACAAAGCCGGAGCGCAGGCCTGGCAGATTGGAACGCTTGGACAGGCTGTGGAACACCACGCAACGCTTGAAGTCCTGGCGACCCAGCTCGACGCACGCGCTGAGCAGGCCCGGTGGCGGGGTTTGTTCGTCGAAGTACAGTTCGCTGTAGCACTCGTCGGCGGCGATAACGAAGTCATATTCGTCGGCCAGGGCGATGAGTTTTTTCAGGGTGTCGACCGGGATCAGTGCACCGGTCGGGTTGCCGGGGGAGCACAGGAACAGGATCTGGCAGCGTTTCCAGATGTCCGGCGATACCGCGTCGAAATCCGGGTTGAAGCCGTTTTCATCCAGGCATGGCAGGTAATGCGGCTTGGCCCCGGCCAGGAACGCGGCGCCTTCGTAGATCTGGTAGAAGGGGTTCGGGCTGACCACCAGCGCGTCGTCGCCTCGGTTGACCACGGTCTGGGTGAAGGCGAACAGCGCTTCACGGGTGCCGTTGACCGGCAGGATAGTGCGCGCCGGATCCAGCCAGCCCTTGGGTACGTCGAAGCGGCGTTCGCACCAGGCACCGATGGCCTCCCGCAGGGCCGGGATGCCCAGGGTGGTGGGGTAGACCGCCATCTGGTCGAGGTTGTTGGCCAGGGCATCGGCAACGAACTGCGGCGATTTGTGCTTGGGTTCGCCGATGGACAACGCGATCGGGCGCTTGTCCGGGTTCGGCGTGACGCTGCCCAGCAGGGCGCGCAGCTTTTCGAACGGGTAGGGCTGGAGCTGGTTCAGGGCGTTGTTCATCGGTGGATCTCGTGCAAGGCGTTAAAAACTGGGAGGGGAGCGGTAGGCCGCTCCTGGTATCAAATCGTCAGGCGCGTCAGCTCGACACCGGGTTCCTGGGGCACGCTCAGCTGCTGCACGATCGCCGCCTGCAAGCGCAGGCACAGCTCCGGGTCGGACAGCGGCTGGTTATCGGCATCGGTAATAAAGAACACGTCCTCCACGCGCTCGCCGAGGGTCGCAATCTTGGCGTTCTGCAGTGACAAATCGAATTCCAGGAAAATGCCGCCGATTCGTGCCAGCAGGCCTGGCCTGTCCGGTGCGCTGAGTTCCAGCACGGTCACCGGGCGCTGTGCATCGTTGGAAATGGTCACCTGGGGCGCAAAGGCAAAGTGCTTGAGCTGACGCGGTACCCGGCGCTGGATGATCGTCGGGTAGTCGTCGGGGTTACGCAGGGCTTCGGTCAGGCCTTCGCGGATCTTTTTCACCCGCGCCGGGTTATCGCCGATGGACTCGCCTTCGGTGTCGAGCACGATATAGGTGTCGAGGGTGAACTGGCTGCTGGAGGTGATCACCCGTGCGTCGTGGATGTTCAGGTTGAGCTGGTCCATGGCCGCCACGGTCACGGCGAAGAAGTCGTGCTGGTCGGGCGCATAGATGAAGATCTGCGTGCCACCTTCGAATTCGCGCTGGGTGGTTTCCTTGATCAACACCAGCGGGCCGCCATCGGCCGGCTGCTGCAGGATCGCGTCACTGTGCCAGGCCACATCGCCGGCGGTGTGGCGCAGGAAGTAATCGTCCCCCAATTGCGACCACAGTTGCTCGACGTCGTCCGGGTCGTTGCCGCCGCGCACCAGGATGTCCAGGGCGGCGCTTTGGGTGCGGCGGATCTGCTCTTCGCGGTCCACCGGGTTTTCCAGGCCACGGCGCAGCGCGCGCTTGGTCTCGGTGTAGAGCTGGCGCAACAGGCTGGCGCGCCAGGAATTCCACAGGGTCGGGTTGGTGGCGTTGATGTCGGAAACGGTCAGCACGTACAGGTAGTCGAGGCGGGTTTCATCGCCGACAATCCCGGCGAAGTCGTGGATCACCTGCGGGTCGGACAAGTCCTTGCGCTGGGCCGTGGTCGACATTACCAGGTGGTTCTGCACCAGCCACACGATCAGGCGGCTGTCCCACAACGGCAGCTGGTGGCGTTGGCAGAACGCCTCGGCATCGACTGCGCCGATTTCCGAGTGATCGCCATGCCGGCCCTTGCCGATGTCGTGGTACAGGCCGGCCAGGTAGATCAACTCCGGTTTGGGCAGCTTGGCCATGAGCTTGCTGGCCAGCGGGAATTTCTCTGACACCTGGGTGTACTGCAACTTGCGCAGGTGCTTGATCAGGTTGAGGGTGTGGGCGTCCACGGTGTAGATGTGGAACAGGTCGTGCTGCATCTGCCCGACGATAAACCCGAACTCCGGCAGGTAACGCCCGAGGATGCCATAGCGGTTCATGCGCCGCAGGTTGCGGTGGATGCCGATCTTGCACTTGAACAGCTCGATAAACAGGCTGGTGTTGCGAATGTCGTTGCGAAAGTCATCGTCGATCAGGTGACGGTTTTCCCGCAGCAGGCGGATGGTGTCGGCGCGTACGCCCTTGATTTCCGGCTGCTGGGCCATCAGCACGAAGATTTCCAGCATGGCGAACGGAGTGCGGCGGAACACGTTGTCGTTGCGTGCCTCGATATAGCCGTCGTGCAGTTGGAAGCGCGAATTGATCGGCTGCGGCGGTGCTTCGTCTTCCGGAGCGAGGATCACTTCTTCGAAATGCTGGATGATCAGGTCGCTGAGCTGGGCAATGCTCATGACCACCCGGTAGTACTGCTGCATGAAGCTTTCGATGCTGGTCTTCGCGTCTTCGCCTTCAAACCCCAGCAGGGTGGCGATGGAGCGCTGGTGGTCGAACAGCAGGCGATCTTCGGAGCGCCCGGCGAGCATGTGCAGGGCGTAGCGCACTTTCCACAGGAATTCCTGGGACGATGCCAGCAGGGCGTTTTCGCTCTCCACCAGGAAGCCTTCTCCGGCCAGGGCGCGCAGGTTCAGGGTGCCGTATTGGCGACGTGCGACCCACAGAATCGTCTGGATGTCGCGCAACCCGCCCGGCGAGCCTTTGACGTTGGGTTCGAGGTTGTATTCGGTGTCGTTGTACTTGTGGTGCCGGGCCTTCTGCTCCGCACGCTTGGCCAGGAAGAAATCCTTGCTCGGCCACATGTGCGCGGTGCTGGTGACTTCGAGCATGCGCTGGCGCAGGCGCTCGGGGCCGGCGATGGTGCGGCTTTCCATCAGGTTGGTGATGACGGTCAGGTCGGCGCGGGCCTCTTCGGCGCACTCATCCACCGAGCGCACGCTCTGGCCGACTTCCAGGCCGATGTCCCACAGCAGTGTCAGAAAGCGCTCGATGGAATCGCGAAAGATCTCATGGTCGGCGCTGTCCAGCAGGATCAGCAGGTCGATGTCGGAGTACGGGTGCAGCTCGCCACGACCGTAGCCGCCGACCGCTACCAGGGCAATATCGGCGTCTTCGCTCCAGCTGAACTGTTCCCAGGCCTTTTGCAGGATGTTATCGACGAACCAGGCGCGGTCTTCGATCAGCCGGCGGATGTCCCGGCCGCTGCGAAAGCGCTCGTCGAGCACCTCGCGGGCCTGGCGGATCGCCTTTTTGAATGCGGCGATGGGGCTCGCCTTCAGTGCCAGCTCGGCCTGGAACTGGCCACGATCGAAGAGTTCGGGATCCACCTGGGGCATTGATCGGCTTTCCTTTCTATCTATCAGTCAGTCACAACACAGTTTGGGAAAACCTTGGCAGCCCTTCACGCCGAAACGCGTGGGATCGTGTCGTCGGCGCGCAGGGTGAAGATCTCGTAGCCGGTCTCGGTGACCAGCAGGGTATGTTCCCACTGGGCCGAGAGCTTGCGGTCCTTGGTGATGGCGGTCCAGCCGTCGCCCAGCACCTTGGTGTCGGCCTTGCCCTGGTTGATCATCGGCTCGATGGTAAAGGTCATGCCTGCCTTGAGCTCCATGCCGGTGCCGGCGCGGCCGTAGTGCAGGATCTGCGGTTCTTCGTGGAAGACCGTACCGATACCGTGACCGCAGAATTCGCGCACTACCGAGAAACCGTTCTTTTCGGCGTGCTTCTGGATCACTTCACCGATGTCGCCCAGGCGGCAGCCAGGCTTGACGATCTCGATGGCCTTGTACATGCATTCCTGGGTGACCTGGGACAGGCGCTCGGCCCACACCGGCACGGTGCCGACGTGGAACATGCGGCTGGTGTCGCCGAAGTAGCGGTCCTTGATCACGGTGACGTCGATGTTCAGGGTGTCGCCGTCCTTCAACGGCTTGTCGCCCGGAATCCCGTGGCAGACCACGTGATTGACCGAAGTACAGATCGACTTGGGGAAGCCCTTGTAGTTCAGCGGCGCAGGAATGGCGCCCTGCACATTGACTATATAGTCGTGGCAGATCTGGTTCAGGGTTTCCGTGGTAACGCCGGGCTTGACGTGCTCGGCAATCATTTCCAGCACATCGGCAGCCAGTTTGCCGGCAATGCGCATGCCGGCGATGTCTTCGGCGGTTTTCAAACTAACGGTCATACAGGCTCTCTCTAGCGCGATGCGCTGAAATCAATACGGTTTACGGGCGTGCGACAAAAGGTTGCAGAATTCGCACAAGCGCCAAAAAACGCGATTCTAACAGACGCGGGCGGCAAATCATGAGCCCCCGACGATCGCTTCTCTCTATCAGATGGGGTTATATCGGCTCTATTCAAAGGCTTGCGTACACGTCGCCCAGGCCAAATGTGATTGCGTGTTTCGTTTTCGCCCTTCGTGTGGTATAAAATGCGCCGCTTTCCGGGGATACCCCGAAAAGCTTAAATCCACACACGTGTCGACACGATGACCTGGGTGCCGGAGGCCTTGATGCCGCTGGTTGGTCATTGGGATACGTGGAGGCCAAACCCGACTTATTAAGGAACTATCATGTCCCAAGTCAACATGCGCGATATGCTGAAGGCCGGTGTGCACTTCGGTCACCAGACCCGTTACTGGAACCCGAAAATGGGTAAATACATTTTCGGCGCGCGTAACAAGATCCACATCATCAACCTTGAAAAAACCCTGCCAATGTTCAACGAAGCTCTGACTTTCGTAGAGCGCCTGGCCCAGGGCAAAAACAAGATCCTGTTCGTCGGCACCAAGCGTTCCGCTGGCAAGATCGTTGCTGAAGAAGCAGCACGTTGCGGTTCGCCGTACGTCGATCACCGCTGGTTGGGCGGCATGCTGACCAACTTCAAAACCATCCGTGCTTCCATCAAGCGTCTGCGTGACCTTGAAGTGCAGGCCGAAGACGGTACTTTCGCCAAGCTGACCAAGAAAGAAGCGCTGATGCGCACTCGTGACCTGGAAAAGCTCGATCGTTCCCTGGGTGGCATCAAGGACATGGGCGGTCTGCCTGACGCACTGTTCGTTATCGACGTTGATCACGAGCGCATCGCGATCACCGAAGCCAACAAGCTGGGCATCCCTGTTATCGGCGTAGTCGATACCAACAGCAGCCCGGAAGGCGTTGACTACATCATCCCAGGCAACGATGACGCCATCCGCGCCATCCAGCTGTACATGGGTTCGATGGCTGACGCTGTCATCCGTGGTCGCAACCACGTTGCTGGTGGCACCGAGCAGTTCGTTGAAGAAGCTCCGGTAGCCGCAGCTGAGTAATTGACGCCCTGGCGTTGACTCAGTAAGCAAAAAGGGGGCTTGGCCCCCTTTTTGCCACCTCGAAAACCATTTGTCAGCAGCGCAGCTACATCACCTGTAACGTGCAGCGGCTAACAAGGGTGGTTCGGGAAGAATTGATCCCCCGTTCGATCGGGTGGAATGGTTGAAAACCTATCCAAGAGGAATTTGAAAATGGCAGCAATTACTGCAGCGTTGGTTAAAGAACTGCGTGAGCGTACCGGCGAAGGCATGATGGATTGCAAGAAAGCCCTGGAAAAGGCTGACGGCGACATCGAAAAAGCCATTGATGACATGCGTGCTTCCGGCGCCATCAAGGCTGCCAAGAAAGCAGGCAACGTGGCTGCTGAAGGTGCTATCGCTCTGAAAGAAGACGGCAAATCTGCTGTTCTGCTGGAAGTGAACTCCCAGACCGACTTCCTGGCCCTGCAGGACGACTTCAAGGCATTTGTTGCTGCCAGCGTTGAAAAAGCGTTCGCCGACAAGCTGACTGACGTCGCTCCGCTGATCGCCGCTCAAGAAGCTGATCGCCTGGTACTGGTCGGCAAGGTTGGCGAAAACGTCAACATCCGTCGCCTGGTGCGCGTTGAAGGTGATGTCGTCGGTGGTTACCTGCACGGCAACAAGATCGGCGTTGCAGTGGTCCTGAAGGGCGGCAACGTTGAGCTGGCCAAAGACATCGCTATGCACGTAGCGGCCAGCAACCCTGAGTTCCTGCTGCCTTCGGAAGTTTCTGCCGAAGCGATCGAGCGTGAAAAAGCTGTGTTCCTGCAGCTGAACGAAGAAAAAATCAAAGGCAAGCCAGAAAACATTGTTGAGAACATGGTCAAGGGCCGTATCAGCAAGTTCCTGGCTGAGGCAAGCCTGGTTGAGCAGGCGTTCGTCAAGAACCCTGAAATCAAGGTTGGCGAACTGGCCAAGAAAGCCGGTGCTGAAATCGTTTCCTTCACTTACTTCAAGGTAGGCGAAGGCATCGAGAAGCCGGTCGACAACTTCGCTGAAGAAGTTGCTGCCCAGCTGGCTGCCGCCAAGCAATAAGACAGTTTTTAACTGTCGCCCGAAAGAGGCTGCCCGCTCACGCGCGCAGCCTCTTTTCAAATGGGCAGGCCGATTTAATTTGGCTTACCCTCGGAACTGGCTTACAAAGCCGTGTTCCGATGGCGCTGTGAGAGCGTCCAGCTAGAGTGAACGCAAGCCGTAAACGGCTCGCCAAGAATTTTTTAAAAATACGCCGCAGGAGAGATTCGCAATGGCTCAGCAGGGCAGTGGTTATCAGGCTCGCTATAAACGCATTCTACTCAAGCTTAGCGGCGAGGCCCTGATGGGCTCGGAAGAGTTCGGGATCGACCCCAAGGTGCTCGACCGCATGGCGCTGGAAGTCGGCCAGTTGGTCGGCATCGGCGTGCAGGTCGGCCTGGTGATCGGTGGCGGTAACCTGTTCCGCGGCGCGGCATTGAGTGCGGCCGGCATGGATCGGGTCACCGGCGACCACATGGGCATGCTGGCCACTGTGATGAACGCCCTGGCCATGCGTGACGCCCTGGAGCGTGCCAATATCTCGGCTATCGTGATGTCGGCTATTTCCATGGTGGGTGTGACCGATCACTATGATCGTCGCAAAGCCATGCGCCACCTGAACGCCAAAGAGGTGGTGATCTTCGCTGCCGGTACCGGCAACCCGTTCTTCACCACGGACTCGGCTGCTTGCCTGCGCGCCATCGAGATCGATGCCGACGTGGTGCTCAAGGCGACCAAGGTAGATGGCGTGTACACCGCAGACCCATTCAAAGACCCGCATGCCGAGAAGTTCGATCATCTGACCTACGATGAAGTGCTGGATCGCAAGCTGGGCGTGATGGACCTGACGGCTATTTGCCTGTGCCGCGACCACAAGATGCCGCTGCGCGTATTTAACATGAACAAGCCCGGTGCCCTGCTGAATATCGTACACGGCGGCGCGGAAGGGACTCTGATCGAGGAAGGCCAACAATGATCAACGAAATCAAGAAAGACGCCCAAGCGCGTATGCAGAAATCCCTGGAGTCTCTGAGCCACGCATTCGGCCAGATTCGTACCGGCAAGGCGCACCCGAGCATCCTGGGCAGCGTGATGGTGCCTTATTACGGCACTGATACCCCGCTGAGCGGCGTGGCCAACGTTACCGTAAAGGATTCGCGCACCCTGCAGGTCGTGGCCTTCGAGCGCAACATGCTCGCGGCAGTCGACAAGGCCATCCAGAGCGCCGGCCTGAACCTCAACCCCACCAACCTGGGTGAGTTGCTGCTGATCTCCATGCCGGCCCTGACTGAAGAAACCCGCAAGGGCTTCACCAAGCAGGCCCGCAGCGCGGCTGAAGATGCACGGGTTGCAGTGCGTAACATTCGTCGTGATGCCTTGGGCGAGCTGAAGAAGCTGGTCAAGGACAAGGAAATCAGCGAAGACGAAGAGCGTCGTGCCGTCGCCGATATCGACAAGCTGACCAAGGAAGCCGAGGCGAAGATCACCCAGGCAACCGACGAAAAAGAAAAGGACCTGATGGCCGTATAAGGGGTCAGGACGCCTTCATGGAAAAGACCAAGCAGACTGTGCCCTCCGTGGTGCCGCGCCATGTCGCGATCATCATGGATGGGAATAATCGCTGGGCGAAGAAACGCTTTATGCCGGGTGTCGCCGGGCATAAGGCGGGTGTCGATGCGGTGCGGGCCGTGATCGAGGTGTGTGCCGAGGCCAAGGTCGAGGTATTGACCCTGTTCGCGTTCTCCAGTGAAAACTGGCAGCGGCCCGCCGAAGAAGTCAGTGCCTTGATGGATCTGTTCTTCAAGGCCCTGCGTCGTGAGGCCAAGCGCCTGAATGACAACAACATCAGCCTGCGCATCATCGGCGACCGCTCGCGCTTTCACCCGGAACTGCAGGCGGCCATGCGTGAAGCCGAGGCGATCACTGCCGGCACTGACCGCTTTGTGCTGCAAATCGCGGCCAACTACGGTGGCCAGTGGGATATTGCCCAGGCTGCGCAGCGACTGGCCCGCGAAGTGCAGGCCGGTCATCTGAGGCCGGACGACATCACGCCTGAACTGTTACAGACCTGCCTGGTGACCGGCGACCTGCCGTTGCCTGACTTGTGTATCCGTACCGGTGGTGAGCATCGCATCAGCAATTTCCTCTTATGGCAATTGGCCTATACCGAGTTGTACTTCTCCGACCTGTTCTGGCCGGACTTCAAACACGATGCCATGCGCACTGCGCTGGCCGATTTCGCTTCCCGTCAGCGTCGCTTCGGTAAAACGAGTGAGCAGATCGAAGCTGGAGCCCGGGTTTAAATGCTTAAACAACGAATCATCACCGCACTGATACTGTTGCCGATTGCCTTGTGCGGGTTTTTCCTGCTGGATGGCTCCGGCTTTGCGCTGTTTATCGGCCTGGTGGTAACCCTGGGTGCCTGGGAGTGGGCGCGATTGGCAGGTTTCAATGCGCAGTTGCCGCGTGTGGTGTATGCCCTTGTGGTGGCGGTGCTGCTGTTTCTGATGCACACCCTGTCGAGCATTATCGTGCCTTGGGTGTTGGGGGCGGCGGTGCTGTGGTGGGCGCTTGCGACCTACCTGGTGCTGACTTTTCCGCGCAGCAGTGGCCAGTGGTCCAGTGTCGCCAGCAAGCTGGTGATTGGCTTGTTGATTCTGTTGCCTGCCTGGCAAGGGCTGGTGGAGGTCAAGAATTCGCCCATGGGTAACTGGCTGATCATGGCGGTGATGGTGCTGGTCTGGGGCGCAGACATCGGCGCCTACTTCTCTGGCCGGGCCTTCGGCAAGCGCAAGCTGGCGCCGGCAGTCAGTCCGGGCAAGAGTTGGGAAGGCGTGTATGGCGGCCTGGCGTTGACGCTGGTGATCACGCTTGTAGTGGGTTTGGTGCGCGACTGGTCGGCGAAGGAGATCTTCCTGGCCCTGCTGGGCACGGCCATCGTCGTATTTATCTCGGTGGTCGGTGATCTCACCGAAAGCATGTTCAAGCGCCAGGCCGGGATCAAGGACAGCAGCAACCTGCTGCCGGGTCATGGCGGGGTGCTGGATCGTATCGATAGCCTTACCGCAGCCATCCCGATCTTTGCCGTGCTGTTGTGGATGACCGCTTCGTGAGCCGCCTGCAACAAGTGACCGTGCTGGGTGCAACCGGCTCGGTAGGGTTGAGCACCCTGGATGTGATCGCTCGTCATCCTGACCGCTATCAAGTGTTTGCCTTGACCGGGTTCACCCGCCTCAGCGAACTGCTGGCACTGTGCGTGCGCCACGTGCCGCGCTTTGCCGTGGTGCCCGGGCGTTCGGCGGCACGGAGCCTGCAGGATGACCTGCGGGCTGCCGGGCTGGCCACTCAGGTATTGGTAGGGGAGGAGGGGTTGTGCCAGGTCTCGGCCGATGCCGAGGTGGATACAGTGGTGGCCGCTATCGTCGGTGCGGCCGGCTTGCGCCCGACCTTGGCTGCCGTGGATGCGGGCAAGAAGATCCTGCTGGCCAACAAAGAAGCGCTGGTGATGTCCGGCGCGCTCTTCATGCAGGCGGTGCGCAAGAGCGGCGCCGTATTGCTGCCCCTCGACAGTGAACACAATGCGATCTTCCAATGCATGCCCGGCGACTTTGCTCGTGGCCTGGGCCAGGTGGGTGTGCGTCGGATTCTGCTGACCGCGTCGGGTGGTCCTTTCCGGCAAACTCCCTTGGGGGAGTTGGAGCAGGTGTCTCCGGACCAGGCGTGCGCTCATCCTAACTGGTCGATGGGGCGCAAGATCTCCGTCGACTCGGCAAGCATGATGAATAAAGGCCTGGAGTTGATCGAGGCGTGCTGGTTGTTCGATGCGCGACCGGATCAGGTCGAGGTGGTGATTCACCCGCAAAGTGTGATTCATTCACTGGTCGACTATGTGGATGGCTCGGTATTGGCCCAATTGGGTAATCCGGATATGCGCACCCCGATCGCCAATGCCCTGGCCTGGCCGGAGCGAATCGATTCCGGTGTGGCGCCACTGGACCTGTTTGCCATTGCCCGCTTGGACTTCGAGGCGCCGGACGAGCAACGTTTTCCGTGCCTGCGTCTGGCGCGTGAGGCGGCGGAGGCAGGTAACAGCGCGCCGGCGATGCTCAACGCGGCGAATGAAGTGGCCGTGGCGGCGTTTCTCGAACGGCGCATCCGCTTTCCGCAGATCGCGAGTATCATCGAGGACGTCCTGGGTCTTGAACCCGTGGTGGCAGTCAATGACCTCGGCGCGGTATTCGAGGCGGACACCAAGGCACGGGCCTTGGCCGAACAATGGTTGGACCGCAACGCGCGTTAGTCTTGTGGGCGCGATTGAGCCCTGGGGCACTGGATTGGAATGCGGAGAAATTAGATGAGTGCGCTTTACATGATTGTCGGCACCCTGGTTGCTCTGGGTGTGCTGGTTACCTTCCACGAATTCGGCCACTTCTGGGTGGCACGTCGTTGCGGCGTCAAGGTACTGCGCTTTTCCGTCGGTTTCGGCATGCCACTGGTTCGCTGGCACGACCGGCATGGCACCGAGTTCGTGATCGCGGCCATCCCGTTGGGTGGCTACGTCAAGATGCTCGATGAGCGTGAAGGTGAAGTGCCGGCCGATCAGTTGGACCAATCCTTCAATCGCAAGACCGTTCGTCAGCGTATCGCCATTGTTGCGGCCGGTCCTATCGCCAACTTCCTCCTGGCGATGCTGTTTTTCTGGGTCCTGGCCATGCTCGGCAGCGAGCAGGTGCGTCCTGTCATCGGCGCGGTCGAGGCGGATAGTATTGCCGCCAAGGCAGGTCTGGTCGCAGGGCAGGAAATTGTTTCCATTGATGGTGAGCCGACGACGGGTTGGGGCGCGGTCAATTTGCAGCTGGTCCGTCGTTTGGGTGAAAGCGGCACCGTCAACGTCGTGGTGCGTGAGCAGGACTCCAGTGCCGAGACCCCGCGCACGTTGGCCTTGGACCATTGGCTCAAGGGCGCTGACGAGCCTGATCCGATCAAGTCCCTGGGCATCCGTCCATGGCGTCCTGCGCTGCCGCCAGTGCTTGCCGAGCTGGATCCGAAGGGGCCGGCCCAGGCCGCTGGCCTGAAAACCGGCGATCGCTTGCTGGCCCTCGATGGCCAGGTGTTGGGTGAGTGGCAGCAGGTAGTCGACCTGGTGCGCGTACGCCCTGATACAAGGATTGTGCTGAAAATTGAGCGTGACGGTGCTCAAATCGACGTCCCCGTGACCCTGGCGGTACGTGGGGAAGCCAAGGCGGCCGGGGGTTACCTGGGTGCAGGCGTCAAGAGTCCGGAGTGGCCGCCCTCGATGGTGCGTGAGGTCAGTTTCGGGCCGCTGGCGGCCATTGGCGAGGGTGCAAAACGCACCTGGACCATGAGTGTGCTGACCCTCGAATCCCTCAAGAAAATGTTGTTCGGCGAGCTCTCGGTAAAAAACTTGAGTGGACCGATAACCATTGCTAAAGTGGCGGGCGCTTCTGCCCAGTCGGGTGTCGCGGATTTCCTGAATTTCCTGGCTTATCTGAGTATCAGCCTGGGTGTTCTGAATTTGCTGCCCATTCCAGTATTGGATGGGGGGCATCTGTTGTTTTATCTGGTCGAGTGGGTGCGTGGTCGCCCCTTGTCGGATCGGGTGCAGGGTTGGGGGATACAGATCGGTATCAGCTTGGTGGTCGGGGTGATGTTATTAGCCTTGGTCAACGATCTGGGTCGACTGTAACGCTTCGCTGAATTGCGAATCTGCCGCATTTTGCGGCAGTTTGTTTATTGCCAGTTGGAATAAGAAAGGACTTCATGAAACGTCTGCTGCTAACTGCGGTTCTCACCGTATTGATGATCGCCGAAGTTCACGCCGAGTCCTTCACCATCTCCGATATTCGCGTCAACGGCCTCCAGCGGGTTTCCGCGGGTAGCGTCTTTGGTGCCTTGCCGTTGAACGTCGGGGAACAGGCTGATGACCGTCGCCTGGTGGAATCCACTCGTGCGCTGTTCAAAACCGGGTTCTTTCAAGACATCCAACTGGGTCGCGAAGGTAACGTCCTGGTCATCACCGTCGTCGAGCGACCTTCCGTCGCCAGTATCGAGATCGAAGGCAACAAGGCGATCTCCACTGAAGACCTGATGAAAGGCCTGAAGCAATCCGGCCTGGCCGAGGGCGAGATCTTCCAGCGCGCCACCCTTGAAGGTGTGCGTAACGAACTGCAGCGCCAGTACGTTGCCCAGGGTCGCTACTCCGCGACCGTGGAAACGGAAGTCGTGCCGCAGCCTCGTAACCGTGTCGGCCTCAAGGTCAACATCAACGAAGGTACCGTGGCGGCCATTCAGCACATCAACGTGGTGGGCAACACCAAGTTCGCTGATGAAGACCTGATCGACCTGTTCGAGCTCAAGACCACCAACTGGTTGTCGTTCTTCAAGAACGATGACAAGTACGCCCGCGAAAAACTCTCCGGTGACCTGGAGCGCCTGCGTTCCTACTACCTGGACCGTGGCTATATCAACATGGATATCGCTTCGACCCAGGTGTCCATCACCCCGGACAAGAAGCACGTCTACATCACTGTCAACGTCAACGAAGGCGAGAAGTACAAGGTTCGTGACGTTAAGCTCAGCGGCGACTTGAAAGTGCCTGAAGACCAGGTCAAGGCCCTGTTGCTGGTGCAGAAAGACCAGGTGTTCTCGCGCAAGCTGATGACCACCACGTCCGAACTGATCACCCGTCGCCTGGGTAACGAAGGCTATACCTTCGCCAACGTCAACGGCGTGCCTACCCCCCACGATGAAGACCACACCGTGGACATCACCTTTGTCGTCGACCCAGGCAAGCGTGCCTACGTGAACCGCATCAACTTCCGTGGCAACACCAAGTCCGCGGACGAAGTGCTGCGCCGCGAAATGCGCCAGATGGAAGGTGGCTGGGCGTCGACTTACCTGATCGACCAGTCCAAGACCCGTCTTGAGCGCCTGGGCTTCTTCAAGGAAGTGAACGTCGAAACGCCAGCCGTACCGGGTGTGGATGACCAGGTTGACGTGAACTACGCCGTGGAAGAGCAAGCGTCGGGTTCGATCACCGCCAGTGTCGGTTTCGCACAGAGTGCCGGCCTGATCCTCGGTGGTTCCATCACCCAGAACAACTTCCTGGGTACCGGTAACAAGGTGTCCATCGGCCTGACCCGAAGCGAATACCAGAGCCGTTATAACTTCGGTTATGTCGACCCCTACTGGACCGCGGACGGTGTGAGCCTGGGCTACAACGCCTTCTATCGCACCACCGACTACAAAGACCTCGACGTCGACGTAGCCAGCTATGCAATCGACAGCCTGGGCGTAGGCGCCAACATCGGTTATCCGATCAGCGAGACCTCGCGCCTGACCTTCGGCCTGACTGCGCAACAGGATGAGATCAAGACCGGTGTGTACACCGTGGACGAGATCTTCGACTTCACTCGCAAGGAAGGCGACAAGTTCCTGAACTTCAAGGCGTCCGCCGGCTGGTCCGAGTCGACCCTGAACAAAGGCGTGCTTGCCACCCGTGGTCATTCCCAGAGCCTGACGCTGGAAGCAACGACGCCGGGCAGCGACCTGTCGTTCTTCAAGCTCGACTACCGTGGCCAGTTGTTCCAGCCGCTGAGCGATAACTACACCATGCGCCTGCACACCGAGCTGGGCTATGGCGACGGTTATGGTTCCACCAATGGGCTGCCGTTCTACGAGAACTACTACGCGGGTGGCTTCAACTCCGTGCGGGGCTTCAAGGACAGCACCCTGGGTCCACGTGGTACACCGAGCCGTGGCGTTGGTGTGACCGGTAACCAGGGCACCGTCGCTGACTCCGACAACGACCCGCTGCCATTCGGTGGTAACGTGTTGATCCAGGGTGGTGCGGAAATCCTGTTCCCGCTGCCGTTCGTCAAGGATCAGCGGTCCCTGCGTACTTCGGTCTTCTGGGATGTGGGTAACGTGTTCGACTCCAAGTGCGAACAGATCACCAACCCAAGCGGCGTGAAGTCACGGACTGAGTGCAACGACGTGAGCCTCAGCAACCTGGCGAGCTCGGTGGGTGTCGGTGTGACCTGGGTGACTGCGCTTGGCCCGTTGAGCTTTGCTCTGGCCATGCCGATCAAGAAACCGGATAACGCTGAAACCCAGATTTTCCAATTCTCCCTCGGCCAGACGTTCTAAGCGTCTGACCCAAGATAACGACAACGGATTCTGTAGGAGTACATCGTGCGTAAGTTGACTCAATTGGTTCTGCTGGCCACCGTGCTGGTAGCCACCCCGGCCTTCGCCGAAATGAAAATCGCCGTCCTGAACTATCAGATGGCCCTGCTGGAATCCGATGCGGCCAAGAAATACGCCGTGGATGCCGAGAAAAAATTCGGTCCGCAACTGACCAAGCTCAAGACGTTGGAAAGCAGCGCCAAGGGTATCCAGGACCGTCTGGTAGCGGGTGGCGACAAGATGCAGCAAGGCGAGCGCGAGCGTCTGGAGCTTGAGTTCAAGCAAAAGGCCCGTGACTACCAGTTCCAATCCAAGGAGCTGAACGAAGCCAAGGCTGTTGCCGACCGTGAAATGCTGAAACAGCTGAAGCCTAAACTCGACAGCGCCGTGGAAGAAGTCATCAAGAAAGGTGCCTTTGACCTGGTGTTCGAGCGTGGCGCCGTGATTGACGTCAAGCCTCAATACGACATCACCCGTCAGGTGATCGAGCGCATGAACCAGCTGAAGTAAGCCATGACCGCGACTATCAAGCTCGGCGAGTTGGCCGAGTTCCTGGGAGCCACCTTGCGTGGTTCCCCGGAGAAGGAAATTACTGGGCTAGCCACCTTGCAGGAGGCTGGCCCAGCTCAGTTGAGCTTCCTCGCAAACCCCCAATACCGTAAATACCTGGTCGACTGCCAGGCCGCAGCCGTGTTGCTGAAGGCCGCTGACGCCGAGAGTTACGCCGGGGATGCCCTGGTAGTGGCTGACCCCTACCTGTCGTACGCAAAGGCGTCGCATCTGTTCGACCCGAAGCCCAAGGCAGCAGGTGGTGTTCATCCGTCTGCGGTTATCGCCGATGATGCCCAGGTTGACCCTGCGGCCAGCATCGGTGCGTTTGCGGTGATCGAGAGCGGCGCACGCATCGCGGCCGGTGTAACGGTCGGTGCACATTGCTTTATCGGCGCTCGCTGTGTAATCGGCGCCGATGGTTGGCTGGCACCTCGCGTGACCCTGTACCACGACGTGCGTATCGGTGAACGTGTGGTCATTCAGTCGGGTGCGGTGATCGGCGGTGAAGGCTTTGGCTTTGCCAACTCGAAAGGCGCCTGGCACAAGATCGCCCAGGTCGGCGGCGTATTGATCGGCGACGACGTGGAAATCGGTGTCAACACGGCGGTCGATCGCGGGGCCCTGGCCGATACCGTGATCGGTAACGGCGTGAAGCTCGACAACCAGATCCAGATCGCCCACAACGTGCAGATTGGCGATCACACCGCCATGGCCGCCTGTGTAGGCATTTCCGGCAGCACCCGGATCGGCAAGCATTGCATGCTCGCCGGTGGCGTAGGGCTGGTGGGGCATATCGATATTTGCGACAACGTTTTCATCACCGGCATGACCATGGTCACCCACTCGATTACCGAACCGGGGGCCTACTCATCTGGTACCGCCATGCAGCCCGCAGCTGAATGGCGCAAGAGCGCAGCACGTTTGAGGCAGCTCGACGACATGGCTCGACGTCTCAAACAGCTGGAAAAGCGTGTTGGGGACGTGACCCCTGGCGGTAATGCTTCATCAGAAGGCTGATACCATTTCCATATCAAGTGTGCACAGCCGCTAGACTGCCTCCTTGATTTGCTAGCGGGGCGTGCGTTTAGTCGCCCGCCCCCAATCTTTATTACAGGCTTCCCCCCGAAATGATGGACATCAACGAGATTCGCGAATACCTGCCTCACCGTTACCCGTTCCTGCTGGTGGACCGTGTAGTGGACCTGAATGTTGAGGAAAAGCGCATTCGTGCCTACAAGAATGTCAGCATCAACGAACCGTTCTTCAACGGTCACTTTCCCGCGCATCCCATCATGCCGGGCGTATTGATCATCGAAGCAATGGCCCAGGCTGCCGGTATCCTTGGTTTCAAAATGCTCGACCTCAAGCCTGCCGACGGCACGCTTTACTATTTCGTGGGCTCCGACAAGTTGCGCTTTCGCAACCCGGTTACCCCGGGTGACCAGTTGATCCTGGAAGCCAAGTTCATCAGCTGCAAGCGCCAGATCTGGAAGTTCGAATGCCAGGCCTCGGTAGATGGCAAGCCGGTGTGCTCTGCCGAGATCATCTGTGCGGAACGCAAACTATGAGTTTGATTGACCCTCGCGCAATCATCGATCCGTCGGCCGTACTGGCCGCCGACGTTGAGGTCGGCCCCTGGTCGATCATCGGCGCAGGTGTGGAAATCGGCGAGGGGACTGTCATCGGGCCGCACGTGATCCTCAAGGGTCCGACCCGCATTGGCAAACATAACCGCATCTACCAGTTTTCCTCGGTAGGCGAAGACACCCCGGACATGAAGTACAAGGGTGAAGAAACCCGCCTGGTAATCGGTGATCACAACATCATCCGTGAAGGCGTGACCATTCACCGTGGCACCGTGCAGGATCGTGCCGAGACCACGCTGGGTGATCACAACCTGGTCATGGCCTATGCCCATATCGGTCATGACAGCGTGATCGGCAACCACTGCATCCTGGTCAACAACACCGCGTTGGCTGGCCATGTACACGTTGACGATTGGGCGATCCTGTCCGGTTTTACCCTGGTGCATCAGTATTGCCATATCGGCGCCCACAGCTTTTCCGGCATGGGCACTGCCATCGGCAAGGACGTTCCGGCGTTCGTCACGGTGTTCGGCAACCCGGCCGAAGCCCGCAGCATGAACTTCGAAGGCATGCGCCGTCGTGGCTTCAGCGAAGAGGCGATCCACGCCCTGCGCCGCGCCTACAAGGTGGTCTACCGTCAGGGGCTGACGGTGGACCAGGCGTTGATCCAACTGGCCGAGCCGGCAGCGTTGTTTCCGGAAGTCGCGGTGTTCCGTGACTCGATCCAGGCGTCGACCCGCGGCATCACCCGCTGATCATGGCTACTCTGCGTATCGCGCTGGTGGCCGGAGAAGCTTCCGGCGACATTTTGGGCGCAGGTCTGATGCGGGCACTCAAGGCCCGGCACCCTGCGGTGGAATTTATCGGTGTCGGCGGCCCGCTGATGCAGGCCGAAGGCCTGACGTCATACTTCCCCATGGAGCGTCTGTCGGTCATGGGGCTGGTCGAGGTGCTGGGTCGCCTGCGTGAGCTCCTGGCTCGTCGCAAGCTGCTGATCCAGACGCTGATCGAAGAAAAGCCCGACGTGTTTATCGGCATCGATGCGCCGGACTTCACCCTCAATATCGAACTCAAGTTGCGTCAGGCCGGGATCAAGACCGTGCACTACGTCAGCCCCTCTGTGTGGGCGTGGCGGCAGAAACGTGTGTTGAAGATCCGCGAAGGCTGCGACCTGATGTTGACCCTGTTGCCGTTCGAGGCCAGGTTCTACGAGGAGAAGGGCGTGCCGGTAAGGTTTGTCGGGCATACCCTGGCTGACAGCATTCCTTTGCAGGCTGATCGTGCAGCCGCGCGTGCCGAGCTGGGGTTGCCCGAAGGCCCGCTCGTTGCGCTGATGCCGGGCAGTCGAGGCGGCGAAGTGGGCCGTCTTGCCAGCGTGTTTTTCGATGCTGCCGAGCGCCTGCAAGCCTTGAAGCCCGGGATACGGTTCGTGTTGCCCTGCGCCAGCCCGCAACGGCGTGCACAAATCGAGACACTGCTGGTCGGTCGCAATCTGCCATTGACCCTGCTCGACGGCCAGTCGCACCTGGCCCTGGCGGCCTGTGATGCGGTGCTGATCGCTTCGGGCACCGCGACCTTGGAGGCCCTGCTCTACAAGCGCCCGATGGTCGTGGCCTATCGCCTGGCACCGCTGACCTTCTGGATTCTCAAGCGCATGGTCAAAAGTCCTTACATCTCCTTGCCCAACTTGCTGGCCCAGCGCTTGTTGGTGCCGGAATTATTGCAGGACGATGCAACCCCCGAAGCCCTCGCGCAAACCCTATTGCCCTTGATCGACGGCGGCGAAGAACAGACCCGCGGTTTTGACGACATTCACCGCACCCTGCGCCGTGATGCCTCGAACCAGGCGGCCGACGCCGTATTGACCTTGATCGGCCAAAAACAGGAAGCTTTATGAGCACGCAAATAGGCCTGGATTTCAGCCTCGTTGCCCAAACCCACGAACTGGTGGCCGGTGTTGACGAAGTGGGGCGCGGCCCGCTGTGTGGCGCGGTGGTGACGGCGGCCGTGATCCTGGATCCGAACCGTCCGATCCTGGGCCTCAACGACTCGAAAAAACTCACCGAAGCGCGTCGTGAAAAACTCTACGACGAAATCTGTGAAAAGGCCCTGAGCTGGCATATCGCCCGGGCCGAAGTCGAAGAAATCGACGAATTGAACATTCTGCACGCCACGATGCTGGCCATGCAGCGTGCCGTTGAAGGCCTGCATATCACGCCAAAACTGGCGATGATCGATGGCAACCGTTGCCCGAAGCTGGCGATGCCGGCTGAGGCGGTGGTCAAGGGTGATAGCAAGGTTCCAGCCATTGCCGCCGCGTCGATCCTGGCCAAGGTCAGCCGAGACCGTGAAATGGCTGCCTTCGAATTGATTTACCCCGGCTACGGCATCGGGGGCCATAAAGGCTATCCGACGCCCGTTCATCTGGAAGCCCTGGCCCGTCTCGGCCCAACGCCGATCCATCGGCGCTCGTTTGCCCCGGTGCGCCAGGCTTATGAGCTGCGCGAGAACCTCAGCGAGGTTTAGTCGCAAGGCTGATGTTTTTGCCAAGGCCCGGTACAATCCCGGGCCTTGTTGTTTCTAAGTTTCTGGACAGGATCACTATGCCGGCTTCATTCGTTCACCTGCGCCTGCACACTGAATACTCCCTGGTCGACGGCCTTGTACGGATCAAACCGCTGGTCAAGACCCTGGTGGGCATGAACATGCCTGCGGTCGCGGTTACCGATCAGAACAACATGTGCTCCCTGGTCAAGTTCTACAAGAACGCCATGGGCGCCGGCATCAAGCCGATCTGCGGCGCCGACCTGTGGCTGTCCAACAAAGACCCGGATAACCCCCTGAGCCGCATCAGCCTGCTGGCGATGAATGGCGTGGGTTATCGCAACCTCACCGAATTGATTTCCCGTGGCTTTATCGACGGCCAGCGCAACGGTTCGATCATCATCGAGCGCGAATGGGTCGCCGAGGCCAGCGAAGGCCTGATCATGCTGTCGGCCGCCAAGGAGGGCGAGATCGGTATCGCACTGCTGGGCGGCAATCCCCATGAAGCCGAAGTGCTGGCAAGGGAGTGGATGCAGGTCTTCCCCGACCGTTTCTACCTGGAAGTCCAGCGCACCAACCGCCCCAACGATGAAGAGCATCTGCACGCCGCCGTAGCCCTGGCCGACAAGCTGGGCGCGCCCTTGGTGGCGACCAACGATGTGCGCTTTATCAAGAAGGAAGATTTCGAGGCCCACGAAACCCGCGTGTGCATCGGTGAAGGCCGGGCCCTGGATGACCCGCGTCGTTCCAAGAACTACAGCGAAGAGCAGTACCTCAAGAGCGCGGAGGAGATGGCCGAGCTGTTCAGCGACCTGCCCGAGGCCCTGGAAAACTCCGTCGAGATCGCCAAGCGCTGCAATATCGAAGTGAAGCTGGGCAAGCACTTTTTGCCCAACTTCCCGATTCCCGATGGCATGACCATCGACGAGTATTTCCGCAAGGTGTCGTTTGATGGTCTGGAGGAGCGGCTCTCCGTCCTGCTGCCGAGGGACACCACCGAAGATTACGAGGCCAAGCGCCAGGTTTATGTCGATCGGCTGAATTTCGAGCTGGATATCATCATCCAGATGGGGTTCCCCGGTTACTTCCTGATCGTGATGGACTTTATCCAGTGGGCCAAGAGCAACGGCGTGCCGGTAGGCCCGGGCCGGGGCTCGGGTGCCGGCTCGCTGGTCGCCTATGTACAGAAGATCACCGACCTTGATCCGCTGGAATATGACCTGCTGTTCGAACGGTTCCTGAACCCGGAACGGGTGTCCATGCCCGACTTCGACGTCGACTTCTGTATGGACGGTCGCGACCGTGTGATCGAATACGTGGCCGAGAAATACGGTCGCAACGCCGTGAGCCAGATCATCACCTTCGGTTCCATGGCGGCCAAGGCGGTTATCCGTGACGTAGCGCGGGTGCAGGGTAAGTCCTACGGCCTGGCGGACCGCCTGTCGAAGATGATCCCGTTCGAAGTCGGCATGACCCTGGAAAAAGCCTACGAGCAGGAAGAGATCCTGCGCGACTTCATCAAGGTCGATGAAGAGGCCGCCGAAATCTGGGAGATGGCGCGCAAGCTCGAGGGCGTGGTGCGTAACGTCGGTAAGCACGCCGGTGGTGTGGTCATTGCGCCGACCAAGCTGACTGACTTTTCGCCTATCTATTGCGATGAAGAGGGCGGCGGCCTGGTCACCCAGTTCGACAAGGACGATGTGGAGGCGGCCGGCCTGGTGAAGTTCGACTTCCTCGGCCTGCGCACCCTGACGATCATCGACTGGGCACTCAAGACCATCAACCGCGACCGCGCCAAGGTCAACGAAGAACCGCTGGATATCGCCTTCATCCCGCTGGACGACAAGCCCACCTACACCTTGCTGCAAAAAGCCGAAACCACGGCGGTGTTCCAGCTTGAATCCCGCGGCATGAAAGAGCTGATCAAAAAGCTCAAGCCCGACTGCCTGGAAGACTTGATCGCACTGGTGGCCCTGTTCCGTCCGGGCCCGCTGCAATCGGGCATGGTGGATGACTTCATCAACCGTAAGCACGGTCGTGCCGAGCTGGCGTACCCGCACTCCGACTACCAGTACGAAGGCCTCAAGCCGGTATTGGCGCCGACCTACGGCATCATCCTGTACCAGGAACAGGTGATGCAGATCGCCCAGGTGATGGCCGGCTACACCCTCGGTGGCGCGGACATGCTGCGGCGTGCGATGGGTAAGAAAAAGCCCGAGGAAATGGCCAAGCAACGCGGCGGTTTCATTGAGGGTTGCGCCACCAACAATATCGATGCCGACCTGGCCGGTAACATTTTCGACCTGGTGGAAAAATTCGCCGGTTACGGCTTCAACAAATCCCACTCCGCCGCCTACGGCCTGGTGTCGTACCAGACCGCCTGGCTGAAAGCCCACTACCCGGCGCCGTTCATGGCTGCGGTACTTTCGGCGGATATGCACAACACCGACAAGGTCGTGACCTTGATCGAGGAAGTGCGCACCATGAAGCTGCGCCTCGACGCGCCGGACGTGAACGCCTCGGAGTTCAAGTTCACGGTGAACGACGAAGGCCGCATCATCTATGGCCTGGGCGCTATCAAGGGCGTGGGCGAAGGCCCGGTGGAAGCCATCACCGAAGCGCGCCAGGACGGACCGTTCAAGGATCTGTTCGACTTCTGCGCACGGGTTGACCTCAAGCGCATCAACAAACGTACCCTCGATGGTCTTATCCGCAGCGGCGCACTCGACCGTCTCGGCCCGTATTTCCATGATGAGCCGAAGGCGTACCAGGCGAATATCGACCGCAACCGCGCGGTGCTGCTCACCGCCATGGAAGAAGCGATCAAGGCCGCCGAACAGACCGCCCGCACCCACGACAGCGGCCACGCCGACCTGTTTGGCGGGTTGTTCGTCGAAGAAGATGCGGATGTGTATGCCAACCACCGCAAGGCCAAGGACCTGACCCTCAAGGAGCGCCTCAAGGGTGAAAAAGACACCTTGGGCCTGTACCTCACCGGTCACCCGATTGACGAATATGAAGGCGAAATCCGCCGTTTTGCCCGTCAACGTATTATCGACCTGAAGCCGGCGCGTGATACCCAGACCGTCGCCGGCATGATCATCGCCCTGCGAGTGATGAAAAACAAAAAGGGCGACAAGATGGGCTTTATCACCCTCGACGACCGCTCGGGCCGGATCGAAGCGTCGCTGTTTGCCGACGCCTTTCACTCCGCGCAGTCGTTGCTGCAGACCGACGCGATGGTGGTGGTGGAAGGCGAGGTCAGCAACGATGACTTCTCCGGCGGCCTGCGCCTGCGGATCAAACGGGTGATGAGCATGGAAGATGCGCGCACCAACCTGGCCGAGAGCCTGCGCCTGAAGGTGAAAACCGAAGCCCTCAAGGGCGATCAGCTACGCTGGTTGGGTGACCTGCTCAAGCGCCATCGTGGCGCGTGCCCGGTGACCATGGAGTACACCGGCAATGACGCCAAGGCCATGTTGCAGTTCGGTGAGACCTGGCGAATTGATCCCGCTGATGGCTTGATTCAAGCATTGCGTGACCAGTTCGGGCGAGACAACGTCTTCCTCCAATACCGTTGACGGTCAGAACGCCTGACCTCGGCTCAACATTTAATCTCGACCTAAACGCGCCTCTCCCTTAAGGTAGGGCGCGAATAGACAACCGGCTGGCCAGGCACTCCCTGGCCGTCGACCCAAGACGGACGCTTATGAACCCGAATTTTCTTGATTTCGAACAGCCGATCGCTGACCTGCAAGCCAAGATCGAAGAACTGCGCCTGGTCGGCAATGACAATTCGCTGAACATCGGCGATGAGATTGCCCGCCTGCAAGACAAGAGCAGCACGCTTACCGAAGACATCTTCGGCAAGCTGACCAGTTGGCAGATCGCGCGCCTGGCCCGCCACCCGCGCCGTCCGTACACCCTGGACTACATTCAGCACATCTTCACCGAGTTCGACGAGTTGCACGGCGACCGCCACTTCTCCGACGACGCGGCCATCGTGGGCGGTATCGCTCGCCTGGACGACCAGCCGGTCATGGTCATCGGTCACCAGAAAGGCCGTGAAGTGCGCGAGAAAGTGCGTCGCAACTTCGGCATGCCGCGTCCGGAAGGCTACCGCAAGGCCTGCCGCCTGATGGAAATGGCCGAGCGCTTCAAGATGCCGATCCTGACCTTCATCGACACGCCGGGTGCATACCCGGGTATCGACGCCGAAGAGCGCAACCAGAGCGAAGCGATTGCCTGGAACCTGCGAGTGATGGCCCGCCTGAAAACCCCGATCATCGCCACCGTGATTGGTGAAGGTGGCTCCGGCGGTGCACTGGCGATTGGCGTCTGCGACCAGTTGAACATGCTGCAATATTCGACCTATGCGGTGATCTCGCCGGAAGGTTGCGCCTCGATCCTGTGGAAAACCGCAGAAAAGGCGCCGGACGCTGCTGAAGCCATGGGCATCACCGCCGATCGCCTCAAAGGCTTGGGTATCGTCGACAAAGTGATCGCCGAGCCATTGGGCGGCGCCCACCGCGACCCGTCCGCCGCCGCCGCGACTATCCGTGCCGAGTTGGGTTCGCAACTGGCGATGCTCAAGAAGCTGGATAACGAAGCGCTGCTGGCCCGTCGCTACGAGCGCCTGATGAGCTACGGCCTCTAAGGCCGCAGCGGTACTAATGTGGGAGGGGGCTTGCCCCCGATTGCTGAGTGTCAGTCACTGTATTCACTGGCTGATGCTCCGCTATCGGGGGCAAGCACCCTCCCACATTTGCTTTGTGTATGCTTGGCTTGGGTATTCCAGATTTGCGGCGGTAACCTGTGATGAAACCGACTTTATCCGCCAAGCTCCTGCACGCCCTGGCCCCCTGGCGCAACGCCCCGGCTTGGCATATCGCCTTCTCCGGTGGTCTTGATTCCACTGTCCTGCTGCATCTCCTGGCCAACGCCGAAGCCCTTCCGCCTCTAAGCGCTGTCCATGTCCATCATGGCCTGCAAGCCGCCGCCGACACCTGGCCGAGCCATTGCCAGTCGGTGTGCGACAGCCTGGGCGTCCCCTTGCGGGTCATGCGCGTGCACGTGCAGCCCGGCGCCAGTCTTGAGCGTGCAGCGCGTGATGCACGTTACCGGGCGTTTACCGAGGTGATCGGGGCAGGGGAAGTGTTACTCACCGGCCAGCATCGCGATGATCAAGCCGAAACCCTGCTATTCCGCCTGCTGCGCGGTGCCGGGGTGCGAGGGCTCGCCGCAATGCCTGCGCATCGTCCGTTGGCAGGTGGTTTCCTGGTGCGGCCGTTGCTGGAGGTCTCGCGCGCCGAGCTGGAAGCCTACGCCGATGAGCATCAACTCACGTGGATTGAAGATCCTTCCAACACCGATCCACGTTTCTCCCGTAATTACCTGCGTCACCGCGTGATCCCGACGCTGACGGCGCGTTGGCCCCAAGCTTTCTCCAGTCTGGCCCGGACTGCCGACCACCTCGGTGAAGCCCAGGCGCTGCTGGGTGAACTGGCCTGCATGGACCTGCAAGCCGCCGATCAACCTTCGCGGTTTCCTTGGTTGGTGTTGCCATCATTGGACCTTGGTCCACTGCGCGAACTTTCCGATGCCCGCCAGCGCAATGTCCTGCGCCATTGGCTGGCGCCGCTGACCCGTTTACCCGACAGCGACCATTGGGCCGGCTGGTATTCCCTGCGCGACGCCAAGGGCGACGCGCAGCCCTTATGGCGTCTGGCTGATGGGGAGTTGCACCGTTGCGGCGCACGCATCTGGTGGTTGCCTCGCGGCTGGTCGGAGTTTTCCCACGCATCGGTGAGCTGGCCTGATCCGCAAAAGCCACTAGAGTTACCCGGCAATGGCCTGCTGGAAATGAGCGGCAAGGTGCCCGAAGGCCCGCTGGAGGTGCGTTATCGCCAGGGCGGCGAAATGCTTGAATTACCTGGCCGAGGCCGGCGTGACTTGAAGCGCCTGCTTAATGAACAGGGGGTGCCGGGCTTCATCCGTGGCAGATTGCCGCTGCTGTATCGGGGCGAGCAATTGCTCGGCGTGCCCCTCCTCACAGGACTCTGGGCCGCACCGAGTGAAGCTTGGCAATTACATTGGATGCCAGAGACCTGCGATCAAGGTTTGAGCTGATAGCGCCTTTCCGGTAGACTACGCTCCCTTCTTGATACAACTTCTGTGGATTCGCCTGAATCGCAGCAGTTGCCGATTACCAAGCAGTCTTTGCTGGGCGATTCCAAAAAATGTGTAGCGATCAACGTACCGGCAGTTTCACTGCTGGTCTGTCACAACGCGGCGGTTTTTTTGAAAGGTGCACTGTGATTAATGCAGGTGATCGGGGGCTTCGGCCTCTCTTCGCTTTCCCCGGCGGCTCGGACCGCTTTAACGCAGACTTCTAGGGTTTTTCATGACGCGCTACATATTCGTCACGGGCGGTGTTGTTTCTTCATTGGGGAAAGGCATTGCCTCCGCTTCATTGGCGGCCATCCTGGAGGCGCGGGGGCTTAAAGTCACCATGCTCAAGCTGGACCCGTACATCAACGTCGACCCGGGCACCATGAGCCCGTTCCAGCACGGTGAAGTGTTCGTCACACACGACGGCGCCGAGACCGACCTGGACCTGGGCCACTACGAGCGGTTCATCCGCACGACCATGACCCAGAACAACAACTTCACCACCGGCCGTGTCTACGAGCACGTGCTGCGCAAAGAGCGCCGTGGTGACTACCTGGGTGCAACCATCCAGGTGATCCCGCACATCACCGACGAGATCAAGCGCCGCATCATCAAGGGTGCAGGCGATGCCGACGTGGCGATGGTCGAGATCGGTGGCACCGTGGGTGACATCGAATCCCAGCCGTTCCTCGAAGCCATCCGCCAGCTGCGTTTCGAAGTCGGCGCCAAGCGCGCGATGCTGATGCACCTCACGTTGGTGCCGTACATCGCCACCGCCGGCGAAACCAAAACCAAGCCTACCCAGCACTCGGTCAAGGAACTGCGTTCCATCGGCCTGCAGCCGGACGTACTGGTATGCCGCTCCGACCACCCGATCGACATTTCCTCGCGTCGCAAGATCGCGCAGTTCACCAACGTTGAAGAACGTGCGGTGATCGCCCTGGAAGACGCCGACACCATCTACAAGATCCCGGGCATCCTGCATTCGCAAGGCCTGGATGATTTTGTGGTCGAGCGTTTCGGCCTGCAGTGCAACGGCGCGGACCTGTCCGAGTGGGAAGCCGTGGTTGACGCCAAGCTCAACCCTGAGCACGAAGTCACCATCGCCATGGTCGGCAAGTACATGGAACTGCTGGATGCGTACAAGTCGCTGATCGAAGCGATGAGCCACGCGGGCATCAGCAACCGTACCAAGGTCAACCTGCGCTACATCGATTCCGAAGACATCGAGAACCAGGGCACCGCGCTGCTCGAAGGTGTCGATGCGATCCTCGTTCCAGGCGGTTTCGGCCTGCGTGGCGTGGAAGGCAAGATCACTGCCGTGCAGTACGCTCGCGAGAACAAGGTGCCGTACCTGGGCATCTGCCTGGGCATGCAAGTGGCTGTTATCGAGTTCGCCCGTAACGTGATGGGCTGGAAAGACGCCAACTCCACCGAGTTCGACAGCAAGAGCGGCCACCCGGTCGTGGGCCTGATCACCGAGTGGGAAGACGCCACCGGTGCCGTCGAAACCCGTACCGAAAGCTCCGACCTGGGCGGCACCATGCGCCTTGGCGCGCAAGACTGCCTGCTGGAGCCGGGTTCCCTGGTTCACGGTTGCTACGGCAAGGACGTGATCGTCGAGCGTCACCGTCACCGCTACGAAGTGAACAACAACCTGCTGCCGCAGATCAAAGAGGCTGGCCTGAAAATCTCCGGTCGCTCCGGTGATGGCGCGCTGGTGGAAGTGGTCGAGGCCCCGGATCATCCATGGTTCGTCGCTTGCCAGTTCCACCCCGAGTTCACCTCGACTCCACGCGACGGTCACCCGTTGTTCAGCGGTTTCGTCAAGGCTGCACTGACGCAACACCAGAAGAAGGCGTAAACCTGATGGCCCAGAAGATCATTCGCGTAGGCGACATCGAGATTGCCAACGACAAGCCCATGGTGCTGTTCGGCGGCATGAACGTGTTGGAAAGCCGTGACATGGCGATGCAGGTCTGTGAAGAGTACGTCAAGGTTACCGAGAAACTGGGTATCCCCTACGTGTTCAAGGCCAGCTTCGACAAGGCCAACCGTTCGTCCGTGACCTCCTATCGCGGCCCGGGCCTTGAAGAAGGCATGCGGATCTTCCAGGACATCAAGCAAGCCTTCGGCGTGCCGATCATCACCGACGTCCACGAGCCTGAACAGGCTGCCGTGGTCGCCGAGGTGTGCGACATCATCCAGTTGCCGGCCTTCCTGTCGCGCCAGACCGACCTCGTGGTCGCGATGGCCAGGACCGGCGCGGTGATCAATATCAAGAAAGCCCAGTTCCTCGCGCCCCAGGAGATGAAACACATCCTGAACAAGTGCGTGGAAGCGGGTAACGACCAGTTGATCCTCTGCGAGCGCGGTTCGAGCTTCGGCTACAACAACCTCGTGGTGGACATGCTCGGTTTCGGCATCATGAAGCAGTTCGAATACCCGGTGTTCTTCGACGTGACCCACGCGCTGCAAATGCCCGGTGGTCGCGCCGACTCCGCCGGTGGGCGCCGTGCCCAGGTACTGGACCTGGCCAAGGCCGGCATCAGCCAGTCCCTGGCGGGCCTGTTCCTCGAAGCCCACCCGGACCCGGACAACGCCAAATGCGACGGCCCATGCGCCCTGCGCCTGGACAAGCTGGAGCCATTCCTGGCCCAGCTCAAGCAGTTGGACGAACTGGTCAAGAGTTTTCCGACGGTAGAGACCGCGTAAGCGTTGATTCTCCGGTAGACTTTCCCACGCTTTACGCTCAGGCCTACGGGCCTGAGCCTTGTCGCCTGCAAGCCTGCCCCGTTGTTCCACCCTTGCGGTCGGTCAAAAGATTTCCTTCAGCTGCGTCGTTTTCGTCAACTTTGGAGTGTTTACAACAATGGCAAAAATCGTCGACATCAAAGGTCGTGAAGTTCTCGACTCCCGTGGCAACCCCACCGTCGAAGCCGACGTGCTTCTCGATAACGGCATCATCGGCAGCGCCTGCGCGCCGTCCGGTGCTTCCACAGGTTCGCGCGAAGCGCTGGAACTGCGTGATGGCGACAAGAGCCGTTACCTGGGCAAGGGTGTCCTCAAGGCTGTAGCCAACATCAACGGCCCGATCCGTGACCTGCTGCTGGGCAAGGACCCGCTGGACCAGAAAGCCCTGGACCACGCGATGATCAAGCTCGACGGCACTGAAAACAAAGGCAGCCTCGGCGCCAACGCCATCCTCGCCGTGTCCCTGGCTGCTGCCAAGGCGGCCGCCCAGGACCAGGACCTGCCGCTGTACGCCCACATCGCCAACCTGAACGGTACCCCGGGTGTCTACTCGATGCCGGTTCCGATGATGAACATCATCAACGGTGGCGAGCATGCCGATAACAACGTCGACATCCAGGAATTCATGGTGCAGCCGGTCGGCGCCAAGACCTTCTCCGAAGGCCTGCGCATGGGCACCGAGATTTTCCATCACCTCAAAGCCGTGCTGAAAGCTCGTGGCCTGAGCACTGCCGTAGGTGACGAAGGTGGTTTCGCACCAAACCTGGCGTCCAACGAAGATGCACTGAAAGTGATCTCCGAAGCCGTGGCCAACGCCGGCTACACACTGGGCACCGACGTGACCCTGGCCCTGGACTGCGCCGCCAGCGAGTTCTACGAAGATGGCAAATACAACCTGTCCGGCGAAGGCCAGGTGTTCAACTCCGAAGGTTTTGCCGACTACCTCAAGGGCCTGACCCAGCGCTATCCGATCATCTCGATCGAAGACGGCCTGGACGAGTCCGACTGGGATGGCTGGAAGATCCTCACCGACAAGATCGGCGAGAAAGTCCAGCTGGTGGGTGACGACCTGTTCGTGACCAACACCAAGATCCTGAAAGAAGGCATCGACAAAAAGATCGCCAACTCGATCCTGATCAAGTTCAACCAGATCGGCACCCTGACCGAAACCCTGGAAGCCATCCAGATGGCCAAGGCTGCGGGCTACACCGCCGTGATCTCGCACCGCTCCGGCGAAACTGAAGACTCGACCATCGCCGACCTGGCCGTGGGCACTTCGGCGGGCCAGATCAAGACCGGCTCCCTGTGCCGTTCCGACCGTGTGTCCAAGTACAACCAATTGCTGCGTATCGAAGAGCAACTGGCCGGCAAAGCCAAGTACAACGGTCGCGGCGAGTTTCGCGGCTGATCGGTAAGTGGTAAAAAGTCGGTGGATTGCGTCGGAAAGATCACGAAGGTGCGAGTTTCGACGCTAATCTGATGGCGATCAAGCACAAGCCTGGTTCTTCCAGGCTTCGTGCTATCAGTTGCTGTAAAAGTTTTGCATGGCGTGTTTTTCCACTGGATACCCGATATTCGATGCGCAGTCCCAATTGGTTGTTCCTCGTCTTGCTCTTGTTGCTGGCTGGCCTGCAGTACCGCCTATGGGTAGGTAATGGCAGCTTTGCGCAGGTAAAAGACCTGACCCAGCAAATTGCCGACCAGCACGCCGAGAACGAACGCCTGCTGGAGCGCAACCGCGTCCTCGATGCCGAAGTGCTTGAGCTGAAAAAGGGTACCGAGACCGTTGAAGAACGGGCCCGTCATGAGTTGGGCATGGTCAAGGAGGGCGAAACCCTCTACCAGTTGGCCCAATGAGTTACCGTTTGCCGGCCTTCTGGGCCGTGATACCTGCCGCGGGCGTCGGTGCCCGTATGGCCGCGGACCGTCCCAAGCAATACTTGCAATTGGGCGGGCGCACTATTCTCGAACACAGCCTTGGCTGTTTTCTCGACCATCCCAGCCTCAAGGGGTTGGTGGTCAGTCTTGCTGCTGAAGATCCGTATTGGCCCGACCTGGCGTGTGCCGCTGACCCGCGTATCCAACGTGCGGACGGTGGTTCGGAGCGCTCGGGGTCGGTGCTCAATGCACTGCTGCAACTCAATGCCCTGGGCGCCGGCGATGACGATTGGGTGTTAGTGCATGACGCGGCGCGGCCTAATTTGAGCCGTGATGACCTCGACAAGCTGCTGGTCGAATTGGCGGACGATCCGGTGGGCGGCCTGCTGGCGGTGCCGGCTCGCGATACCCTCAAGCGTGTCGACAAGCAGGGGCGGGTGGTGGAAACCGTCGACCGCAGCTTGATCTGGCAAGCCTATACGCCGCAGATGTTCCGCCTCGGGGCCTTGCACCGCGCATTGGCTGACAGCCTGGTGGCCGATGCGGTGATCACCGATGAAGCCTCGGCGATGGAGTGGTCCGGGCAGGCGCCGCGCTTGATCGAAGGGCGCTCGGACAATATCAAGGTGACCCGGCCGGAAGACCTGGAGTGGCTGCGACTGCGTTGGGCGAATCGTCGTTAATCAACCGCTGTACTCCGGCCGCTCGGCCAAGCCCTCTTTCAAGAAATCCACCAACTTCCTGACCTTCGGCGACAAGTGCCGTTGTTGCGGATACAGCGCCCACACCGCCGTATTCGGCGGCTGATGCGCCTCCAGCAACGACACCAGCGCGCCGCTGTGCAGATGCTCCAGCACGTAATAGTCCGGCAGTTGGCATAACCCCACCCCTTGCAGCGCCGCATCCAGCACCGCTTGCCCACTGTTGCAGCGCCAGTTTCCCTGTACCCGTTGGGAAAATTCGCGCCCGTCCTGGGCCAGTTGCCAAATATCCGAGCTGCCGATCAGGCAGTTATGTCGACTCAATTCCGACAAGCTATGGGGCCGTCCGTACCGCGCCAGGTAGGACGGCGACGCGCACAGGTACATACGCCGAGGTGCGAGGCGACTGGCGACCATGCGCGAATCCTGCAAGCGCCCCAGGCGAATCGCCAGGTCGAGGCCTTCGTGCACCAGATCCAGTTGGCGGTTGCTCAATTCGATATCCACCCGCAATTGCGGGTACAGGCCCATGAACCGCGTCACCAGCGGCACGATGAAACGCTCGCCATAGGCCACCGCGCAGGTCATGCGCAACATGCCTTTCGGTTCGCTGGTGAGGTCGCCCACGGCGCGCAGGGCTTCTTCGCGGCCGTCCTGCAGGCGCTGGCAATGTTGCAGAAATGTCTGACCTGCTTCGGTCAGGGTCACCTTACGGGTACTGCGATACAGCAACCGCGTTTGCAGGCGCTCTTCCAGGCGTGCCACCTGGCGGCTGATGTGGGACGAAGACACACCCAGCCGCTCGGCAGCCGCCGTAAATTGGCTGCATTCGGCGACGGCAACGAATTCATCGATGCCTTCCCAGCGGTTCTCCAGCATAGCGATTATCCCTGTACAGCAATAAAGTTTTGCTTTTGCCTGGATTATTAATCATGGAGCCATGTTTTACACTCTCTCCATCATTTTTAACGCCCTGGAGAAACCTGGATGATCAAGTCCCGCGCTGCCGTTGCCTTTGAAGCCAAGAAACCCCTCGAGATCGTGGAAGTCGATGTGGCCATGCCCAAGGCGGGCGAAGTGCTGTTGCGTGTGGTCGCCTCCGGGGTTTGCCATACCGATGCCTACACCCTGTCCGGCGCTGACCCGGAAGGCATCTTCCCCTCCATCCTTGGCCATGAAGGCGGTGCGGTGGTCGAAGCCATCGGCGAAGGCGTGACTTCGGTGGCGGTGGGCGACCATGTGATCCCGCTGTACACCCCGGAATGCGGCAAGTGCAAGTTCTGCCTCTCGGGTAAGACCAACCTGTGCCAGGCCATTCGTTCCACCCAAGGCAAAGGCCTGATGCCGGATGGCACCACGCGTTTTTCCTACAAGGGTCAGCCGATTTTCCACTACATGGGCACCTCGACGTTCTCCGAGTACACCGTGCTGCCGGAAATTTCCGTTGCCAAAATTCCCAAAGAAGCGCCGCTGGAGAAGGTCTGCCTGCTCGGGTGTGGCGTCACCACCGGCATCGGTGCGGTAATCAACACCGCCAAGGTCAAGCCGGGTGACACCGTGGCGATCTTCGGTCTTGGCGGTATCGGCCTGTCGGCCGTGATCGGTGCGGTCAAGGCCAAGGCCGGCCGTATCATCGCGATTGACATCAACCCGGCCAAGTTCGAGATCGCCAAGCAACTGGGCGCTACCGACTGCATCAATCCGAAAGATTATGACCGCCCGATCCAGGACGTGATTGTCGATTTGACTGACGGCGGCGTGGACTTTTCCTTCGAGTGCATCGGCAACGTGCAACTGATGCGTGCCGCGCTCGAGTGCTGCCACAAGGGGTGGGGCGAGTCGGTGATCATCGGCGTTGCCGGTGCCGGCCAGGAAATCTCCACCCGCCCGTTCCAGCTGGTGACCGGTCGCGTCTGGCGTGGCTCGGCGTTCGGTGGCGTACGCGGCCGTACCGAGTTGCCAAGCTACGTGGAAATGGCCCAGACCGGCGAGATTCCGCTGGACACTTTCATCACCCACACCATGGGCCTGGAAGACATCAACAAAGCGTTTGACCTGATGCATGAAGGCAAGAGCATTCGTACCGTCATCCACTTCTGAGGTCGGCCATGAGTCTGGAAAACCTGTCGTGCCAGAAGAGCTTCGGCGGCTGGCATAAACGCTACAAACATCACTCCGATGTGCTCGGCTGCGACATGACTTTCGCCGTCTACCTGCCGCCGCAAGCGGAGCAGGGCGGCAAGCTGCCGGTGCTGTACTGGCTGTCCGGCCTGACCTGCACCGATGAGAACTTCATGCAGAAAGCCGGTGCCCAGCGCATGGCGGCGGAACTGGGGTTGATCATCGTGGCGCCGGACACCAGCCCACGTGGGCCCGGTGTACCGGGCGACCCGGATAACGCCTGGGATTTCGGCCTGGGCGCAGGGTTTTACCTGAATGCCACGCAGGAACCGTGGGCCAAGCACTATCGGATGCATGACTACGTGGTGCAGGAATTGCCGGCATTGGTTGAAGCGCATTTCCCGGCTTCGTACAAACGCGGTATCAGCGGCCACTCCATGGGCGGCCACGGTGCGTTGGTGTGTGCCCTGCGCAACCCTGGGCGTTACCTGTCGGTGTCGGCGTTTTCGCCGATTAACAATCCGATGGATTGCCCGTGGGGCCAGAAAGCTTTCTCCCGTTACCTGGGTGAAGAGCGCGCCAAATGGCGTGAATGGGATGCCTGTGTGCTGATCGGCGAAGCCTCGGAAAAGCTGCCGTTGCTGGTGGACCAGGGCGACCGCGACGATTTCCTTGCCGTGCAGCTCAAGCCCGAAGCCTTGCAGCAAGCGGCCAAGGCGGCCAGCCATCCGCTGGAACTGCGCCTGCAGCCTGGCTACGACCACAGCTACTTCTTTATCGCCAGCTTCATCGAAGATCATTTGCGACATCATGGTCGTGCTTTGCTCGGTTAATATGAGGCAAAAGTAGGTAGAATCACGCCCTGAATTAAATCGGGGCGTTTTTTTATGCGTATTGGCCACGGCTACGATGTGCACCGTTTCGCTGAAGGCGATTTCATCACCCTGGGCGGCGTGCGCATTGCACACCACCATGGGCTGCTGGCTCATTCCGACGGCGACGTTGTCCTGCATGCCTTGAGCGATGCCTTGCTCGGCGCGGCGGCGCTGGGCGATATCGGCAAGCACTTTCCGGATACCGATCCCACCTTCAAGGGCGCGGACAGCCGTGTCCTGCTGCGCCATGTGGTCGGCCTGATCCATGCCAAGGGCTGGAAGGTCGGCAATGTCGATAACACCATCGTGGCCCAGGCGCCGAAAATGGCCCCGCATATCGAATCCATGCGCGCACTGATTGCCGCAGACCTGCAAATTGAATTGGATCAAGTCAACGTGAAAGCCACCACCACCGAAAAGCTCGGGTTCACCGGTCGTGAAGAGGGCATCGCGGTGCACTCCGTCGCCTTGTTGCTGCGCGCATGAACGACCTGCAACTGCTGGGCCCGCGTGCCTATGGCGAGGCCCTGGGCAGCGCGGTCCTGAAGGCCACGGCTGAAGATTTCCAGGTCGACGAAGTGCTCGATATTCCGCTCAGCGGCGAAGGCGAGCACCTGTGGTTGTGGGTTGAGAAGCGCGGGCTCAATACTGAGGAAGCCGCGCGGCGTATCGCCAAGGCGGCTGGCGTGCCGTTGCGCACTGTCAGCTATGCCGGGCTCAAGGACCGTCAGGCGTTGACCCGCCAGTGGTTCAGCGTTCAATTGCCGGGCAAGGCCGATCCGGACATGAGCGGTGCGGAAAACGACACCCTCAGGATCCTGAAAACCGCCCGCCACAAGCGCAAGCTGCAGCGCGGCGCGCACTCGGCCAACGGCTTTACCTTGCGCCTGACCCAATTGGCCGGTGATACCGCCGCCATTGACGCTCGGTTGCAATTGATTGCCCAGTACGGCATCCCCAACTATTTCGGCACCCAGCGTTTTGGCCACAACGGTGGCAATGTCGTCGACGCGCGGGAATGGGCGGCGCGCAAGGCCCTCCCGGAGCAGCGCAATGTGCGTTCGCGGTTGTTGTCCACCGCGCGCAGTTTTCTCTTCAACAAAGTGCTGGCGGCGCGCGTCGCCGACGGTTCCTGGCAGCGCGCGCAAGTGGGTGATCTGCTGGCATTTACCGACAGCCGCAGCTTTTTTCCGGCGGGGGAGGCTGAGTGCAGCGACCCGCGCCTGGCGATCCTGGACCTGCACCCTACCGGCCCGCAGTGGGGCGAGGGTGATTCTCCGGCGACAGGCGCCACGTTTGAGTTGGAGCAGGCGGTCGCCGCCGGTGAAGCCGACCTGCGTGATTGGCTGGTGAGTGCCGGCATGAGCCAGGAACGTCGCATTCTGCGACTGCCCATTGGCGGGTTGACGTGGCATTATCCCGGGCCTGACATTCTGCAATTGGAATTCGTCCTGCCGGCCGGATGCTTCGCCACTGTCTTGGTGCGCGAGCTTGTTGATCTGGTGCCGGTGGGGCAGACGGACAGCCCATGCGTATTCTGATATCAAACGATGACGGTGCCACCGCACCCGGCCTTGCCGCGCTCTATGCTGCGCTGCAGGATTACGCCGAGTGCGTGGTGGTTGCCCCCGACCAGGACAAGAGCGGCGCCAGCAGTTCGCTGACGCTCGACCGTCCGCTGCACCCGCAGGTTCTGGCCAATGGCTTTATCAGTGTGAACGGCACCCCCACCGACTGCGTGCACCTGGCGATCAACAGTTTGTTGGACCAGGAGCCGGACCTGGTGGTGTCGGGCATCAACCTCGGCGCCAACCTGGGCGACGACGTGCTGTATTCCGGCACGGTGGCGGCGGCGCTTGAAGGACGCTTCCTCGGCCGTACCTCGTTTGCGTTTTCGTTGGCATCGCGGCAACTGGACAACTTGCCCACCGCGGCCTATTTCGCGCGCAAGCTGGTGGAGGCCCATGGCGCCCTGGACCTGCCGCCGCGCACGGTGCTCAACGTCAACATTCCCAATTTGCCCCTCGACCACATTCGCGGTATCCAGCTTACGCGCCTGGGCCATCGCGCCCGCGCGGCAGCGCCGTTGAAGGTCGTCGACCCGCGTGGCAAGGAAGGCTACTGGATCGCGGCAGCGGGCGATGCCGAAGACGGTGGCCCAGGCACGGACTTTCACGCGGTGATGCAAGGCTATGTGTCGATTACCCCGTTGCAACTTGATCGCACCTTCAGTGATGCCTTCAGTAGTCTCGATGGCTGGCTGGAGGGGCTGCGCTGATGGCTCGTGAACAAGACGACCTGCTGCGCCGGGGCATCGGGATGACCTCCCAGCGCACCCGTGAGCGTTTGATCCAGCGCCTGTACGAAGAGGGGCTTTCCAACGCCCAGGTGTTGGAAGTGATCCGGCGTACGCCTCGGCACCTCTTTGTCGATGAAGCCTTGGCCCATCGTGCCTACGAAGACACGGCATTGCCCATCGGCCATAACCAGACCATCTCCCAGCCTTATATGGTTGCGCGCATGAGCGAGCTGCTGCTGGCGGCGGGGCCGCTGGACAAAGTGCTGGAGATCGGCACCGGTTCCGGCTACCAGACGGCGGTGCTGTCGCAACTGGTGGAGCGGGTGTTCTCGGTGGAGCGCATCAAGGTGCTGCAGGATCGCGCCAAGGAACGCCTGGTGGAGCTGAACCTGCGCAACGTGGTATTCCGCTGGGGCGATGGTTGGGAAGGCTGGCCGGCGCTGGCGCCCTACAACGGGATTATCGTCACTGCCGTGGCCACGGATGTGCCGCAGGCGCTGCTCGATCAACTGGCCCCGGGAGGGCGGCTGGTCATTCCGGTGGGTTCCGGTGAAGTGCAACAATTGATGCTTATTGTCCGTGAAGACGATGGTTTTTCCCGGCATGTACTCGGCGCCGTGCGTTTTGTGCCGTTGCTCAATGGCCCGCTGGCCTGATCATTTTTCGCGGGCAGTGAATTCTGTTGGTGAGGATGTGTCTTACGGCGGGGTCTATCAAGTCAACATGATGGGCGGGGCGATTCAACGCGCTGAATGATTCGTTTCAGTCGCGTGACGGTAAAACTTCAATGCCCAGTTATACTTGCGTCATATTTCAAGCCTGATACAGGCATTCATGTTCAGCCACCACAAAGGGAGCGGCGGGTGAGTCTCACAGGTCTTGCGCAGCGTATGAGTAAAACAAGTTTTCAGCGACTGGTGCTTGGCCTTGTCTTTGGTTCCCTTCTGGTAGGGTGTTCCAGCTCGCCAAGCAGCGGTGCACGGGTGGTTGACCGCAATAACGCTGCACCACAAAAGCCGACGGTGACCACCGGGCAGTATGTCGTGCGCAAGGGCGACACCTTGTTCTCGATTGCCTTCCGTTATGGCTGGGACTACAAGGCCCTCGCAGCCCGTAACAATATTCCTGTGCCCTACACGATACATCCGGGTCAGACGATTCGCTTTGACGGTCGCACCGGTTCTACCCCTACGGCAGTTGTGACAAACACCGGATCTTCGCCGTCGTCTTCGAGCAAAACCACCATCATTACCCGGCCTGCGGGTACCGCTGCGCCGAGTGTCGCGAACAAGCCGGCACCCGCGCCGTTGCCCCCCGCAGGGCCTGCGCCGACCGGTTGGGGATGGCCCTCAAATGGAGTGTTAATTGGAAAATTCTCTTCAAACGGCAGTTTGAATAAAGGCATTGATATTGCCGGGGATTTGGGACAGCCTGTTTTAGCTGCGTCTGATGGGACGGTGGTGTACGCCGGGAGTGGTTTGCGGGGCTACGGCGAGCTGGTCATCATCAAACACAGCGATACCTACGTCAGTGCTTACGGCCACAACCGTAGGCTGTTGGTTCGGGAGGGGCAGCAGGTCAAAGTCGGACAGACAATTGCCGAAATGGGATCAACTGGTACAGACCGGGTGAAACTGCACTTTGAGATTCGCCGTCAAGGGAAGCCTGTAGATCCACTGCAATTCCTACCCCGTCGTTGATATGTTGCACAGCCTGTTCCTCACGTAGAAGGAACAGGCTCCAGCGTTGCCAAGGATAAAGGCGTCGCTTGAGCTTGAGGTCGAACTCACCAAAGGACTATAACAATGGCTCTCAGTAAAGAAGCGCCGGAGTTTGACATCGACGATGAGGTTCTCCTTATGGAGACCGGCATCGCTACGGAATCGATGTCGAATGAGGGACCTGCTGTACCTTCAGTTCGCACCAAATCCAAGAACTCCACCGCGTTAAAGCAACACAAATACATTGATTACACCCGGGCGCTCGATGCGACCCAGCTGTACCTCAATGAAATCGGCTTTTCCCCTCTGCTGACTCCCGAAGAAGAAGTCCATTTTGCGCGCTTGTCGCAAAAGGGTGATCCGGCTGGGCGCAAGCGCATGATTGAAAGCAACCTGCGCCTGGTGGTGAAAATCGCCCGGCGCTACGTCAATCGTGGGCTGTCCTTGTTGGACCTGATCGAGGAGGGCAACCTGGGCTTGATCCGGGCGGTGGAGAAGTTCGATCCTGAGCGGGGCTTCCGCTTCTCGACCTATGCCACCTGGTGGATTCGCCAGACCATCGAACGGGCGATCATGAATCAGACCCGCACGATCCGGTTGCCGATCCATGTGGTCAAGGAGCTCAACGTGTACCTGCGGGCGGCACGTGAGCTCACTCAAAAACTCGATCATGAACCCTCGCCCGAAGAAATCGCCAACCTGCTGGAAAAACCGGTAGGGGAGGTCAAGCGCATGCTGGGTCTTAACGAGCGTGTGTCTTCGGTCGACGTCTCGCTGGGTCCGGACTCGGATAAAACCCTGCTGGACACCCTGACGGATGATCGTCCTACGGATCCCTGCGAGCTGTTGCAGGATGATGATCTTTCCCAAAGCATTGACCAGTGGCTGTCCGAGCTCACGGACAAGCAGCGTGAGGTGGTGATTCGCCGCTTCGGCCTGCGTGGCCATGAGAGCAGTACGCTGGAGGACGTAGGCCTGGAGATTGGCCTGACCCGTGAGCGGGTGCGGCAGATCCAGGTGGAAGGGCTCAAGCGCTTGCGCGAGATCCTGGAGAAGAATGGCTTGTCGAGCGAGTCGTTGTTTCAATAACGACGCCGCTTGAGTGCTTGAATGTGGGAGGGGGCTTGCCCCGATAGTGGTCTGTCAGTCAATGCAAGTATCGACTGCTACACCGCCATCGGGGGCAAGCCCCCTCCCACATTTTTTGCGCACGACATTTTATTCATGTATGCCCAAATCCCAGGCATAAAAAAACCCCGCTTTTAAGGGCGGGGTCTTTTTGACTGAGTCAGTACAAGTTAGATAACTTGAACTTCTTCAGCTTGCATGCCTTTCTGACCGCGGGTAGCGATGAAAGAAACCTGTTGGCCTTCTTTCAGGCTTTTGAAGCCGTCGGATTGGATAGCTTTGAAGTGAACGAACAGGTCGTCACCGGATTGTGGAGTGATGAAGCCGAAGCCTTTTTCATCGTTGAACCACTTAACGGTACCAGTTTGGCGATTAGACATGGTGTATCTCCTTGGACAAAGTTAACTGCGACTCAGGAAAAGCCCTGGCCGAGACTGAGTGCAAAGAGCAGGAAAAATTCTTGGAGATGGTTGGATCGAAATTCAACATATCGTGTAGAGATTCTCAGTGACACAAGCAGCACAGTGGCGCCACCTTAACCCTTTTTCCGGAACGTGCCAATGGTATTTCCGAAGGTTTCTCTATTTTCGTGACTGGCGGTGGTATTTACACACACTGGTTGCGGCAATGCGGGTCCCGGCCCCGCTGGCTGCGCCTTATGGCAGCCGGTGCGTTCATCAAGAAAAGCCCGACGCCCTTTGAACCCCAACGCCGGCCCCGGTAAGATGCCCCACAGAATTTTTCCACCTCGCTATTCAGGACACCCGCCATGAGCATCAAATCGGACAAGTGGATTCGCCGCATGGCGCAAGAGCACGGCATGATCGAACCGTTCGTCGAGCGCCAGATTCGTGGTGAAGGCGATGACCGCGTGATCTCGTACGGCGTTTCCAGCTACGGCTACGATGTGCGCTGCGCCGACGAGTTCAAGGTGTTCACCAACATCAACTCGGCGATCGTGGATCCGAAGAACTTCGACGAAAAGAGCTTCGTCGATGTGAAAAGCGACGTGTGCATTATCCCGCCGAATTCCTTTGCCCTGGCACGCACCGTGGAATTCTTCCGGATTCCCCGCGACGTGCTGACCATCTGCCTGGGTAAAAGCACCTACGCGCGCTGCGGCATTATCGTCAACGTGACGCCACTTGAGCCTGAGTGGGAAGGCCACGTGACCCTGGAGTTCTCCAACACCACCACCCTGCCGGCGAAAATCTACGCTAACGAAGGCGTGGCGCAGATGCTGTTCCTGCAGTCTGACGAGGCCTGTGAAGTGTCCTACAAAGACCGCGCCGGCAAGTACCAAGGCCAGCGCGGCGTCACCTTGCCACGCGCTTGATCGAAAGGTCCTACGCGTAAAGGGAATTAGTCCGCAGAAAGTGACTCTATTGGGTGTACTGCCTCGGTGCGTGCAAAACGCACCGAGCCACGCTTGAGGAGTGCCTTATGAAGATTGACCCGCGAATCAGCGCAGAACTTGCCCGGCTTGAACCCAACCAGATTGGCGTTCTGGCCTGGTCCCTGATGGCTGATCCCGCCTATGCAGGCGGCATCCCCGGCCAACCCGATGAAGATTGGCCACAGCAGCCCACCGAGCCCGGTGAGCCGACCCTTCCGGACGAGCCGCCTCCCGCACCGGTCGCCTGATACCCGCAAGGCCGGTCAGCGCACCTGCCACACCTGGTGATCGCCGATGACAAAGATTCGGCGGTCATTGTCCTGCTCCACCGTATGCCCCCCGGTAAACGCCCCAAACGCCGGCAGCAGGCTGACGCGTGTGCCGAACTGGAAACACGGCAGGCGCAGGCTCTGCCGGCCCTTGCCGCGTAAGCGATACGCCGGGTGCACATGCCCCGCCAGCACATGGTGGCTGGCATGGGCGTGCGGTTCGTGTTGCAGGGCGAAAGGGCCCATCAACAGGGGCTCCGGGACCACTTCGATGTTCAAGTCAGCCGGTGGGTCGCCCGCGCGTTTATCGTGATTACCGCGAATCAAGGTCATCGACAGGTCGCAATGACGTGCTCGCCAGGCTCTCAAGGCGCTGAGGGTGCCGCTGGCGTGGGAGCCGGGCCCGTGGAGGAAATCGCCGAGAAAGATTACCTGGGCGCACGGTACGGCCGCCAACAGCCGATCCAGGCGCTGCAGATTCTCGGTGGTGGTGCCTTGCGGTACCGGCTGGCCCAGGCTGCGATAGGCCGATGCCTTGCCAAAGTGTGCATCGGCGATCAGCAGGCACTGGCGCGCGGGCCAGTAGAGCGCCTTATCCGCCAACAGCCACAGCTCTTCGCCCTCCAGCGTCACTGAGCACACCATCAGCGTTTGCCGTTATCGGCGACTTTTTCCAAGTCCTTGACCATCCGCGCAATGCGCTCCGAGAGTTTTTCCGAACTCATGCTTTCGCGCATCCGTTCTACCAGCAGTGGGAAGGCCAGGGGCGTAGGACGTTCGATCCTATGCACGTCCAGTGTCAGCGCCGAGAGGCGAAGCAAGGTCTCTTCCAGTCGACGAATATCCAATTCGTCGCGCAGGACTTCTTCCCCCGCCTGGGCCAGCAACAGGTTTTGCGGGTCATATTGCTTGAACACTTCAAAGAACAACCCGCTGGATGCCTGCACCTGGCGCGTGCTTTTCGGCGCGCCGGGGTAACCGGCAAACACCAGCCCGGCGATACGCGCAATCTCGCGAAAGCGGCGCAGGGCGAGTTCCCCGGCGTTCAGGCTGGCTGCTACGTCTGCCAGCAACTGCTTCGGGCTCAGCAGCGCCCCATTCAGCAAGCGTGGCCAATCCAACTCGGTGGCGCTGAGCAACTCCAAGCCATAATCGTTGACGGCAATCGAGAAGGTCACAGGCTGCTGCTGGCTGACCCGCCACGCCAGCAGACTCGCCAGTCCCAGGTGCACCTGGCGGCCGGCAAACGGGTAGAGGAACAGGTGCCAGCCCTCCCGCGATTTCAAGGCTTCGGCCAACAAGTGCTCGCGCGTCGGCAAGCCGGACCAGCGCAATTGTGTCTGAAGCAGGGTTTGCACAGCCCGCATTTCCGGCCCCTCGTAGACCCCGTGCGCGGCCGCATCGAAGCGCTCCACCACGGCTTGGGCCAGCTCATTGGAAAGGGGCATGCGCCCGCCATTCCAGCGGGGTACGGCAGCTTTTTTGGCGCTGCTGCGGCGCACATAGGCGGTCATGTTTTCCACCCGCACCAATTCCAGCAGGCGTCCGGCAAACAAGAAGCCATCACCCGGCTTGAGGCGTGCGATAAAACCTTCCTCGACACTGCCCAGGTTCTTGCCACCGCCGCCCTTGCTCCAGAATTTCAGCTGGATACTGGCGTCGCTGACAATGGTGCCCACGCTCATGCGATGGCGGCGCGCAAGCCGGGCATCGGGGACGCGCCAGATGCCGTGCTCGTCCGGCGCCACGCGGCGGTAATCCGGGTAAGCGGTCAGCGATAAGCCGCCATGCCGTACAAAACCCAGGGCCCAGGCCCAATCGGCCTCGCTGAGGTCACGATAGGCCCAGGCGCCACGCACCTCCGCCAGCAGCGCCTGCGGCGTAAAGCCACCGCCCAGGGCCATGCTCACCAAATGTTGTACGAGCACATCCAACGGCTTGTGGGGCGATTCGCGGGCTTCGATGCGCCGCGCTGCAATGGCGTCCTGGGCCGCAGCGGCTTCCACCAGTTCCAGGCTGTGGGTCGGCACCAGGGTCACCCGCGACGGCCGTCCGGGTGCATGGCCGGAGCGCCCGGCGCGTTGCATCAGGCGCGCCACGCCTTTGGCCGAGCCGATTTGCAGCACGCGCTCCACCGGCAAAAAATCCACCCCCAGGTCCAGGCTGGAGGTGCACACCACCGCCTTGAGCTGACCGTCTTTCAACGCCCGCTCCACCCAGTCGCGGGTCTCGCGGGCCAGCGAACCATGGTGCAGGGCAATCACCCCGGCCCAATCCGGGCGTGCATCGAGCAGCGCCTGATACCAGATTTCCGACTGCGCCCGCGTGTTGGTAAACACCAGGCAACTGCTGCTGGCGTCGACCTCGGCCACCACCTGCGGCAGCATCTTCAAGCCGATATGCCCAGCCCAGGGAAACCGCTCGGCGAAGGGCGGCAGCAAGGTGTCGACGTGCAACTGCTTGGCCGTTTGTCCCTGCACATTAATCCCGTCCCCTTGTGGGACCAGCACTTCCAGGGCGTGGGACTGGTTACCGAGGGTGGCCGAAATGCCCCACACCATCAGTTCGGGATGCCAACGCCGCAGCCGCGCCAACGCCAGCTGCAACTGCACGCCGCGCTTGTTGCCGATCAGCTCATGCCATTCATCCACCACCACCATGCGCAGGTGCGCCAGGCTCGTTTCGCTGTCGGCGCGGGCGAGCATCAGGGTCAGGCTTTCCGGGGTGGTGACCAGGGCGGTGGGCTGGCGTCGGGTTTGCCGGGCACGCTCGCTGCTGCTGGTATCGCCGGTGCGCAGGCCGACGCTCCAGGGAATCTGCAAGGCCTCGAGCGGCGCTTCGAGGGCGCGTGCGGTGTCGGCGGCCAACGCACGCATGGGCGTGATCCACAGCACGGTCAGTGGCTCAGCCGGCGGTTTGCGTTTACCGGTGGCGGGCGGTCGGGTGATCGCGAAACGGTTGAGGGCGGCAAACCACAGGGCGTAGGTTTTGCCGGCGCCGGTGCTGGCGTGCAGCAAGCCCGAGCGGCCGTCCTTGACCGCCGTCCATACGTCTTTCTGGAAAGCGAACGGCTTCCAGCCTTTGGCGGCAAACCACGTTTTGGCGAAGTCGAGGGGTTTTGCCATGGGGCGGCGAACGCTCTGGAGGGCCTATTCCACAGACCCTCCAGGCGTCGCAAAGGTTTACTTCAAATTGCCGCTCAGGAACTGTTGCAGGCGTTCGCTCTTCGGATTGCCCAGCACATCCTCCGGCGCGCCTTGCTCTTCCACCAGGCCCTTGTGCAGGAACAGCACCTGGCTGGATACCTTGCGTGCAAAGCTCATTTCGTGGGTCACCATGATCATGGTGCGGCCTTCCTCGGCCAGGCCCTGGATCACCTTCAACACTTCACCCACCAGCTCCGGGTCGAGGGCCGAGGTGGGTTCGTCGAACAGCATCACCTCCGGCTCCATGGCCAGGGCACGGGCGATGGCCACCCGTTGCTGCTGGCCACCGGACAGGAACGCCGGGTATTGGTCCGCCACGCGTGCCGGTAAACCCACCTTGTCCAGGTAGCGACGGGCGCGGTCTTCGGCGTCCTTTTTGCTGCAACCCAGCACCCGGCGCGGGGCCATGGTGATGTTTTCCAGCACGCTCATATGGCTCCACAGGTTGAAATGCTGGAACACCATCGCCAGTCGCGTGCGCAGGCGCTGCAGTTCGGCATCGTCGGCCACGCGCATGCCGTGGCGGTCGCTGACCATGCGGATCGGCTGGCCGTCGAGGGTCATGGCGCCGTCGTTGGGGGTTTCCAGGAAGTTGATGCAACGCAAAAAGGTGCTTTTGCCCGAGCCGCTGGCGCCGATCAGGCTGATCACATCACCGGTCCTGGCCTTGAGCGAGACGCCTTTGAGCACCTCATTGTCGCCATAGCTTTTATGCAGGCCTTCAACGGTCAATTTGTACATGGGGCGTGCATCCTCAAGGCGAAAGTAGATAGCCGCTGCGGTAGGCCTCGGTGCCTGCGACATGGCCGATGACCATCCCGGCAGTGGCCATGCGGCGCAGCGAACGGGCGTAAAGCAGGCCGGCCTTCTGGCAGTGCACGGGCGTTACGCGGTCGGTAATGGGGTCGATGATTTCGGCGATCAGTTGCCCGGCTTCCAGGTATTCACCGGGCAGGGTGCTGAACACCAGCAGGCCGCCCACCGGCGTTGCCACGGGTTCGACGCCCGCCAGCGGCGTGGCGGGGTAGGGCAGTTCGGGCAGCGGTGCGGCGTCGCCGGCAATCGCGCCGAAGTGAATCAGGTAGTCGATGATTGCCTGGCAGTCGAGGGCGGCCAACCCATGGTTGACGTCGCCCTGGCCACGCAGTTCGACGGTCACCGAAAAACTGCCCATGGGAATCGGGAAGCGCGCGCCAAAGCGTTGTTGCAGCTGCCACCACACCAGGGTGAAACACTCATCGAAGGATTGCCCGCCGGAATCGGTGGCAAGCAGATTGGCCTCCGAGCCGATATAGCGTGCCAGCGGTTCCACCTGCGGCCAGGCTTCGGGCGTGGTGTAGAGGTGCGCCACGGCTTCGAAGTCGCAATGCAGGTCCAGCACCATGTCGGCATCGCAGGCCAGGCGTTGCAACACCAGGCGTTGGGAGTGCAACTGGGTCTCGGCGATTTGCACGGCCAGGGCAGCGCTCAAGGCGGTGCGGATCAGTTCGACGTTTTGTTGCGGGTTATCGCCGAGCGAGCCCTCGACCTGATCGCCGACGGTATCACTGAGGTCGACAAACAGGCGATTGAAGTTCTGCCCGCTTTCCAACTCGTAGCGGCCCAGCGGGGTGTCCATCAACACCTGTTCCAGGCCTGCCGGATTGGCGATGGGCACCAGCACGATCTCGCTCAGTAACCGCCCGGCTGCCGCCAGCTCGGCCAGGCGCACCTTCAAGTGCCAGGCCACCAGCATGCCCGGCAGTTCATCGGCATGCAGCGATGACTGGATATAGACCTTGCCCTCGGCGTGTTCGGGGCCGAAGTGGAAACTGTGAATCTGCCGCGCCGTGCCTGGCACCGGCGCGATCAGATCGTGTACCTGATGACGCATGAAGGCTCCTTAATGGCTGGGCCCGAGAAACGCCAGCCAACGGCGCTCCGCCAGACGGAACAGACCGACCAGGGCAAAGGTCACGGTCAGGTAGATCAGCGCGGCGATACCGAATGATTGGAACGTCATGAACGTGGCCGAGTTGGCGTCCCGCGCCACCTTGAGGATGTCCGGGATCGTCGCGGTAAACGCTACCGTGGTCGAGTGCAGCATCAAGATCACTTCGTTGCTGTAGTAGGGCAACGAGCGGCGCAACGCCGAAGGCATGATGACGTAGGCGTACAGCTTCCAGCCGCTTAAACCGTAGGCCTTGGCCGCCTCGACTTCGCCGTGGGCCATGCTGCGGATGGCCCCGGCGAAAATCTCCGTGGTGTAGGCACAGGTGTTGAGGGCGAAGGCCAGGATCGTGCAGTTCATCGCATCGCGAAAGAACGCATCCAGCAGCGGCTGTTCACGTACGGCGGCGATGCTGTAGATGCCGGTGTAGCAGATCAGCAACTGGATATAGAGCGGCGTGCCACGGAACAGGTAGGTGTAGAACTGCACCGGCCAGCGTACCAGCGGGTTGCGCGATACACGGGCGATGGACAGCGGGATCGACACCACAAAGCCGATGACCAGGGCGGCGCTGAGCAGCCACAGGGTCATGGCCAGGCCGGTGATGTGCTGGCCGTCGCTATAGAGGAAGGGGCGCCAGTATTCCTGCAAGAGTTCGATCATCGCACCGCCTCCCGTGAGCCTGCGGAGTAGCGACGTTCAAGACGACGCAGGACGAAGTTGGACGCGCTGGTGATCAACAGGTAGATCAGCGCGGCGAGCACCAGGAAGTAGAACAGTTGGTAGGTGCTTTTGCCGGCATCCTGGGCGGCCTTGACCAGGTCCGCCAGACCGATGATCGACACCAGGGCCGTGGCCTTGAGCATCACCATCCAGTTGTTGCCGATACCCGGCAGGGCAAAGCGCATCATCTGCGGGAAGGTCACGTAGCGAAAGCGTTGCCCGCGCTTGAGGCCGTAGGCCGTGGCGGCTTCCAGCTGGCCACGGGGCACGGCGAGGATTGCTCCGCGAAACGTCTCGGTGAAATAAGCACCGTAGATAAAGCCCAGGGTGATCACCCCGGCGCTGAATGGGTCGATCTCGATGTATTCCCATTCCATGAAGTCGGTCAGGCCGGTGAGCCAGGTTTGCAGGCTGTAGAAAATCAACAGCATCAGCACCAGGTCGGGTACACCGCGAATCAGGGTGGTGTAGAGCTGGGCGGGGATGCGCAGGAAGGGCAGGCTGGAGAGCTTGGCGCTGGCGCCGAGCAGGCCCAGCAATACGCTGACAATCAGGGACAGCACCGACAACTTGATGGTCATCCAGGTGCCTTGCAGCAACAACGGGCCGAAACCCTTCAGGCTGAGTGCGCTCAGCCCGAGGGTTTGCAACAGTTCTTCGAACATAAATCAGGACCTATGGCGATAAAAAAGCGCCCCTTGAGAGAAGGGGCGCCCCAGGCATTATTTGCCGCTGTACAGGTTCAGATCGCCAAAGTGTTTCTTCTGGATGGTGGCGTAGGTGCCATCATCGTGTAACGCTTTGATACCTTTATCCAAAAGGGCCTTCAGTTCAGTGTTACCTTTTTTGATACCGATGGCGGTTTTCGATGGCAGCAATGGGTCATCGATGGCGGCGCTGACTTCATAGCCGGCACCGGCCGGTGACTTCAAGAAGCCCAGTTCGGCTTGCAGCATGTCCTGCACGGAAGCGTCGAGACGACCGGAGGTCAGGTCGGCGTAAACCTGGTCCTGGTTGGCGTAGGCCTTGGTGGTCACGCCGGCTTTATCCAGTACCGCCTTGGCGTAGGCTTCCTGGATGGTGCCTTGCTCGTAGCCCACGGATTTGCCCTTGAGGGACTCTGGGGTCGAGTAACCCGCGCCTTTCTTGAACACCAGCGAGGTCGGGCCGGAGAACAGTTCGCTGGAGAAGTCGATGGCCTTCTCGCGCACCGGGGTCACGGTCATGGACGAGATCACACCGTCGAACTTGTTGGCTTTGAGGCCTGGAATCATGCCGTCAAAGTCACTTTCGACCCACTTGCACTTCACTTTCAGTTCGGCGCAGATCGCATTGCCCAGGTCGATATCGAAGCCTACCAGGCTGCCATCGGCCGCCTTGGATTCGAACGGTGCGTAGGACGGATCGACACCAAAACGCAGTTCCTTGTATTCCTTGGCCAGCGCGGTACCGGCGGCCATGCACAGAGCCAGTGCAGAAAGGGTCAGCAATGCTTTTTTCATTATTTAATCCCTGGAAACCAAGATAAGCGCTTGTGGCGCGTTTAGGACTGTTACTGAACGGTGTCAGACGGATCACGAGTAGCAATTTCTGCACCATAGTTCCGAATGAGCGTTTTAAAAGGTGGGACAAGGGAGTCATGAGTGTAGGAGATGCCCGAAAATGGGCATTGAAAATCGAGCGCACTATTTCGGAACATTTGGAGATCCGATTGTGGGAGGGGCGGTGTTCTGGGTCAGGCCAGTAAGTCCTGCAGGGTGGCAAGGTTATCCGCCTCATCCACTGCCTTGTCCTGGCGCCAACGCAACATCCGCGGAAAGCGCACCGCAATCCCGCTCTTGTGCCGCTTGGAAAGGGCAATGCCTTCAAACCCCAGCTCGAACACCATGCTGGGCGTCACGCTGCTGACCGGGCCGAACTTCTCCACGGTGGTCTTGCGCACGATGGCGTCGACCTTGCGCATTTCTTCGTCGGTCAGTCCTGAGTAGGCCTTGGCGAAGGGCACCAGCGTGCGTTCACTGCCGGGCGGGCCATCCCATACGGCAAAGGTGTAGTCGCTGTAGAGGCTGGCGCGCCGGCCATGGCCGCGTTGGGCGTAGATCAACACCGCATCGACACTGAAGGGGTCGACTTTCCACTTCCACCACAGGCCCATGTCCTTGGTGCGGCCCACGCCGTACAGGCCGTCGCGAGCCTTGAGCATCATGCCCTCCACGCCGAGGCTGCGGGAGGCTTCGCGTTGCAGTGCCAGGTCCTGCCATGTGGCACCCGTCAGCAGGGGCGAGGGCTGCAACACGGGTTGGTTGCACTGGGCAATCACCTGTTCCAGTTGGGCGCGACGTTCGGCCTGGGGGTGGTTGCGCCAGTCGTCGCCCTGATGTTCCAGCAGGTCATAGGCGAGGAGCGCAACCGGGGCATCGTCGAGCACTTTTTTGCTCAGGGTCTTGCGGCCAATGCGCTGCTGCAAAAGGGCGAAGGGTTGTACCGAGTCCTTCCACACCACGATCTCGCCATCGATCACCGTGCCATCGGGCAGGCCACTGACCAGGCTGTGCAGTTCGGGGAAGCGCTCGGTCACCAGCTCTTCACCCCGCGACCAGATCCACAGCCGGCCTTCGCGCTTGACCAGCTGTGCGCGAATGCCGTCCCACTTCCATTCCACCTGCCAGTCGGCGGGGGAACCGAGCAAGGCGTCGAATTGCTCCACCGGTTGCGCCAGCCCGTGGGCAAGAAAAAACGGATAGGGCTGTCCGCCCCTTTGTGCATGCTCGTCGGATGATTCGGCGGCGATCAGCTTGAGGTAGCCTTCGGCTGTCGGTCGGTTGGATAAATCGGTGTAGCCCACCAATCGCTGCGCGACGCGCTTGCTGTCGAGGTCGGCCATGGCCGCGAGCGCACGGGTGACCAGCAATTTGGACACGCCGACGCGAAAGCTGCCGGTGATCAACTTGATGCACACCATCAGGCTCGGCTGGTCCAGTTGCGCCCATAACGCCGGTAACCGTTCGGCCAGGTCCAGGGGCGACAGGCCACGCAGCGGCAGGAGTTTTTCTTCCAGCCATACGGCGAGGCCGTCCTCGGAGGTGTAGGTGGATTCCGGCAGGAGCAGGGAAATCGTCTCGGCCAGGTCGCCTACCGATTGGTAGCTTTCTTCGAACAGCCACGGCTCGATGCCGGATGCTTCGGTGGCCATGTCCCGCAGCAGACGCGTCGGTACCAATTGCCGCGGTCGTCCGCCGGACAGGAAATACACCGCCCACGCAGCGTCTTCAGGCGGCGCTTGCAGGAAGTAGGCTTGCAGGGCCGCGAGCTTGGCATTGCTGGAGGTGGTGGCATCGAGGTTGGCGTACAGCTCGGCGAAGGCTTTCATGCCGTGGCCTCCTCTTCGGCATCGCCGTATTCGGTGGTGAAGCCCTGGGCATCCAGGCCTTTTTCCCGCAGGTGGCGTACCAATACCCCGACGGAGCCGTGGGTGACCATCACCCGTTCGGCCCCGGTTTGTTCGATCGCCCACAGCAGCCCGGGCCAGTCGGCGTGGTCTGACAGCACGAACCCTCGGTCCACCCCGCGCCGCCGCCGGGTACCGCGCAGGCGCATCCAGCCGCTGGCGAAGGCATCGCTGTAGTCGCCGAAGCGCTTGATCCAACTGCTGCCACCGGCGGACGGCGGCGCGATGATCAGGGCCTGGCGCAGCAATGGGTCGGTCTTTTTGAATTCGCCGGCGTAGAGGGTTTCGGGAATATAAATGCCGGCCTCGCGGTACACCCGGTTCAGCGGCTCGACCGCGCCATGGCTGAGGATCGGCCCGATGCTGGCGTCGATACCATGCAGGATGCGCTGGGCTTTGCCGAAGGAATAACAGAACAACACACTGGCTTTGCCGGCGGCAATATTGCCCGTCCACCAGTCGTTGATCCCGGCGAAGATCTGCGCCTGGGGCTGCCAGCGGTAGATCGGCAGGCCAAAGGTGGATTCGGTGATAAAGGTATGGCAACGCACCGGTTCGAAGGGCGCGCAGGTGCCGTCCGGTTCCACTTTGTAATCGCCGGACGCCACCCAGACTTCGCCCTGGTACTCCAGGCGCACCTGGGCCGAGCCGAGTACATGCCCGGCCGGGTGAAAACTCAGGGTCACGCCGTGGTGGACGAGTTTTTCGCCATAGGCCAGGGTTTGCAGGTTGATGTCCTGGCCCAGGCGCGAGCGCAGGATGCCTTCGCCAGGGGCGGCAGCCAAATAGTGTTGATTGCCCGTGCGGGCGTGGTCGCCATGGGCGTGGGTGATGACGGAGCGTTCCACCGGGCGCCAGGGATCGATGTAGAAATCTCCGGCGGGGCAGTAGAGGCCTTCGGGCCGGGCGATGACAAGGTCCATGGGGTGACCGGGGCGATGGGCTTATCAGGTATGAGGCGGGGGCGAGCGCAGAAGTTCTATCTGAATGCATGCAGTCCAAATGTGGGAGGGGGCTTGCCCCCGATAGCAGTGGTTCAGTCAAAACATCGGTGACTGATACACCGCTATCGGGGGCAAGCCCCCTCCCACATTTGGATCCGGTTTCACCAGGTTGAAGTCAGGTCACTTGCCTGGGGTCAGGGTCAACCTGGCCTTCCCATATACTTTCTCGAAGTTCTGCGGCTGCATCGGGAAGCTCAGGTATTGCGCCTTCAGCGACGGGTCGATGCCATTGGCGTAGTTCGGGCTGGCCGGGTTGCCGGATTGGCCGATGCCACCCTGGCCCATCATCGGCTCCACCTGGCCGAAGTCGACGATCATGCGCAACGCCGGCACCTGGGTGGTGTTGAAGTCCTGGCCCCAGCTGTACGGCGCCGGGTTCAAGGTGTTGTGGTCGCCACCGGACGCCAGCGGGCCGCGAATCACTTGGCCACTGGTGTTTTTCCAGGTGGTGCTGTGCAGCTTGCCCCACTGCCAGGCCTTGTGGTCAGCACCCAGTTGGCTCCCGCCGGCGGTGATCGCGGCGGCCAGGCTGCGGGCGAGGATGGCGGGTTTGTCTTCTTTTTGCACGGTGCGCACGTCGTCCCAGAACGGGCTGTCTTCGCGGCCCAGCAGGTGGTCGGCCTGGGCGGCATAGGACAGGTTGGCGTTGCTGACAAAGGCTTTCCAGCTGGCACTGTTTTCCGGCCCCAGTTCGTCGAGGAAGATCTGCCGGGTGCTTTCCTGCAGGAACAGTTCGTAGAGCGCCGCGTCGGCGGACGTCGACACCAGGCGGCCGTCGAACGCCATCAGGCGCTTCAGTGCTTCCCGTGCCTTGGCCTGGTCGGCCGCCGGCAACGCATCAATCGCCTGCTTCAAGGGCTGGGCCATGCCCGGCGCCTGGAACATGGTCTTGAGCTTGGCGGCAAAGGTGGTGGTCTGGTCGTATTGCATGGCGATCATGCTGCGGTTGTCGTGCTTGCCCGCATTGGCCAGTTGCGCCAGGCGCTCGCTGCGCTCCGGCGCATCCCAGGAGTTGGACAGCTGCATGCCGTAGCCGCGCGGCGCGGTGCGTTGGTTGGCGGTGCCGATCCAGCCTTGGGCCGGGTCCTGGTCATAGGGGTGCAGCATCGCGTCGGCGTAACCGTCCCAGTCAAAGCGCGTATCCCAGCCGGGCGAGGGCAGCAGGCCTTCACCTTCGCGGCGGTTGGGGAAACGGCCGGTGACCTGCCAGCCAATGCTGCCGGCGTCGGCGAAGACCATGTTCAAGGCAATGGCGCGAATGTTGCGGGTTGCGTCCGAGGCCTTGCCGGCGTTTTGCGCGCGGGACAGGTCGAAGAACGCGTCGAGGCTCTTGTCATCCTTGAAGTCGGCGGTTTGCAGGGCCAGGCCAAAACCGCTGGTCAGGGCCTGGCTGCTGTTGAGCAGGGCGCCGTGGCGGGTTTCGTACACCACTTCGCGAATCGAGCGTTGACCCTTGACGAAGAAGGTTTCATTACGCACCGCTGCCGGCAGCCATTTTCCGTTGTTCTCGTAGTACAGCGCGCTGCCCTGGCGTTTGACCTTCTCCAGGAACAGGTCCTGGGTATCGCCCTTGACCGTGCTCATGCTCCATGCCACGTTGCCGTTGAAACCGGACAACAGGGTCGGCAGGCCGGCAATCGAGGCGCCGACGGCCTGGTATTTCGGTGCGCGAATCTGCACGTAGTTCCACGGTGACGGCGCCTGCGGCTGGGCGGCGAGGTCGCCTGCCAGCAGGCTCTTGCCGCTGCGACTGCGTTGCGGGCCGATGGCCCAGTTGCTCGACGTGGTAACCGCCAGCGAGTTGAGGCTGCTCAATTGCTGGCTGACCGTGTCCAGCCCGGCCAGGCCGGTGATCTGGCTGAGGTTCACGCCCTTGAGTTTTTCGGCTTCGGCCAGGGGGATCGGCTCATCCGGCGCGCTCGGTGTCAGCCAGGCGAGTTTGTCCACGCCGACCTTTTGCGCCAGCAGCAACGACGCCAGCTCTTCCTGCAGGTTGGCCGACTCGCTGAAATTCAGCAGGCAGAACAGCAGCGCCGAATCTTCCGGCTTCCAGTACTCAGGCTTGTAGCCGGTCTGGGCCAGGTCCGGCGGCAGCTTGTCGCGGTAGCGGAACAGGTAGGCGTTGACGCCACGGGCATACACTTCGAAGAAGCGCTTGAGACGCGGAGACGAGGCGTTGTACAGCTCGCCGGCGCTTTTTTTCAGGTTGACCGCGCGCATGAAGCGGTCCACATCCAGCACCTCAGGCCCGGACATTTCCGCCAAACGGCCCTGGGCCAGCAGGCGCAGGCTGACCATCTGGGTGATACGGTCACTGGCGTGTACATAACCGAGGCTGAACAGCGCGTCGTGGAAAGTGTTGCTTTCGATCAGCGGCATGCCCTGGGCGTTGCGGCGTATCGAAACATTCTGTGCGAGGCCCTTGATCGGCTGTACGCCGGCCACTGGCGGCAGGGTGTCCTGGGTGCTCTGGAGCTGGCAACCGGCCAGGCTTAATGCACTGGCCACTGCCGCGGCAACGCCGAACCGGGGAAGAAAATGTGAGAGGGCTGGCGAGGCCATGGCAAAGCTCCTGCGGGGGGTAGCGTCAGTAAAGGCGCTACGTTAGTGAGCGCGGTGAAACGACGCAAGCAGGAGTTTGGGTAAAGCGTTAGATCTTGAGTCGCACCGCCCCTCCCACCTGTTGACCGCGCACGACTTCAGGTCAGGATTCAGGCGGATTGACCTTTTGGACTAATTCATACGCCCGAACCGTCGCTGGCCGTTCCTTGATGCTATTGAACCAGCGATGAACGTGTGGGAAATCTTCCAGGCGCTGGCTCTGCCATTTGTGGGAAACGATCCACGGATAGATCGCCATATCGGCAATGCTGTAGTCCTCACCCGCCACGAACGCACGGTCCGCCAGACGTCGGTCCAGCACACCGTACAGACGGGCGGTTTCATCTACGTAGCGCTTGATCGCGTAGGGGATTTTCTCCGGTGCGAACTGGCTGAAATGATGGTTCTGACCCGCCATCGGCCCGAGCCCGCCCATTTGCCAGAACAACCATTGCAGGGCTTCCTGGCGACCGCGCAGGTCTTTTGGAATGAATTGGCCGGTTTTTTCCGCGAGGTACAGCAGGATCGCGCCGGATTCAAACAGCGAGATCGGCGCGCCGCCGTCGCTCGGGTTCTGATCGACGATCGCCGGGATGCGGTTGTTGGGGGCAATCTTCAGGAAGTCCGGCTTGAACTGGTCGCCCTGGCCGATGTTGATCGGGTGCACGTTGTAGGGCAGACCGGCTTCTTCCAGGAACAGCGATACTTTGTGACCGTTGGGGGTGGTCCAGTAATACAGGTCGATCATGAAGCTCTCCAAAAGTGGTGATGCTTGAGCGAATGCCTGTAGGTATAGGTAAAGGTGGGAGGGTGGAAATTCAATCAAACATTTGCGTCTACCCTTAGACGCTTTCGATTTGGAATGCGATGCAGCTGTGGAAGGGAGCGAACTCCCTCACACACACGTGGGCCCTCAGCGCGATTTACGCGCCGTGGCACTTCTTGAATTTCTTCTCACTGCCGCACGGGCAAGGATCGTTGCGGCCAACGTCCTTCAACGCATTGCGCACCGGCTCCTGGTGAGCGTGGCCGCAGTTCGGGCCGTGGACATGGCCGTGGTCGTGATCATGGTGATCATGATCGTGGTTGCAGTCAGGACCATGGACATGGGGTTGCTGAGTCATCGATGTCGCTCCGGAATAAAATCGCCGGGGATTATCTCGCCATTGTGGTTCACCTGCACGTCATAACCGATGAATAATCCGGTTTTCAGTTCACCCTCCAGACGATACGGCACAGGCTGGTCGGGTTTTTTCAGCATCTGCACCACGTCGCGGATCTGCGGCCAGAGGTTGGTGCGCACCGACACCTTGAAAAATGCATGGCCCTTGGGCGGTACCGTCAGCCATTCATTGGACTCGCCTTCGGTGAGCACAAAGTCATCCAGGGTGACCTTGTAGATCAGCCCACGCACGGTCAGGTCCGAGTCGTCGCGGTTATCCACGCGAAAGTACAGCTTGAATTTCTGCTCCAGCAGCTTGGCCCGCACCACTTCGACTTTCACCAGGGAAACGTGGGGCGGGGGCGAATCGTCTTCGAACCAGGAGGCGCAACCGGTCAGGCCGAAGGTTAACGCCAGCATCAAGCTGTAGATCCGAAGCATGGCGTGAGTCCTGTGGTGGTTAGAGATAGCTGGAACAACACTTCTTGAATTTTTGCCCACTGCCGCACAGGCACGCATCGTTGCGTCCGGTTTTCACTTCCACCGTGGGGTCGATGAAGTACCAGCGCCCTTCATTCTGTACGAAAGAAGACTGCTCGCGGTGGCTATGTTCGCCGGTGCTGTCATGCCAGCGTGCGGTGAAGGTCACGAAGGCGTGTTCCGGCTGGCCGCCGAACACTTCGGAGCTTTCAACCTCCAGGCCGAGCCAGGTGCTCTGGGCGCTCCAGGCGCCGATGGCCTCACGGTCCAGGCCAGCCTGTTGCGCGGGCAAAGTGGTGGCGACCAGATAGTCCACCAGGCCCAGCACATAGGCGCTGTAGCGTGAACGCATCAGGGCGCTGGCGCAGGGTGCCGGGTGCCCGGCGTGATAATGGCCGCAGCAGGCATCCAGCAGGTTGCCACTGCCGCAGGGGCAAATGGATGTACTCATTAATTACCACCAATACTTTCCGAAGTTTTCCGGGTTGGCCCAGAAACGGGCGTTGAGCCAGTCCGGCACCTGTTTATAGTCAAGCAGATCGTAGGTAAACAGCGTCAGCACCTGCTCATCGCGCTGGAAACGCTCGCCGGCCTGCAGCGCCAGGGAGAAGAAGTCGGTTTCCTTCCAGCCGCAGGCGCCCAGGTCCACCAGCACCGCAATGCGGCTGGCGTTGAGGTTGCGGATGCCGCCGAGCAAGGTCAGGCCTTGGGGTTTTGGCAGGTGCTCGAGGCAATCGACCACCAGCGCCAGGTCAAACCGTTGGGCCGCCAGTGCTTGCGGCAATGGCCCTGGCGCGGCGCAGAACACCTGGGTGTCAGGGTGTGCGTCCTTAAAGGCGTCCAGCGCCGGGAACTGGCTGGCACCCAACAGCAACAGGCGTTTGGGCTGGTGCAGATCGAGCAAGGCGGCCAGCGCTTGCTGGGGAGTACGGGCAGAAATACCAGCGGTCATCAGAGATCCTCACATCAGGACCCTAGAGACTAGCGCGGCTGAGCGTGCGGGCCTAGAGCGGGTGGCTGCGAAAAGTCCTACGTGGGCGACGATCCCCAATGAATACGGGGGGCTTGGCGTAGTGGCGCAGTTGAAAAGAGCGGTCTTTACTCCACCCATCGGCCCCCGCCGATCCCCTCAGGAGAAAGTCAGATGAGCATCATGCGGACAGCTCTACCCTTGGTTCTGCTAACCGGAGTATTGACAGGTTGCGCAGGCTTGCAAAAAACCGATTGGCCTACCTGTGCCGCTGTCGGCGGTGTGACCGGTGCAGCGATCGGTGCGACTGAAAGCTCGGCCTACGCAGGCTATGGCGCGTTGCTGGTCGGCGGCATGGCCGGCGCCTATTGCTGGGTGCACGGCGATGGCGACGAAGATGGCGATGGCGTGCCGGACAGCCGCGACAAGTGCCCGGGCACCCCGAAAGGCGTGCAGGTTGACGCCAATGGTTGCCCACCGGCACCGCCGGCGGCGGTGGTCGAGGAGGTGGTCGTGGTCAAGGAAGAAACCATCGTGATCCGCGATGTGCACTTCCAGTTCGACTCGGCCAAGTTGACGGCGGCGGATAAAACCAAACTTGACACCATTGCCACGCGCCTGAAACAGGAAGCCCCGAGCGCCCAGCTACGGGTCAGTGGTCACACCGACAGCGTCGGTAAAGACGCCTACAACCAGAAACTCTCGGAAAAACGTGCCCATTCGGTCACCGATTACCTGATCGGCGCCGGGGTGCCCCGCAGTGCCTTTGTATCTGTCACCGGGGCGGGCGAAAGCCATCCGGTCGCCGACAACAAGACCGCTGAAGGCCGCGCCCTGAACCGCCGCACGGAAATCCAGATCAACCGCTGACAGCCCTTGCCCCTGTGGGATCCACAGGGGCATTGCCGGCCACCCTCGCTTGAACCGCTCCCTCTCAAGTTTTTTGAACCTTCACTGGCAAATCGCCTGTAGAAGTCGTTACTGTGCGTCCAAAGAAAAATTTGAAAACATTCAGGAGCCCCATGATGCGTAAGGTTTTTCTGTTGGCCCTGTTGGTCAGCCCCGTTGCCCTGGCCCAGAGCGTCAGTGTCGAAACCAACTCATTGATGCGCCTTCCCTCCAGCACCAGCGTGTTGCAACTGGAACGCCTGGACGTGGCGGACTACGGCACGTTGCTGATTCCAGCCACCATCAGCCAAGTCACGGTGGATGAACTGCACCTGGGCCGCGACGCACGCATCGCGATTGTTCCTGGCAATACCGCGCTGCAATTGCAGGTGCGGCATGCGCAACTTGAGCAGGGCAGCCAGATCACCTCGCGCGGTGCCCCCGGCACCCATGAAAAACCGGCCAAGGCCGGGCGTGACCTGACCTTGCGCATCAACTCGCTGACGGCTGAAGAACTCTCGGTGGATGCCCGTGGCGGCGCCGGTGCCCAAGGGTATGCCGGGCTGGATGGCGCCAATGGCGTGGATCCTGGGTGCACCTGGGGCTCGGCGGGGCGCGGTTTCAATGGCGATAACGGCGGCGATGGCCTGCCGGGTGGGGCGGGTGCACAGGTGCGCGTGGAGTTGCCGAAGGACTTCCCGGCTGAACACATCAAGGTCTGGGTGGATGGCGGTGCTGGAGGTTTGGCCGGCACGGCCGGCAAGCCGGGCAAAGGCGGGGAGTCCAAAGGCTGCCTGGTGTACCGCGCCGATGGTGGCGAGAAGGGCCGGCCAGGGTTGGAAGGGCAGCCGGGGCCATCTGGGCCAGCGGGTACCGTGACTATTCAGCGGCTCTAAGTTCTAAAGAGCTGCAAGCTTCGAGCTTGCAGCTTGTGACTGTACTCAGAACATCGGCCGAGCCGATGCAATCGCCACCACCACCAACCCCACGATCAGGTTGATCCCCACCAGCTTGCGAATCTGCCCCAGTGCAGCCGCACCCGCCGGCCAATCCTCAGCCGCCACCGCCGCCTTCAGTTGCGGAAACTTCAGCGCCTGGATACGGATAAACAACGCCGTCATCACCAGATACAAACCCATCATCACCTGCACATAGCGCGGTGCGCTTTCAAACCCGCTGAAGCGCAGGTGCAGCAGGCCGACGCCGCTGATCGGCAAAACCAGCACTGCCACCCATACCCACACGAAAAAACGTTGAAACACATTGGCCCACAGCTTGAGTCGGGCAGGGCCCTCAAGGGCCGCCACAGCGGCTGGGCGCAGGATCATCCAGGCGAAAAACATGCCGCCGACCCAGATCAGGGCGGCCAATACATGCAGGGTGTAAACGAGGCTAAACGCGGTCATTGTGGTACTCCGTTCTGCGCGGGATTAATTAGCGGGGTATGATAGCGGCCGATCCGAACCACTGAAAATTTATCCAGCGTTTTTTGCGCCCGACTATCCATGATCAGCACTGAACTCAAAACCACGATCCAGGGCGCCTACACGCGTTTTCTCGAAGCCAAGAGCTTGAAACCGCGCTACGGCCAACGCCTGATGATCGCCGAAGTGGCCAAGGTCCTCGGGGATATCGACACCGATGACGAAGGCCGCCGCGAAGGTGAGCCCGCCGTCGTGGCCGTCGAAGCCGGTACCGGTACCGGCAAGACCGTGGCCTACAGCCTGGCTGCGATCCCGACCGCCAAGGCCGCCGGCAAGCGCCTGGTGATCGCCACTGCCACCGTCGCCCTGCAGGAGCAGATCGTCTACAAAGACCTGCCCGACCTGATGCGCAACAGCGGCCTGAACTTCACCTTCGCCCTGGCCAAGGGCCGTGGCCGCTACATGTGCCTGTCCAAGCTCGACGTGCTGCTGCAGGAAGGCCACGCGCAAACCGCCACGGCGTCGCTGTTCGAGGAAGAAGGCTTCAAGATCGAGGTGGATGAGGTCAGCCAGAAGCTGTTTACCAGCATGATCGAAAAACTGGCCGGCAATAAATGGGACGGCGACCGCGACAGCTGGCCCACCGCCCTCGAAGATGCCGACTGGGCACGCCTGACCACCGACCACAGCCAGTGCACCAACCGCCATTGCCCCAACTTCGGCCAGTGCGCCTTCTACAAGGCTCGCGAAGGCATGGGCAAGGTCGACGTGATCGTTACCAACCACGATATGGTCCTGGCCGACCTGGCCCTGGGCGGCGGTGCCGTGTTGCCGGACCCGCGTGACACCCTTTACGTGTTCGACGAAGGCCATCACCTGCCCGACAAGGCTATCGGCCACTTCGCCCACTACACGCGCCTGCGTTCCACCGCCGACTGGCTGGAAACCACCGCGAAGAACCTGACCAAATTGCTCGCCCAGCACCCGCTGCCCGGCGATCTGGGCAAGTTGATCGAGCAGGTGCCGGAGCTGGCGCGGGAGATCAAGACCCAGCAACAGTTCATGTTCAGCGCCTGCGAGCAGGTGGCCGACTTCAAGCCCGGTGAAGATGTGGAAGGCCGTGAGCGCCCGCGCCACCGCTTTGTCGGTGGGATGATCCCCGAGCATATGCGCGAAATGGGCATCGAACTGAAGAAAGGCTTTTCCCGTCTTACCGACCTGTTCACCCGCCTGACTGACTTGCTCAAGGAAGGCATGGACGGTGAGGTCAACATCGGCATCGCCAGCAACCAGGCCGAGGAATGGTATCCGCTGTTCGGCAGCCTGTTGTCCCGTTCCCAGGGCAACTGGGAGCTGTGGACGGCCTTTACCGTCGAAGACCCCGAAGACAACCCGCCCATGGCCCGCTGGCTGACCCTGTCGGAAAGCGGTGCGTTGTTTGATATCGAGGTCAACGCCAGCCCGATCCTCGCCGCCGAGATGCTGCGCCGCAACCTGTGGAACGTGGCGTACGGCTGCCTGGTGACCTCGGCCACGCTGACTGCCCTGGGCACCTTCGACCGCTTCCGCATGCGCGCGGGGCTGCCGAAAAAGGCCGTCACGGCGGTGGTGCCAAGCCCGTTCCATCATGCCGACGCCGGTGTACTGCGGGTGCCCGATCTCAAGGCCGACCCACGGGATGCACCGGCGCACACCGCGGCGATCATTCGCGACCTGCCCTCCCTGGTGGAAGGTTCGCGCGGCACCCTGGTGTTGTTCTCGTCGCGCAAGCAGATGCAGGACGTGTTCGACGGCCTCGACCGCGACTGGCGCAAGCAGGTGTTTATCCAGGGCAACCTGTCCAAGCAGGAAACCCTGAACAAGCACAAGGCGCGGGTCGATGGCGGGGATTCCAGCGTGCTGTTCGGCCTGGCGAGTTTTGCCGAAGGCGTGGACTTGCCCGGTGCCTACTGCGAACACGTGGTGATCGCCAAGATCCCGTTCTCGGTGCCGGATGATCCGGTCGAGGCCGCATTGGCCGAATGGATCGAAGCGCGGGGCGGTAACCCGTTCATGGAGATCTCGGTGCCGGATGCTTCCTTGAAGCTGGTGCAGGCCTGCGGTCGCTTGCTGCGTACCGAGGAAGACCGGGGCACCATCACCTTGCTCGACCGCCGCCTGGTGACCCAGCGCTACGGCAAGGCGATCCTGAATGCGTTGCCGCCGTTCCGGCGCGAAATTTCTTAAGCCATCGTGGGCGAATTCGCCCACTTCGTGGTCTATCTCACTGCTATCGATTTATGTCATCAGGCTATTTACCGGCCGTTTGGGAGAACCTTGTTCGTATGATTCGCACGCTGCCCGCCCTTTTTGCCCTGCTGTTCACTGCGCCCTTGATGGCCGCGCCCGCGGGGCAACAGACATTGTTCAACTTCGTCCGGCCTGCCGATGTGGTCAAGGTGGCGACCCAGGACGCCAGCCTGCCGCAATACAACGCCGAACAAACCCCCGAAGGCGAGGTGTTGCGTCGCATCACCTTCAACCCGGCCGCCGAGCCGAGCCTGGTGCTCAGCCCACAGGCCGGTGCCTGGGACTGGTCGCAGTCCGGCGCCATGAGCCTGCGTATCCAGAGTGCCATGGACTGGGCGCTGACCCTCTACGTCAAGGTGCAGAGCAGCGATGGCAAGACCCTGGTCAGCCGCATCGACCTGCCGGCCGGCCCCGCCCAGACCTTGCTGGTCCCGCTGCAAGCCAGCTCGCCGTTGAGCCAGGGCATGAAGGCCGGCCCGCCGATGCCGATCACCGTGGATGGCCAGCGCGTGTTGCTGGCCAGCAGTGCTGGCGAGATCGACCGTAGCCAGGTGGTCTCGGTGACCCTGTCGATGATCAAGCCCAACGCCGCGCAAAGCATCCTGCTGGAGCGCTTTGGTGTGCAGGACAGTGAGCCGGTGCTGAAGGCGGCCTACAGCGAACTGGTGGATACCTATGGTCAGTCCACCCGTGCGCGCTGGCCGGAAAAGGTCAGCAGCGACGAACAGCTCAAGGCGGCTGCGGCAAAGGAACAAACCCAACTGCAGGGCTGGCTGGCCGCGCGTGATAAATCCGCATTGGACACGTTCGGCGGCTGGAACAAAGGGCCGGCGTTCAAGGCCAGTGGCTTTTTCCGCACCGAAAAGCGCGACGGTCGCTGGTACCTGGTGACTCCGGAAGGCCATCCGTTCTATTCCCTGGGTGTCAATACCGTGGCCCCGGACAACAGCCAGACCTACGTGGCCGGTCGTGAGTGGATGTTCGCGGCGCTGCCAAAGGCCGGCGAACCCTTCGACAAGTACTACGGCAGCGGCGATAACCGCACCGGCAATGGTGCGGGCGAAGGTCGTGGCTTCGCTGCCGGGCGTTGGTACGATTTCTACGGCGCCAACCTGCAGCGCACTTATGGCGGCGAAGGGTTCGACCAGAAACGCTGGGTGACCCATACCCTCGATCGCCTGCAAGCCTGGGGTTTCAACACCGTCGGCAACTGGAGCGACGGCGCGTTGGCCACTGCCGATCGAGTGCCGTACACCTTGCCGCTGTCGATCGTCGGCGACTACGCCAGCATCAGCACCGGCACCGACTGGTGGGGCGGCATGCCCGATCCGTTCGATCCGCGTTTCGCCATGGCGACCGAGCGCGCGGTGGCCATTGCCGCCCGCGACCACCGCGACGACCCCTGGCTGATCGGCTTCTTTGCCGACAACGAACTGGCCTGGGCCGGCCCCGGCGATGATCCGAAATCCCGCTACGCCCTGGCCTACGGCACCTTGCGCATGACCACCGACGTACCGGCCAAGCGCGCGTTTCTCAAGCAATTGCGTGACAAGTACCGCAACGAGCAAGGCCTGTCGAAAGCCTGGGGCATCGAGTTGGCGGGGTGGGAGCTGATGGAAGATCCGGGCTTCGAACCGCCGATGCCCAACCCTGAACACCCGGAAATCGAAGCTGACTTCAAATACTTCCAGAAGACCTTCGCCGATGCCTACTTCAAGACCATCTCCGACTCGCTGAAATGGCACGCCCCCAACCAACTGCTGCTGGGCGGGCGTTATGCGGTGAGTACGCCGGAGGCCGTGGCGTCGTGCGCGCAGTATTGCGATGTGCTGAGTTTCAACATGTACACGCTCAAACCCCAGGACGGCTATGACTTTGCCGCGCTTCGTGCACTGGACAAGCCGGTGTTGATCACTGAATTCAACTTCGGCTCTGCGGACCGTGGCCCGTTCTGGGGCGGCGTGACCCAGTTGGCCAGGGAAGAAGAGCGTGGCGTGGCATATGCCAACTTCCTCAAGCAAGCCATGGCCGAGCCGTCCATTGTCGGTGTGCATTGGTTCCAGTACCTGGACCAGCCGGTGACCGGCCGGTTGCTGGACGGTGAAAACGGCCACTTCGGCCTGGTGGGTATCACTGACGTACCGTTCCAGGGGTTTGTCGACAGTGTGCGTAAAAGCAACCTGGCGGCGGTGGATCAACTGGGCAAGGAAGCGGAAAAGGCCAAGGCCGCCAGCACGGTTCATGAAAGCGAAGGCAGCAAACCTGGACGTGAGGGCAAAGGCCCGGGGCAGGGCGCCGGACACGCCGGTGGGCATTCGGGAAATGGTCATTGATTCATTGTTGACGGGTTCACAAATCCCACAATGGCTGGAACAATGTCGGCCACTTTTTACGGTGTTTTCCTAGGGGGCTTAGGTGCAGGTTCAGGGTCATTACGAGCTCCAGTTCGAAGCGGTGCGTGAAGGGTTCGCCGCGTTGTTCGATGACCCGCAGGAGCGTGGCGCCGGGCTCTGCATCCAGGTCGGCGGCGAAACCGTCGTTGACCTGTGGGCCGGTACCGCCGACAAGGACGGTACCGAGGCCTGGCACAGCGACACCATCGTTAACCTGTTTTCCTGCACCAAGACCTTCACCGCTGTCACGGCCCTGCAACTGGTGGCCGAGGGCAAGTTGCAATTGGACGCGCCAGTGGCCAGGTACTGGCCTGAGTTCGCTGCTGCCGGCAAGGAAAACATTACGCTGCGCCAGTTGCTCTGCCATCAGGCCGGGTTGCCGGCCATCCGCGAGATGCTGCCCACCGAAGCCTTGTACGACTGGCAATTGATGGTCGACACCCTGGCAGCCGAAGCCCCCTGGTGGACGCCGGGCCAGGGCCATGGCTACGAGGCGATCACCTACGGTTGGCTGGTCGGCGAATTGCTGCGCCGCGCCGATGGGCGTGGGCCGGGTGAGTCCATTGTGGCGCGGGTGGCACGGCCGCTGGGGCTGGACTTCCACGTGGGCCTGGCCGACGAAGAGTTTTATCGTGTTGCACATATAGCGCGCAGCAAAGGCAATATGGGCGATGAAGCCGCGCAGCGTTTACTGCAAGTAATGATGCGCGAGCCCACCGCGATGACGACGCGGGCATTTGCCAACCCACCGTCTATTCTCACCAGTACTAATAAACCTGAATGGCGACGCATGCAGCAGCCGGCGGCAAATGGTCACGGTAATGCGCGTAGTCTGGCGGGTTTTTATAGTGGTTTGTTGGACGGTAGTTTGCTGGAAGCCGACATGCTCGAAGAATTGACCCGTGAACACAGTATCGGGCCGGATAAAACATTATTGACACAAACCCGCTTCGGGCTGGGCTGCATGTTGGATCAACCACAGTTGCCCAATGCTACATTTGGCCTTGGCGCCCGTGCGTTCGGGCATCCAGGCGCCGGCGGCTCGGTGGGTTTTGCCGATCCTGAGCATGATGTAGCGTTTGGTTTCGTGACTAATACATTGGGGCCTTATGTACTTATGGACCCGCGGGCACAGAAGTTGGTCGGAATATTGGCCGGTTGTCTGTAAACCCCTTGCTGTTTCACATTTTTTTGTTACAAAGGCAACTATAAGAAGGCGCTGAACGAAATGATGTAACTTTAATGTTCTGTAAGCGTCTGTTTAACGGGTCATCGAGACCCCCGTTTCTTTTCTCATTTTGTGGATATCTCATGTTATCGAACAAGTCCTTGGCACTGGCGCTTTGCCTCATTATTACCGGTTGCGCACAAACTCCACAAAATGATGCCGAGGGTGGGCATTGGTGGTCATTTGGATCGGATAAGGCCACGACCAAGGACGCAGTGACCCAAACCGACGCCAAGCCGGATGCCAAGCCCGCTGCCGGCGCCAAGCCTGCCGCACCTGTAGCCGCTGCTGCTGCGCCTGTCGCCTCCGCGCCAGCGCCGGCCGCCAAGGCTGACACCGGTTCCAGCTGGTGGCCGTTCTCCTCCAAGAGCGCCGACGAGAAGGCCGCTGATGCCAAGGCTGACCTGAAAGCCGACCTCAAGGCCGCGACCCCGGCTCCAGACGCCGCGCCTGCCGTCGCCAAGACCGACAGCGAAACCCACTGGTGGTGGCCGTTCGAAAGCAAACCCAAGCCATTGGCCAAGGTCGACGTGACCAATGTGCCGATGCCTGACCCGAAAATCACCCAGGCCTGGTTGGACGACTATGAGCCGCGCCTGCGCGCCGCCATCAAGGACAGCAACCTGCAGCTGGAACGTCGCGATAACGTACTCGTGGTGATTGCTCCGGTAGACGGCTCCTACAACCCGAAACGCCCGGCGATGCTGCTGCCGGTTACCCTGGGGCCGTTCACTCGCGTCGCCAAGGCGGTTGAAGCCGATCCAAAAACCGCTGTGCTGGTGCTGGGCCACGTGGATGCCACCGGTACCGCGCCTGCCAGCCAGGCGTTGACCAAGGAGCGTGCGCAGTCCATCGCCTCGATCTTCAGCCTCAGCGGCCTGAAACAGGACCGCCTGATGCTGCGTGGCATGGGTGACCTGATGCCACGTGCCGCCAACGACAGCACCCAGGGCCGCGCGCTGAACCGCCGCATGGAAATCATGTTCACCCAGCGCACGACCATGCTGGCGCTGTTGAGCAAGTATCAATCGGGCAAGACCCCGCCTGTAGCCGAAATGGTTGCGGTGCAGAACGTTCCAGCCCCGGCCCCGGCCGCCAAGACCCCGGCTAAAAAGGCACCCGCAGCTAAAAAGGCGGCTGCCAAGCCTGCGGCTAAAAAAGCCCCGGCCAAGCCCGCTGCGAAGAAACCGGCCCCGGCCAAAGCCAAGGCTGCTGCACCGGCTGCGAATGACCAGGCGAAAAACTGATCCGCTGAACCACAAGGATAAAGCCGCATGACCCAGGCACTGGCCGATATGCGCCGTGACTACACACGGGACGGTTTGAGCGAGGCCCAGGCCCCGAACGAGCCGTTTGCGTTGTTCCACCAGTGGTTTGCCGATGCGGTGAAAACCGAGCAGCCACCGGTGGAAGCCAATGCCATGACCCTGGCTACGGTCGACCAGGACGGTCGCCCGCACTGCCGCATCCTGCTGCTCAAGGGCCTGGATGCGCAGGGCTTTACCTTCTTCACCAACTATCAGAGCGCCAAGGGCGAACAGCTCGCGGCGCGGCCGTTTGCGGCCATGACGTTCTTCTGGCCGACCCTGGAGCGCCAGGTGCGTATTGAAGGGCGGGTGGTCAAGGTCACGCCTGAGGAGTCCGACGCTTATTATCAGGTCCGCCCCCTGGGCAGTCGTTTAGGCGCCTGGGCCTCCCCGCAGAGCCAGGTCATTCGTGACCGTGAAGAACTGCAGGACCTGCTCAAGGCCACCGAACAGCGTTTCAGCGATACCCAGCCCGACTGCCCCGAGCATTGGGGTGGCTATCGCCTGCTGCCGGAGCGCATCGAGTTCTGGCAAGGCCGCGCCAGCCGCCTGCATGACCGCCTGAACTACCGCCTGCAAGGGACCGAATGGACCCGCGAGCGCCTGGCGCCCTGAGCGGCACCTTTCGTCACCCCACTGGAATGATATCGATCACACCGAAGTCTCTGTTGAAGAGGCTTCGGCTGTGTAGTGCTGTGCGGCGTTCTTCAGCCACTGCGGCAACTCGCTTCGCTTGATCTTCGAGATCCGTGCCTGCTCCAGTTGTTGCAGCATAAAGGCACGCTTGTGCAGGTCGTCGCCTGCGAGGGACAGTGCCAGGTCGCGGTCTATCCAGCGTCTGATCCGCAGGTACAGCCAGCCGTGGAAGTACAGGCCGGCGACGGTAGTGACTACAATGATGAAATAGTCCATGAAGTTCCTGGTTACGATGAGAGTGCTACCGTTGGTCGGTATTTTGGCTACGGGCAGTCTGTACTGAGGCTGAATGAAAGCAATTTCCTGCCGGGCTTGTCGTGACAGGCGTCAAGCTGCAGCGTCTAATGAATACCTGTCCTTTGGAGTTGATGCTATGCGTAAGTCCGTTTTACTGGTTGCCTGCTTTACCACGCTGTCGTTGCTGCTGGGTGGCTGCGCCTCGAGTCTGACCGGCGACTCGTACTCCCGTGACGAAGCGCGTCGTGTACAGACCGTTCGCATGGGCACCATTGAATCCCTGCGTCCGGTAAAAATCGAAGGCACCAAGACCCCAATCGGCGGCGCTGCCGGCGCGGTCATCGGTGGCGTTGGCGGCAGCGCCATCGGCGGTGGCCGTGGCAGTATCGTGACTGCCGTGATAGGCGCCGTTGCCGGCGGCCTGCTGGGCTCGGCTACCGAAGAAGGCCTGACCCGCACCCAGGGCGTGGAAATCACCGTTCGCGAAGACGACGGCAGCATGCGTGCCTACGTGCAAGCCGTGCAGGAAAATGAAATCTTCCGCATCGGTGATCGCGTCCGCATCATGACCGTTGATGGCACCAGCCGCGTTACTCGCTGACCGGTAAGCCGCAGGCAAAAGAAAAACCCCAACCGGGTGACCGGTTGGGGTTTTTTATGGGCTGCGTTTCAGTCGGCTCAGGCTTTTTTGCGACTCGCTATCGCCGTCACCCCATACCCAATACACGCTGCGAGTATCGACCCGGTCAGGATCCCCATTCGATCCTCCCCGGCAAACTCACTGGCACCCGGCACAAACGCCAGGGAGCCGACGAACAGGCTCATGGTGAAGCCGATGCCACACAGGATCGCCACGCCGAAGACCTGGCCCCAGTTGGCGCCGCTGGGCAGCGCGGCAAGGCCGGTCTTGATGGCCAGCCAGGTGAGGCCGAACACGCCGACGGTCTTGCCGATCAGCAGGCCGGCGGCAATGCCCATGGGCACGTGGTGGGTGAAGCTTTCCAGGCTGACCCCGGTGAGTGACACCCCGGCGTTGGCGAAGGCGAACAGCGGCAGGATGCCGTAGGCCACCCACGGATGCAGGGCGTGTTCCAGCGTCAGCAGCGGCGAGGGCTCGGCATTCCTGGTGCGCATCGGGATGCAGAACGCCAGGGTCACGCCGGCCAGGGTGGCGTGCACGCCGCTCTTGAGTACGCACACCCACAGGATCAGGCCGATGATCAGGTAGGGACCGAGCTTGATCACGCCCAGGCGGTTCATTGCAATCAAGGCGACCAGGCAGGCGCCCGCGCCGGCCAGGGCTGCACCGGACAGGTCGGCGGAATAGAACACGGCAATAACAATGATCGCGCCCAGGTCGTCGATGATGGCCAGGGTCATCAGGAACAGCTTCAACGATACCGGCACCCGTTTGCCCAGCAATGCCAGGACGCCCAACGCGAAGGCGATGTCGGTGGCCATCGGGATTGCCCAGCCGGAGAGGGCGGCGGGGTAGTCCTTGTTGATTGCCCAGTAGATCAGCGCCGGCACCACCATGCCGCCGATGGCGGCTGCGCCGGGCAGCACCACTTGCGAAGGCTTGGACAGGTGGCCGTCAAGCAGCTCGCGCTTGACCTCCAGGCCGATCAGCAGGAAGAACAGGGCCATCAGGCCATCGTTGATCCACAGCAGCGCGGGCTTGGCGATTTGCAGTGCGCCAATCTGGGCCACCACCGGCACGTCGAGAAACGCGCCATACAGGTGCGACAACGGAGAGTTGTTGATGATCAGCGCCAAGGCGGCAGCGGCGATCAACAACAGGCCGCTGGCGGCTTCCAGCTGGAAGAAACGGGTAAAAGTGCTACGCAGAGGCAAGGGATGCTCTCCAATCCAGGTTCAATAGGTGGGTACCCTAACCCGTACCGTTAGTTGTTAAAACAAAAGTTATATTCTTATTTGTTATAAGGGATGGGGTAGGGTGGCGTAGCGCCAAAGCCTAGCAATTGTGTGTCCAATTGAGTCGTCACTGTATCTGTGTGCAGTGTAGGAAACATCCTAAGATCGGTGCTGAAATCCTTAGAGTTCTTCCTTATGAGCGACCACCGTCCCTGGGCCCGCGAAGCCATTCGCATCATCGAAGCGGACTTCCAACGCAGTGCTGACACGCATCTGATTCCGTTACCGCTGCCGGGCCTGCCGGGCATCGAATTGTACTTCAAGGATGAATCCAGCCACCCCACCGGCAGCCTGAAGCATCGGCTGGCCCGTTCGCTGTTCTTGTACGCGCTGTGCAATGGCTGGCTCAAGCCGGGCGCACCGGTCATTGAAGCATCCAGCGGCTCGACGGCGATTTCCGAAGCGTATTTTGCCCGGCTGCTCGGGGTGCCGTTCATTGCGGTGATGCCCGCCACGACATCCCAGGAAAAGATCGCGCAGATTGCCTTCTACGGCGGCAAAAGCCATCTGGTACAGGATCCCACGCAGATCTACGCCGAGTCCGAACGCCTGGCCCAGGAAAGCGGCGGTCATTTCATGGATCAGTTCACTTATGCCGAGCGTGCCACCGACTGGCGGGCGAACAACAACATCGCCGAGTCGATCTTCCAGCAGATGCGCTTTGAGCGGCACCCGGAACCGAGCTGGTTGATTTCCAGCCCCGGTACCGGCGGCACCACTGCCACGCTGGGTCGCTATGTGCGTTATCGCCAGCACTGTACCCGCGTGTTGTGTGCCGACGCCGAGCGCTCGGTGTTTTTCGATTTCTACCAGAGCGGTGACGCCAGCCTGCGTCTGGACTGTGGTTCGCGGATCGAAGGCATTGGCCGGCCACGGGTCGAGGCGTCGTTTCTGCCTAAGGTGATTGATGCGATGGTCAAGGTGCCGGATGCGCTGTCGCTGGCGGCCATGCATTACCTGGCTGAGCGCCTGGGGCGGCGAGTCGGCGGTTCCAGCGGGACTAACCTGATTGGCGCATTAATGGCGGCGCAGCAGATGAAAGCGGCAGGGGAGTCAGGTTCGATCGTGGCGATCTTGTGTGATGGGGGCGAGCGGTATGCCACCACCTATTACGACCAGGCGTGGTTGGCGGGGCAGGGCTATGCGCTCGAGGGGTTGATCGCGGCCGTGGCCGCCAGTGTGGAGCAGGGTGAACCATTGCCCGCCAGCATCCTGCGCGCGAATATCTGACCCGATGCAAACCAAATGAGGGAGGGGGCAAGCCGCCTCCCACATTTAATTTGCGCTGTTCTCAGGCCTCGATACCCAACATATCCCGTGCCAACGCCTCGGCAATCCGAATCCCGTCGACACCGGCCGACAGAATCCCGCCCGCATACCCAGCGCCTTCACCGGCCGGGAACAGGCCTTTCACGTTCAGGCTCTGCATCGATTCGTCACGGGTAATCCGCAGCGGTGACGAGGTGCGCGTCTCGATCCCCGTCAGCACGGCATCGTGCAGCGAGTAGCCCTTGATCTGCTTCTCGAACGCCGGCAGTGCTTCGCGGATCGCTTCGATGGCGAAGTCCGGCAAGGCCAGGGCCAGGTCGCCCAGGGCCACCCCTGGCTTGTAGGACGGTTCCACACTGCCGATGGCCGTGGATGGCTTACCGGCGATAAAGTCGCCGACCAACTGTGCCGGAGCCTCGTAGTTGCTGCCGCCGAGGATGTAGGCGTGGGACTCCAGGCGCTCCTGCAACTCGATACCCGCCAGCGGGCCGCCTGGGTAATCCACTTCCGGCGTGATACCGACGACGATGCCGGAGTTGGCATTGCGCTCGTTACGCGAGTACTGGCTCATGCCGTTGGTCACCACGCGGTTCGGCTCGGAGGTCGCTGCCACCACGGTGCCACCCGGGCACATGCAGAAGCTGTAGACCGAACGGCCGTTCTTGGCGTGGTGCACCAGCTTGTAGTCGGCGGCGCCCAGCTTCGGGTGCCCGGCATATTTGCCCAGGCGCGCGGCGTCGATCAGCGATTGCGGGTGTTCGATCCGGAACCCCACCGAGAACGGTTTGGCTTCCATGTAGACGCCACGGCCATGGAGCATGCGGAAGGTGTCGCGGGCGCTGTGGCCGAGGGCCAGGATCACATGTTTGGAGAGGATCTGCTCACCACCGTCGATGACCACGCCATTCAACTGGCCGTCTTCGATCAGCACGTCGGTCACCCGTTGCTCGAAACGCACTTCACCGCCCAGGGCGATGATCTGCTCGCGCATGTTTTCTACCACGCCGGTCAGGCGGAAGGTACCGATGTGGGGCTTGCTGACGTAGAGGATTTCTTCCGGCGCGCCGGCTTTGACGAACTCGTGCAGGACTTTGCGGCCGTGGAATTTCGGGTCCTTGATCTGACTGTAGAGCTTGCCGTCGGAGAAGGTCCCGGCGCCGCCTTCACCGAACTGCACGTTGGACTCGGGGTTGAGCACGCTTTTGCGCCACAGGCCCCAGGTGTCCTTGGTGCGCTGGCGTACTTCCTTGCCGCGTTCGAGGATGATCGGCCTGAAACCCATCTGCGCCAGCAACAGCCCGGCGAAGATACCGCACGGGCCAAAACCGACGACCACAGGCCGTTCGACCAAGCCTGCCGGGGCCTGGCCCACGACCGTGTAGCTGACGTCCGGCGCCGGGTTGACGTTGCGGTCATCGGCAAACTTGAGCAGCAGGGCGGCCTCACCCTTCACATTGAGGTCGATGGTGTAGATGAAGCACAGCTCCGACGACTTTTTGCGCGCGTCGTAGCTGCGTTTGAACAGGGTGAAATCGAGCAGGTCATCACTGGCGATGCCCAGGCGCTGCACGATGGCAGGCCGCAGGTCTTGTTCGGGATGGTCGATGGGCAGCTTGAGTTCGGTGATTCGTAACATGACGGGATCCGGTAGGCGGCGGACAAAGAGGCCGGCTGTTTTGCAAACCGGCGATTATAAGCCCCAATGGCGGTTTTCCGTCAGGTTAAAACAGCGCAGCGCTGAATCAGTCGTCCCGGGAACCACCAAACGCCGCGCAACCGCGCTGTACCTGGCCGTTGACGCGCAATTCCGCCGTCATGTGTTGCAGGCTGCCGCTGACGCTGTCGATGCAGCGCTGGGGCGCGACCCACAGTTCGATGTGCTGGTTGTTGGCTTCGGTCATCAGGTTGAAGCGGCCGTCGCCGATCTGCTCTTCGACATAAGGCACCGCCAGTGGTGGCTGGCCTTCACGCTCGAGCACCATGCCCTTGGCGGTGACGTTCATGGCCCAGGCTGGCTTGTGGCCGTTGGCCCGCAGGGTCATGCGCTTGAAGTCCGGGTCGGTGCAGGCAGAGGTCGAGCGCTCTACGCGGTAGAGTTGTTGCAGGTCGACGCTGCCCTGGGTGCCGCTGGCGACGCCCGAGAACTTGCCACGCAAATCGGCAAACAATGCCCCTTGCTGGCCGGCCAGGGACGCCGCTTCCTGCAGGATGCTGGTGCCACTGGTGTCGTTGACGACATAGTTGCGTTTATCGTCGCACGGCTGGAACAGCAGCTTGCTACCTACCGCCGTGAGTTCGCCCTGCATGCGGGTCAACCCGGCGGTAGACGGCTTGGTCGGCTCGTTTTCGAACATCTGGCAAGCGGCTAACACAGGAAGCAAGGCAAACAGGGCGAGGTTACGGGCGGCACGCATGATCGGGTCTCCAGACAAGTGCCGCCACGTTACGCAGGCTGGCGTTGCATCACAACCCCGCAGCCCTGCTTCAGGCAATTCTTACAATGGTTACATTCAGCCAACAATAAATGTCTGGCCGGTCTGTAAGCCCTCCACGCTTTTTGCATAGGCCAATGCCACATCGGCCCCCGGAACCGGTTTATAGCCACGGAAGTACGGTGCGTAGCTGCCCATGGCCTCCACCAGCACGGTCGGGCTCACGGAGTTGATGCGCAGCCCCCGTGGCAATTCGATTGCCGCGGCTTTGATAAACGCGTCGAGTGCGCCATTGACCAGCGCAGCCGAAGCGCCAGTACGGATCGGGTCACGGTTGAGAATGCCACTGGTGAAGGTGAACGACGCGCCGTCGTTGGCATACTCGCGGCCGATCAACAGCAGGTTGACCTGGCCCATCAGCTTGTCACGCAGGCCCAGTTCAAAGTCGCTTTCGCCCATATCCCCCAGCGCCACGAAATTCACGTTGCCTGCAGTGCAGACAAGTGCATCGAATTTGCCGGTCTGCTCGAACAGGTTGCGGATCGAGGTGCTGTCGCTGATATCCACCTGGAAGTCGCCGCTGCTGCGGCCAATGCTGGTCACCTCGTGACGCTGGGCCAGTTCGGCCTTGACTGCCGAGCCGACGGTGCCACTGGCGCCAATCAATAGGATTTTCATGGGGCTGTCCCTCCAGGAGTAAGTGAAGGTTCAGTCTAGAGTGGCTTTTTAAGCGGATAAACGTGCTAATAGGCAACCTTTGGTTTTCAAATGGAAACAGTCCATGAGCGAGATGGATGACCTGGCGGCCTTTGCCGTACTGATCGAAGCCGGCAGTTTTACCGTGGCGGCCGAGCAACTGGGCTGCAGCAAGGGCCAGTTGTCCAAGCGCATCAGCCATTTGGAAGCGCAGTTCAGCGTGGTCTTGCTGCACCGCACCACACGCAGGCTCAGCCTGACCGCCGCCGGTGCGGCGCTGTTGCCCCAGGCGCAAGCGCTGGTGGTGCAGGTGGATCGCGCCCGACAGGCATTGGCGCGTCTCAAGGACGATTTGGCCGGGCCTGTGCGTATGACGGTTCCGGTTTCATTAGGGGAAACCTTCTTCGATGGTTTGTTGCTGGAGTTTTCCAAGCAGTATCCCCAGGTGCAGATCGAGCTGGAGCTCAACAACAGCTACCGAGACCTGGCGCGAGACGGCTTTGACCTGGGGGTGCGTTCGGGGGCGATTGAAAACGAGCGTCTGGTGGCCAGGCCGCTGCTGGCCTGGCACGAGATGACCTGCGCCAGTCCCGCTTACCTGGAGCAACATGGCGAACCCCTGACCCCTGGGGATCTTGCGGCGCACACCTGTTTACTCAACAGCCACTACAGCGGTCGCGAGGAATGGCTGTATCACCAGCAGCACGAGTTGTTGCGGGTGAGGGTGAGCGGCACCTTTGCCTCCAACCATTACAACTTGCTGAAGAAGGCCGCCCTGGTAGGGGCCGGAATCGCCCGCTTGCCGTCCTACGTGCTGCCCACGGAATTGGCTGACGGCCGATTGCGTTGGCTCCTGCGTGATTACCAGACGCGGAGTCTGCCGATGTACCTGGTCCATCCTTATCAAGGCGGCCTGCCGAGACGTACCCAAGTATTGGCCGACTACCTGGTGGACTGGTTCAAGCGCAGCGGCGAGGCGCTGGATCGGCTTTAACGGTAGCGGCGCGCAATCAGGTGATCGATGGACAGGCTGCCCGGGCCTTTGGCGACTAAAAGCAACAGCAGCGCCATCCAGGTGCCGTGGGTGGGGTAGGCGTCCGGGTAGACGAACAACTGAATGACCAGGGTCATGCCGATCAAGGCCAGGGCTGAGAAGCGCGTGGCCAGGCCCGCCAGGATCAGCACCGGGAAAAAGTGCTCGGCAAACGCCGCCATGTGCGCGGCCACTTCCGGCGACAGCAATGGCACGTGGTATTCACTGCGAAACAGCGGCAATGTCGAGGCGGCGAGTCTGGGGGCACCAAGTTCGAACGTGCCGTTGATCAGGTCAATGGCAAGGCCTTCGACCTTGGTTTGCCCGGACTTCCAGAACACCGCCGCTATGGAGAAGCGCGCAATAAACGCCAGCAGGCTGTAGGGAATTTTCTCGAAAAGCGCGATGGCCTGTTTGATCAGGCACGAATCGGAAGTGTTCATGGCGATACCTGTTGTTCTGGGAGCAGATGACTGAGGGCGTCGTGGTTGATCAGCAGCGTGAGGCATTGGTGCAGGTCGAACTCGGCGCTGGCCTCGAGGGCATTGGCGACGGCCATTTCCAGCGCCGAGCCGCGTTTCAGGCTATTGATAAAGGCGACCGAGCCGCCGTCGATGGCGAAGACCTTGACGCTCAACCCTTGGCGCAACACCAGCGCGCTCTGGGCATGCCAGGGATCCAGGGTGGCCAGGGCGCCCTCGGTCTGGTGTGCCGCCCATACTGCAACCACTGCGTAGGCGGAATTCAATGTGCCAACGGACGGGTGCAGTTGCAGATGCAGCGCCCCCGGCTTCGTGTGGGCTTGCAGTTGCTGCAGAACGGCTTGCGGATCCACCACCGCTGTATCCGCTGCGTGATAAGCGCGAACCCGCAAGCGTTCCAACCGGGCGACATCGGCCAGGTAGGGCACGCTGGCGGCCGGTTCAAAACCTTGGATAAAGTCGGCGAATGTGCCGCCGTACTTGCTGATCAGCGGGCTGGCGGGCGGGTAGGCCTGGACGAAAATGCCGGCCATGGCGCGGAAAAATTCATCGCCGACCAATTGCGCGGTTACGGGGTATGCGGTTGCCAGCGCATTGATCAACGAGTTGTGAACATTGTTGCGATACACCGCAAAACGACTGGCCGGGTCGGCCCCGTTGTTGCTGAACAGGCCGTCGGGGCAAGGTTGGCCGGGCGCCAGCAAGGCGCTGGAAAAGGCGTCGTGAAGGCTCATGGGTGGACCTGCGATAAGTACCGTTCAGCGTGCTGGGCTTCTGCCCATAGCACGCTGAAGGCCGGTACTTGGTTGTCGCGCTCGATCAGGGTTGCGACCGGGCCCGTCAGCGCGAGTACGTGTTCGTACAGCAGCCACACCGCGTTATCGATGGGCGCGCCGTGGTCATCGATCAGCAGGCGATCGCCCAGGCTGTCGGTGTCTTCGGCGAAGCCGGCCAGATGAATCTCACCCACAGCGTGCAATGGTAGGGCGTGGATGTAGGCCAGTGGGTCGCGCTGGTGGTTGATGCACGACACGTAGACGTTGTTCACGTCCAGCAGCAGGCCGCAGCCGGTGCGGCGGATGATCTCGCTGATGAAATCGGTCTCGTCCAGGGTCGAGCGCTGGAACTGCAGGTAGGTCGATGGATTCTCCAGCAGCATCGGCCGCTTGAGGGTGCACTGTACCTGGTCGACGTGCTCGCAAACTCGACTCAAGGTGGTGGCGTCATAAGCCAGGGGCAGCAGGTCGTTGAGAAACACCGGGCCGTGGCTGGACCACGCCAGGTGTTCGGAAAATGAGTGGGGTTGGTAGCGTTCGATCAATGCGGCCAAGCGCCCCAGGTGCTCACGGTTGAGCGGGCCTTCGCCACCGATGGACAGGCCCACGCCGTGCAACGACAGGGGGTAGCGTTCGCGAATCAACCCCAGGTAGTGATGAAACGGGCCGCCGGCCACCATGTAGTTTTCGGCGTGCACTTCAAAAAAACCGATGTCGGGCGAAGTATCGAGCACTTCCTTGAAGTGCTCGTGCTTCAGCCCCAGCCCGGTCCGATAGGGGAGCCCGGGCATCTGAATAGGTGAGACTGTGGGCAGGAGTGAAAGCGTCATCATCCGTACTCAGGCCAGGCAGGGGTCAGGACTTGGCGGTGAAGGCGGCTTCCTGGCCGAAGCCGGTCGGCGAGGTGGAGCTTGGGGTTTGGGTGCAGGTGCCGGCCGGGACCAGTTTCCAGGCGTTGGCCTGATCCTTGGTCTTCGAGGTGCCGGCGCAGGACGTGCCGGCACCGGCGGCGCAATCGTTCTTGCCGGCTTCAGCGACGCCGAAGCACTTCTGCATGTCGTCGGCAGCGTGGGCGCTGGTGGTCAGGGCGGATAGGCTCAAGGCCGAACTCAGGGCGAGGACGAGGCTAGCGGCGGACAGTTTGGTGGTCATGGTGGATCTCCAGCAGTAGGTTGAGGAGCGGGCTTGAATGCCTGCTTGCACCACTAGAGGCGGGAGGGGGATGTTCGTTACAAGGCCAGACGAAATAATTTCAAACAATGCAAAAAAATGTGGGAGGGAGCTTGGCTCCCTCCCACATGAGACCCGGCTTATCCAGCCACCGTCTCTTAGCCGCCCAGGTACGCCTCACGCACCTTCGGATCGGTCAGCAGCTGCTCGCCCGTGCCCTGCATCACCACCCGGCCGTTTTCCAGCACGTAGGCGCGGTCAGCGATTTTCAGCGCCTGGTTGGCGTTCTGCTCCACCAGGAACACCGTTACACCGTCCTTGCGCAGTTGTTCGATGATGTCGAAGATCTGCTGGATGATGATCGGTGCCAGGCCCAGGGAGGGTTCGTCCAACAGCAACAGCTTGGGCTTGCTCATCAGCGCCCGGCCGATGGCGAGCATTTGCTGCTCGCCGCCGGACATGGTGCCGCCGCGCTGGCTGAAGCGCTCCTTGAGGCGAGGGAACAGGTGCAGCACCTTGTCCATCTGCTCCTGGTAGTCGCCCTTGTCGGTGAAGAACCCGCCCATGGCCAGGTTTTCTTCCACGGTCAGGCGCGAGAACACCCGCCGGCCTTCCGGCACCACGGCAATGCTCTTGCGCATGATGTGCGACGACTGCTGGCCCACCAGCTCTTCACCCATGTAGCGGATGCTGCCGCTGTGGGCCTGCGGCGAGCCGCACAAGGTCATCAGCAAGGTCGACTTGCCAGCGCCGTTGGCACCGATCAGCGTGACGATCTCACCCTGGCGCACTTCGACGTTGACGCTGTGCAGGGCCTGGATCTTGCCGTAGAAAGTGGAAACGTTTTCGAATTGCAGCATTTTACGCTTCCCCCAGATAGGCTTTGATCACTTCAGGATTGTCGCGGATCTGCTCCGGCGTCCCGTCCGCCAGCGGCGTGCCCTGGTTGATCACTACGATATGGTCGGAAATGCTCATGACCAGTTTCATGTCGTGTTCGATCAACAGCACCGTGGCGTTGTTTTCCTCACGCAACACGCCGATCAGCGCCTTGAGGTCTTCGGTTTCCTTGGGGTTCAGGCCGGCGGCCGGTTCGTCGAGCATCAGGATCCGCGGACGGGTCATCATGCAGCGAGCGATTTCCAGGCGACGTTGCTGACCATAGGCCAGGGTGCCGGCGGGGCGGTTGGCGAACTCGGTGAGGTTGACCTTGTCCAGCCAGTACGCAGCGTATTCCATGGCCTCGCGCTCGCTCTTGCGGAACGCCGGGGTCTTGAACAGGCCCGCAAAGAAGTTGGTGTTCAGGTGACGGTGCTGGGCGATCAGCAGGTTCTCGACCGCCGTCATGTCCTTGAACAGCCGTACGTTCTGGAAGGTGCGCACCACGCCCTTGCGGGCAATCTCGTGGCCGGCCAGGCCCTGGATCGGCTGGCCGTCCAGCAGGATGCTGCCGCCACTCGGCTTGTAGAAACCGGTGAGGCAGTTGAACACCGTGGTCTTGCCGGCGCCGTTGGGGCCGATCAGCGCAACCACCTGTTTCTCTTTCACGGTCAGGGCGACGCCGTTGACCGCCAGCAAGCCACCGAAGCGCATGCTCAAGTTTTCGACTTTCAGGATCTCGCGGCTCATTTGCGCAGCTCCATGTGTGGACGTTGCATGGGCAGCAGGCCTTGAGGTCGCCAGATCATCATCAGCACCATCATGGCGCCGAACATCAACATGCGGTATTCGCTGAACTCACGCATCATTTCCGGCAGCAGGATCATCACGATCGCCGCCAGGATCACGCCCAGCTGCGAGCCCATGCCACCCAACACCACGATGGCGAGGATGATCGCCGACTCGATGAAGGTGAACGACTCCGGGGTCACCAGGCCTTGGCGAGCGGCGAAGAAGCTGCCGGCAAAACCGGCGAACGCGGCACCCAGGGTGAAGGCAGAGAGCTTGATGATGGTCGGGTTCAGGCCCAGGGCACGGCAGGCGATTTCATCTTCGCGCAACGCTTCCCAGGCACGGCCGATCGGCATGCGCAGCAAGCGGTTGATCACGAACAGTGCCGCCAGCGCCAGCAACAGCGCCACCAGGTACAGGAACACCACTTTGCTCACCGGGTTGTAATCGATCCCGAAGTACTCGTGGAACGTCTGCATGCCTTCGGCAGCGGTGCGGTCGAACGACAGCCCGAAGAACGTCGGCTTGGGGATGCTGCTGATGCCGTTGGGGCCACCGGTGATGTCGGTCAGGTTACGCAGGAACAGACGGATGATTTCCCCGAAGCCCAGGGTCACGATGGCCAGGTAGTCACCACGCAGGCGCAATACCGGGAAGCCCAGCAGGAAGCCGAACGTGGCCGCCGCCATGCCGGCCAGCGGCAGGCAGATCCAGAAGCTCCAGCCCAGGTAGTGCGACAGCAGCGCGTAGGTGTAGGCACCCACGGCGTAGAAGCCCACATAACCCAGGTCGAGCAGGCCGGCCAGGCCCACTACGATGTTCAGGCCCAGGCCCAGCAACACGTAGATCAGGATCAGGGTGGCAATGTCGACCGCACCGCGCGAGCCGAAGAACGGCCAGATCAACGCGGCCACGATCAGGCCGATGATGATGTAGCGCTGGGTGCGTGGCAGGGTCAGGAATTGGCTGACCTTGGGCGAGACCAGCGGGCCACGGTTGCGCTTGAACAGTGCGCCGACCTGCTGGGTGAACAGCACGCGCAGGAACATCAGCACCGAACACAGGGCGATGATGGTCAGCGTCACGGGGCCGGTACCATGCACTTCCAGGTTGATGCCGACAATGCTCAGCTTGAGACCGAGTACCGGGAAGGCCACCGCCCACACCAGCAAGGCGCTGAAAAACGCCGATTTAAGATATCTGCTCATACTTTCTCAACCTCCGGACGGCCCAGGATGCCGGTCGGACGGAACAACAGCACCAGGACCAACAGGCCGAACGCGACGACGTCCTTGTATTGGTCGCCGAAAATATCGGCACCAAACGCCTCGGCCACCCCCAGCACCAGGCCGCCGAGCATCGCGCCCGGAATACTGCCGATGCCGCCCAATACCGCTGCGGTAAAGGCCTTGAGGCCTACCAGGAACCCGGCGTTGGGGTTGATCACGCCGTACTGCATGCTCAGCAGTACGGCCGCGACGGCTGCCAGTGCGGCACCGATCACGAAGGTCAGGGCGATGATGTTGTTGGTATTGATGCCCAACAGGTTGGCCATCTTGATGTCTTCGGCGCAGGCCCGGCAGGCGCGCCCCAGACGGGAGCGGGAGATGAACAGGGTCAGGCCCAGCATGGCCACCAGGGTGACGACGAAGACCAGGATCTGCATGTAGGAAATCAACACTTCTTCCGCACCGCCCGGACCGAAGGAGAAGCTCCCCGGGATCAGGTTGGGGATGGATTTATCCTTGGAGTCCTGGGACAGCAATACGGTGTTCTGCAGGAAAATCGACATGCCGATGGCGGAAATCAGCGGGATCAAACGGTTGCTGCCACGCAAGGGACGGTAGGCAACGCGCTCGATACTGTAGCCATAGGCACTGGTTACGACGATCGACGCCAGGAACGCGGCGGTCATCAACAGCGGCAGGGAGTGGATACCCATCATGGCCAGCCCGGCAAGGGCAATGAAGGCCACGTAGGAACCAATCATGTATACCTCGCCATGGGCGAAGTTGATCATTCCAATGATGCCGTAAACCATTGTGTAGCCAATGGCTATCAAGGCATAGGTGCTGCCAATGGTCAGCCCATTAACCAGCTGTTGGAAAAAATGATAGATCTCAGGCATTACAGCGCTCCTAAAAACCCGATACGCATTTCACTGGTGGAGTCATGTTCCGGCCCCGTGCTGTGTTCTGTGAGCACATTTGCACAAAGCGTTTGCCAGCGAACCGCTGGTGACGGTTTTAAGATTTTCAGGTGAGCCAGCGCCCGGATCGCGGGTGACAGGCCCATAAACCTCGTAAAACAAAGCCCACTGCTCTCACAGTGGGCTTGTTGGACCAGTAACGCCTGGCTTACTGAGGGGAAACTTCGGTTTTTGGTTTGCCGAAGTGCCATTCGTAGACCACGAACTTGAAGTCCTTCAGGTCGCCCTTGGCGTCGAAGCTCAGCTCGCCGGTAGGGGTCTTGAAGGTGCCCGCGTGGATGGCTTCGGCCACTTTTGCGGTGTCTTCGCTCTTGGCGGCCTTGATGCCGCCGGCGATGACTTCAATGGCCGAGTAGGCCGGGAACACGAACGGACCGGTTGGGTCCTGCTTGTTCTTGGCGAACTCTTCAACGATGGCTTTGTTGGCCGGGTCGGTATCGAAGGATTTCGGCAGGGTTACCAGCAGGCCTTCGGAAGCGCCCTGGGCGATTTGCGAGATGGAGTCGTTGCCGACACCTTCAGGGCCCATGAACTTGGCGTTCAGGCCTTTTTCCTTGGCTTGGCGCAGGATCAGGCCCAGCTCCGGGTGGTAGCCGCCGTAGTAGACGAAATCGACGTTGGCTTGCTTGAGCTTCTGGATGATCGAGGAGAAGTCTTTGTCGCCGGCGTTCAGGCCTTCGAAGACGGCAACCTTGGTGCCTTTCTTCTCAAGGGTCTGTTTGACGGCGGTGGCGATACCTTCACCGTATTGCTGCTTGTCGTGCAGGACGGCAACGATTTTCGGCTTCACGTGGTCGGCGATGTAGTTGCCGGCCGCCGGGCCTTGGGCGCTGTCCAGGCCGATGGTGCGGAAGATCAGCTTGTAGCCACGGGCGGTGATTTCCGGGCTGGTGGCTGCCGGGGTAATCATGATCACGCCTTCGTCTTCATAGATGTCGGACGCAGGCTGAGTGGAGCTGGAGCAGAGGTGACCGACCACGAACTTGACGCCGTCGTTGACCACTTTGTTGGCCACGGCCACGGCTTGTTTAGGATCGCAGGCGTCGTCGTATTCCTTGGCTTCGAGCATCTTGCCGTCGACGCCGCCCTTGGCGTTGATGTCGGCGATGGCCTGCTTGGCACCCATGAATTGCATGTCGCCGTATTGCGTTACAGGACCAGTCTTTGGACCGGCGATGCCGATCTTGATGGTGTCGGCTGCGAACGAATGGCCGGCAACCCCAGCCAGGACCATAGCGGCAAACAGTTTGGAAATCTGCTTAGTAGCCTTATTCATAGTGCTCCACTCTTACTGTTGTATTTTTTATAGTTCTAGCGGCCTTGTGAGCTGCAGAACCGGATCGGATATCTCGGATATCCCCCCGGCAGTGCCCTGGCAACTGTACCGGTACAGTGTAGAGCGCCGGTTGATCGCTTGAAAAGCTGGCTGCCGGGGGCAAACCCCGGGGGTGTCGCTTAAATGAAAGAAAAAGACAGAATTGCGGCGGGGGTAATGCCTGACTCTCGCGCATTCCTTGGCTTTCCTGACACTTTCAATCGATAACGCATTTGCAACTGGGTTTTTCTGCCTGAAGCGTGACGTTATGATTGCGCCGATTTTTTCTTCAGGTGAACTCCCATGACGCAAGAACCTAGCACCCTCTATGCCAAGCTGCTCGGTGAAACCGCCGAAATCTCCTGGAAAGAGCTTGAACCGTTCTTTGCCAAAGGTGCCCTATTGTGGGTCGACCCAAGCCTGGATTTGATCGAAGCCGCCGAGGGAATGGCCGAGGACAATCGCGACAAAGTCGCTGCCTGGCTGGCCGCGGGCAGCCTTGGCGAAGTGTCTGCACCGCGGGCATTGGACCTGGTTGAACGCGACCCGAGCTTGTGGGCGGTGGTGGTTTCGCCGTGGATACTGATCCAGGAAAGGGCGGCGTGATAAAGGGTTGCACTGAAAAGGTGCGTTATTTTCCGTTTTAAAAGTGTGTAGCTGAGTAACCGCTGTTGCCGTGATGGCATCTTGCCGTGAAGAAAGGTCACAGCGCTGGGTGACGCGCACGTCATGGGAACAGTTTTCTCGCCGTTGAATAGGCCGGAGAATTGTTTCTCAGTGTGAATAAAAGGGTGGTGCCTGTCAGATCGCGGCGTAGGAAACGGCGAATTCCGGTAAAGTTCGCCGCTTGTCACCCGGAGCTAGTCATGCCGTCAGCGCTGTCCCCCTTAGCGAAGCCTTCGCACCAACTGCTTTACCTTATCTACGGTCGCCAGGACGTTTATCGGCGCGAAGCCAAGTTCAGCATCCTCACCGCCCTGTCCCAACTCAAACCGGGCGAGTCGCTGTGCATCCGGGTCATGACCGATCGGCCTCAGGAATACATGGGCTGGCCGGTTGAAACCATCGCCCTGGACGAGCAGACCCTGGCCCAATGGCAGGGTGAAAACGGTTACCCCCATCGCCGCAAGGCCTGCGCGATCGCCCAAGGGCTTATGCGGGCGGACAAGACCCTCTTCGTTGACACCGACACGCTGTTCCTCAAGTCCCCCCATCGTGTGTTCGAACTGATAGAGCCGGGCCAGTATGTGATGGACGGCTTCGAATACGACTGGAGCTATGTCTGCAAGCGCCCTGACTATCTCAAGTTGGGCGAGCACCTGCAGGCCCATGGCATCTCTGCGGATAACAGCTTCAAGCTCTATAACAGTGGTCTGTGCGGCGTGCGTGCCAGCGATGCGCCGCTGCTCGAAGCCTCTATCCGCCTGATCGACGAGTGGACGCGGAACTCGTTCGATATTCACACCATCGAGCAAATCGCGATTTCCTTCGCGATGCGCGACCAAAAGGTGCGCGAGGCGCATAAATTCGTTCATCACTACTTCGCCGATAAGCGCTTCTTCCATGCCATGCAAGCGCACTTCTTCACCCTTCACGGTGAGGCATTCGGCCCCGAGCTGGTCGCGCGATGCAGGGATGTGCCGCGAGTCAAGCCGGTGCCCTCGCCCTGGCAGCGGCTGCGCATCAAGTGGAAGCTGCGCAATCAGCGCAAGCACCTGAAAAAGGTCGGTCGTGACTTGCTCTACGGCAGTTCGGCGCCTGCGCATCCGTACTACGACGTGTGCCGACACGGGTGGTGGGAATCGGCTTCGCGGGAGATTCGTGGCTGGGATGAGGCGGAGCAGAAGCGGTTCTTCGGCGCAAAAAATTCCGGCTGGCCGAAGCATTTGCCCCGGCCTGCAAGACGCGCCGACGAAAAGACCATCATCGCGTTCCTGCGCCAACGCATGACGCACTGAGGTTGCAACGGCGCCAGGCGGCGCCGTCATACTGGGCTAGGCGGTCTTGCCGGTGTGGTTATTCAACGAAATAACCTTGGTCTTGCCGATGCGGTGACGGTAGATCTCGCGCAAGTACTTGATCGCCTTCTTCACGCAATCCCGTGACAGGCGAATGTCATTGATCGACACGAACTTCTCTTTGTCGTTGATCAACTCGCGGTACTTCTTCTCATACATCGGCTTGATCGCGTACCAGTTGGTATCGAGGATCTTCGCCGGGTTTTCAAACTCGTTGAGCAACTCGTCGATGCGGTCTTCGTCGAAGTCCTCGTGGATGATGAAATCCAGGATCGAGTTGTCCAGGGTGTCGTCGAAGCGGTACGGGTTGCGTGCAAAGCAACGCTTGATAAAGGCCACGATCAGCGTCAGGAAGTCATCCGACAGGCACGGGCTCTTGGCGATCAGGGTGGTCAGCGACAGGTTGGCGGACGCGCCGATTACCAGGGCATAGCGCTTGAGGGTGGTGTTGGGGAACAGGCTGTTGAGGTGCGTCTTGAGCCGGTTCAGGTCCATGTAGGACAGCTTGTAGTCCTTGGGCAGCGAGACGATCGACACCACCGACGAGCAGTTCTTGAAAAAGTGCAGGTCATGCAGCGCCGCCGCATCGTAGCCGGAGTTCTTGTATTGCTCCAGGGACGCCTTGTAGCGCTTGGACTCGATCGGCAACAGGCTGATGCCTTCGATGGCCTGGGTGACCTTGTTGAAATGCGGCAGGTCGATGGAGCGGAAGAACAGGTCATCGATGTTCAGGCGCTGGGGCTCTTTCTCGAAGACTTTGAACTTGTCATTGGACGGCGCCGGGGTTTCCGGTACTACGGATTCGGCGTAGGCAATCGCCACCGGCCCGGCCAGGCTCATGAACAGGTCATTGGCGTCCAGGCGGATGGTTTCGCCGATGTCGATGCCGGCGCGACGGAAGTAGTTCTGGTCGTAGTCGGTGGTCACGGCCTGGGCGGTGAGGATGTTGAAGATCTGCTGGGAGATGTACTGGTTGGCGTGTTTTTCCATGGCATTGACGTCAATGTTCTGGATATTGCCGTCATCGCTCTCTTCGGCGTAGCGCATGATGTCGTTGGAGATCAGCATCATCGCGTTCCACGGCCGGATACGCCCCTTTACGCTGGCTTCGCTGCTGTCTTCATTGTCGAAGTTGTATGAGAAGTCCCATTCTTCCGACAGGTACTTGCACAGCAAGCGTCCGGCGTTGATGTGCAGCGCCTCGGACATTTCGCTGCGGTGGTCGGAGATGTTCGGCAGCACGCAAATACCGCTGGTGAAGATCGGTTCGAACACGAAGGCGTGGCCGCTTTTGCTGTCGTGCTCGTCGGCGGGCTTGGTGTCGAACGTCTTGTTCATGTACGAATGCTGCTGCGCCAGGCCGAATTCCGAGGCCATGCCCGAACCGGTACCGCCGCCGGCGCTGAAGATCGAGAAGTACAGGCGCGACTGGTTGGCCTTGATGCCGCAGGAGTCGATCAGGTACGAGTGGATCATCTTCCAGTCGGGGCTGGAAAAGCGCTGGGTGTCTTTGTTCAGGATGATCTTGGCCAGGTACTGGCCGAGGATCGGCGCGTTACCGGCGCCACCGGCATGGACTTCGGAGAGGTCCATGATTTTCATCTTGCTGTAGTCGCGCAGGAAGCCGCTTTTTTCGCCCTTGCGCGAGAAACGGATACGCCCGGCGATGTCCTTGTCCAGGTCGCCGAGCATCACCAGCGGTTCCACCAGGAACACCGGCTTGCTGGCCTTGCCGCCGCCCAGGCGCAGGTTGTTGCGAATCCACTGGGCCGGGCTGTAGCCCTTATCCAAGGATTTGTCTTCGGTGCTGAATTCGTTGAGGTAGAACTTGCGCGCGTTGTACACCAGCTCCGCCACGTCCAGCGCGATGTTCGAACCGCAGCGGCCCAGGCCGATCAGGCAGACCGAGGGGAATTCCTGCTCGCTGTGCTGCTCGCTGTCGCCTTCCAGGTGAGGCGGGCGCGGGAACACCATGTCGCGCAGGCCGTCGAGGTTATCGAGGATGCGGTCGGTATTGGTTTCGGTGAAGTACAGGTATTGCTGGGTGGCCAGCGGGCGGGCGGTGCTCAATGACTTTGAACCTGAGGGCTTGTCCGCAGGAGCTGGGAGCAACACATCGGATACCACGGTGGCTGGGTTATTTTTAGAAGTCATTGTGCGCCATGTGCCTGGGAGGATGGCTGAAAAGTATCAAATGGCCATCACGGAATGGGAGTTCGCGACTTTACAGTGCGTCCTTGTCCGGAACGCTCAGGCTGACCCTGTGTGCTCAGGAAAAACCTGGCCGGACTCTGATGGATCGGCCGTTTGTCGGCGATCTTTAGGTAAATGATGGCGAAATGCCAAAGATTGGACCTCAGCGAATGGGTCTGACGATGGAGTGGGGTACGGAGCGGCTCAAGGAGAGCTCTTTTTTCAGGGGCGTGTCCTTGGTTCCCGCCACGTTGGATGAGTTGAGCGGGTTGCGTCTGTCGATGCCCTGCATTGCACCCATTATTTCACTGGCGGGCACCGCCGGGCTCAACAGGTAGCCCTGGACGAAATCACAGCCATGGTTGAGCAGCAGATCGAATTGGGCCTGGGTTTCCACGCCTTCGGTCACCACTTGCAGGTGCAGGGTGTGAGCCATGCCGATAATCGCCTGGACGATCTCGATGTCGGCGGTCGACTTGGGAATGTCCTGGATAAACGAGCGGTCGATCTTCAGGGTGTTGAGCGGCAGGCGCTTGAGGTAGGCGAGTGAGGAGTAGCCGGTGCCAAAGTCGTCGATGGCCAGCGACACGCCCAGCGCGCGGATTTGCCGCAGCAGGGCCAGGGTGCTGCTGATATTGCCCATCAAGGCATTTTCGGTCACTTCCAGCTCCAGGCGGTTGGCGCCGATCCCGCTGAAGCGCAGCGCATCTTCGATCTCATCCGCCAGCTCATCGCGGGCCAGGTTCAGGGCCGAGCAATTCACTGTCATGGTCAGTTCGGTATAGCCTCGGTCGGAGAGCAGGCTCAAGTCATGACAGGCCTGGCGCAAGACCCAGTGGTCGAGTTCGGCGATCAGCCCGTTGCTTTCGGCAATTCCGATAAACCGGTCTGGGGTCAGCAGCCCCTGTTGCGGATGCTGCCAGCGCACCAGGGCCTCCAGGCGTGTCACTTTGCCCAGCTTCATGTCAAAGATCGGTTGGTAGAACAGTACCAACTGGTTCTGGGCGCGCAGGGCGCTGCGTAGCTCTTCTTCCAATTGCAGTTCGAGGAAGGCACGGGTCTTCAGGTTGGAGCTGAAGAAGTTCAGGCCATTGCGTCCCATGTCCTTGGACTGGTACAGCGCCAGGTCGGCATTTTTGAGCAGCTCTTCGCAGGTCAGGCCATCCTCCGGAAACAGGCTGATGCCGATGCTGGTGGTCATCACCATACGGCGGCCGGCGAGTTCGACCGGGTCCTTCATCTTCTGCATGATGCGCTGGGCCAGGTGTCGCGCTTCGTCGCGGTGGTGAACGCTGATCAGGATGCAGAACTCATCGCCGCCAAACCGTGCGACCACGTCCGCATGGCTGCGCACGGAGCCTTTGATATGGCTGGCGAGCACGCTGAGCAATTGATCCCCAGCGTCATGGCCGAGGCTGTCGTTGATGCGTTTGAAGTGATCGATATCGAGGAAAATAACCGCCATCATGCCGTTTGAAGCCGTTTTTTCGGCGATTTTTTCCGCAAAAATCTGATTGAAGCCGCGCCGATTAAGGAGGCCGGTCAGCGCATCGTAATGCGCCACCTGTTGCAGGGAGGCGCGGGCCTGGTCCAGTTCGCTGAGCAGCGCGTTGACCCGACGCAGGTCGCGCTCCTTGTGCTGCAGCTTCTTGTCCGCCAGCGCGGCGCTGATGCTGCTGCCGATCACCAGCAGGGTGATCACGGCGACCGACAGGCCCAGTTGGATAGGGTTATTGTTCAGTGGTAACGAGAGATCGGCGCCGGTGGGGACGATCAGTTGCATGGCGGCCATGCCGGTAAAGTGCATGCTGATAATGCCTGCGCCCAACATCAGGCTGGCGGCGTATTTGAGCAGTTGATGGAAGACGCCGGCGCCGGTACGCAGGTAGCTCGACAACAACAGAGCGGCCAGGCTGGCGCCAATGGCGATGCCCACCGAGGCGAGCAGCAGGCCCGACTCGAAATACGCCTGGGCCTGGGAACGCATGGCCGACATGCCGACGTAATGCATCAGGGCGATGCCGATGCCCATCCACAGCGATGCCAGCAGGTATTGGTTAAACCGCAGTCTGGTGTGACCGAGGGTTTGCATGGCGAACAACGAGGCGATCAGGGCGATGACCAGCGAGGCGAACGTCATGAGCAGGTCGTAGTGAATCGCGATGGGGGCCTGGAAGGCCAGCATGCTGATGAAATGAGTGGACCAGATACCCCCTGCCAGGCAACCGGCACCCAGCCAACGCCAATGGCGGCGAGCGGTAGGGTCTTCGACATGGCCAACCCGTTCGGCCATGTCCAGGGTGCCGAACCCCGCCGCACAGGCGACCAGATAGGCCAGCAGCACCAGAAAAGGGTTATGACTGCAATTGAGTAATAAGTGCCCGTTCGCTGGGAGGTCGGTAAAAAAGTGCAGACCTAGCCATTCCATAGCATGTCCCGTCATAGCGTCACGTCACAGCCTACGGCGATGACCTATGAGGTCGAGTATAGAAGCCTCGCGGGATTTTCCAGCGATAATGGCACTTTGCTCGGAATGATTTTGGCATGCCGTGCATAGCAATTAGTGCTAAGCGCTGATGGGCAACTCCAACTCGAACGGGGCTTGTAACGGCGGCAGGCCGAACGCAGCACGGGCCGCGTCGCAATCGACATTCTGCTCGCCCTGGCTCCATGAAGCTTCGAATTCCCGGCAGGGGCTTGAGCGTTGCTCATAAATCGAGCAGCTCGTACCTTTGCCGACTTCGCCTTCAAGGCTGCAGCAGCGCGCGGGCTTCTGGTCGGTGCCGATCATTGCCACGCGGGTCGGGTTGATCTGCACCACCAGGTCATCAGGCACCGTACCCCCCGAGGAGGCGCACTCACCCCAGAAGAAAGACACACGAAAGTGTGAACAGCAGGCACCGCAACTCAGACACGGACTGGCTTCGGACATGGGCGTCATCGATAAGAAAAGTAGAGTGGGGTACTACTGGAAGGCTCGCCATTCTAATCGGGTCATGGCCGTTGGGAAGGGGGGCAGGCACTTATATTTTTGTCGGCAAAGTCCCGTGTTGTCGGGTGAAATCATGCCCTATCAGCTTTACGAATCATTACAGACAACCACGGCTCGCCTGACTATGTTGCAGGTACCGGGCGGGATGCATCGGGCATCGCAGCTCTCATAACAATAAAAGAGACGGACCCATGCAGAACTCGACCCAAGCGGCGAATGCCTGGCGCATTCTGTTCCTGCTGTTCCTCGCCAACCTGTTCAACTTCTTCGACCGCACCATTCCGGCGATCATCATCGAACCGATCCGCATGGAATGGCACCTGAGCGACTTCCAGCTCGGCATCATCGGCACCGCCTTCACCATCGTTTATGCCATTGCCGGCCTGCCGCTGGGGCGTCTGGCCGATACCGGCTCGCGCAGCAAACTGATGGGCTGGGGCCTGTTCGCGTGGAGCGGGCTGACAGCGGTCAACGGCCTGGTTGGCAGTTTCTGGACGTTTTTGCTGGTGCGCATGGGCATCGGTATCGGTGAAGCCAGCTATGCGCCGGCTGCCAACTCGCTGATTGGCGACCTGTTCCCGGCGCACCGCCGCGCCCGGGCCATGGGGATTTTCATGCTGGGCCTGCCTTTGGGCCTGTTGCTGGCGTTCTTCACCATCGGCTGGATGGTCAAGGCCTTCGACAGCTGGCGCGCGCCGTTCTTCATCGCCGCCGTGCCGGGGCTGATCCTTGCGGTGTTCATGTTCTATATCAAGGAACCCAAGCGCGGCGCCGCCGAAGCCGTACAAGTCTCCCAGGAGCGCGTCGATCGCCCGATTCGCCGCGTGCTGGCCGTGCCGACCTTCCTGTGGCTGGTGCTGGCCGGGTTGTGCTTCAACTTCGCCACCTATGCGTGCAACTCGTTCCTGGTGCCGATGCTGCAGCGCTATTTCCTCATGCCACTGCAGGACGCGGCGGTCGCCACCGGCGTCATCGTCGGGTTGACCGGCCTGGTGGGCCTGACCTTGGGGGGCTGGATTGCCGACAAGATCCATCAACGCGTTGCCAATGGCCGACTGCTGTTTGCGGCGTGCAGCCTGATCATCTCCACCGTCACCACCGCCTGGGCCCTGCATGCCGGGCGCATCGAGATCGGCGTGTTTGTGGTGCTGTTCAGTGTGGGCTGGTTGTTTGCGTATAACTTCTACACCTGTGTGTACACCGCGATCCAGGACGTGGTCGAGCCGCGCCTGCGGGCCACGGCGATGGCGCTGTTCTTTGCCGGCTTGTACTTGCTGGGCGGAGGCATGGGGCCGATTGTGGTGGGCGGGTTGTCCGATCACTTTGCCCATGCGGCGATGTATGCGGCGGGGGCCGAACAGATGACCGAGGCTTACAAGGCGGTGGGCTTGCATGACGCCATGTACCTGATTCCGGTGGCGTTGTTCTTGACCATGCTGTTCCTGTTCCAGGCGTCACGCAGTTTTGTGCGTGATGCCAAGCGGATGAAGGAGGGGTTGAAGGGGGTTGAGGTGCCGGCTGCGGCTGCGATGGCTTGATTCTGCGGTGACGCCATCGGGGTGAGCCCCCTCCCACAGTAGACCGCGTTGTCATGTCGGTCACCGATCAATGTGGGAGGGGGCTTGCCCCGATAAGGCCCGCAATGCCAACACTGTTCTCAAGTGAATAAAAAAGGCCCGCAGTGCGCGGGCCTCTATTCAACAGGGCAGGGCGGTAATCAACCCGCTACCAACACCCGAATCGCCTCCAGTCGCAGCGCCGCCTTGTCGAGCATGGCCAGGCCTTGCTCACGTTGGTTGCGCAGGGCGACCAGCTCGCTGTCGCGAACGGTCGGGTTGACCGCTTGCAACGCGGTCAGGCGCGCCAGTTCTTCGTCGGTGTCTGCCGCCAGGCGACGCTTGGCTTCGGCCACACGTTCGGCGTGACGCGGCGTGATCTTCTCTTCACCGGCATTGATCCGCGGTGTGAGTTGATCGCGCTGGGCCTGCACGAACTTGTTGGCGCTGGCCCGAGGCACGCTTTCCAGCTGGTCGTTCAAGGTTTCGAACGAGACGCGGCCGGACAGGTCGTTGCCATTGGTGTCCAGCAGGCAGCGCAGTGCCGCCGGAGGCAGGTAACGGCCCAGTTGCAGCGCGCGGGGCGCGACCACTTCGCTGACATAGAGCAGCTCCAGCAACACGGTGCCCGGCTTGAGCGCCTTGTTCTTGATCAGCGCCACGGCGGTGTTGCCCATGGAGCCGGACAGCACCAGGTCCATGCCGCCCTGCACCATTGGGTGTTCCCAGGTGATGAACTGCATGTCTTCACGGGACAGCGCCTGGTTACGGTCGTAGGTGATGGTCACGCCTTCGTCGTCGCCCAGGGGGAAGCTGGCGTCGAGCATCTTCTCGCTGGGCTTGAGGATCAGCGCGTTTTCCGAATGGTCTTCGCTGTCGATGCCAAAGGCGTCGAACAGGGTTTCCATGTAGATCGGCAGGGCGAACTGGTCGTCTTGCTCGAGGATGTCCTCCACCAGCGCATCACCTTCACCGGCGCCACCGGAGTTGAGCTCCAGCAGGCGGTCGCGGCCGGTGTGCAGTTCCTGCTCCAGGCGCTCGCGCTCGGCACGGGCCTCGTCGATCAGGGCTTGCCACTCGCTGTCGTCGGCGTTTTCCAGCAGCGGCAGCAGGCGCGGGCCGAACTGATGCTGCAAGGCGTTGCCGGTCGGGCAGGTGTTGAGGAACGCGTTCAAGGCTTCGTGGTACCACTGGAACAGGCGCTGTTGCGGGCTGGTTTCCAGGTAGGGCACGTGCAGTTCGATCACATGTTTCTGGCCGATCCGGTCCAGACGGCCGATCCGCTGTTCCAGCAGGTCGGGGTGGGATGGCAGGTCGAACAGCACCAGGTGGTGGGAGAACTGGAAGTTGCGGCCTTCACTGCCGATTTCCGAGCAGATCAGTACCTGGGCGCCGAATTCCTCATCGGCGAAGTAAGCGGCGGCGCGGTCACGCTCGAGGATGTTCATGCCCTCGTGGAATACCGTGGCCGGGATACCGGAGCGCACGCGCAGGGCGTCTTCCAGGTCCATCGCGGTTTCGGCGTGGGCGCAGATCACCAGGACCTTGGTGCGCTTGAGCATTTTCAACTGGTCGATCAGCCATTCGACGCGCGGGTCGAAGCGCCACCAGCGGTTTTCTTCGTCGATGTCCGGTTGCGACTGGAAGCTGACTTCCGGGTACAGCTCGGCGTGTTCGCCCAGGGGCAACTCGAGGTATTCGTCCGGGTTCGGCAGCGGGTAGGCGTGCAGCTTACGCTCCGGGAAGCCCTGCACGGCGGCACGGGTGTTACGGAACAGCACGCGGCCGGTGCCGTGGCGGTCGAGCAGTTCACGCACCAGGCGCGCACTGGCTTCGGCGTCGCCATCGTTGACGGCGGTCAGCAGCGCTTCGCCTTCGTTGCCGAGGAAACCCTGGATGGTCTTGTGCGCGGCAGGCGACAGGCGGCCCTTGTCGAGCAGCTCCTGCACGGCTTCGGCCACCGGGCGATAGTTCTCGCTTTCGGCACGGAAGGCGTGCAGGTCGTGGAAACGGTTCGGGTCCAACAGGCGCAGGCGCGCGAAGTGGCTGTCCTGGCCCAGCTGTTCCGGAGTGGCGGTGAGCAGCAGCACGCCGGGAATCACTTCGGCAAGCTGCTCGACCAGCGCGTATTCCGGGCTGGCTTTGTCTTCATGCCAGACCAGGTGGTGGGCTTCGTCGACCACCATCAGGTCCCAGCCGGCGGCGAACATTGCGTCCTGGGCCTTCTCATCGTCCACCAGCCACTCCAGCGCGACCAGGGCCAGTTGGGTGTCTTCGAACGGGTTGGCGGCATCGCTTTCGATAAAGCGTTCTTCATCGAACAGCGCCACTTGCAGGTTGAAGCGGCGGCGCATTTCCACCAGCCACTGGTGCTGCAGGTTTTCCGGTACCAGGATCAGGACTCGGCTGGCGCGGCCCGACAGCAGTTGGCGATGGATCACCAGGCCGGCTTCGATGGTCTTGCCCAGGCCCACTTCGTCCGCCAGCAAGACCCGTGGTGCGATACGGTCAGCGACTTCACGGGCGATATGCAATTGGTGGGCAATAGGTTGCGCACGCACGCCACCCAGGCCCCACAGCGAGGATTGCAATTGGCGGCTGGTGTGTTCAAGGGTGTGATAGCGCAGCGAGAACCAGGCCAGCGGGTCGATCTGCCCGGCGAACAGACGGTCGCTGGCCAGCCGGAACTGGATAAAGTTGGAGAGCTGGGTTTCCGGCAGGGTGACCTGCTCGTTCTGCCCATTGAGGCCGTGGTAGACCAGCAGGCCGTCGACGTCGTCGACTTCCTGCACGGTCATTTTCCAGCCTTCGAAATGGGTGATGGAGTCACCCGGCGAGAACCTCACACGGGTGAGGGGCGCATTCCGTAGCGCATACTGGCGGGTGTCGCCAGTGGCCGGATAGAGCACGGTCAACAAGCGGCCGTCCTGTGCCAGAACGGTGCCTAACCCCAGCTCTGCTTCGCTGTCACTAATCCAGCGTTGCCCCGGTTGATACTGCTGCGCCATGCTGCCTGACTCCCGCCGTGAAAAAGCCGACTATGTTAACGGAACAAGGCCCCACGCCCAAGGACTCTGACAAAAACTACTCCGTTTGGGCGGCCGGGTGAGCACGCAATCGACGGGTGGCGGGCACTTGTGAGTGTCGACTGGGTCACAGGTTGGCGAACCTGCGCTCAAGTCGTCGCGCGGCCCGCCGACAGCCTGCTGACAGGAGAACAACTATCATGCTTCCACCTATGCTGCCCGTCAGCGTCGTACCGGTTACGTCGCAACTCGACCCGGTCCGCCAGAAACCCGATATTCCGCCCGTGGTTCCTGTGCAAGCGGGCTCCAACGAAAGCACCATCGACCTGAAAAAGGGCGATGCCGAGCAGTCGACCCTGTTGTTGCGTGAAGAGCAACGCCGCCAGCAGGAACAGCAGAAACGCCGGCGCGAAGCCGATGAAGACCCGGATCAGCACTTGGCGATCCCGGGCGACCTGCTCAATGCCGACAACACCGTACCGGTCGTGCCGCTGATCGAAGACGCGCCGCGCCAGGGTTTGTGGGTGGACGTCGAGGTTTAACCGCGCAGTTCCTCCAGAGCCGCGATCAGCAATTCGATGTCACGCTCGTTGTTGAAGGGGCTGACGGAGATCCGCGCAATGCTGGTCAGGCCACGGGCCTGCATATCCAACGGGGTGTAGGCCACACCGTTGGCGCCGATATTGATCCGTTTCAATCCCAATTGTCGCTTGAGTTCGAAGGCGTCCCAGCCGGCGAGGTTGAAGGCGATCAAGCCTGATTGAAGCGTGCCCAGGTCATGCAGCGACACGCCGGGAATCCCACGCAATGCTTCGCGGATTCGCCTGCTGGTGTGCGTGATGCGTTCCCATACACGCTCGATCCCCAATTGATTCATCTCCTGCAGCGCATTGCCCAGGCCCGCCAACAGGGCAAAGGACGCCTCACTGGTTTCAAAGCGTCGGGCGTCGTTGCGCAGGTCGAAACCGTCGGCGCTCCAGGGGGCGGAAAACACGTCGCGCTGGGCGGGGTTCAAGTGCGGGAGGAAATCCGGTCGTACATACAGCAGCGCTGTCCCCCGTGGCCCGCGCAGGTGCTTGCGCCCGGCCGCCTTGAGCACGTCGCACTGCAACGCCTGCACATCCACCGGCACCTGGCCGACGGCCTGGCCGGCATCGATAAAGTAGGCAATGGCATGACGCCTGGCCACTTCGCCGATTGCCTGGGCGGGGTTGATCAGGCCGCCGTTGGCGGGGAGCCAGGTGAGGTCGATGAGTTTTACGCGTGAATCGATCATTGCTTCCAACGCCACGGGGCACACCGCGCCGGTGGCATCGCAGGGGATGACGTCCACCCGCGCGCCGGCTTGCACCGCCAACTGCATGCTCGCCAGGTTGCCGCCCCATTCGTGGCGCCCTACCAGAATGCGGTCGCCCGGCTGCCACGGGCCCAAGGCCTGGAACGCCATGCTCCAGGCGGTCGAGCCGCTGCTGGCAAAGGCAATCGATGGGGTGGGCGCGTTGAGCAACTGCGCGGCCGCGCGGCGGGCTTTTTCTACCAGCAACGCGCCATGCTCGCCGGCTTCCATCGGGCCGTCGCGGGCTTCGCGTTGTAGTTGGTCAATGATGGCGTCAAGGGTCGCCTGGCTCGGCAAGGAGGCACCGGCAGAGTTGAAGTGCACGATGCCCGATTGGCAGCCGGGAGTGCCCTCGCGCAGATGTTGCACGTGCAGCGGGCTCACGGCTGCAACTCGAAAATCCCGTCAACCTCCACCGCCACGCCGGCCGGCAGACTTGAAACGCCCACTGCCGTGCGCACATGCCGGCCTTTTTCGCCGAGGGCATTCACCAGCAGGTTGGACGCACCATTGGCCACGGCGCCCTGGTGCTGGAAGTCGCTGCTGCTGGCGATAAACACTCCCAGGCGCAGGATGCGCACCAGGCGCGACAGGTCATCGCCCAGGGCATCGCTCAATTGCGCGAGTAAGCCCAGTGCAGCCAGTTCCGCTGCCTGGATACCTTCTTCCTCGCTGAGGGATTCGCCCAGGCGGCCCACGTAGGCAGGCTTGCCGTCTATCAGCGGGATTTGCCCAGAGATAAACAGCTGGTTCTGGCTGACCACATGGTTGATGTAGTTGGCAATCGGTTGGCTGGGTGATGGCAGCGTCAGGCCGAGGGCTTGCACGCGGTGGCGGAGGGAGTCGCTCATGGTGAATCCTCTTGGGTCAGGAGGTTTCAGCATGTGGGGTAGGGGGGAGTGTCGACAAACGGATAGATCTCATCCGACGTATCGAAATAACTCACGTGTCGCGGCAGATGTCCTTCAACCACTCGCTGAAACACCGCGCGGCGTCGCTGGCAGGGCCTTGCGCTGCAATCAACCAGTAGCCTATTTCACTGTGATAGGGCGGCCAATCGAAGGCTTCTACCAGGCTGCCATCATCCAGCCTGCGTTGGATCAAGCGATGACGGCCCATGGCAATGCCCTGGCCGGCCACCGCAGCTTCGACCACGATGTTGTAGTCGTGGAGCATGACGCGCGGATGGTGCTTGAGGTCGACTTGATAATGCCCAGACCAGTCCGTCCACTCAAAAGGCCGGTGCGAAGTGGCCATCAACAGCGCACCGTTGTGCACTTGGCTGGCCTTGAATGCCGGGCTGCACACCGGAGAGATCACCTCCGGCATCAGTCGTGTGGCCTGTACGTCGGGCCAGTCGCCCTTGCCGTAGCGAATGGCCAGGTCGACTTCGGCCGCCGCGACGTTCGCCAGTTGAATCGCCGGCAGCAATTCCACCTGGATATGCGGATAGCGATTGAGAAAACCGGCCAGGCGCGGCGCCAACCACAAGGTGGCGAACGACGCCAGCAGGCCGACACGTAACACCGTGGCGCCGGGCACCACCCGTTGGGCGCGGGTCGCGACGGCAATGGCGTCCAGGGCGGGACGGATTTCGGCGTAGTACTGCTGGCCGTCTGCAGTCAGATCGATCGCGCGGGTGCGTCGGATAAACAGCGATTTACCCAGGTGCTGTTCGAGCTTTTGTACCTGATGGCTCAGGGCACTCTGGGTTACCGACAACTCCTGCGCGGCCTTGATAAAGCTCAAGTGCCGGGCCACGGCTTCAAAGGCGCGCAGGGCCAGCAGCGGCGGAAGATCCTTATGCAGTGCCACCTGGATGGGCCTCCTTGAGTGGTTGGAAAGTGCCGATTTTGGGCGTCGGTCGGCCTTTTGTCGCCGGTTGATTTGCCGCCGGGCGCAGGAGTCCGCATTATTGAGCCTTACTCGCCACGACGTAAGCCAAGCCATGAGTGATGACGACAAGCTGATCGACCTGAACGCCGAGCGCGCCAAGCGCGTGCATGACCTGAATGACAAGCGCCTGAATGAAGTGCGCCAGGCGTTCGAACAGGCGATGCCTTTAGGCAAAGCCAAGAAAAAATCAAAGAACAAACCCAAAAAGCGTTAAAACGGCCTGCATCTATTGATGCAGGTCAGTTACTGCCCTTCTTTACGCCCCGTCGCGGGCGACATTGATCCCCGTCAATTTTTCAATCCGCCTTCTCCATTAACTTAGCCCTATCGCAACAAGGCAAGTGCAGGAGGCCGGTCATGTTTATCGATAATGTGGTATTCGCCGGAGTGCTGACTGTAAGCCTCATGGTGCTGTTTTTTGTAGGGTTTGGATTTTTTATCTGGAAAGACGCGAACAAGCGTAAAAAACCTTAGGTCTTTCCGGGTTACATGAGCACGCAAGGCATTTTGGGCGACTTCGGTCGCCCTTTTTTTTGGGTGTTCAATTCTGGTCCATAAAAAAGGTGCGGTCCTCACAGAGGCCGCACCTTTTTTGTCAGCGCCTGGCGATCAGTTGCCCAGTGCCTTGGAGGCCAGCCAGAACAAGCCGGCCGAGAGGCCCACGGTCGCAGGCAGGGTCAACACCCAAGCCATCAGGATGGTCTTGACCGTGCCACCTTGCAGGCCGCTCTTGTTGGCGACCATGGTGCCCGCTACGCCGGAAGACAGGACGTGGGTGGTGGAGACCGGCAGGGCGAAGATATTGGCGAAGCCAATCATGGTGGCGGTGGTGATCTGTGCCGACATGCCCTGGGCATAGGTCATGCCCTGCTTGCCGATCTTCTCGCCGATCGTCAGTACCACACGCTTCCAGCCCACCATGGTGCCCAGGCCCAGGGCCAGTGCGACCGCGAGGATCACCCAGAACGGCGCGTACTCGGTGGTGGCGGTGAGGTCCTTGCGCAGTTTGTCGAGGTCGGACTTCTCACGCGCTTCCAGGCCCGGCAACTTGCCGACTTTTTTCGCGGTGTCGTCCAGGCACAGCAGGTAGCGGCGCACTTCGATGCGGTGATCGGCACTCAGGGAATGGTAATCGGAGACGCCTTTCAAGGTATCCAGCAAGGCATTGATGGTGGGTTCGGTCTGCTGCGGGTTGCAGCGGAACTTGCCCGGCAGGTCGTCTTTCACGCTTTTGCCCAGGGCCAGGAACTCACCCAGGGTCTCGTGGTTGCGCTGGTAGAACTGGTTAAGGTGCAGCGTGGCGTCGCGAGTACGCTCGATCTGGTAGGTGGTGCTGCCCAGGTCGAGTACGAACTGCGCCGGCACGATACCGATCAGCACCAGCATGATCAGGCCGATGCCTTTCTGGCCATCGTTGGAGCCGTGCACGAAACTCACGGCCATGGCCGAAATCACCAGGACCAGGCGGTTCCAGAACGGCGGGTGCTTCTTGTCGTCGAGCTTGCGGCGCTGGTCCGGGGTCTTGTGCATCTTCGACAGCGGGCGCCACCATTTCAGGCCGATCAGCACCAGGGCTGCGACCAGGAAGCCGGCCATCGGCGAGAACACCAGGGACGCGCCGATATCGACGGCCTTCTGCCAGTTCACACCGTCAGCCAGGGGGATGTCGTTGATCAGGGCATTGGCCAGGCCGACACCGAGGATCGAACCGATCAGGGTGTGGGAGCTGGAGGCGGGGATACCGAAGTACCAGGTGCCCAGGTTCCAGGTGATCGCCGCGGCTAACAACGAGAAGACCATCGCCAAGCCATGGCCGGTGTTCACATTGATCAGCAACTCCACGGGCAGCAGGTGCACGATGGCGTAGGCGACACCGACACCACCGAGCAACACGCCGAGGAAGTTGAACACCCCGGAGAAGAACACGGCCAGATGCGGCGGCATGGCTTTGGTATAGATGACTGTGGCCACCGCGTTAGCGGTGTCATGAAAGCCATTGATGAACTCGAAGGCGAGGACAAAGGCCAGGGCGAGCAACAGGCTCACGAGAACCCAAGCATCCAGTCCGCTGAATAAATCGATCATGAAGGTTTTCTGACCCGGTCGTAAGGGGGCGCGATTATGCCAGAAAACCTCGGTAATCGATGCACTAGCTGCTCATCGGTATCAATCTTCATCGAATCGCCAGGGGCAAAAGCTGGCGATCCCAGGGTTTTCGGGGCTTTGGCAAGTCTTTGATTTATAAAGCGCAGGGCTGAAAGGACAGGGTTTTGTCACCAAATCGTCATGCCTGAAACATTTGTATGAAATTTTACAGGCGATGGTGGGATTCAGGTCGGCTGGAGGATGGCTAAATGGCATCGCTGCAGGCAGGGCCCTGGACTCGATCCGAAGCGCTTATGGCTCTTCGGCCTTGAGTTCCTGTTCAATCTTTTGGATTTCCTGGGCAAATGCCTGGTCGAGCAGGCTGGCTCGCTTGCGCCATGGTTTGCGTTCAGGTTCAGGCTGGGCGGCGTAGGTGGTGACTTCCCCGCCGTAAACGTCCTTGTAACGTTGCTCCTGGCGCTCAAGTTCCGCGCGCAGTTCATCTTTCGTCACGTTGTTACCTAATTGAGTTGGGTGTAAGTACATTGCAGTGTTTGGCCTGAATGTCGCCCTCGGGTTGTTCCAACTTGAACCCACGAAGTGTTCAAGTTTGAATGAAAACGGGAGGCCACTGTTGGGCGGTCATTCCAGGCAGGTAGTTGCGATCGTCCATGCACGGCCTGTGCATGGTTTGGCGAGTTCCAGCCTCAATATGAAACCGGGCTCTCCTCCGCACAGGATGCATTATAGCGGCGCATTTGAATAACACTATCGGCATAAAGTTAAAAACCGTCAACTTTGTGTGAGTGTTTTGTTACGTCGACGCGTCAGTATTTGCTGAAATTCTGGCGTCATAAACTCAACAAGGAAACAAGCTATTAAATTAACGGCTTAACATCGCCGGGGACGTGGTTGATAGATCGCCCTCAGCGCTAAATTGCGATAATCGCATGGTTGTCCGATAATCGCCCAATGTTGCCGGGCCTGCCTTGTGCATCACGGCCGGCCCGGCTTGTAATAGCAGCCCAATCCCCTGCGGTTGACAATAAGAGAAAGGAACCTGGCATGAACGATCAATTGCGCAACTCTTTCGCGTCAGTGGCGCCGCCGATCGTTGCCTCGCCGGCCAAGCGTATCCAGGCGTTTACCGGTGACCCCGACTTCATGACCTCCCTGGCCCGCGGCCTGGCGGTGGTGCAGGCGTTCCAGGAGCGCAAGCGCCACCTGACCATCGCCCAGATCAGCCACCGCACCGAGATCCCCCGCGCCGCCGTACGCCGTTGCCTGCATACCTTGATCAAGCTCGGCTACGCCACCACCGATGGGCGCACCTATTCATTGCTGCCCAAAGTCCTGACCCTGGGGCATGCCTACCTGTCCTCCACGCCTTTGGCGGTATCGGCCCAGCCTTACCTGGACCGCATGAGCGAACAACTGCACGAAGCCTGCAACATGGCCACCCTTGAAGGCGATGACATCCTCTACATTGCCCGTTCGGCCACCACCCAGCGCCTGATTTCGGTGGACCTGTCGGTGGGCGGACGGTTGCCGGCCTATTGCACCTCCATGGGCCGTATCCTGCTCGCGGCATTGGATGATGCCTCGCTGCAGGACTACCTCGACCATGCCGACCTGCAAACCAAGACCAGCCGCACCCTGACCACCCCTGAAGCCTTGTTCGAATGCCTGCAACAAGTGCGTCAGCAGGGCTGGTGCATTGTCGACCAGGAACTGGAACAGGGTCTGCGCTCCATCGCCGTGCCGGTGTATGACGCGTCCGGCCAGGTGCTGGCGGCGCTCAATGTCAGTACTCACGCTGGACGGGTCAGCCGCAGCGAACTGGAGCAGCGTTTCCTGCCGAGCATGCTCAGTGCCAGCCGTGAGTTGAGTGCGCAGTTGTTTGCCTAAGGTGTTCGGTGACCGCACAGATCCCCGCTTGATCAATTGACGATGTTTCCCCCGGCTTATTACTGTGCGGCAGCGCTCTTGAGGGCGCACCAATAATAATGACGGCCCCAGGCCGTTGGCCCGCCATCGGTGTGGAATAAGAATAATGAATCAACCTTCTGTCGGCACGACCCTGGACGTCCAGTCCTTCATCAACACCCAGCCACTGTCCCGTTACCAGTGGCGCGTGGTGATCCTGTGTTTCCTCATCGTTTTCCTCGATGGCCTCGACACCGCCGCCATGGGCTTTATCGCGCCCGCGCTGTCCCAGGACTGGGGCATTGACCGCGCCAGCCTTGGCCCGGTGATGAGCGCTGCGTTGATCGGCATGGTGTTCGGCGCCCTGGGTTCCGGACCGCTGGCTGACCGTTTCGGGCGCAAGGTTGTACTGGTGGGCGCGGTGCTGGTGTTTGGCGCCTTCAGCCTGGCCTCGGCCTACAGCAGCAACGTGGATCAATTGCTGGTGCTGCGTTTTCTCACCGGGCTGGGCCTGGGGGCCGGCATGCCGAACGCGACGACCCTGCTCTCCGAATACACCCCTGAACGCCACAAGTCGCTATTGGTGACCAGCATGTTCTGTGGTTTCAACCTGGGCATGGCCGGTGGCGGGTTTATCTCGGCCAAGCTGATCCCGGCGTTCGGCTGGCACGCCTTGTTGATGATCGGCGGCATCCTGCCGTTGATCCTGGTGGTGGTGCTGATGCTGTGGCTGCCGGAATCGGCGCGTTTCCTGGTGGTGCGTAATCGAGGTGTCGATAAGGTGCGCAAGACCCTGTCGCCCATCGAACCCTCTATTGTTGCCCAGGCCACCGCCTTCAGCGTGCCCGAACAAAAAACAGTCAAGGCGCGCAACGTGTTCGCGGTGATTTTCTCGGGCACCTACAGCGCCGGCACCTTGCTGCTGTGGCTCACGTACTTCATGGGCCTGGTGATCGTGTACCTGCTGACCAGTTGGCTGCCGACCCTGATGCGCGACAGCGGCGCCAGCATGGAGCAGGCCGCCTTCATCGGCGCGCTGTTCCAGTTTGGTGGCGTATTGAGCGCCGTCGGCGTGGGATGGGCGATGGACCGGTTCAACCCCCACAAGGTCATCGGCACCTTCTACCTGCTGGCCGGGGTGTTTGCCTACGCGGTGGGGCAAAGCCTGGGCAATATCACCCTATTGGCCACCTTGGTGCTGGTCGCCGGGATGTGCGTCAACGGTGCGCAATCGGCGATGCCATCCCTGGCCGCGCGCTTCTACCCGACCCAAGGCCGCGCCACCGGCGTGTCGTGGATGCTTGGCATCGGCCGTTTCGGCGCGATCCTCGGCGCGTGGATGGGTGCCACCTTGCTGGGCCTGGGCTGGAACTTCGAGCAGGTGCTCACCGCCCTGGTGATTCCGGCCGCTTTGGCCACGGCAGCCGTGGTGATCAAAGGCATGGTCAGCCATGCGGATGCGACCTGAGATCAATCGATAGCCTGCCAACAATCCGTTCGATAATCGAACACTGAGTCGATTATCGGATTGTTTGGCCGATTTCCCCGGCTTAATCTTCAAGCACTTCGGCGCCACCTCAGCGCCTTTTCGATCCACATCGGGAGCCCAACCCCATGGCTGAAATTCTTGCGCTGCGCGACGCGGTGAAGCAATTCGTGAACGACGGCGACACTGTCGCACTGGAAGGCTTCACCCATCTGATCCCTACGGCAGCGGGTCATGAAATCATTCGTCAGGGCAAGAAAGACCTGACGCTGGTGCGTATGACGCCTGACCTGATCTACGACCAGTTGATTGGTGCCGGGTGCGCGCGCAAGTTGATTTTTTCCTGGGGCGGTAACCCGGGTGTAGGTTCCCTGCATCGCCTGCGTGACGCGGTCGAAAAGCAATGGCCGCAACCCTTGGAAATCGAAGAACACAGCCACGCCGACCTGGCCAATGCCTACGTCGCCGGCGCATCGGGCCTGCCGTTCGCGGTGCTGCGCGCCTACGCGGGTTCCGACTTGCCCAAGGTCAACCCGCTGATCAAGAGCGTGACGTGCCCGTTCACCGGTGAAGTGCTGGCAGCGGTGCCGTCGGTGCGTCCGGACGTCACCGTGATCCACGCGCAAAAGGCTGATCGCAAGGGCAACGTGCTGCTCTGGGGCATTCTTGGGGTGCAGAAGGAAGCGGCCCTGGCGGCCAAGCGCTGCATCGTCACCGTGGAAGAAATCGTCGATGACCTGAACGCGCCGATGAACAGTTGCGTACTGCCGACCTGGGCCCTGACTGCGGTGTGCCACGTACCCGGTGGTGCCCATCCGTCCTACGCCCACGGCTACAACGAGCGTGACAATCGCTTCTACCAGGCGTGGGACCCCATCGCCCGCGACCGTGGGACCTTTACTGCCTGGATGGATGAATACATCCACGGCACTGCCGATTTCAGTGAATTCCAGGCCAAGCTGACCACGCAGCAGGAGGCCAAGTAATGGCTTACTCGACCAATGAAATGATGACCGTCGCCGCCGCGCGCCGCCTCAAGAACGGCTCCGTGTGCTTTGTGGGCATCGGCCTGCCGTCCAAGGCCGCCAACCTGGCGCGCCTGACTTCGTCGCCGGATGTGGTGCTGATCTACGAGTCCGGGCCGATTGGCGCCAAGCCCAGCGTATTGCCACTGTCGATCGGTGATGGCGAGCTGGCGGAAACCGCCGACACCGTGGTGCCGACCGGCGAGATTTTTCGCTACTGGCTGCAGGGCGGGCGTATCGACGTGGGCTTCCTCGGTGCCGCGCAAGTCGACCGCTTCGGCAACATCAACACCACCGTGGTCGGTGATTATCACCAACCCAAGGTGCGCCTGCCGGGCGCCGGTGGCGCGCCGGAAATCGCCGGCTCGGCCAAGAGCGTGTTGATCATCCTCAAGCAGTCGTCCCGTTCGTTTGTCGACAAGCTGGACTTCATCACCTCGGTCGGCCACGGCGAAGGTGGGGATTCGCGCAAACGCCTGGGGCTGCCGGGTGCCGGTCCTGTCGGAATCATTACCGACCTGTGCATCATGGAACCGGAAGAGGGCACCCATGAATTCGTGGTCACCGCCCTCCATCCGGGCGTGACCCGCGAGCAAGTCGTAGCGGCCACCGGTTGGGCGATTCGATTTGCCGAGCAGGTCAGCACCACCGCCGAGCCGACCGAGGTCGAGTTGACCGCCCTGCGTGACCTCGAAGCACGCACGGCCGCCGCCCACGGCCAAGCACCGGGAGAAGCCTGATGCGCGAGGTGTTTATCTGCGATGCGATTCGCACCCCCATCGGCCGCTTTGGCGGTGGCCTGTCCAGCGTGCGCGCCGATGACCTGGCGGCCGTGCCGATCAAGGCGCTGATCGAGCGCAACCCTTCCGTGGACTGGTCGGCCGTTGACGAGGTGTTCCTCGGCTGCGCCAACCAGGCCGGTGAAGACAACCGCAACGTCGCCCGCATGGCGTTGCTGCTGGCCGGCCTGCCGGAAAGCATTCCCGGCGTCACCCTCAACCGTCTGTGCGCCTCGGGCATGGATGCGATCGGCACCGCGTTTCGCGCCATCGCCAGTGGCGAAATGGAGCTGGCGATTGCCGGTGGCGTCGAGTCGATGTCCCGTGCGCCGTTCGTGATGGGCAAGGCGGATGCGGCGTTTTCGCGCAACATGAAGCTGGAAGACACCACCATCGGCTGGCGTTTTATCAACCCGTTGATGAAGGCCCAGTACGGCGTGGACGCCATGCCGCAGACCGCCGATAACGTCGCCGACGACTACCAGGTCTCCCGCGCCGACCAGGACGCCTTTGCCCTGCGCAGCCAGCAACGCACCGCCGCCGCCCAGGCGGCCGGGTTCTTCGCCGAAGAAATCGTGCCGGTGCGGGTCGCCCATAAAAAAGGCGAAACCGTGGTGGAGCACGATGAGCACCCCAGGGACACCACCCTTGAAGCCCTGGCCAAACTCAAACCGGTCAACGGCCCGGACAAGACCGTCACCGCGGGCAATGCCTCGGGGGTGAACGACGGTGCGGCCGCACTGATCCTGGCGTCTGCCGAAGCGGTGAAAAAACACGGCCTGACTGCCCGCGCCCGGGTGCTGGGCATGGCCAGCGCCGGTGTTGCGCCACGGGTGATGGGCATCGGCCCTGTGCCGGCGGTACGCAAGCTGGTGGAACGCCTGGGCCTGGCCGTGACTGACTTCGATGTGATCGAACTCAACGAAGCCTTCGCCAGCCAAGGCCTGGCGGTGCTGCGTGAACTGGGCATCGCCGACGATGCACCCCAGGTCAACCCGAACGGTGGCGCCATCGCACTGGGCCACCCCTTGGGCATGAGCGGTGCACGGCTGGTATTGACGGCCCTGCATCAGTTGGAAAAAACCGGCGGCCGTAAAGGCCTGGCGACCATGTGCGTGGGCGTCGGCCAAGGCCTGGCCCTGGCGATCGAACGCATCTAATAAGAGAGGACAGCTCCATGAGTGACAAGCCCGGTTACCGGCGCCCGCAAGCGGGCACTCAACCTGATTACCTGCACCCGGCCTACCAGTCGACGAACCTGCGTTCGCCGTCCCAGCCGTTGGTGTTCCTGCCCCATTCCTTGTCGGAAATCACCGGCCCGACCATCGGCGCCGAGCGAGTCAGCGAGAAGGACAACGACCTCACCGCCCAACACGACGGCGAACCGTTGGGCGAACGCATCATCATTCATGGCCGCGTGCTGGATGAAAACGGCCTGCCGGTGCCGGGCATCCTCGTGGAGATCTGGCAGGCCAACGCCGCCGGTCGCTACAACCACAAGCGCGACCTGCACGATGCGCCGCTGGACCCGAACTTCACCGGCACCGGGCGCACCGTCACCGACGCCGATGGCTGGTACCAGTTCCAGACCATCAAGCCTGGGGCCTACCCATGGGGCAACCACCACAACGCGTGGCGTCCGGCGCATATCCATTTTTCGCTGTTCGGCCCGAGCGTGCTGACACGCCTGGTGACGCAGATGTATTTCCCTGGCGACCCGCTGCTGGAATACGACCCGATCTACAACTGTGTGCCGGATACCAGCGCCAAGGAACGCCTGATCGCCCGTTTCGACCTGGAAAAGACCATTCCTTCCTATGCCCTCGGCTACCGCTGGGACATCGTCCTGCGCGGCCGCGACGCCACGCCGATGGAGAAATGAGATGACACTCAACGCGACCACGTCCCACACCGTCGGGCCGTACTACCACATCGGCCTGACCTGGCTGAACCGCGAGGATTTGACCGTCGCCGCCACCCTCGGCGAGCGCGTGGCGATCAGCGGGCAAGTGGTGGACGGCAACGGTGATGTTGTCAACGACGCCATGCTCGAAGTCTGGCAGGCCAATGCCGCCGGCAAGTACGACCACCCTGAAGATGAGCAGGACAAGGCGCTCGACCCGAACTTCGAAGGCTTTGGCCGGGTGCCGGTGGATGCCGAAGGGCGCTTCCGCTTTACCACGATCAAGCCGGGCAGCGTGCCGGGCCTGCAAGGCACGACCCAGGCGCCGCACCTGGTGGTGCTGGTGTTTGCCCGTGGGCTGGTGAAGCACCTGCTGACGCGGATTTATTTCGAGGGCGAGGCGTTGAATGGGGATGACCCGTTGCTGGCCTGTGTGCCTGCCGAGCGGCGCGGCACGTTGATTGCCAAGCCGGACGCGGCGGGTGTGCATCAGTGGAATGTGATTTTGCAGGGCACAGATAAGGAGACGGTGTTCTTCGATTATTGAGTCGCTTGTCAGGGCCCCATCGGGGGCAAGCCCCCTCCCACATTTTGATGTGGGAGGGGGCCGGTTCAGGCACTGCCTACGCAAAAGTCTGCTTGCGGAACATGGTTGTTGCAAAGTATGTCTAGGCTATAACCGTTCCCACTGAGTGAAAAACCATGACAACAACCACCAGTCACTACACCGGAGAAGAGCGCAGCAAACGGATCTTTGCGATTGTCGGTGCCTCCTCCGGCAACCTGGTCGAATGGTTCGACTTCTACGTCTATGCCTTCTGCGCCATCTACTTCGCCCCCGCGTTTTTCCCGTCGGATGACCCCACGGTCCAACTGCTCAACACCGCTGGCGTGTTCGCCGCCGGCTTCCTGATGCGCCCCATCGGCGGCTGGCTGTTCGGCCGGGTCGCCGACAAGCACGGGCGCAAGAATTCGATGATGATCTCGGTGCTGATGATGTGCGCCGGTTCCCTGGTCATCGCCTTTTTGCCCACCTACAAAGACATCGGCGCCTGGGCCCCGGCCCTGCTGCTGGTGGCGCGGCTGTTCCAGGGCCTGTCGGTGGGGGGCGAATATGGCACCACCGCCACCTACATGAGTGAAGTCGCACTCAAGGGCCAGCGTGGGTTTTTCGCCTCGTTCCAGTACGTGACCCTGATCGGTGGCCAACTGTTGGCGGTGCTGGTGGTGGTGATCCTGCAACAGATCCTCACTGAGGAAGAACTGCGGGCCTGGGGCTGGCGGATTCCGTTCGTGATCGGTGCGATTGCCGCGGTGATCTCCCTGCTGCTGCGCCGCACCCTCAAGGAAACCACCAGCAAGGAAACCCGCGCGGACAAGGACGCCGGCAGTATCGCCGCGCTGTTCCGTGACCATAAGGCGGCATTCATCACCGTGCTCGGCTACACCGCAGGCGGTTCGCTGATTTTCTACACCTTTACCACCTACATGCAGAAGTACCTGGTGAACACCGCCGGGATGCACGCCAAGACCGCCAGTTACATCATGACCGGCGCGCTGTTCCTGTACATGTGCATGCAGCCGCTGTTCGGCATGCTGGCCGACAAGATCGGCCGGCGTAACTCGATGCTGTGGTTCGGCGCGTTGGGCACACTGTGCACGGTGCCGATCCTGCTCAGCTTGAAAACCGTCAGCAGTCCGTTCCTGGCGTTTGTGCTGATCACCCTGGCCCTGGCGATTGTCAGCTTCTACACCTCGATCAGCGGCCTGGTGAAGGCGGAAATGTTCCCGCCACAAGTGCGCGCCCTGGGCGTGGGCCTGGCCTATGCGGTGGCCAACGCGATCTTCGGCGGCTCGGCGGAATACGTGGCCCTGGGCCTCAAATCCATGGGCATGGAAAACACCTTCTATTGGTATGTCACCGGCATGATGGCGGTGGCCTTCCTGTTCAGCTTGCGTTTGCCGAAACAGGCGGCGTACCTGCATCACGATTTGTAAGGGATGAGTTATGACACTGCGCACGAGCAATCAACTGTTCGACGCTTACTTCACCGCTGACAGCATGGCCGAGGTGTTCTGCGACCAGGGACGCCTGCAGGGCATGCTCGATTTCGAAGCCGCGCTCGCCCGGGCGCAGGCCCGGGTCGGGTTGATCCCGCAGGCGTCCGTGGCGCCGATTGCCCAGGCCTGCCTGGCGTCGCTGTACGACGTGGACGCCCTCGGCGTGGCGATTGCCACGGCGGGGAATTCCGCGATTCCGCTGGTGAAGGCCCTGGGCAAGTTGATTGCCAGCGGGGATGCCGGGGCCGAACGTTATGTGCACCTGGGCGCGACCAGCCAGGACGTGATGGACACCGGGCTGGTGCTGCAACTGCGCCGGGCCCTGGGGTTGATCGAAACGGACCTGGCGCGTCTGGGCGACGTGCTGGCCGCCCAGGCCCAGCGTTATGCGACGACGCCGTTGGCCGGGCGTACCTGGTTACAGCACGCGACGCCGGTCACCCTGGGGATGAAGATTGCCGGTTGGCTGGGCGCGGTGACGCGCAGTCGCCAGCGTTTGAAAGAACTGCAACCGCGTTTGCTGGTGCTGCAATTCGGCGGCGCGTCCGGGACGTTGGCGGCACTCGGCGAACACGCCATGCCGGTGGCCGAGGCGCTGGCGGCAGAGTTGAAGCTGAGCTTGCCTGAACAACCCTGGCACACCCAACGGGATCGTCTGGTGGAGTTCGCCTCCGTCCTGGGCCTGATCGCCGGCAGCCTCGGCAAACTGGGCCGCGATATCAGCCTGCTGATGCAAACTGAAGCGGCCGAAGTGTTCGAGCCGTCGGCGCCCGGCAAGGGCGGTTCGTCGACCATGCCGCACAAACGCAACCCGGTGGGCGCGGCTGTGCTGATCAGCACCGCCACGCGCGTGCCCGGCCTGGTGGCGACGATGTTCAACGCCATGCCCCAGGAACATGAACGCAGCCTGGGCCTGTGGCACGCCGAATGGGAAACCTTGCCGGAGATTTGCCGCCTGGTGTCCGGGGCCTTGAAACAAGCGCTGCTGGTGAGCGAAGGGTTGGAAGTCGACCCCGGACGTATGGCCCACAACCTCGACCTGACCCAAGGCCTGGTGCTGGCCGAAGCCGTCAGCATCGTGCTGGCTCAACGCCTGGGCCGGGAAACCGCGCACCACCTGCTGGAGCAATGCTGCAAACGCGCCGTCGCAGAAGGGCGCCACTTGCGCGCGGTGCTGGCGGACGAACCGCAGGTCACCGCCGAGTTGTCCGCCCCTGAGTTGGACCGCCTGCTCGACCCGGCCCACTACCTGGGCCAGGCGCCCACCTGGGTCACTCGCGCTGTCACCGAACACTTTGCATTGACCGCCTAAGGAGAACGCTGTGGCTTTCGTACAACTCGCCGAGGGCGAACTGCATTACCAACTCGATGGCCCCGTGGACGCACCGGTGCTGGTGCTGTCCAACTCGCTGGGTACCGACCTGCATATGTGGGACATCCAGATCCCGGCGTTGACCGAGCATTTCCGGGTGTTGCGTTTCGACACCCGTGGCCACGGCAAATCCCTGGTGACCGAGGGACCGTACAGCATCGAGCAGTTGGGCCACGACGTGATCGCACTGCTGGATGCGCTGGATATTCAGCGTGCGCACTTTTGCGGGCTGTCCATGGGCGGCTTGATCGGCCAATGGCTGGGGATTAATGCCGGTGAGCGCCTGCAGCGCCTGGTGGTGTGCAACACCGCCGCCAAAATCGGCACGCCGGAGATCTGGAACCCACGGATCGAGATGGTCCAGCGTGATGGCGCGGCGGCCATGGTGGCCTTGCGCGATGCGTCGATTGCGCGTTGGTTCACCGCCGATTTTGCGGCAGCCAACCCGCACCAGGCCAAGCAGATCACCGACATGCTTGCCGCGACTTCGCCCCCAGGTTACGCGGCCAACTGCGCCGCCGTGCGTGATGCGGATTTCCGTGAGCAGTTGCCGAAGATCAAGGCACGCACCCTGGTGATTGCCGGCACTGAAGACGCCGTGACCCCACCGGCCGGTGGCCACTTTATCCAGCACCATGTGCAGGGCGCCGAGTACGCCGAGTTCTACGCGGCGCACCTGTCCAACGTACAGGCTGGCGCTGCATTCAGTGACCGGGTTATCAAATTCCTGCTGGCCCGCTGAGGCCGCTGTTGTGGCAACTGGCTCGTTGTGGCAAGTGGGCTTCCTGTGGCGAGCGGGCTTCCTGTGGTGAGCGGGCTTCTTGTGGTGAGCGGGCTTGCCCCGCGCTGGGGCGCGAAGCGGCCCCAAATCAGGCGCCACGGTCTGTCTGAAATAATTCGGCGTCCGTATTGGGGCTGCTTCGCAGCCCAGCGCGGGGCAAGCCCGCTCACCACAAGAAGCCCGCTCACCACAGGAGCCCGCTCGCCACAGGTCATCGAGTTGAAATTTTATTGAACCAGGAGTTTTTTGTGGACGAGAAACAACGTTACGCCGACGGCCTGCAGGTGCGCCGCGAAGTGCTGGGCGATGCCCATGTCGACCGCAGCCTCAATGCCTTGACCGAGTTCAACAGCGAGTTCCAGGACATGATCACCCGCCACGCCTGGGGTGACATCTGGACCCGCCCCGGGCTGCCTCGCCACACCCGCAGCCTGATCACCATCGCCATGCTGATCGGCATGAACCGCAGCGAAGAACTCAAGCTGCACCTGCGCGCCGCCGCCAGCAACGGCGTGACCCGTGCCGAGATCAAGGAAGTGCTGATGCAGAGCGCGATCTATTGCGGGATCCCGGCGGCGAATGCCACGTTTCACCTGGCGGAGTCTGTATGGGATGAGCTGGGTGTCGAGTCGCGCGAGTGATCAGTGGGAGTCGGCGTCCCACACCCAATTCCACACGCCCGGAAGATGCACGGCTTCATTCACGTCTTTGACCGTACGCGCCAGCGCCGCGCGTTGCAGGGCGGCCGTATCGGTGTAGAACGGTTCGGCAGCCGTCTTCATGCCATTGACTCGTGCGCTGTCCAGCAGGATCTGCAGGTATTCCTGCATATGCCGCGCGGTATAGCGGTTGATATCGTGGAAGGTCACCACCACCGGTATCACGCCGTCCACCGTCGGTAGCTCCCCCAGCGCGATGCGCTCGCGCACCACCGACAGTTGTCGATACAGGTTGGCGCGGCGCCTTGGGCTGCCATTGAAGCCCCAGATCTTGCCGTCATTGGCGCTCAGGTCGGTCAGCAGGACCTGCATGCCATGGCGCTGGTAGGCGGCGAAGGTGCGCCGGTCGTAGTTCCAGAACGGCGGGCGGACCAGCACGGGCGGCGCGCCGGTGATCGAGGCGATATCGCTCGCGCCCTGGCTGAGGGTGCGCTCCAGCTCGGCATCATTCAGCCAGCGGTGGTTGGTATGAAAGGTCGTGGCAGTGTGAAAAGCCAGCACATGCCCGCCGGCGTATTCACGCTCCATCGTCTTGCGCCCCCGCGAGCTGCCGCCGGAACGCGACGATTCGGTCTGCAGGAAGAACACCGCCTTGATCCCCGGCAGCACCGGGTTGTGCGCCAGGTCGGCGAGCACTGAACGGCTGGGGTTGTCGTAGCCCGAGGCGCTGGGGCCGTCATCGAAAGTCAGCAAAAAACGGATCGGCGCCTGGGCCTGCAGGCGTTGCTCGGTCTGCGCGGTCAGGGCGATGGGTGCGCCGATACAGCCGCTGAGGCTCAAGGCCAGGGCAAGCACGGCGGATGCGATGGCAAAGGATTTCATGGTGTGCACAGGCTCGGATAAGAGGCCGCTGCTGGGCGGATCAGCAGCGGCAGGCGCGCACCATACAGTAAGTGCGGCGCCGGATTACAGCAGACTTATCGGGTAACTGACGATCAACCGGTTTTCATCGAACTCATTGTTGCTGTAGTCGCGGCGCATGCTCGAATTGCGCCAGCGCACCGTGAGGTTCTTCACCACGCCGCTTTGCACGGTATAACCCAATTCGCTTTCGCGGCCCCACTCCTTGCCGTCGGTGACGGTGCCGGTGTGCACGTTGCTGCCGCTGATATAGCGGTTCATCAGGGTCAGGCCCGGTACGCCGAGGGCGGCGAAGTTGTAGTCGTGGCGCACCTGCCAGGATTTTTCCTCGGCGTTGTCGTAACTCGAGTTGTAGCTGTCGTTGGCCAGGGTGCCGCCGCTGGTGCCGTTGACGCGCATCCACGCGCTGTTGCCGGTGAGTTTTTGCAGGCCGACGTAGAAGGTGTTGCCGCCATACTTGGCCGAGAACAGGCCGGACCAGGTCTTGTTGTCCAGGTCGCCGGCGCGGGCGCTGCCGTCGTCCTTGCCGTAGAAGAACCCGAGGTTGGCGCCCAGGGTCCAGTCGCCCAGGGGCTGGCTGTGGATCAGGTTGACGAACTGCTGGCTGTAGATGTCCTTGAGCTGGGCGTTCCACACGCCGACCTGGGTGCGTTTGTCGTTGAAGGCGTACTCGCCGCCCTGGAAGTTGAAGCGGTCCGAGGTGAACGCGGTTTTGCCGACCATCGACATGTCCGACATGCTGCTGTCGTCGCGCGGGCTGTTGGCGCGGAACTGGCCGCCGTACAGGGTCAGGCCGTCGATTTCCTTCGAGGTGATCTGCCCGCCGCGCAGGGTTTGCGGCAGGGAGCGGCCATCGTCGGCACGCAGGATCGGCAGCACCGGCATCCATTCGCCGACCTTCACTTCGGTCTTGGAAATACGCGCCTTGAACGCCACGCCGAGACGCCCGAATTCATCCGCAGGGCGGCCATCGTGGTCCAGCGGCAACAACTGGGTGCCGCCGGTACCGCGCCCGCCATCGAGCTTCAACGAGTACAGCCCGAGCACATCCACACCGAAACCGACGGTGCCTTGGGTAAAGCCGGACTTGGCGTCGAGGATGAAACTCTGTGTCCACTCCTGCGCGCCACCCTGGGTTTTGGTGGGGTTGGTGAAATTGCGGTTGAAGAAGAAATTACGCAGGTTGAGGTTGGCGCTGGCGTCCTCCAGAAAACCGTGTTCTTCGGCGACGACGGGCAGGGCAAGACTGGCGATAGCGGTGGCCAGCAGGAGCCGGCGCGGGTGAAAAGTGCTCATGGTGGTGGACCTGTTGTTATTGGGTTTATGCAGGTGGCGGCCATGGTGCGGGGCGGTGCGGGGGCGGTTCAATCGGGGCAGGGCGGGTTGTGGGCGATGATCGAACGCAAGTTGCCGGGCGCTGAGGCCCGGCATTGGCGGGTTATCGTTTGGGCAGGTCGAAGTGGGTCCAGGGCACCGCCGGCAAATAATGCTGGGCGGCAATGATCAGCGCCACCATCACCACCAGGAACACCCCTTGCAGAGGGCTCCAGAAGGCCCAGTGCAGGCCGTTCAACCAGGGGTAGCCTTCGGCGAACTTCTGGCTCATATGACCGATGCGTTTTTTGTGCAGCAGGTTGATCAGCAGCGCGCCGGCATAGGTCAGCGCACCCAGTACACCAAGCATCAAACCGCAGGCCACCAGCATGATCGCCTGCGGTACGCCGTGGCGAATCACCAGCCAGTAGTCGTTGGGGTTGATTCGCTTGGGGATCAGGTACTGGCTCAGCCACACATCCAGCACCCGATAGGTTGAACTCATCCCGGCCCACATTTGGGTGACGCGAAAGCCAACGGCCGCCGGCACGAACGCCATCAGCATGAAAATGACCAGCGACATCCCGTCCATTCTGTCTGGCTTATCATGGGCGATGCTCAGGCCAAGCCCCAGGGCGAAGACGGCCCATAGCCGGATAAACACCTGGGTGTAGATCGGCCGGGGCACGAATTTGCGCCAAAAGAACAGGTCTGTTTGAGGCAGGCGCTCGACCAGTTGCGGATAGCGCCAGGTCAGTGTTTGCGCCAGGTGCTGGCAGGCGTTCCACTCGTTCTCGCCAAATCCATCGATCAGGCGTTTGTGTTGCGTGGCGGACATCGGCATCAGCAGCAGGCGTGCGGCCAGGGCATCGGCTGATGTGCGCCGCGTGTCCTGGGCCTTGTCCTGCAGGTTGGCGTAGAAGCTTTCCTGTTCGCAACGGGACACCAGTTCGCGCCACATCCACGCCGGTTCCGGGTAGACGCCTTTCTGGTCGTCCCAGCCGAATGCCTGGCACACCCGCTCGAACAGCGGCACGCTCCACTGGGTGTCATGCAGCAGGTGCAGGACGATGCGCTGCCACTGCTGTTGCAGGTCGAACACCCGCAGCCAGGGTTGGTCGTTGTACTGCGTGAGCTGGGTGATGAACTCGCGCTCGGCCTTTTGCTCCAGCAGTTCCTGCAGGGTGCGGCGGTAGTCTTGCAGCAGCTCGCCGGTCAGTGCTTCGTATTGCCAGGACGTCATCGCCACCTGCTGCCAGGGGGTCAGCCATTCCAGGTGTTGCGCGGCCCAAGCGGCGATGGCGCTGCGTTCGCCCGGTGCTTCGAAACAATGGCGCAACAGGCCGGCCTGGAACGCCTCGGTGCAGCCCTGTTGCCGAGCCTGGGCCCAGCGTTCATCGAGGTTACCCGCGGTCAGGCCGTCGAGCAGGGTCTGGGCCGGGTCCGGAGTGGGTGCGTCGAAGGGCGCCGGGCTGACGGGGCTGATGTCCAGCAGTTCGGCCAGGTCATTCAGGTTGGTGTAGACCGCTTCGGCCACGGGCGCCTGGACGGGTTCTGCCTCTTCGTTATCCGCTCGCCAGCGTGCTTCATTCAGCGCGTGTTCATAGGCCTCGCGCAGGCGCTGGAAGCCTTGGGCGTCGTCGTCCGGGCGGCAGCCTTTGAGCAAGCGCGCATAGCTGCGCTTGATGCTGCGCTCGTCGGCGTCCTCCGGCAGTTGCAGTACGGTCCAGCAATCCATCGGTGTGCCCTCAGCGCCAGAACCCGTTGTCGAGTTGCTCAAGTTGACGGCTCAGTTCGCTGCGCGCTTCGCGGATGCGGCGTTCGTCCTGGGTGTCGAGTACCTGCTGGAACTGCGCCGCCCAATGCCCGAGCTGTTCGCGCAGCTCGCCGAGGTTTTCCTGGTAGAGCCGTTCGAGGCGGGCGACGAGCACGGTATTGACCTGCTGGTCGCGGGGGTGGACCTTCAATTGCGCCAGGGCTTGCAGGCGTTGCTGGATCTCCTGCGGGTTGAGCACGCCGGGGTTGTTCTCGATCACCAGCGAATGCTGCTCGCCGGTCAGCGGGATATTCACCTGGGCTTCCAGCAGGCCGTTGTTGTCGTAGGTGAAACGCACGTCCAGGGAGACTTCACCGGCCTTGCGCTTGGGCACCGGAATATCCAGTTGGCCCAGCTCGATGTTGTCTTTGACCAGGCGGCTTTCGCCCTGATAAATCTTCAGCAGTACGTGGGCCTGGTCGTCGTGCAGGGTGACCACGCTTTTGACCCGGCTCACCGGCACGCTGCTGTTGCGTTCGATCAACGGCAGGTAATGGCCGCTTTCGATATGGCCGCCGTACTGGTTGGAGGTTTCGATCCCCAGGGTGTAGGGGCAGACGTCGGTCAGCACCACTTCTTCGAGGGCCGCGGAACGGGCCTTGAGGGCGGCCTGGATCGCCGCACCATGGGCGACCACCTGATCGGGATCGAGGCTGATGGAGGGAAAGCGCCCGAACAGGCCGGCGGCGAGTTTGCGCACCAGCGGCATGCGTGTGGTACCGCCCACCAGCAGGATTTCATCCAGGTCGCCGACCCGAATCCGCGCATCGCGCAGGGCGCGTTCGATCGGCGCGCGCAGGCGTTCCAGCAGCGGCGTGTAGAGCTTGGCCAGTTCCTGTTGGGTGATGGTTTTTGTCCATTGCTGGCCGTCGATGCGCAGGGCGAACTCGGCGCTGTCGTCCTGGCCCAAGGCTTTGCGTACGCGCTCGGCTTCGCGGCGCAGGGCTTGCAGCACCGTGCTGGTGGGCGGGAAACCCGTGGCGTTGCGTTGGCTGTCGACAAAGTGTTCGAGCAACAGGGTGTCGAAGTCTTCGCCGCCGAGAAAGTTGTCGCCGGCGCTGGCGCGTACTTCCATCACCCCGTCGAACAGCTCGATGATCGACACGTCGAAGGTGCCGCCGCCAAGGTCGAAGACCAGGAACGAGGTTTCTTTATCACGCTGGTGCAGGCCGTAGGCCAAGGCCGCGGCGGTCGGTTCGTTGATCAGTTTCTCAACGCTGAGCCCGGCCAGTTCACCGGCGATGCGCGTGGCCTTGCGTTGGCCGTCGCTGAAATAGGCGGGCACGCTGATCACCGCGTCGGTAACGGTTTGGCCGTAGGTGCGCTCGATGTCTTCCTTGAGGCTTTTGAGTACCAGCGCCGAGAGTTCTTCGGGGCGGAACGAGCGGTCGCCCAGGCGCACCTCGGTGGCGCTGCCCATGTAGCGCTTGAACAGCGAAGTCGTCAGGTGCGGGTGGGTGTGCAGGCGCTCCTTGGCGGCCTGGCCCACCAGGACACGGCCTTGGTCATCCAGCCCGACCACGCTGGGGGTCAGCAACTGGCCCAGGGCATTGGGCACCATTTCGGCGGCATCGCCGCGCCAGACGGCTGCGAGACTGTTAGTGGTCCCCAGGTCGATTCCTACGATCATTACGACAAGCTCCCTCTGTGGTCTGTAAGAATCTGTGACAGATTTTAACCTGAAAGGTTGAGCGCAAAGCAAGGCGGGAGCGCTTTGTGACGAGCGGGGCAAGCCCGCTCGCCACAAAGCGCTTGGCCAACCTGTCAGCCTTATGTTTAACCGCTTCTGCGTCTACTGTCAGGGTTGACAGTAGATGGCCCGTTTTTGAACGCCTATGTTCAAGGCGGTGGCAGTATTTTTCTGGTGCTCAAGGGAGAAGTGCTCATGAGCTTTGGAACAGACATAGGTGAGTTGTTAACGTCGTCGAATACGTTCAACGCGGACCTGATCTTTGGGAGTAACAAGAAGATCCCGATTACATTCGACACATTCGAGTTGATCTATATCGAGGGTGCTCAGTTTTCCATTTGTTTAGGGTTTGAAGACAATCCCGGTTCGAAAAATGAACTGACCCTTAAGGCTGAAGGGCTGAAAGCAGGCCAGACCTATCCGATCCGGCCGGAGGACCCTGGAGTCAGGGCGGCTTTTGCCTTGGGAAACCGCATCGAGTATTTCCCGGACGAATATTCGGGGTCCCTGACGGTTGACCTTCTTGAATACAAGGACGGCCGTATAGCGCTGAGCATGCAGTTTTCCATCTACTTCAAGCCAGATGGCAAGGGCGATATGGAAGTTGTCTGCCATGCCCTTCAAATCACCTGCGCGTTAGCAAACCACGGCGCAACGGGTAAGTTTGTCCCCAAGCACCGAGTGCAAGCGAAGGTTCCAGTTCTTTGTGAGATCAACGCCAGTGTCAATGGCAGTTATGACCCCATCGACCTGGGTAATGTATTTTTCGTGATCTACTCAGACTCGAGTTATTTTATTCAGTGCTTGCCCCGTGATGGAGGTGATCGTGCGGTCCTCGAGTTCGCAGGGAGAGAGCTGAAAACCTTTACTGATTACCCGATCACAGGGCCTGGGGGGCCGCCAAATAGTGTTGATACGCTTTTTATTATGCGGCCTGAATTCTCATACGGGTTTTCTGATCCGACGGGTACATTCCGCGTAAGGCGCACTGATCATCCAGACGAAGGGTTCTGGTTTATCGGTGAGTTTAATTTCTCAATCACTGCTCGTGGCTCGGACGGTCAAAACACCCAGTATGATATTTCGAGTTCTGTGTTCCAGGTTCAAGTCAGTGAATTGAGAACTTAACCTTGGCACCCAGCCTGTAAAATATCGCGGGCCATAAAAAACCGCCTCCTGATAAGGGAGGCGGTTTTTGTTTATTGCGGCGCTATCAGAACAACTTCAACGCCGGTGCTTCTTCTTTCAACGGCTCGTTCTTCGCGGTCTGCTCGTTCCAGCCACCACCGAGGGCCTTGTACAGGTTGACCTCGCTGGTCAGCTGCGCCAGGCGGTCGGTGATCAGCGATTGCTGGGCACTGAACAGTTGGCGCTGGGCGTCGAGGAAGGTCAGGTTGCTGTCGACACCGATGCGGTAGCGACGCTCGGCCAGGCGGTAGTAATCCTGGTTGGCCGCGACGAAGCCACGCTGGGCCTCCAACTGCTGCTTGTAGGTCTCACGCGCGGCGAGGCCGTCGGAGACTTCCTGGAAGCCGGTCTGGATCGCCTTCTCGTAGTTCGCCACGTTGATCTCTTTCTGGATCTTCGAATAGTCCAGGCTGGCGCGCAGGCTGCCGGCGTTGAAGATCGGGATGTTGATCTGCGGGGCGAACGACCAGGTGCCCGAACCGCCTTTGAACAGGCCGCCCAGGGTAGGGCTGGCGGTACCGGCGCTGGCGGTCAGGCTGATGCTCGGGAAGAACGCTGCACGGGCCGCACCGATGTTGGCGTTGGCGGCCTTGAGGTTGTACTCGGCCTGCACGATGTCGGGACGACGTTGCAGCAGGTCGGAGGGCAAGCCGGCCGGTACGTCGCTGAGCAGGTCATCCGACAGCGGCTTGCTGGCGATATTCGCCGGCAGGCCGGTGCCCAGCAGCAGGGTCAGGTTGTTTTCGTCCTGGGCCACCTGGCGGGTGTAGCGTGCCAGTGCCACGCGGGCATTTTCCACCGAGGTGCGCGCCTGGCTGAGGTCGAGGGCCGACGCCACACCGACTTCATTGCTGCGCGAGGTCAGTTTGAAGCTCTGCTCGTACGCGCCGAGGGTGTCCTGGGTCAGCTTGAGCAGTTCCTTGTCGGCCTGCCAGGTCAGGTAGGCATTCGCCACGCTGGCCACCAGGCTGATCTGGGTGCTGCGCCGTGCTTCTTCAGTGGCGAAGTACTTTTGCAGCGCTTCTTCACTCAGGCTGCGCACACGACCGAACAGGTCCAGCTCATAAGAACTGATCCCGAGGCCGGCCGAGTACTGGCTGGTGATGGTCGATTCGCCGGTCTGCGACAGCTTGGCCGGGGTGCGCGAACGGCTGCCGCTGCCCGTGGCCGATACGGCCGGGAACAGGTCGGCACGCTGGATCTGGTACTGCGCCGCATACGCGTCGATGTTCAGCGCCGCGACACGCAGGTCACGGTTGTTCACCAGCGCGGTCTGGATCAGCTGTTGCAGGGCAGGGTCATGGAAAAACTGCTTCCAGCCCTGCTCGGCAGCGGCCTGGCCCGGCGCCTGGGCCGACGAATACGCCGGCCCCTGTGGGAACTGAGCTGCCACCGGCGCTTCAGGGCGCTGGTAGTCAGGGATCAGCGAGCAGCCACTGAGCACGAATGCGGTGACGGCTAAGGAAAGTAGCGACTTGCTCATTGGCCAGCCTCTTGAGGAGTTTGCTTAGGTTCAGTCTTGTTACGTTCGCCCATGGCGGACACGCTCGCGAAGAACAGGGGGACCCAGAAGATCGCCAGCACCGTGGCCGTGATCATACCGCCAATGACACCGGTACCGATTGCGTGCTGGCTGCCTGAGCCGGCACCCGAGGAGATCGCCAGCGGCAACACGCCGAGGACGAACGCCATGGAGGTCATGATGATCGGCCGCAGGCGCATCCGCGAGGCCTCGATGGCCGCCTCGACGATGCCTTTGCCTTGCTCGTGGAGTTCCTTGGCGAACTCCACGATCAGGATGGCGTTCTTCGCCGCCAGGCCCACCGTCACCAGCAAGCCCACCTGGAAGAACACGTCGTTGGACAAGCCGCGCATGCTGGTGGCGATCAACGCACCCACCACGCCCAGTGGAACCACCAGGATCACTGCGATCGGGATCGACCAGCTTTCGTACAGCGCCGCGAGGCACAGGAACACCACCAGCAGCGACAGCGCATACAGTGCCGGCGCCTGGGAGCCGGACAGGCGTTCTTCATACGACAGGCCCGTCCAGGCGTAGCCCACGCCCGCCGGCAGTTGCTTGGCGATGCGTTCGACTTCGGCCATGGCGTCACCGGTACTGTAGCCCGGTGCCGGGGTACCGAGGATTTCCATCGCCGCTACACCGTTATAACGCGAGAGCTTCGGCGAGCCGTAGATCCACTTGCCCGAGGCGATGGCCGACAACGGCACCATCTTCCCGGAGTCGCTGCGCACGTACCATTTGTTCAGGTCTTCCGGGGACATCCGGCTGGCGGCTTCACCTTGCACGTAAACCTTCTTCACCCGACCACGGTCGATGAAGTCGTTGACGTAGCTGCCACCCAAGGCAATCGCCAGGGTCTGGTTGATGTTGGACAGCGTGATGCCCTGGGCACTGGCCTTCTCGTCGTCGACGGTGAGCTCGTATTGCGGCTCATCGTTCACGCCGTTGGGGCGCACACCGGCCAGGATCTTGCTCTGGGCAGCCATGCCCAGGAACTGGTTACGCGCCGCCATCAGCTTTTCATGGCCGACACCGCCCTGGTCTTGCAGGAACACGTCGAAACCGGTGGCGTTACCGAGTTCCAGTACAGACGGCGGCACAATGGCAAACACCATGGCGTCCTGGAAGGTCTGCATGAAGTAACCCTGGGCACGCTTGGCAATCTCGAACACCGAGGTGGACGAGTCGCGCTCATCCCACGGCTTGAGCATCACGAAGGCCAGGCCCGAACTCTGGCCACGACCGGCGAAGTTGAAGCCGTTCACGGTAAACACCGATTTCACGCCTTTGCCTTCGCCCGGCTCGCCTTCCTTGTCATTGAGCAGGTAGGCGCGCATGTCGTCGATGACTTTTTGCGTGCGTTCAGCCGACGAACCTACCGGGGTCTGCACCTGGGCAAAGATCACACCCTGGTCTTCATCGGGCAGGAACGCAGCCGGGATGCGCATGAACAGCCAGATCATGCCGGCGATGATCAGGGCGTACACCAGGAAGGCCGGGATCTTGTGCTTGATCATGTTACCCACGCCGCGCTCGTAGCTCAGTACGCCACGGTCGAAGGTGCGGTTGAACCAGCCGAAGAAACCACGCTTGGGTTGGCCGTGTTTTTCCGGGTCGATCGGCTTGAGCATGGTGGCGCACAGGGCCGGGGTGAAGATCAGGGCAACCAGTACCGACAACGCCATGGCCGAAACGATGGTGATGGAGAACTGTTTGTAGATCACACCGGTGGAGCCGCCGAAGAATGCCATCGGCAACAGTACCGCCGACAGTACCAGGGCAATACCCACCAGGGCGCCCTGGATCTGGCCCATGGACTTGACCGTCGCCTCTTTCGGCGACAAATGCTCCTCGGCCATTACCCGCTCGACGTTTTCCACCACGACGATGGCGTCGTCCACCAGCAGGCCGATGGCGAGGATCATGCCGAACATGGTCAATGTGTTGATGGTGAAACCGAACGCCGCGAGGATCCCGAAGGTACCCAGCAATACCACCGGTACGGTCATGGTGGTGATGATGGTGGCGCGGAAGTTCTGCAGGAACAGGAACATCACCAGGAACACCAGCACGATCGCTTCGATCAGGGTGTGCACTACACCGGAGATCGATTCGGTCACGACCGGGGTGGTGTCATACGGCACCACCGCCTTCATGCCAGGCGGGAAGAACGGTTCCAGGGACGCCACGGTGGCACGGATGGCCTTGGCGGTGTCCAGGGCGTTGGCGCCCGACGCGAGCTTGATCGCCATACCGGAAGCCGGGTTGCCGTTGAACTGCGCGCTGATGCTGTAGTTCTGGCCGCCGAGTTCGATACGCGCCACGTCACGCAGGCGAACCTGGGAACCGTCGGCATTGACCTTCATGAGGATATTGCCGAACTGCTCAGCCGTCTGCAGGCGGGTCTTGCCGATGATGGTGGCGTTCAGCTGGTTGCCGGGCAGGGCAGGCAGGCCGCCCAATTGACCGGTGGCCACCTGGACGTTCTGTGCCGAGATGGCCGTGCTGACATCCACCGGCGTGAGCTGGAAGTTGTTCAGCTTGGCCGGGTCCAGCCAGATACGCATGGCGTACTGCGAACCGAACACCTGGAAGTCACCCACACCTGCGGTCCGGGAAATCGGGTCCTGGATGTTGGAAACGATGTAGTTGGACAAGTCATCCTTGGTCATGCTGCCGTCTTCCGACACCAGGCCGATCACCATCAGGAAGTTCTTCACCGACTTGGTTACGCGGATACCCTGTTGCTGCACTTCCTGCGGCAGCAATGGGGTCGCCAGGTTCAGCTTGTTCTGCACCTGCACCTGGGCGATGTCCGGGTTGGTACCCTGGTTGAACGTCGCGGTGATGGTCATGCTGCCGTCGGAGTTACTGTCCGAGGCCACATAACGCAGGTTGTCGATACCGTTGAGCTGCTGCTCGATGACCTGCACCACGGTGTCCTGCACGGTTTGTGCGGACGCGCCTGGGTAGGTTACCTGGATGTCGATGGCGGTTGGCGCGATGGCCGGGTATTGGTTGATGGGCAACTTCAGGATCGACAGTGCCCCGACCAGCATGATCACCAGGGCAATTACCCAGGCGAAAATGGGACGGTCGATAAAAAATTTCGACATGGATTACTCCCCCTGGCCAGGCGCGGCAGCAGGAGCAGCGGCGGAACCGGCGGGCTTGGCGTTGTCAGCCTCCTTGACCTTTACCTCCACACCCGGCTTGACGTACTGCAGGCCTTCGGTGATCACGCGGTCACCGGCGTTCAGGCCTTTCTCCACCAGCCAATAGGCGCCGGCGGTGCGGTTGGCCACCAGTACACGCTGCTCGACCTTGTTGTCGGCGTTGACCACCAGCGCTGTCGGGATGCCCTTGAGGTCGCGGGTCACGCCTTGCTGCGGCGCGAGGATCGCCTTGCTGTTCACGCCGGCTTGCAGCTGGGCGTGTACGAACATGCCCGGCAGCAGGGTGTGGTCAGGGTTGGGGAACACGGCGCGCAGGGTCACGGAGCCGGTGGTCTGATCGACCGAGACTTCGGAGAATTCCAGTTTGCCGTCATGACCGTAGTCGCTGCCGTCTTCCAGGGTCAGCTTGACCTTGGCGGCGTTGGCGCCGGCTTTTTCCAGTTGGCCGCTTTCCAGGTCGCGGCGCAGTTTCAGCATTTCAGCCGAAGACTGCGTGACGTCGACGTAGATCGGGTCCAGTTGCTGGATTACCGCCATGGCATCGGTCTGGCCATTGCTGACCAGCGCGCCTTCGGTCACCGAAGAACGACCGATACGCCCGGAGATCGGCGCGAACACCTTGGTGTAGCGCACGTTGATCTGGGCGGTTTGCACGTTTGCTTCCGCAGTCATGCGGTTGGCCACGGCGGTGTCGTATTCCTGGCGGCTGACGGCTTGCTCATCGACCAACTGCTTGTAGCGGTCGGAGATGGACTTGGTCTGGGTCAGGCTGGCTTGTGCGCTTTTCAGCGTGGCTTCATAGACCGACGGATCGATCTGATAGAGCTGCTGGCCTTCCTTCACATCCGCGCCTTCCTTGAACAGGCGCTTGAGGATGATGCCGTTGACCTGTGGGCGAACTTCCGCGATGCGGTAGGCGGTGGTGCGGCCTGGCAGCTCGGACGTCAGGGTATAGGCTTGCGGTTGAATGGTGACCACGCCGACCTGAGGGACTTGAGCGGGCGGAGCCGCTTCTTCCTTTTTACATCCGCTGAGCAGCGATGCCAGGGCGACGGCAGTGACCAGAGCGGTAACAGCTGGCTTAAGTTGCATGAAGATCCTCGGGTCAGGCGCGCAGGGTGCGCACAAGAAGTGTGGAAGGGTAAAAAACACGCTGTGAGTAGATAAGTAGCTTGCTACGCAATATACTTACGTTCATGGTTGTTTGTAAACTCTTGACAGGCTGCGCGGATTGTTGACAAAGCAAGCCAAAAGCCTCGATTCCACTACGTTCGGCGCCCATGACGGTGTCGTCCCACAAATATTCGGATGATCGTTAACGTCTATTAACACTGCGTTAGCGATAGTCTTATGTGTCCTGATTGAGGTTGTACTGCCATGGTTCGTCGCACTAAAGAGGAAGCTCAGGAAACGCGCAGCCAAATTCTCGAAGCCGCCGAGCAAGCCTTTTATGAACGCGGCGTTGCACGGACTACGCTGGCGGATATCGCTGCGCTGGCCGGTGTCACGCGGGGCGCCATTTATTGGCACTTCAGTAATAAATCCGATCTGTTGCAGGCCCTGCTGGACACGCTGCATGAGCCACTGGACGAATTGGCCAGGGCCAGTGAAAGCGAGGACGAAGTCGATCCGTTGGGGTGCATGCGCAAGCTGCTGATTCATTTGTTTCATCAGGTGGCCCTGGACCCGAAAACCCGGCGCATCAATGAGATTTTGTTTCATAAGTGCGAATTCACCGATGAAATGTGCGACATGCGCCGTCAGCGCCAGACCCACAGCCTGGAATGCAACCTGCGCATCGGCCTGACACTGCGTAACGCGGTCCATCGCGGGCAACTTCCGGAAAACCTCGACACCACCCGTGGCGCAGTGTGCATCCATGCCTACATCAACGGGCTGATTGGCCAGTGGCTGCTGGTACCCGACAGCTTCCAGCTACATCAGGAGGCCGAACGCTGGGTGGATGCAGGGCTCGATATGCTGCGCCTGAGCCCCAGCCTGCGCAATTGAGACAAAATGCGTAATTGCATCAGGTTGTGTCAACAGTAAAGCCTAAGGACCGTCAATCGTCCTTCTGCCTGATAGGTGGGGTGACTTTATATACGGGCTGGCGGGCGGTTGATACATAGCCGCCTAAGTATTTTGTAGGGATTTTGTTGCAAGGCTGTTAAGGAGTGTTTCCCAGGGCAACAATGTGGGAGGGGGCTTGCCCCCGATGGCAGTGGTTCAGTCAACACATACAGTGACTGAGGCACCGCCATCGGGGGCAAGCCCCCTCCCTCATTTGGTTTCGCGTGTCGGGTGATTACAGTGGCAGCGTCGGGTAATCGATGTAGCCCACCGGGCCCTGGCCGTAGAAGGTTTCCGGATGCGCTTCGTTCAACGGCGCATCGGCTTTCAGGCGTGCTGGCAGGTCCGGGTTGGCAATGAACGGCACACCCCAGGCCACGGCGTCCGCTTTGCCTTCGGCCAGCCAGGCATTGGCACTGTCCTTGGTGAAACGTTCGTTGGCGATGTACACGCCGCCAAAGGCTTTTTTTAACTGAGGACCGAGGCTGTCCGCACCTGCCTTTTCACGGGAGCAGATGAAGGCGATACCACGCTTGCCCAGCTCGCTGGCGACGTAGGTGAAGGTCTCCTTCAGGTTGTCGTCGCCCATGTCGTGGGCATCGGCGCGCGGTGCCAAATGCACACCCACACGGCCAGGGCCCCAGACCTCGATGGCCGCATCGGTCACTTCCAACAGCAGGCGTGCACGGTTTTCCAGGGACCCACCATAGTTATCGGTGCGCTTATTGGTGCTGCTTTGCAGGAACTGGTCGAGCAGGTAGCCGTTGGCGCCGTGGATCTCCACGCCATCAAAGCCTGCGGCCTTGGCGTTCTCGGCGCCGGTGCGGTAAGCGTCGACGATGTCGGCGATTTCAGCGGTTTCCAGAGCACGCGGCGTTGGGTAGTCGGCCAATGGGCGCACCAGGCTGACGTGACCTTTAGCCTGGATCGCGCTCGGCGCCACCGGGGTTTCGCCGTTCAGGTAGGACGCGTGGGAAATGCGGCCGACGTGCCACAGTTGCAGGAAGATCTTGCCCCCTGCGCCATGCACGGCCTTGGTGATATTGGCCCAGCCGCGCACCTGGTCGTTGGACCAGATGCCCGGCGTGTCCGGGTAGCCCACGCCCAGCGGTGTCACCGAAGTGGCTTCGCTGAGGATCAGCCCGGCGGAAGCACGTTGCACGTAGTACTCGGCCATCAGCGCGTTGGGTACGCGGCCGGCATCGGCGCGGCAGCGGGTCAGCGGCGCCATGATGATGCGGTTCGACAGCTCCAGGTCGCCCAGTTTGATCGGATCGAAAATAGTCGTCATGGGAAAACACCCTTCTCTTTGAAGTTGATCAGTGGGTCGCAGGGGCCAGGTCGGCATCGCCGCCCTGACGGAAAGTAATCAGGGTCACCAGCAGCGCCAGGATCGCCAGGGCCGCTGCCGCCAGAGGCACGCTGCTCAGGCCGAAACCGTGGGCAATCACGCTGCCGCCCACCCAGGCGCCGAGGGCATTGCCGATGTTGAAGGCACCGATGTTCAGGGTGGACACCAGGTTCGGTGCGGCCTTGCCGAAGGTCACCACGTTGATCTGCAGCGCAGGTACGGCGGCAAATGAAGCGGTGGCCCAGAGGAACAGGGTGATCTCGGTCGGGATCACGGCGACGCTGGTCCAGGTCAGCGCGGTGGACACCACCGCCATACTGATAAACACGCCGATCAGGGTGGCTGCCAGGCGTTTGTCCGCCAGCTTGCCGCCGATGATATTGCCCACGGTGAGGCCCAGGCCGATCAGCAGCAGGGTCCAGGTCACGCCTTTGGGCGACACGCCGGTGACATCGCCGAGCAGCGGCGCAACATAGGTGAAGAGGGTGAACATGGATGCGGCGAACAGCGCGGTCATGCTCAGCGACAACCAGATGCCGGCACCCTTGAGGGCGGCCAGTTCGGCGCGCATGTCGAGTTTTTCTTCGTCACGCTTGGCCGGCAGGAAGCGGATCAGGCCGATCAACGCCACTACGCCAATCACCGTCACTGCCCAGAAGGTCGAGCGCCAGCCGGCTTCCTGGCCCAGCGCGGTGCCCAGTGGCACACCAAGCACGTTGGCCAGGGTCAAGCCGGTGAACATCAGGGCCACGGCCGAAGCGCGCTTGTTGGCCGGCACCAGGTTGGCGGCGACCACCGAACCGATGCCGAAGAACGCACCGTGGCATAGCGCGGTGATCACACGGGCAACCATCAGCACGTTGTAGTCACTGGCCAGGGCGCAGAGCAGGTTGCCGATAATGAAGATGCCCATCAACGCTACCAGGGCCGCCTTGCGGGGCAACCTGGCGGTGGCCAGTGCCATAAATGGCGCACCAATGGCCACGCCCAGGGCATAGCCGGTGACCAGCCAGCCGGCGCCGGGAATCGACACGCCGAGGTCCGCCGCCACATCAGGCAGCAGGCCCATGATCACGAACTCGGTAGTGCCGATGGCGAAGGCGCTCAGGGCCAGGATGAGTAGCGAGAGGGGCATTATCGTTTCCTTGTTACAACGTCGCGCTGATTTCAGCGCTGAGTTCAGTGGTAAGCGCCGCGAGGAAGGCTTGGATCACTTCCTCATTGCGCTTGAAAAAGTGCCACTGCCCGGCCTTCTGGCTGCTGATCAATCCCGCCCGTTGCAAGGTGGCCAGGTGGGCCGACACGGTCGACTGGGACAAGCCGCAGCGCTGGTCGATCTGCCCGGCACAGATGCCGTATTCGTGGTTGTGCACTTGCTCGGGGAACTGCACTTTCGGGTCTTTCAGCCAGGTGAGGATGTCTCGTCGTACTGGGTGCGCCAGGGCTTTTATTATTTCGTCGAGGTCGATGGACATGGCAGGTGCTCGGTGTCGTAAAGCGTTATATCGCGATGAGGCGAACTTTAAATCGTTATATCCCGATATACCAATATGAATTTGCTCTGAGCTCAGGCTGAATCGGTATATCGGGTTATAACGATACGTTGGCGCCAGTGCTAGACTGCGCGGCATGAATTATCTCGCACATCTGCACCTGGGCGGCCAACTTCCTGCGCAACTGCTGGGCAGCCTGTATGGCGACTTTGTCAAAGGCCGCCTGCAAGGCCAGTTCAGCCCGCCAATCGAAGCGGCGATCCAGTTGCATCGCTCGATCGACCGCTTCACCGACAGCCACCCGTTGGTGGGCGAGGCGTTGTCGCGCTTCAGCCTCACCCGGCGGCGCTATGCCGGGATTGTCCTTGATGTGTTCTTCGATCACTGCCTGGCGCGGGATTGGGCGCTGTACGCCGATCAGCCCCTGGAGCACTTCACCTCGCAGGTGTACCGCGTGCTGGCGGCCGAACCGCAGTTGCCGGGGCGGCTGGCGCAGATAGCGCCGTATATGGCGGCGGATGACTGGTTGGGGTCGTACCGCGAGTTCGCGGTGATAGAGCCGGTGTTGCGCGGGATTTCGCGGCGGCTCACACAACCCCAGGAATTAGGGTTTGCGATGCAGGAATTGCGTGAGTTGTATGAGCCGTTGAGTGAAGACTTCCGGATCTTCTACCCCGAACTGCAAGCCTTCGCGCATAACCACCTGACAACACAAAGCTAAATGTGGGAGGGGGCAAGCCCCCCCTCCCACATTTGGAGCAGTGTCTAGCTCATATCACGCGGCAAAGGCTGGTCGCGCCGCTACTTGTTCAGTCTCCGGCATCGGCCCAAACAACGCCTTCTGCACCGCCTGCTGCGCCTGGAACGCCAGTGCCGCACGTTCCTGTCCGGCGCAGGCAATCGGTTTGAGCACGTGGATTTCCACATCGCCCTGGTCATTGCCGAACAGGCGCATCAGGTGCGAGAGCAAATCGTCATCGCCAATAAACGGTGCCAGCGGGTCGACCTGCCCATTGCGCAGATAACGGATGGCCACCGGTTGCAGCGACACATCCGCGTCAATCGCACTGGCCAGCAAGCGCCCGTGGAAGGTGCGCAGGCTGCGGCCGTCGGTGGTGGTGCCTTCGGGGAACATCAGCAGCGGGTGCTGTTGTTCCAGGTGGCGGGTCATCTGCTTGCGGATCAACTGGCTGTCGCCCGAACCGCGACGGATAAACAAGCTACCGGCCTTGGCCGCCAACCAGCCGGCCACCGGCCAGGTGCGCACTTCGGCCTTGGACAAAAACGACATCGGCGCCACTGCGCCCAGCAACGGAATATCGGTCCAGGACACGTGGTTGCTCACCCACAGCATGTGCTGGGTCGGCAACTCGCCGTGCACTGTCACGCGAAAGGGCAGGGCATTGGTCAGCCGCGCCATGAAGAACCGCGACCAGCGTTGGCGCCGCACCATCGAGTTGGCCACGCCCAAGCGTTCGAACACGCCAAACACACTGGCCATGCTCAAGCCCAGCGCCACTACCACCAGCACCCGGGCGATGCGCCCGTACACGCGCAGGCGGCTCATCACATGGCCGCCTTGAAGTGGCGCGCATAGCGCGGGCATAGCTCATCGCGCTTAAGCAGGATGAACACGTCGGCGACCTGGAAATCTTCATCCCAGCACGGCTCGCCGCAGATCTTCGCACCCAGGCGCATGTAGGCCTTGAGCAGCGGCGGCATCTCGGCGATCACGTTGGTCGGCAGGTCCAGCGCCGGCAGCGGTTTTTTCGGTTCGGCGCGCAGGTGTTCGTTGCACAGGTAACGTTCGCGCAGGCGCTGCATGATCGCGTGGGCCTGGATGCCGCCGTCGTGCATCGGGATGCTCGCGCAGCCCATCAGGTAGCTGTAGCCGCCCTGGTTGAGCACTTCGGCCAACTCGCCCCACAACACGGCGATGGTGCCGCCGTTGCGGTAGGCCGGGTCGACGCAGGTGCGGCCGATTTCCAGGATCGGGCCCTGCAGATGCAGCAGGCCATGCAGGCTGAATTCTTCTTCGCTGTAGAACCGGCCCAGGGTGCTGGCGGCCTGGTGGTCGAGCAAACGGGTGGTGGCGACGAGTCGACCGCTGTTCAAGTCCCGCACGCCGATGTGGCTGCAGTGAACATCATAGTCATCCATGTCCAGGCCGTGTTCCGCGCCTTTGAGCTTGGCGTTGAACTCGCCGCTGAAGACGTTGAAACGCAGGGCCTGGGCTTCCTGCAAAGCCTTGGCGCCAACCAGGCGTTCGGCTTGCAGACGGCGTTCATTGCCGGTGTCGCTGATGCGGGCGATCTGAGTCATGGCGAATCTCCGAGTGCCAGCCACGTTTCGGCCGGTCGACTTTGTTGTCCAAAGTCAGGCTATGTAGCCCCGGTGTCATCTCCATGAAGTTATGGTGACGCTTGGATGACAGGGTCTCTGTAGCAAATCTGTCATTGCCCTCGGCTAGGCTCGCGGGCTTGAATGCTCCCTTGAGTGTGTGTCCATGGTCAGAGGCCTGCTGTGCGTTTCCCTGCTGTTCGTCACCGTTACCGCCTGCGCTGAAACCTGGCCCGACAAGGACTGGGCCAAGGGCACGCCGCTCGCAGGACCCGCCGTCGAAGCCCTTGACGCCTATGCATTCCCGCCCCGTGACGACACTGCCCGCCAAGGCATTCGCACCGACGCGCTGCTGGTGATCCGCGACGGTGTGGTCATCTATGAACGCTACGCCGCACCGACCACGGCCAGCACGCCACACTTGACCTGGTCCATCAGCAAAAGCCTGATGGCCACGGTGCTCGGCGTGGCCTACGGCGAAAACCGTTTCAAACTGACCGACCCTGCGGCACGCTTTTACCCGCCGATGAAACAACACCCCAAGGTGACCATGGCCGACCTGCTGCACTGGGCCTCGGGCCTGGACTGGCAGGAAGAGTATGAATACGCGCCGCTGAAGTCCTCGGTGGTGGCGATGCTTTACACCCGTGGTCGCGCCGATATGGCCGAGTTCGCCGCCAGCACTGAGTCCTTCAGCGCACCGGGCCAGGCCTTTCGTTATTCCAGCGGCGACAGCAATATCCTGTCCGCCGCGCTCAAGGGCATGCTCGGCCACAAGGCGTACATGAGTTACCCCTGGGACGCGCTGTTCAAGCCGCTGGGCATTCATAACGCCACCTGGGAAACCGATGCCGACGAAACCTTTGTCGCCTCGTCCTATGCGTTCCTCACCGCGCGTGACCTGGCGCGTGTCGGCCTGCTGATGGCCCGCGACGGGCGCTGGGGGGATCAACAATTGCTGCCCAGGGACTGGGTGGCGTTCAACCGCCAACCCTTCGACAAATACACCGCCGGCCAGGACGAAGCCGTCCCCGGTGGCCAATGGTGGCTCAACCAAGGCGCCTCGAGACCCTGGCCCGACGCCCCCGCCGACACCTTCGCCGCCCTCGGTCATTGGGGACAGGCGCTGTACGTGATGCCCGACGAACACCTGGTGATCGTGCGCTATGGCGATGATCGCGACGGCAGCTACCGCCACAACGAACTGCTCAAGCGCGTGCTTGCGGCGGTGCAACCATGATGCGTCGTCGGCCGTTTACCAGCCTTTTTCTGGTGCTGTTGCTCGCCCTGTCAGGCTGGGTTTGGCACGAGCGCGTCAACCTGCAAGCCTTCCCCGATATCATCGCGGCGTATACCGCCAAGGAGTACTGCTCGTGCCGCTATGTGGCGAACAATCCAGCCGACTATTGCCGGGGTTATGTGAAGCAGTACGTGCCCACCAGTGGGTTCAGCGATAACCCGGAACGCAGTGAAGTGACGGCGAGTGGCTTGGGGCGTACGCACAGCGCGCGGTGGTTGGGGGATCGACAGGGCTGTCGTCTGAATCCCTGACACAGCGCAAGTCACCCCCCACATTGGATTTGCGCCGTTCGTGACATTGCGCTTAAGGTTCGTGCAGGTTTTTCGCCCCACGAGTGCTTAATGTTCAACGCGTCTGTTATCAAACCCCTGGCCTTCGCCCTGCTGGCCGCTGCCGCGGTGCCCGCCCATGCCGACTGGTACCTGGACAACGAGTCCTCGCGCCTGTCGTTCGTCACCACCAAAAACACCGAGATTGCTGAAGTCCATCGCTTCCTGGTGCTGCACGGCAAGGTCGACGGCAAGGGCGCGGCGCAATTGGAAGTAGAGCTGGAGTCGGTCAACAGCGGCATCCCGCTGCGCGACGAGCGCATGCGCAACCAGCTGTTCGAGATCAAGACTTTCCCCAAGGCGCTGATCAGCGCACAGATCAATCTGCAACCCATCAATGACCTGGCGCCTGGCGCGCAACTGGAACTGCGCTTGCCCTTGAGCGTCACCCTGCATGGCAAGACCCAGACCTACAGCGCCGAGTTGTTGGCCACGCGCCTGGATGACCGACGCTTCCAGGTGGTGACCCTGGAACCGGTGGTGTTGCGTGCGGAGGATTTCGACCTGGCGCCGGGGGTGGCAGCGTTGCGCAAGGCGGCAGGGCTTAAGTCGATCAGTTTGTCGGTGCCGGTGGGTGCGGTGCTGATCTTTACGGCGCGCTGACATGAGCGGCGCAGTGTTCCCGTGGCGCAGCGCCAACCGTTTCGAGTTGTTGATCGACGGCCCGCAATTTTTTCCGCAGATGCTGGTGGGCATTGCCCGGGCCGAGCGGCAAGTGGAGTTGGAATTGTATCTGGTGGAGGCTGGCGCCTGCGCCGAAGCGATGGTGCAGGCGCTGGTGCTGGCCGCCGAGCGCGGCGTGCGGGTGCGCTGCCTGTTTGATGACTACGGCAGCCTGGCGTTTACCCTGGGGCTGCGTAAGCGCCTGACCGACGCCGGTGTGGAGCTGCGTTTCTACAATCGCCTGAGCTGGCGCCGCTGGATGCGCAACCTGTATCGCGACCACCGCAAGCTGTTGCTGATCGACCAGGAAACTGCCGTGGTCGGCGGCACGGGCGTCACCGATGAGTTCTGGACGCCGGGGCAAGACACCGCCGAGTGGCATGAGGTGATGGTGCAGGTCCACGGCCCGCTGGTGCTGGACTGGCAAGCGCTGTTCGAACGGCAATGGCACGCCAATGTCGCGCGCCGTGCGTGGAAGCCCGCCACCCATTTCGGTTTGCCGCGTTTGCCCAAGGTGCCGGCGACGGGGCCAGGCCTGGGCCGAGTGGCCTATGCAGACGCCCGACAGCACCGCGATATCCTGCAATCGCTGATCCGCGCGCTGAACAGCAGCCAGCAACGTATCTGGTTCGCCACGCCGTATTTCCTGCCCACCTGGGGCGTGCGCCGCGCATTGCGTCGGGCCGCAGGGCGTGGGGTGGATGTGCGTTTGCTGCTCACCGGCCCGCGCACCGACCACCCCTCCGTGCGCTACGCCGGGCACCGTTATTACCCGCGCTTGCTGCGTGCAGGCGTGCAGATCTTTGAATACCAGCCGTGCTTTTTGCACCTGAAGATGGCGCTGGTGGACGATTGGGTGAGTATCGGCTCGTGCAACTTCGATCACTGGAATCTGCGCTTCAACCTGGAAGCCAACCTGGAAGCGTTGGACCCCGGGCTGACGCAGGCGGTGGCGGCGAGCTTTACCGCGGATTTTGCCCAGAGCCTGGTGGTCAGCCTGGAAGCGTGGAAGGCGCGGCCGTTGTGGCGGCGGGTGAAGCAGCGGGTGTGGGGGTGGATTGATCGGTTGGTGGTGAACCTGCTGGATCGACGCGGCTAGCAAGAACACTGAGGTCAAATGTGGGAGGGGGCTTGCTCCCACATTTTTTGACCGTGTCAGGTGTTAGAGCAGTTCGAAGGTCTGCTGCTGTACGTCCTGGGAGTCCAGCCCGATCTGCACATTGAACTCACCCGGTTCGGCGGCGAACTTGAGCTGGGTGTTGTAGAACTTCAAGTCGTCCTCGGTGATGGTGAAGTGCAGCGTGCGTTCTTCGCCAGCCTTGAGCATGACCTTCTGGAAGTTCTTCAGCTCCTTGATCGGACGGATCATCGAACCCGCCACGTCCTGGATATACAACTGCACCACGGTTTCGCCATCGACCTTGCCGGTGTTCTGCACCGTGACGCTGGCGTCGAGCTTGCCGGTCTTGTTCAGGGTGGTGGACGACAGCGCCATGTCCGACAGGCTGAACGTGGTGTAGCTCAGGCCATAGCCAAACGGGAACAGCGGCCCGGTGGTGTCATCGAAGTACTGTGAGGTGTAGTTGCCCGGCTTGCCCGGGGTGAATGGCCGGCCAATGGTCAGGTGGTTGTAGTAGGTCGGAATCTGCCCCACGGAGCGTGGGAAGGTGATCGGCAGCTTGCCAGATGGGTTGTAGTCACCGAACAGCACGTCGGCGATGGCGTTGCCGCCTTCGGTACCGGCGAACCAGGTTTCCAGGATCGCGTCGGCTTGTTGTTTCTCTTCCAGGATCGACAGCGGGCGGCCGTTCATCAGTACCAGCACCAGCGGTTTGCCGGTGGCTTTCAGGGCCTTGATCAGGTCGCGCTGGCTTTGCGGGATATTCAGGTCGGTGCGGCTCGACGATTCGTGGGACATGCCACGGGATTCACCCATGGCGGCGACCACCACGTCGGCATCCTTGGCGGCCTTGACCGCTTCATCGATCATCACCTGGGCCGGGCGGGTGTCATCCACCACTTCCGGTGCATCGAAGTTGAGGAAGTTGAGGTAGTCGACCACCGCCTTGTCGTTGGTGATGTTGGCGCCACGGGCGTAGATGATCTTGCCTTTTTCGCCGATGACCGCGTTCATGCCGTCAAGCAGCGTGACCGATTGCTCCGGCTTGCCGGCCGCCGCCCAACTGCCCATCATGTCGATCGGCGCCTTGGCCAGTGGGCCCACGAGCGCGATGGTCGCGGACTTTTTCAGCGGCAGGGCGTCGTTCTGGTTCTTCAGCAGCACCAGGCTGCGGCGCGCCACATCACGGGCCTCGGCACGGTGCAGGCGGCTGTCGGCGTAGGTGTCGGCCGGGTCATCCTCGGCCTTGCCGATGCGCAGGTACGGGTCTTTGAACAGGCCCATGTCGTACTTGGCAGCGAGCACTTCACGCACGGCGTTGTCGATGTCGCTCTGTTCGATCTCGCCGGACTTGAGCAGCCCCGGCAATTCCTTGCCGTACAACGAGTCGTTCATGCTCATGTCGATGCCGGCCTTGATCGCCAGCTTGGCGGCTTCGCGCCCGTCCTTGGCCACGCCGTGCTTGATCAGCTCGAAGATCGCGCCGTGGTCGCTGACGGCCAGGCCCTTGAAGCCCCAGTCCTTGCGCAGCAGGTCGTTCATCAGCCAGGTGTTGGCGGTGGCGGGCACGCCATTGATCGAGTTCAGCGCCACCATCACGCCGCCGGAGCCGGCCTTGATCGCCGCGTGGTACGGCGGCAGGTAGTCCTGGTACATCTTGACCGGGCTCATGTCGACCACGTTGTAGTCACGCCCGCCTTCCACTGCGCCGTAGAGGGCGAAGTGCTTGACGCTGGCCATGATGCTGTCGGCATTCGCGGGGCTGGCGCCCTGGAAGGCCTTGACCATCACCTCGGCAATGCGCGAGACCAGATAGGTGTCTTCACCGAAGCCTTCGGACGTGCGACCCCAGCGCGGGTCGCGGGAGATATCGACCATCGGTGCAAAGGTGATGTCGAGGCTGTCGGCGGCGGCTTCCTGGGCGGCGATACGCCCGGAGCGGCCGATGGCGTCCATGTCCCAGCTGGAGGCCAGGGCCAGGCTGATCGGGAAGATCGTGCGGTGGCCGTGGATCACGTCATAGGCGAAGAACATCGGGATCTTCAAGCGGCTGCGCATGGCCGCGTCCTGCATCGGACGGTTTTCCGGGCGGGTGATGGAGTTGAACGTGCCACCGATGCGGCCGGCGGCGATTTCCTTGCGGATCAGCTCGCGGGGCATTTCCGGGCCGATGCTGATCAGGCGCAATTGGCCGATCTTTTCATCCAGGGTCATCTGCTTGAGCAGGTCGCTGACGAAAGCGTCCTTGTCCTTAAGCGCAGCAGGCTTTGTTTCTGCCCAGACGGGGTGGGTGGCCAGCGTGGCAACAAGGCCGAGCAAACACAGCTTCTTCATGAATATCCTTTTTCGGCTCACTGCACAGCGCTTGGGCTGATCGGCCAAAATGTGGGGAGCGTCTATTGTTGTTCGGGTGTTGTTCAGATAAATGCAGCACACTCTGAACTCTTTATCGCGCTGGGCATCTTTGTAGCTGATTGGCTCGATGCATTCCAGTGGTGGCGGATTATGCCCCAAGCGTGTGGTTTTTAGGGTTAGTCGTCATATTCCATCCAGTTTGGGCAGGAGAAACACCATGCAAGCAGCACAACATTCCCGCTGGGGCCTCAAGGCCGCGGCTTTGCTATTGATCAGCACAGTATTGAGCGGCTGCGGCATCAATAACATCCCGACCCTGGACGAACAGGCCAAGGCGGCCTGGGGCCAGGTGCAGAACCAGTACCAGCGCCGCGCCGACCTGATCCCCAACCTGGTGGAAGTGGTCAAGGGTTACGCCGCCCATGAACAGGACACCCTGACCGCCGTGATCGAGGCGCGGGCCAAGGCCACCTCGATCCAGGTGGATGCCAGCACCCTGGACAACCCGGAAAAACTCAAGCAGTTCCAACAGGCCCAGGACGGTTTGAGCGGTGCCCTCAGCCGCTTGATGGTGGTCTCCGAGCGCTACCCGGACCTGAAGGCCAACCAGAACTTCCTGGCCCTGCAATCCCAGCTCGAGGGCACCGAAAACCGCATCGCCGTGGCCCGTCGCGATTTCATCCAGGCCGTGCAGGCGTACAACACCGAGATCCGCACCTTCCCTGGCCGCCTGTGGCACAGCGTGATGTACAGCGACCTGCCGATCCGCGCCACCTTTGAAGCCACCAGTGCCGATGCCGATAAAGCGCCGCAAGTGAAGTTCAAATAAGGCTGCACTGAGGTGTCGATGCGTTTATTACGGATAGGCCTGGCGCTATGGATGCTGGCCTGCGTGGGGGTGGCCCAGGCGGCGCTGACGTTCCCGGCGTTGAGCGGGCGGGTGGTGGACACCGCCCAGATGATCGACCCGGCCACGCGCGAGCACATCACCCAGCAGTTGCAGGCGCTGGAGCAGACCCGTGGCGACCAGATCGTGGTGGTCACGGTGCCCGACCTGCAGGGCGTGCCCATCGAGGACTACGGTTACCAGTTGGGTCGCCAGTGGGGCATCGGCCAGAAGGGCAAGGACAACGGCGCGTTGCTGATTGTCGCCCGTGACGAGCGCACGTTGCGGATCGAAGTTGGCTATGGCCTTGAAGGCGTGCTCACCGATGCGCAGGCCTGGGTGATCATCAACCAGGTGATTGCGCCCAAGTTCAAGGCCGGCAATTTCAGCCAGGGCATCAGCGACGGCGTGGCGGCGATGGTGCAGGTGGTCGGCGGCGAACCGCTGGCGGTGCCGGCGCATGTGGCGGATGCCAACTTTGCCAAGGATAATCCCGGCTTTTCCATCGGCCTGTTCATCCTGCTGATCGGCGTGTTGTGGCTGTGCAATCGCATGGGCCTGCCGGTGGGCGCGATCTTTTTGGCGATCCTCGGCAGCAGTGGACGCGGCGGCGGTGGCGGGGGAGGTGGCGGCGGTTTCCGAGGCGGCGGTGGTGGCTTCGGCGGCGGCGGCGCGTCGGGCGGCTGGTAATGACAATAACTAGAGAGCAACTACAACCATGGCATTACTGACTGAACACGAGCAGCGCCAAGTCGCCGAAGCGATTGCCCGGGTCGAAAAAACCACCGACGCCGAACTGGTCACCGTGCTGGCGGCCCGCGCCGACGATTACGCCTACATCCCCCTGCTGTGGGCCAGCCTGATCGCCTTGGTGGTACCGGGCGTGGTGCATTACATGTCGGGCTACCTGACCATGTACACCTTGCTGTTGGCGCAGTGGGCGACGTTCATCGTGTTGTGCCTGCTGTTTCGCCTGCCCAAGGTGACCACCCGCCTGATCCCGCGCTCGGTACGCCATTGGCGCGCCTCCAACCTCGCGCGCCGGCAGTTCCTGGAGCAGAACCTGCACCACACCCTGGGCAGCACCGGGGTGCTGATTTTTGTCAGCGAAGCGGAGCGTTATGTGGAAATCCTGGTGGACGAAGGTATCTCCAAGCGCCTGGATAACAGCAGTTGGGATGCCATCGTCAAGGCGTTTACCCAGCAGGTGAAACAGGGGCAGACGCTGGCTGGGTTTATTGCCTGTATCGAGGCGTGTGGCGAGTTGTTGAAGGTGCATGTACCGGTGACACACGCCCGGAATGAACTGCCAAATCGCCTGGTCGTACTCGAATAGAACATCCAGCACCGGAGATCAAATGTGGGAGGGGGCAGTACCGTTGATCAAATAACCCCGTGCCCTGAACCCCCATCCCCCCTAAAATGCCCGGCATTCCCTGCCCGAGGCGTTTTTGTTCATGTCCGTTACCGCTCAACCTGCCAGCCCCGCGCCGGATCATCACGCCCAGTTCATCGAACTGTTGAGCACAAGCCTTGCGCAGAACGCCTTTATCAAGCTGGTGCTGGCCAAATACGTCGGCGACGAAGCCGAGTTGCAGCGGCTGATCATCAAGGCGGTGACCGTCAAGGAGCAGCCGTGCCTGTCCTTCGTCTACCGCTACAAGACCCGCGACATCACCAAGAACTTGGCGCTGGCCGACGGCGTGGCGGCGATTGCCGCGTTGCTGCCGGGCTCGTTCAAGAACGCGCACCTGCTGTCGCTGACCGACGAAGCCCAGTTGGAATACAGCAAGAAGAACAAAAGCTCGCTGTTCAGGAGCAAGCCTCAGCAACTGCGCGAGGCGCCATCGGCCGAGCATAACCGTGAGAAACATCGCTTCCTCGACCTGAGCCGGCCGTTCCTCGCCGACCTGGGCGTGACCGACGCCAGGCAGGCGCTGATCCCGTCGATGTCGCGCAAGTGGAAGCAGATCAACAAATTCATCGAAGTGTTCAGCCATGCGCTGACCTCCTCACCGCTGAAGCTGGACCAACCGGTGCGCGTCGCCGATTTCGGTTCGGGCAAGGGCTACCTCACGTTTGCGATCCACGACTACCTGCGCAACACCCTCAAGGCCGAAGGCGAAGTCACCGGCGTCGAGTTGCGCGAAGACATGGTGACCCTGTGCAACACCGCCGCCGCTCGCCTGGAACACCCGGGGCTGGTGTTCAAATGTGGTGATGTGCGCAGCGTGGCGCCCAGCCAACTGGACGTGATGATCGCCCTGCATGCCTGTGACGTCGCCACCGATTACGCGATCCACACCGGCATTCGTTCCGGCGCATCGATCATCATGTGCTCGCCGTGCTGCCATAAGCAGATTCGCCTGCAGATCCAGAGCCCGGCGCTGCTCAAGCCGATGCTGCAATACGGCCTGCACCTGGGCCAGCAGGCGGAAATGGTCACCGACAGCTTGCGTGCGTTGTTCCTCGAAGCGTGCGGCTACGAGACCAAGGTGTTCGAGTTCATCTCCCTGGAGCACACCAACAAGAACAAGATGATCCTGGCGGTCAAGCGTGCGGAGCCGGTGGACAACGCGCAGTTGCTGGAGAGAATCCAGGAGTTGAAGGCGTTCTATCACATCTCCGAACACTGCCTGGAAACCCTGCTGCGCGCGGATGGCTACCTTAAATAGGGGCTCACGCCGACTTAGCGATCGGCGCAGCCTGCACCGCGGTCTTACGCCCGAGCATCACCGTGACGATGACCCCACAGGCAAACACCCAGGTAATCGGCTCGATATGTTCACCAAAGAACAGCGCCGAAAACGCGATGGTGAAGAAGATCTGCAACAGCTGAATCTGGCTGACCCGCGCAATGCCGCCCATGGCCAGGCCGGCGTACCAGGCGAAGAAGCCCAGGAACTGCGAGAACAGCGACACATAGCCGAACGCCCACCAGGCGCGCATCGAGACCGCGCCTTGGTGCTGCGCCGTCAGGTACCACACCGGGCCGATCAACACGGGCGTGGACAGTACCAGCGCCCAGCAGATCACCTGCCAGCCGCCCATCTCCTTGGCCAACCGGCCACCTTCGGCATAGCCCAGGCCACCCACGGCTATCGCGCCGAGCATCAATAAATCGCCGGCCTGGATACTGCCGGCGCCGGTGATCAATGCATAACTCAACACCAACCCGCTGCCCAGCGCCGCGCAGGCCCAGAAGGCTTTCGACGGCCGCTCATGGGACAGCCACGCCGCATACAGCGCCACGCACAGCGGTTGCAGGCCATTGACCAGTGCGCCATGGGAGGCCGGCAAGGTTTGCATGGCCCACGCCGACAGCACCGGGAAGCCCAGAATCACCCCGGCAATGACCAGGCACAAACCCCGCACCTGGCGCCAGGTCGGCCAGCGCTCGCGGCGCCACAGCAACAGCGCCGCCGCCGGGACCGCCGCGAACAAGGCACGGCCCAGGCCGTTGAGCAACGGGTGGATCTCCTGCACCACGATACGGGTGAAGGGCAGGGTCAGGCTGAAGATGATGACACCCAGCAGGCCGAGGGCCATGCCGGTGTTTTCGCGCGAGCTCATGGGCGGGATCCGAAATCCAGAGGGCTTCAAGGGAAGCCCATCTAGCCACAACCCCCGCCGATTGCGGGCCTACAGCTGGGTGCGGATTTATCCGTACAGTTTTCAGAAGAAGCGCGTGATGCTGATCTTGGCGTCGCGCCCCTTGGTGTAGGCACGGTCGCCGCTCAGGGCCGGACGGAAGTTGTTGTTGAACATATTGTCCAGGGTGAAGTTGACCTCAGTGCCCTTGAGGTACGCTTGCTGCGGCTTCCATTTGGCGAACAGGCCCTGGGTGTTGTAGCGCTTGTTGCCATACTGGTCGTAGAACACGTCGCCGACGCTGGAGCCCGGGCCGCCCGAATATTTGTCGCTGGGCAGGCGGTCGGTGGCGCCGACGAATTGCCCCGTCCAACCGACCTGGGCATCCCAGGCCGGGATGTTGGTCCCTAACACCAGTACCCATTTGGTCGGCGGAATATCGCGTGCCGACACATCCGGCCCCCACGGGTTGGTGTAGGCCCCTTCGTGTTGGCCGGTGGCATAGGCGTACGATACCGAGCCGAACAGGTAGGTGGAGTTATAGAACGACTCGACCTCGAAGCCCTTGATGGTCAGGCCGCCGATATTGCGATAGTTGGACATCGCCCCCGGCGGGCAGGCCGTGGAAATGCTGCCGCCGTTGATGGCCTGGTTCTGGCAGCCCACACCGGTAGCCTTGAAGATCTCGTCCTCGACTTTGTTGTGGAACAGGGTCGTGCGTATTTGCAGGTTGTCATCCTGGGCGATCAGGTTATCGAAGCTGGTGATGTTACCCACGGTGATCGAGGTGATGCGCTCCGGGTCGAGGTCGACGCTGGTGGCGGTGCGGCTGCCCAGGCCCTGCACTTCGTACTGCTCGTCGATCACCGGCGCGCGCCAGGTCTGGCTCCAATTGGCAAACAGCCCGACATGGGGGGTTACCGTCCAGAACAGCGCCAGGCGCGGCGACCAGCCGGTGTAGGTCCGGTCGCTGTAGTCGTGGCCGACGGCCGGGTCGGGGTTGCTGTAGTACGGCGCATCGTTGGCCTCGCCGCGGTTGCGCACGTGGTCGTAGCGCAGCGATGGGGTAACGGTCACGTCCCCCAGGGTCACCGCGTCCTGGATGAAGAAGCTGTTGGTATCGACCTTGCCATGCGGCATGAAGCCCGGTTGGAAATGCCCGTAGTTGTAGAGTGGGGTGTTGTAGGTGGCGCCGGGCATCCACATCTCGGTTTTGCGGGTGTGCTTGCGAATTTGGCCGCCGAGGGTCACTGCGTGTTGCAAGGGACCCGTGTCAAACAGGCTGACGTTACGGATGTCGAGGTTCTTGTCGGTGTAGGCCGTGTCCATCTTGCGCCCGCCGGTGGCCAGCTGGAAAAACGCCGTGGCATCGCGCTCGTCGGTCTGGTCGGTGTTGGACTGGGAATATTTGACGGTCAGGTCCACCAGCGGGTTGTCCAGGGGCTGGTACTCATACTTGCCCGACCACGTGGTGTCGACGGTATCGCGGTGGGCTAAAAAACGCTTGAGTGCCCCCTCGTAGCCGTAGCGGTCAATGTTGGCCTGAGTCGGTGGCGTGGGGTAGCTGGCGGCGGAAAACGGTGTCCAGCGGTTGCTGTGGGACCGTGAGTAGGACAGGCCGACGCTGTGTTCATCGGTGAAGTGCGCATTGACCTTGAACAGCTTGCCGTCCACATCCTGGGCCGTATTGGGCAGGCGTTGGGGGTTGATCGGGTAACGGTTGTTCTCATTGGGCAGCTTGGCGGCCACCTTCATGTCGTCACCGTCGCGTTTTGTCAGGTAGGCCAGCGCGTCGAAACGGCCATCGTCGGTGCGGCCATACACGGCGCTGCTGTAGACCTGTTCGTGGTCGTTGCTGGAATAACCGTACTTGAGCATCGCACCGCTGTTGCGACCGTCCTTGAGCAAATCCGGGGCATCCTTGGTGGTCATGTTCACCGTACCGCCAAAGCCGCCGTTCCCGCTGAACGGCGAGTTGGGGCCTTTCTCCACTTCGATGCTCTTGATCAACTCAGGCTCGATAAACACGGTGCCTTGCTGGTAGCGCTCGAAACCGCTTTTGGTCGCGCCATCGACGGTCAGCGGCACGTCTTCGGCATCGCCGAAGCCACGGATGTTGATGGTCTGACCGCCGGGTTTCAGTGAGCCACCCTGGCTCACGCCGGGCAGGGTCTGCAACAGGCTGGGGATGTTATTGGCCTGGTAGCGATCGATATCCGCCTGGCTCAGGGTGGAGCGGCCGACGGTGCTCGAGTCGACCTGATTGCCGGTGCCGATCACGCTCAGGGTGTCCAGCTGGATCGCGCCGCTCTGGGTGGTCTTGGCCTCTTCGGGCTTTACCACGTATGTGCTGCCGACCTTGATCAGGGTGAACTCACCGTTTTTCAGCAGGCTGCGAATCGCAACTTCCGGTGTGAAGTCACCGTTGAGCGCCGGTGCCTGCACGTTCTTGAGCAGCTCCTCATCGAACAACAGCTGGATCTTCGCCTGCTGCGCTACTTGGCTCAGGGACGTGGCCAGCGCCTGGGCGGGCAGTTGCAGGGTGAATGACTCGGCTTGGGCGCCGAGGCTGAACGCCAGGCAGGTGGCGATAAGGGTCGGTCGAAGATACAGGTGCGAAGCGTGGCAAGGCGCGCGAAACATGGAATCCCCCGGAGCGGCCAAATGGCCAAAAAGGTGTGCTGATCAGATACAGACCGGAGGAAGACGGGGCAGGCAAAAAAATCCACACCTGCGAATGCAAAATATTCTCAAATAAGAACTTCGCAGGTTATTTGCTCGGTTCAATCCGCACGATGCCATCGGCCGAGACCACGGTTTTCACCGGCAACAGGGCGGGCAGGGCGTTAAGCAGGGCGTCCGGATCATTCACGTCCAGATTGCCCGAGACTTTCAGGTGCGCTACCGCGTTGCTGACCTGCAACGGTGCCTGCGGGCGATACAGGCTCAGTTCATCGATCAGGCTGGCCAGTTCACGGTTGCGGAACGACAAGTGCCCGCTGCGCCAATCGGCGACTTCTTCGGCCGTGAGGGTTTGCTGTTGCAAGGTGCCCTTGGCGTAGCTGTAGATGGCGCGTTGCTGGGCCCCGAGCAGAGAGACGGGGCTTGTGGCGGACGGCTCGAAAGCGACCTGGCCGTGGGCGACGCTGACCACCAGTTGCTGCTGGCTGCGGCGCACATCGAAGCCGGTGCCGACCACCCGCACACTGGCCTCGCCGGCTTGAACGAACAGCGGCCGCTCTTTGTCGGCCGCCACTTCGATATACACCTGGCCCTTGTCCAGGTGCACGATGCGCTGGTGGGCGCTGAAGTCCACGCGCAGGCGGGTGTTGGCATTCACCGACAGGGTGCTGCCATCGGGCAGGTTCAGGGTGCGCATGCCCTTGGCATGGGCCGCCACCTGGCTGTGATACAACTCGCGGGGCGCACCGATGTGAGGGGCCAATACGGCACATAGCACGGCGGCGGCTACGGCCAGGGCCGGGCGCAATACCGATGCTTTGCGCTTGGGCAGCGCCACGGGTTTGTTCAGTTGCTGCAACTGGGCCAGGTCGGCCCACAACTGCTCGAATTCGGCATAGGCGCGGGCATGGGCCGGCGTGGCCTGCCAGGCGGCAAAGGCCTTGCGATCGGCACGGCCTGTGTCGTTCCGGTTGCGCGCAAACCAACTGGCGGCTTGGGCATCGATGGCGTCACTGGCTTCGATATCCAGGCCGTCGGTGTCGCTCAGGCGGTTCATTCTGGCTGCTCCGTGCCGGGGTCGTTTTGAAGGCGTCGCTTGCAATGCAGCAGGGCAAAAGCGATGTGCTTTTCCACCATGCTCGTCGAAATACCCATGCGCTCGGCGATCTGCGCCTGGCTCAGGCCTTCGAAGCGGTGCAGCATAAGGGCTTCTCGCCGGCGGGGCGAGAGTTCGGCGAGGACTTCTTTCAACTGTTCCAGGCGTTGCAGGCGCTGGGCGGCGGCCATGGGGTCGTTTTGCTCGTCGGTGATCGGTTCCGCGTCCCTGTCGGCCTGATCTGGGTGGACGGTCTGCCGTACCTTCTGTTTGCGCCAGTGATCACGCAGCAGGTTGCGTGCCATCTGGAACAAAAATGCCCGTGGCTGTTCGACCTTGGCCCGGTCGCGGTAGTCCAGCCACTGGGTAAAGACGTCCTGGGTCATGTCCGCCGCGTCGCTGGCGTTGTCCGTGCGTCTGCGCAGGAAATACAGAATATCTGCATAGAACCCGCGAAAGGCATCGGCCGACACCGGGTCGGGCTTGGGACGAGACATGGATATCCTTCTTGACGAAGCACGACGTGGAAAAGTCGCGAATGATATCGAGAACCATTGTCATTTGTCTCTATTTTAGACGGGCCCGGATTAAAATATGGGGAGGAGGCAAACCCCTCCCACATAAGGTCGCAGTTTTACCGCAGCAAGGTCTTCAGTTGTTCGATCCCTGCTTCACCCAATGGAAACACCGGCAAACGAGGTTCGCCCGCCTCCAACCCGGTCAGGCGCAGCCCGGCCTTGATCGTCGCCGGCAACCCGCCCTTGAGGATGAACTCCAGCAACGGCAACTGCCGATAAAACAGCTCGCGCGCCTTGTCCAGGTCATTGGCCAGCACCGCCGCATACAACGCCAGGTTCAGGTGCGGGATGAGGTTTGGCGCCGCCGTGCACCAACCCTTGGCTCCGGCCGCGAAGGCTTCCAGGGCCAGCGGGTTGCAGCCGTTGTAGAACGGCACGTCGCTGTGGCGCCGCAGTTGATGCATGCGTTGAACGTCCCCGGTGCTCTCCTTGACCATCGTCACGTTTGCCACCTGCTTGACGATACGCAGGATCAGATCCACCGACATGTCCGTACCGCTGGTGGCCGGGTTGTTGTAGAGCATGATCGGCACGCCGATGCTGTCGCCGATCGCAGCGTAGTGGGCGAGGATTTCCGCCTCGCTGAGCTTCCAATACGAGGCCGGCAGCACCATCACCACATCCGCGCCATTGGCTTCGGCGTAGCGGGCGCGGCGCACGGCCTTGGCGGTGGTCAGGTCGGAGACGCTGACCACCGTGGGCACGCGCCGGGCGATTTTTGCCAGGCTGTAGGCGCTGACTTCGTCCCACTCGGCATCGCTCAAATACGCACCTTCACCGGTGCTGCCCAGAGGCGCGATGGCGTGCACGCCGCTGTCGATCAAACGGTCGATGGAACGACCGAGGGCGTCGAGGTCGATGCGCTGGCCGTCAGCGCTGAACGGGGTGATGGTGTAGCCGATGATGCCGTGAATAGTTGGGCTGGACATGGAAAGTCTCCGGTAGAAAAAGGTCGGGTCAGTTCAGGCAATCGGCGTGCTGGCGCAGGTTCTGCCGCACGTAGTAATTGAACGCGGCGCCGTGGCGCTTGGGTCGGGAAATCCAGGCATGGGCTTCGCGCCCCAGTTGCGGCAGGATCGGCTTGATCGCACCGGCTGCCATGGCGAGCAACTGCAACTTGGCCGCGCGTTCGATCAACTGCGCGATCACGCACGCTTCCTCGACACTCCCTCCGGTCGACAACTGGCCGTGGTGCGACAGCAGGATCGCGCGCTTGTCGCCCAGGGCCTCGGTGATGATTTCCCCCTCTTCATTGCCCACCGGCACGCCCGGCCAGGCCTCCAGGAACGCGCAGTCTTCGTACAACGGGCAGAGGTCCATGTGGGACACCTGCAACGGCACTTCCAACATCGACAGCGCAGCGATATGGGTCGGGTGCGTATGAATAATGCAATTCACATCCGCTCGCCCGCGGTACACCCAGCTGTGAAAGCGGTTGGCCGGGTTGGGGATGCCGTGACCTTCCAGCACCTCAAGATCCTCGTTGACCAGCAACAGGTTGCTGGCCGTGATTTCATCAAAACCCAGGCCCAGTTGCTGGGTGTAGTAGGTGCCCTGTTCAGGCCCGCGCGCGGTGATCTGCCCGGCGAGGCCGGAGTCGTGGCCGTGTTCGAACAGGATTCGGCAAGTGAGCGCCAGCTTTTGCCGGACGGTCCACGTATTATCCGCCAGGGTGTTTTGCATCTGGACCAGCGCTTGCTTGACCAGTTGGTCTTTGGGGAGTGCTAATGTCTTGGCCATATCGGTGTCCTTTGGGTGGTTCAATGGACGTCGGATTTGCTGGTCTCCCGCTGCTCGCAAGGTCGTTGGGTGAGGCAAATGACACTAATGATGCTATATGACACAAAGTGTCATTGGCAAGCGCAGCTTATCGCTTCTGCATGGATTAACCGCAGCACATGTCTATCCGTTTGAAATTATTGAGGAAAAAACTTGGCGTAACCTTGGAGGCCCTGGCTGAAAAGTCCGGGATGACCAAGAGTTACCTGTCCAAGGTCGAGCGTGGGCTCAACACGCCGTCGATTGCCGCTGCGCTGAAACTGGCCAAGGCGTTGAACGTGAAGGTCGAAGAACTGTTCAGCGAAGACCGCGTCAGCCTCGACAGCTACAGCCTGGTGCGCAGCCATGAGCGGCCCGACACCGCGCCGGGTTACGCAGTGCTGGCCCATCAGGTCAGTGAGCGCAGCTTGTTGCCGTTCATCATCTACCCGCCGGCGCAATTCTCCGACAAGACCTTCAAGGAGCACCTTGGAGAGGAGTTCCTGTTCGTGCATGAAGGGGCGGTAGAAGTGGATTTCATGAACGAACGGGTGATTCTGGAGCGCGGCGATGCGCTGCATTTCAATGCGCAGAAGCCGCATCGGCTGCGTTCGGTAGGGCCTGTGCAGGCGCAGCTATTGGTGGTTGTACACAGCTCGCAAGAATGACCGCGCTGACGGTTTGAAATGCGGTCGGTATGGGCGGGAGCAAGCCCCTCCCACCGGTGGCTCAACGTTCGACAGGTACCGACAGTGCGGGGTCACCCAACGGATGCGTGCGCGCGGCAAAAAACTTCAACTGCGCGCCACTGCCATCAAACAACTGCGAATACCGCCGCTTCTGCTGGCGAATAAACCCGTCGCTGCGGCCCGATACCGAGATCGCCAGGGTCGCGGGGCGGGCCTGGCGAATTGCATCCACCACGTGTTGATCCTGCGTTCCCAGGTCATGGCCAAAGATGCACAGCGCGCCCTCATGGCTCAGCAACTGTTCATAGCAGAACGACAGGTAATCCGAGCTGCGGATGGTCTTGAGCTTCTCTTGCACCGTGCCTTCGTTGATAAACAGCGGCACATCGTCCAGGGTCTTGATCGTGTTGTTGATCGCAAAGCTGCTGAGCAAGGTGCTGTCGGTGCTCGGCAATTTGCGTGCGGTGCCGTCAAGGTTGCGCACCAGGTGCAGGCCGCCGTGCAGGTAGAGGATGCGCGTGCTATCGGTGTGGGTGTTGCGCAGGTCGAAGCTGGCATCGGCGCTGCGGAACAGGTCGTCGATGCCCGGCGTGTGCAGGATCGCCCAATAGTTGAGCAGGTCGTAATTGGTGGTGAACACGCTGGTGTAGGTCGCCAGTTCGCGGTTGATCGTCGCCAGCGTCGACGGCTGCACCAGGCGCCACGGAATGTGCACGGCGTGGATGGTATTGATCAGCGCTTCCTTGATCGCGTAGTAGCGATTACGCGGTGCCGCCGAGCTGACCGCCAGGGCCTTGTTGACTCGGCTGGTGGTTTTCAAGGCCCCCAGGGTCTGCTCGAAGCTGCGGGTCTGCAGGGCGTCGAACACGCTGAGCTCGGATGGGCCCAGGGGTTTTTCTTCGACGGTGCGTGCGTTTTCGAACAGCGAGTCGTAGGCAAAGTCTTCCCAAATCGTGCGGCTCGCGCCATTGCCGATCAGAATCCCACTGAAGGCGGTGCGGCTGCGCAGGGCGCTCCAATCTTCAAGGTGGGCGTCAATATCCTGGAAATCCTTCATTGCTGTGGGTCTACTCGAAATCGGCTGGATGGCGACTTTATCACGAGCCGGCGTTGATCCTGGTCAAGATGCCGCAGGCAGGTGAGGTTGATGCTGTAGGCATACACGTCATCCGAGGATTCGCCATGAGCAGCACCTTCTTCATTCCCGCCGTCAACATCATGGGCACCGACTGCCTCGACGAAGCCATGAATGCCATTCGCAACTACGGTTTTCGCAAAGCGCTGATCGTCACCGACGCGGGCCTGGCCAAGGCGGGCGTGGCCGGCATGATCGCCGAGAAGTTGGCGATGCAGGACATCGATTCGGTGATCTACGACGGCGCCAAGCCCAACCCCAATGTGGAAAACGTCGAGAAAGGCCTGGCGTTGCTGCAGCAGAGCGCCTGCGATTTCGTGGTGTCCCTGGGCGGCGGTTCGCCCCATGACTGTGCCAAGGGCATCGCCCTGTGCGCCACCAACGGCGGGCATATCAGCGACTACGAAGGGGTCGACCAATCCAGCAAGCCGCAGATGCCCCTGGTGGCGATCAACACCACCGCAGGCACCGCCAGCGAGATGACGCGTTTCTGCATCATCACCGACGAAACCCGCCACGTGAAAATGGCCATCGTCGACCGCAACGTCACGCCACTGCTGTCGGTCAATGACCCGAGCCTGATGGTCGGCATGCCCAAGGGCCTCACCGCCGCCACCGGCATGGACGCCCTGACCCACGCCATCGAAGCCTACGTGTCCACGGCGGCCACCCCGATCACCGACGCCTGTGCGATCAAGGCCATCGAACTGATCAGCGCCAACCTGCGCCTGGCCGTACGCGACGGCAGCGACAAGGCCGCGCGGGAAAACATGGCCTATGCCCAGTTCCTCGCAGGCATGGCGTTCAACAATGCCTCCCTCGGTTTCGTGCATGCCATGGCCCACCAACTCGGCGGTCTCTATGACCTGCCTCACGGCGTGTGCAACGCGGTGCTGCTGCCCCATGTACAAAGCTTCAACGCCAGCGTCAGTGCCAAGCGCTTGAGCGATGTCGGCCGCGCGCTGGGTGTCGACGCCAAGGGCACCACTGACGAAGAGGGCGCCCAAGCCGCCATCGCCGCCATTCGCAGCCTGTCCCAGGACGTTGAAATCCCCGCCGGCCTGCGCGAACTGGGGGCCAAGTTGCAGGACATTCCGCTGCTGGCTACCAATGCATTGAAGGACGCGTGCGGGCTGACCAACCCACGGCGCGCCGATCAGCGTCAGATTGAGGAGATCTTTCGTAGCGCGTTCTGATCTGTCCGGCAACTGGCGGTGCACATGAACGCGCCGCCAGCCAATGCCACGCACAAGAGCGCCAATGGCCAAGCCTGCTGGCTCACCAGCAGGCTTGCTACGCCGCCGATCAACGCGGCCATCAACTGATGCATGAAGCCACTCAAGGCCATGGCATAGGAACCGCTGACCGGCGACTGATCATTAGCCAGTGACAAACTGATGGGGTAACTCATCGATTGCCCAAATACTGCCAGGCAATACGGCAACCACAACAACAGCGCGATCCCGCTGGCAAATACACTACCCAACAGCATCAGCGCCGTTCCCATTAACGCCAGCGCCACGCCCCAGCTCATCATCGTCAACCGCCCCATCCGCGCGACGAAGCGGTTGACCATCAACGCCCCCGCCAGATAGGCCCCGCTGATCGGCCACCCCAGCCAGCCGTACTGCGCCGCGCTCCACTCGAAGCGCCCTTGCAGTATCAGCGGAGCACAGGTGTTGAAGGCAATGATCACCCCATAGCCCAGCCCACCGGCCAATGCTGCGTGTAGAAAGGGGGGATGCCGCACAATCGTGGTGTAGATCCGCCAGGCTGAGTCTGGCGAATCAGCCTTCATCACTGACGGAAACACCACCCTTTGCAGCACAGCAATCAACGTGAGGGCACTTATTGCCAACCCATAGAAAATGGCCTTCCAGCCGAAGGCCGCCTGCAACAGCGCCCCCATGAACTGGCCGATACCTAGCGCGATTACAAACGTCATCCCCAGCCACGACAACCCTCTGGCCAAAAGCGCCCCGCTGAAACTGTCCCGCACCAACACCCTGGCCATGACCGCGACTCCACCCGCGCCCAAACCCTGAATCAGGCGTAATGACAAAAAAGACTCGACGTTAAATGCCGATGGAATCGCCGCGCTTGCCGAGGCATATACCGCCAGCGCCGCCAGCAGGACCGGCTTTCTGCCAAAACGCTCCCCCAGGCTGCCCCAGAGCAACATCGGCAGCGCCATGCCCACCAGGTACACGGCCAGGGCCAGTGCGACGTAGTCCTCGGCGGCGAGCAGGGACTGGGCGATGACCGGCACAGCGGGCAAATAGCTGCTAATGCCGACTTGGGCGAGGAAGGCGGCGCAGCAAGCGAGGGCGAGACGGGTGGTGTTTTTCAAGGGGAGGCGTCCTGCGCCTTAAGTTCTGCGTACGTCATCGTAAGTCGATTCCTCCGTATGGATCCGAACAATGATTGATGTTTATGCTCATTGAGAAATAAGAGTGAGTATGTGGCGGTTGTTTATAGTAGGTGCGCAATTTATTTTGCGTCTTTATGTTCCTGTATTAAGGCTGTCAGTGTGGAGCAAAACAACTCTACTGTTTTAGGGCTCATGTCTGCCCGAAGAGTTATACGTAATGCTGCTTTTTCCTTGGGCACGACAGGAAAAAATACGGCAGAGGTGAAAAATCCGCTGTCAGCCAGTCGCATAGCGAGTTTGTTCGCTTTTTCAGCCTCGCCGCAGGTTACCAATCGTATTGCGGTGTCGGCACCCTGTTGTTCAGTGTGGATAAGGCTGTCGAATAACCGGATATTGGTTTGAAGCTGTTCTTGAAGCACGGATAGCTCGGTTGTTTGATGTATTTTTATTGACGCCAGCCCGGCTCCTATAGCGGCAGAATTGAGACTTTGGGACCAGTTACTGGGCCCGCCGTATCGATACATTAGACTTTTCTGTCTTTCGCTACCGAACATGATCATTCCTCCACTGGCACCAAATGATTTGCCTAGAGAGGCCACGATTAAGGTTTTATTGTCTATCTCTTGCAAGCGCGGCCGGATAAAACCGGCCCCTTTATCTCCAAATGCGGACAAGGCGTGGGAGTCATCCAAATAAAGGAACAGTCCGTAACGCGCCTTCAAGTAGAGCAGGCTATCGATATCTGCGACTCCACCCATGCTGTATATGCCGTCTGCTATGTAAGCTACATTTTTACGTTTTTTGCACAAGTCTTCAATCCAGCACATGTCATTGTGAGGCGCGGTTTTTACTTCTGTTTCATCTGCGCACGAGGCTTTAATATGATTCATTGAATAGTGGGAATATTTGTCGAATATCATTGTGGGTGGGGAGTCATTGGTAAATACGCCGCTGGCGAGCATGGGCAAGAGTCCGGAGCTGGCCGCACTACAGGACAAAGTGCTGAGGCAGATTGAGTTGAAAAGGCCTGATAGGTCTGTTTCATATCGTTCAAGTATTTCAAGTTTGCATCGATTTTTTGAGTTTGCAATGCGAAGTGTTTTGGCTTTCTTTTATTTCTTGGATAGCCCCTTTTAGTATCTTTGGGTTATAGTCGAGGCCAAGATATGATGTTGTGCAAAAGTGATGAAGTTTTCGTCCGTACTGATCAATAAGTTGGTTGTTGCTTTTGACTTTTACATTAAGTTCGCAAATTCGGCCTGACTGTGCTGAGTGCCAGTCTCTGTCGGCAAGGTCGATCAGTTTTTTGTAATTTGTGAACTGATTTTTTGAATGAATATTTTCCATTGTTTTTACCTGTCCTTAGGGAAGGCAAAAACAGTAAAGGGAAAATTTTGATAAGGTAAGTCAGATATTTCCCATGCAAGCTACTCCGAATGGATATTTTGTTGTGAGTAAGGTCCTACATTTTGTAAGTCCCAATGGACATCCGACCGATTCTTATGTGCATGACTCAACGTAGCGGATCCAGGGAGCATTTGATTGTGATTGGGTAAATGAATGCAGTGGGGGCGTTCGCGTTTTGTTGAGGTCGTATCCCGCAGGATTGAGTAAGGTGTCCGCATACCGGCCGGATGTGACGATGGCCTTCAAGGACCTGTCTCTTGGGTAGTCGAAACCATATGGATGAAGGGAGTACTTGATGAGAGTTCTGTTATTCGGTGCCACCGGCATGGTCGGCCAGGGCGTCCTGCGCGAGTGCCTGCTGGCCGCTGACGTACAGGAAGTCGTCGCCGTCGGCCGCACGCCCCTGACCCGGGAACACGGCAAGTTGCATCAGGTATTGCACAGCGACATGCTGGATTTCCAACCCCTGGAAAACCTGCTGCAAGGGTTTGACGCGTGTTTCTTCTGCCTCGGCGTGTCGTCTGCCGGCCTGAATGAAACCAAGTACACCCACCTCACTTATGACCTGACCCTCGTCGCCGCCAGCACCCTGGCGCGGCTTAATCCGCAAATGACGTTTATCTACGTGTCCGGCGCCGGTACCGACAGCTCCGAGGTGGGCAAGTCGATGTGGGCGCGGGTCAAGGGCAAGACCGAGAATGCCCTGCTGCGCCTGCCGTTCAAGGCGGTGTTCCTGTTCCGGCCGGGGATCATTCAGCCGCTGCACGGTGTGCGCTCGAAGACGCCGTTCTATCAAGCCTTCTATTCCGTACTCGGGCCCGTACTGTCGTTGGTGCGTCGGGTCAAGCCGGGCTGGGTGGTGAGCACCGAGACCGTTGGCCGGGCGATGCTCGCGGCGGTGCGCCATGGCGCGCCGCAACCGGTGGTGGAACAGGCCGAGATCAATCGCCTGGCGTCCGAGCGCGCCTGATGTTGCACAAGAGCCTGGTGCGTCGCCTTGACTTGATCACCCTGCAGCTGTTCGTCGCGGTGTTCGAAGAGGGCACCCTGACCCGTGCCGCCGCCCGCGAAGCCATCGCCGTGTCGGCAGCCAGCAAGCGTTTGATGGAGCTGGAGCAGGTGCTGGGGGTGAGCCTGTTCGTGCGACGGGCCAAGGGCATGGACCTCACCGCCGCCGGCGAAACCCTGCTGCACCATGCCCGGCAGATGCTGTTCAACGTGGAAAAAATGGGCCTGGAGCTTGGCGAGCATAGCCATGGCGTGCGCGGTTACGTGCGGATGCTGGCCAATCTCTCGGCGATTATTCAGTTTCTTCCGGAAGACTTGCGGGATTTTTCCAGGCTGCATCCCGAAGTGAAAACCGACCTCGAAGAACGCCCCAGCAACGGCGTGGTGCAAGGTGTGCTGGATGGGGTGGCGGACCTGGGGATCTGCTCCAGTGATACCGACACCAAGGGCCTGCCCAGCGTGACCTATCGCCACGACAAACTGGTGGTGTTGATGCCGGCGGATCACCCCTTGGCGCCGCGCGAAAGCCTGGCCTTCGCCGAGACCCTGGACAGTGACTACGTGGGCCTGCACGCCGCCAGCTCGATCAACATGCGCACCCACGCCGCCGCGCGCGAGGCCGGCAAGACACTGCGCCTGCGTATTCATGTGCCGGGCTTTGATGCGATGTGCCGGATGGTCCAGGCGAACATGGGCATCGGCATCCTGCCGCTGAAGGCCTATGAGTTGTTTGGCCGTGCCCTGGGCCTGCATGCCGTGCCGCTGACCGATGCCTGGTCGGACCGCAGTTTGATCCTGGTGGTGCGCGATGAGGCGCAGTTGTCACCCGTGAGCCGGCTGTTGTTCGATTACCTGAGCGTTCGCATTCAGCGAACGCTCCTTGCCAACTGACGGTTGGATTTTTCCTGTCCCTGTCCTCTAGCCTTGGCTGCACATTCCAAGAATAAGAGGTACACCCCATGACGGCTCCCTTGAGCGGTATCAAGGTGATCGAGATCGGCACGCTGATTGCCGCGCCGTTCGCCGCCCGGCTGATGGCCGAGTTCGGTGCCGAGGTGATCAAGATCGAAGCCCTGGGGCAGGGCGATCCACTTCGTAAATGGCGAAAGCTGCATGAAGGCACCTCGCTGTGGTGGTACCTGCAATCGCGCAACAAGAAATCCCTGGCCCTGGACCTCAAGTCCGCTGAAGGCCTGGACCTGATCAAGCAGCTGCTCGGCGACGCCGATGTGCTGATCGAAAACCTGCGCCCCGGTGGCCTGGAAAAACTCGGCCTGGGCTGGGACGTACTGCATGCGCTCAACCCCAAGCTGACCCTGGTGCGTATCTCCGGCTACGGCCAGACCGGCCCGTACCGCGACCGCCCTGGTTTCGGTGCCATCGGCGAAGCCATGGGCGGGATTCGCTACACCACCGGCAACCCCGACTCGCCCCCGGCGCGGGTCGGCGTCAGCCTCGGCGATTCCCTGGCGTCGTTGCATGGTGTGATCGGTGCGCTGATGGCGTTGCTGCGGGTCAAGACGGGCCAGGGCGACGGGCAGGTTGTCGATGTGTCCCTGGCGGAAAGCGTGTTCAACCTGATGGAAAGCCTGGTGCCCGAATACGACATGCTCGGCCACGTGCGTGAGCGCAGCGGCGGTGCCTTGCCCGGTATCGCACCTTCGAATACCTACCTGACCGCCGACGGTGCCTATGTGGTGATCGCCGGTAACAGCGACCCGATCTACAAGCGCCTGATGACCACCATCGGCCGTGCCGACCTGGCCGAAGCCGCCGAATTCGCCCACAACGATGGCCGTGCGGCGAAAAGCGCTTTGCTCGATGCCGCCATCACCCACTGGACCAGCAGCCTGCCTATCGAGCAGGTGCTCAGCGCCCTGGAAGCCGCCGAAGTGCCGGCCGGGCGCATCTACTCCGTGGCCGATATCGTCAGCGACCCGCACTACCAGGCGCGCGACATGTTGCTCAATGCCGAACTGCCGGGCGGTGTGTCGGTGAAGATGCCCGGCATCGTACCCAAGCTCTCGGAAACCCCCGGCGCCGTGAACTGGCAGGGCCCGAGCCTGGGCCAGCACACCGATGACATCCTCGGCAGCCTGGGCCTTACGGTTGCCGACATCCAACGCCTGAAAACCTCGGGAGTGGTGCAATGATCACTGACTATTCCGACTCGCTGATCGTGCAGGAAGTGTCCCCGCGCGATGGCCTGCAAATCGAGCCGACCTGGGTCGAGACCGCTGACAAGATCGCCCTGATCGACCAGCTTTCCCTGGCCGGTTTTTCGCGGATCGAAGCCGGTTCCTTCGTGTCGCCCAAGGCCATCCCTGCATTGCGCGATGGCGAACACGTGTTCCAGGGCATTGCGCGCAAAGCCGGGGTGATCTACGTTGCGCTGATCCCTAACCTCAAGGGCGCCCAGCGCGCCGTCGAGTCGCGCGCCGATGAACTGAACCTGGTGATGTCGGCCAGCCAGACCCACAACCTGGCGAATATGCGCATGCGGTGCGAGGCGTCGTTGGCGGCATTCGGCGAGATCGTCAGCTTTGCCGCCGGGCACCCGGTACGCCTCAACGGCAGCATCGCCACCACCTTTGGCTGCCCGTTCGAAGGCAGGATCGATGAAGACCGCGTGCTGCAACTGGTCGAGGCCTATCTGCAACTCGGCATCCAGGGCATCAGCCTTGCCGACACCACCGGCATGGCCAACCCGCGCCAGGTGGAACGCCTGGTCAAGCGCGTGTTGCAACACGTGCCGGCCAGCGACCTGACCCTGCATTTCCATAACACCCGCGGCCTGGGCCTGTGCAATGTGCTGGCCGCCTACGAAGCCGGGGCACGGCGTTTTGACGCGGCGTTGGGTGGCCTGGGTGGGTGCCCGTTTGCGCCGGGGGCGTCGGGCAATATCTGCACCGAAGACCTGGTCAACCTGTGTGAAGAGGTGGGCATTCACACCGGAGTCGACCTGCCGCACCTGCTGAACCTGTCCCGCCGCTTGCCGGTCTTGCTGGGCCATGAATTGCCTGGCCAGGTGGCCAAGGCCGGGCGCAATTGCGACCTGCATCCGCCGCCGGACTACATCGCCGCCTTGTAACGCCATACCAGACAACAAAAACAATCGGACGCCTGTGAGCAGTCCGCTGGAGAGAAACCATGAGCACTAATACGTTGGAGGCCGGCGCGCGCCCGGCCGCTGAAATCGATGCCGAAAAAGCCCTGGTCAGCAAGGTCGCCTGGCGCCTGATGCCGCTGATCATGGTGTGCTACCTGTTCGCGTTTTTTGACCGCATCAACATCAGCTTTGCCAAGTTCCAGCTGCAGGCCGACCTCAGCCTGAGCGACACCGCCTACGGCCTGGGCGCCGGGTTGTTCGTGGTGGGGTATGTGATCTTTGAAGTGCCGAGCAACATGATGCTGTACAAGGTCGGCGCGCGGCGCTGGATTGCGCGGATCATGATGTCGTGGGGCCTGGCCACGGCGGCCATGGTGTTTGTCACCGCCGAATGGCAGTTCTATGGCCTGCGTTTCATCATCGGTGCGATGGAGGCGGGCTTCGCGCCCGGTGTGCTGTATTACCTGACGTTGTGGTTCCCGCAGCACTTCCGCGGGCGCATTACCTCGATGCTGTTCCTGGCGTCCGCCTTTGCCGGCCTGGTAGGTGCGCCGTTCTCCGGCCTGGTGCTGGAACACCTCGACGGCGTGCTGCAGATGCGCGGCTGGCACTGGCTGTTCCTGCTCGGCGGCTTGCCCTGCATCGGCTTGGGCTTGCTGGTGCTGACCCTGCTCAAGGACCGTATCGAAGATGCGCACTGGCTGACGCCGGCGGAGAAGACCCTGCTGTCGAGCCGCATTGCCCGGCATGAGCCGAACACACATGGCGGCTCACTGTTGTCGGCGATCCGCATTCCCGGCTTCCTGATGCTCGGGTTTATCTACTTCCTGATCCAGGTGGCGTCTTACGGCCTCAACTTCTGGGCGCCGCAGCTGATCCGCAGCGCCGGCACCCAAAGCCCGGTGATGATCGGCCTGCTCACCGCGATTCCCTATGTGTGCGGCGCGATCAGCATGGTGGTGATCGGGCGGCTGTCGGACGCGACCGGCGAGCGCCGCAAGTTTGTCTGCGGCTTGGTGGTGCTGGGCGCGGTGGGCTTCTTCAGTGCGGGGATCTTTGCCGACCACACCACCTTCCTGATCATCGCCCTGGGCATGTTGGGCGCCGGCATCATCGCGTCGATCCCGACCTTCTGGACCCTGCCACCCAAGTTGCTGGCCGGTGCCGGCGCAGGCGCGGCGGGCGGGATTGCGGTGATCAATACCCTCGGGCAGTTCGGTGGGATTGTCAGCCCGGTGATGGTGGGGCGGATCAAGGACCTTACCGGCAGCACCACCCCGGCACTCTATGTGATCGGCGTGTGCGCGCTGTTGGCGGCGGCGCTGCTGCTGTGGGGCCTGCCGCAAAAGCTGCGCACCCTCGACAAGGCCTGATCAGCCGGCGGTTGTCAGCGCGTGGGCCGGTGTGGCGCTGAACTGAATCAACGCCACGCCGCCCATCAACAACAACGCGCCAAGGATTCGGGGCGTTGTCAGTGGGCGCTCCGCCAAGCCAAACAGGCCGAAGTGATCCAGCAGCAGCGACGCGAGAATCTGCCCGGCCATGGCCAGGGCGATAAACCCCGACGCGCCCAGCTTGGGCAGCAGCGTCAACGCCAGCGCGATAAAGCACACGCCAAACGCGCCCCCGGCCCACATCCACAGCGGCGCCTTGGTGATAAATGCGAGGCCGGGCAGCGGCAGGCGCAGCGCCACGATCACCGGCAGCAGCACGAGGATGCTTACCAGCAGCGACGCCAGGGTGGCCCACAGCGGGTGCCCAAGGCTGCGTCCGAGGCTGGCGTTGATCGCACTTTGAAACGGCACCATCGCCCCGGCGATCACCGCCAATAGCAACAAACCGGCCCAATGCAACGTCGTCATGGCGAATCTCCCAGAGGTTTTGCTGGACTCTAGGCTATTCGTCACGCAAATTTAAATTCCAAGTTCTTATGCCGAGCATGCAACTGATGAATGATCTGCGCCGCGTCGACCTTAACCTGTTGGTGGTCCTTGACGCCTTGCTCAGTGAGCAACACGTCACCCGCGCCGCCGAGCGTTTGCACCTCAGCCAGCCGGCAGTGAGCCACGCGCTGGCGCGCTTGCGCGATTTATTGGGTGACCCGTTGCTGGTACGCCAGGGCGGCATGTTAGTGCCCACGGCCCGCGCCCTGGAGTTGGCGGCGCCATTGGCCGAAGCCCTGGCCCAGGTCCAGGCGTTGCTGGCGCCGAATCGCTTTGACCCGGCATCGGCCAAGCGCCGGTTTCGTGTGGCGATGTCGGACTACAGTGCGGCGATTTTCCTACCGGGTCTGGTCCGCGTCCTGCGACGTGAAGCGTCCGGTATCGACCTGCAAATCATCCAGGCCAGCCGCGAAGGCATGGTGGAGGGCGTGCTCAATGGTGATATCGACCTGGCTGCCGGCGTCTTCCCCGACATGCCCGCCGAGCTGCGCACCGCAGCGTTATTCGAAGAGCATTACACCTGCCTGCTGGACCGCAACAGCCTGCCGCAGGGCGGTGCGCTCGACCTGCCCTCCTACCTGTCGCGCCCCCACGTACTGTTGGAAATGCGCGGCAGCGGCGCGCCGGAAATCGAGCGGGCACTGACCGCGATTCGCGAGCGACGGCATGTGGCGATCAGCCTGCCGCACTGGGGCGTGGCGCCGCAGTTGATCGAGGGCACGGACTTGATTCTCACCGTATCGTCGCGAGGCTTGCTGAATATTGATCACCCGCATCTGGTCGCCGTGGCGCCGCCGTTTCATATTCCGTCGTTTACCTTTGAACTGGCGTGGCATGCGCGACGGGGCGGGGATTCGGGGTTGCAGTGGTTGATTGGGCAGGTGCAGGGTATGTTGTCCGAAGGCCGCAGATAACAGGAAAAAACATGTTCTCAGGCTTCAACCACTTGACCCTGGCCGTCACCGACGTGAGTCGCAGCGTCACCTTTTACCATGAGTTGTTGCAACTCAAGCTCGAAGCCACCTGGGACACCGGCGCCTATTTGTCATTGCCGGGCCTATGGCTATGCCTGTCCCTTGATCCGCTGCGCGACTCGAAGCCGTCGGCCGATTACACCCACTATGGGTTCACTGTCGCTGCGAGTGATTTCGCTGCGCTGGTCTCGCGTCTGCGCGCCGCCAAGGTGCAAGCGTGGCGCGACAATCGCAGCGAAGGTGCCTCGTTCTATTTCCTTGATCCCGACGGCCATAAGCTCGAAGCCCATGTCGGCGACCTGGCTTCGCGTCTGTTGGCTTGCCGCGACAATCCCTATGCGGGAATGCGGTTTTACCCATAGCGCAGGAACGTGCAGAATCCGTCCACCTTCCTACGTTTTGTCAGAGTCGCGCCCATGACCCCCTCCTTGCTGCTCGCCGTCCTCGCTTCGGGTTTTATCTACGGTATTACGCCTGGCCCCGGCGTATTGGCGGTGTTTGGCATCGGCGCCGCCCGGGGGCGTCGTGCCGGGGCGGGGTTTCTGTGCGGGCACTTGCTCGGCGATGTGCTGTGGTGCAGTACGGCGCTGATCGCGATTGTGGGCGCGCGGGAAGTCGGCAGCAGCGCGTTCGATGTGCTCGGCGTGCTCAGTGGGCTGTACCTGTTCTGGCTCGGCTGGCGCGCGATTCGTACCCAGCGTCGCAGCAGTGAAGCCCCCCAGGGCGCGGCGCGGCATCCGTTCTGGCACGGCATCCTGTTCGGCTTGACCAACCCCAAGGCGTATCCGGTGGCCGTGGCGACATTTACTGCATTGCTGTCCAGCCGCGCCGAATTGCTGACCTGGTCGATGCTGCCGGCGTTGATCTTCCTGAGCTTCGTCGGTGGCCTGTTGGCCTACGCGATCCTGATCGGCGTGGTCGGTGCCCAGCGGGTGCGCACGGTGTATCAGCGCCACGAAATCCTCATCACCAGGCTTTGCGGCGTGATGTTTATCGGCTTCGCCATCAATGCCCTGGCCCATGCGCTGCCAGGCCTGTTCGGCAGCAAACCGGCCTGACTGGGCACGACCGTTCGTCGCACGGGCAAGTTTTTTCTAAACCTTTGCCGCCCTGAAAATTCGAATTCAGGGCGAGGTGTCTTTCCCCGCACTTATTTTTGCCCTGGAGGAACCCATCATGAGCCGCATGGCTATCCGGTTACGCACCGCCAGTTTCGCGATGCTGCTGGGCCTCGGCGCCAGCAATGCTTTCGCCCAGTCGCCTGCTGAATTCATCGAGCAGGCTTCGGCCAAAGGCATGGCCGATATCGAAACCAGTCGCATGGCCCACGCCAAGACCTCGTCCCAGGAAATCAAGGACTACACCATCGAGGTGATCAACGAGCGCACCCTGGCCAACCAGCATTTGGCGGCGATCGCCAAGAAGCTCGACCTGCCCGTGGCCCCACGGGAGAAGATCGTCGACAAGGCCGAAACCCTGATGCCCGAACTCAAGGACGGCGACTCCTTCGACGCGGCCTACACCGCGCAGCAAGTGAAGGAAAACGAAGACGCCATTGCCCTGTTCAAGCGCGAAGGGGCGGCCTCGGATGTGCCGGAAATCAAGGCACTGGTGGATGAGACGCTGCCCAAGCTGGAAGAACGTCTGCAAAAGGCCCGAGCCCTGGCCTCGACCTACGGTAAGGGCCATCAAGGCGACGGTTGAGCCTTTCGCTTGATATAAAAAACGGCGGTTGGATCATGTCCAACCGCCGTTTTTTTATGCCTGGTTCAGATCGGTCTTGTTCGGGGCCGCATCGTCGGCCGCGTGGCCACAGCTGCTGTTCAGGCTGACGGTGCCGGTGTTGCCGATGCTGCGGTATTCCTGGCGCAGTTTTTCCAGTTCCTTGCGGTCCAGGCCGTCCAGGCTCAGCACGGCGTTCTGCGCATCCTTGGAGACCCGCAGCAGTTCATCGATCTTGATGTGCAGGATGTCGTTATCGCGGTTTTGGGTGTTCTGGATCAGGAACACCATCAGGAAGGTGATGATGGTGGTCGAGGTGTTGATGATCAACTGCCAGGTGTCGTTGTAGTGGAAGTACGGACCGCTCAAGCTCCACAGGAAAATCAACGCGACCGCCGCATAGAACGTCCGGGCACTGCCTGCCCAACGGGACAGGGATTGTGAGACTGCAGAGAATTTCATGACCGTTTTCCTTAAAGGTGAGTGATGAAAATACTGACCGCAGGCACGCTCTGAAATTTCTTTTTACAACTTAGGGTGTGAGCAACATCGTGCGTTTTCTGCACGGTTCTTAGGAGTGAGCCTACGGCGCTCTGCAGCGATAGGCGCAAGACTGGGTTTTTATGCGGAAATTCCCATGCACGCTGATACCGCCTGCGACCTGCCTACGCTTTATCACCAGACCGAAGATCATTATTTCGCCGCGACGTGCTCGCTGCATCGCCGCTACAACGCCTGTATCAACGCTTACTTTACCGGCGAATATTTCGACCCGTGGAACCTGTTGTTTATCCGGGTCGGCAGTGCCCCGCTGGGGGGGGCTATGACAGCGCCCCTGGACCTGCTTCGTCGTATTTTCCTGGATACGCGCGTCGTGATTCATGAGGAAAAGGTCGGTGCGGTAGCCGAGGCCCTCATCGGGCTGGGCTTTCAGCCTGCCGAAAAGACCACTGCGATGGTCCTCGATCTGTCGGGTTTTGTTTTATCTACGGATGACCGCTCGGTGCAGATCAGCTTGACTCGGAACCTGGCCCACTGGGCAGTTCCCCTTGGCAATGCGTTTTCGATGGCGCCCGAGGGTGTTGCACGTTATCAGGCCCGGCACCAGCGGGCCCTTGAAACGGGCCAATCGCTTTACCACTTCATCCTTTCCACCGAGGGGCAGGTGAGGTGTTCGTTGACTTTATCCATGTGGAATGGAGAGGCACGGCTTAGCGATTTCGGCACGCTCGTGGATTTTCGCGCAAGAGGTTATGGCACGCGATTGCTTCAAGCCGCCCTGCTTCACGCTGCAAGCCTGGGGGCCCGGCGCTGTTTTCTTGAAGCGACGATGGAGGGGATCTCGCTGTATCGCAAGCTGGGTTTCGAAGGCTTATTCGATTACCAGGCTTTTACTCGAGGGCCGGTTGCAATTGCCTGATCAGAAGCTCATTTTCACCTGGCTGCAGTCCTCAAGCGTCAACAGATACTGCTTGGCGTCGAGTCCTCCGGCAAACCCGGTCAAGGTGCCCGAGGCACCAATCACTCGATGGCACGGCGCAATGATCGAGATGGGATTACGCCCATTGGCGGCGCCCACGGCTCGTACGGCTTTCGGGTTGCCAATTTGCCGGGCGATCTGGCTGTAGCTGCGGGTTTCGCCAAAAGGAATAGTCAGCAGCGCCTGCCAGACCTGCTTCTGAAAGGCGGTACCGGTGAAATCCAGTTCCAGGTCGAATGTGTGGCGAGTCCCCGCAAAGTACTCCTTCAACTGGCGCTCGGTTTCCAACAGCACCGGGCTGTCGTTGGCTTCGTGCAATTGACCCAGGCGCACACGGTTGGCGCGCTCGACTTCCCACAGGATGGCACTGAGCTTGCCATCGCGCGCCACCAGGGTGAGCTCACCGACAGGGGAGGGCATGAGCTTGTATTCGTAAGACATGAGCGGGCTCCTCGAGGGGCAGTTGTTAAACGCTACAGGCCTACGGTATTGCCATCCGCCGGACTGAACACTACGTTTCTTGCGGTGGAATTCTCACTGGCCCTGGACATTCCAGTAAACCCAGTTGGAATAGTACGGGTACCAGTAGAACCAGGAAATCCTGTAGAGCCCCATGATGACTGAGGCCTCCCCGATGGCGACCAGGGAAATCAGATTGAACAGCGTGACGATTGCAGCGAATGCGGTGACGCCTCGGCTGGCATGGCGCCTGGCAAACACTACGCCGTAGACGGATGCGGCGATGGATCCGAGCGCCAGCCCCAGCCCCAAGGGGTACGGAAGTCGCACCAGCGCGACCAGCAGTGGCAACACCAGCACCCAGCCGAGTACTTGGCGCAGAACAGGTGTGGATGTGGGTTGTTTGGGTTCAATCATGGCAATAACCCTGGGGCCGCAAGCTCAATGAAGCGACATCATCACGCTATGGATGCAGTGCCGCATTCAGACTTTGCTCCCGTTGCAGCTACCGATCCTGTTGCAGCACCTTGAGCGCCGCCGACGCGAGGAAGCCGGAGCGGCTTTTTTCCTCCGGGTGGTGCAGTACGTATTCATCGATGCGGTTGAGCAGGTAGCCCGGCAACGTGATGTTGAGTTTTTGCGCCTTGCCCAGGTACTTGGTGACATCGATGTCTACAACCGCCCAAGTGCAGCCGGCGTACTGAGGGTTGGCGGCATGCACGGTGACCTTCTGGGCGCTCGGGATCGGCGCGCCGTCTTCCGCGAGGATTTCGAAGTGCCCTTCGATGGCTTCGCGCGCCATGGCCATGGCGTCGTCCAGGTCGTCGCCGGCAGAGTAGCAACCGGGAATATCCGGGACTTCCACGCCCCAGGCGTGATCGTGGTCACCGGTTGAAATTGCGATGGGGTACAGCATGTTCGTTGTCCTCCAGGGACGATTAACTCAACAGAGTTTGTTTCAAAATGCTCTTGGCGGTCTTGTCCAACAGGTCTTTCTTTGGATGGGGGATCGTCACCAAGCCAGGCTTCGTCGGGTGCTTGAAGTGGTGATGACTGCCTCTGATGCGCACCAGGTACCAGCCGTCTGCGACGATGTGACCTATCAAGTATCGGCTATCCACAGCACCTCCTTGTGGTGTGTGTTGGTGGTGACTATAACCACTGAAAATAAATTATCAACACTCTACCTACCAGTCTTCGATGGCCGGTATTTCGGCAGGTGGTGAATGCAGTGTAAAAGCCAGTGGGATCGGCGCTGTGGGGAGGTATTGCGAGGTTTTTCGGGTCATTGCCGGATGTGTAATGCCTCTCCTATAACGGCAAGAAACGCGTCAATCAACACACTGTGTCTTTCGGTCGGCGTCAACACCAACAACTGCGCACACGCATCCGCCTCCACCAAAGGCCGATAAGTCACGCCTTTGTTCATCAAACTCCGGGTACAGGCCGGTACCAGCGCCACCCCTTGCCCGGCGGCCACCAGTGCAATGATCGAAGTGATCTGCCGTCCGGTCGGTCCGGCATGCAGGGGCACGCCATGGTGGCGGTAAAGCTGCTCGATGGACTGGTTCAGCCCCGAGCCGTAATCGGCTGGAAACAGAATCAAAGGATAGGCACTGAGCTGCGCCAGGCTGATGTCGGCCTGGCAGGCCAACGGGCTGTCACTCGACACCGCTGCCACCAAGGGTTCCTCGCCCAACGACAGCGTTTGCACTGCGTCGTTTTGTGGCAACAGCCGGCTCAACCCAATATCCAGCCGTCCATCGGCCACTTGCGCACCGAGACTGCCGGAGGCGCATTCCACCAGGGTCAGTTGTACATCGGGAAAGCGTTGGGCGAAGGCCTGGATCGATTGGCTGAACAGGTCCGACAGGGCAATCGAGCTGACGTAGCCCAAGGCCAGTTGACCCGCTGTCCCTGCTGCCAACTTCCCGGCAATCACCTGAGCCAACTCCACCTGTTCCAACACGCCACGTGCATAGGGCAAGAACGAGCGTCCCTGTGCGGTGAGGGTCACGGTGCGGCTGGTGCGATCGAACAGCTTGAAACCCAACTCTGCCTCCAGCGCTGAAATATGCCGGGTCAAAGGCGGCTGGGCGAGGTGCAGGCGCAGGGCCGCGCGACCGAAGTGCAATTCTTCGGCGACGGTCAGAAAGTAACGCAGCTTGCGTAGGTCGAGCATCCTGATCCTTGGGTATCAATCGGTCGGAATTCGGTATTGGTTTAAGACCCGCCGGCCATTCTATAAAGACCTTTCAAAATAAAACGAGAGGTTTCATGAAACCGCGCCTGCATTGTGCCCGCCTTGCCCTGTTCCTGTGTGGCTGCGCGGCGTTTCTCAACCTCTATGCGACCCAAAGCATCCTCCAGACGTTTGCCGCGCACTTTCATATCAGTGCCAAGGAGGCGGGCTGGAGCATCACCGTCACCACCCTGGCGGTGGCGATCACGGCACCTTTCGTCAGTCGCCTGACCGGACGTTTTGCACAACGCACGGTGATCTCGGTGGCCGCTGTGTTGCTGGCGGTGCCGGCATTGATGACCGCTTATGCCGACAGCTTTGCCGAAGTGCTGGTGTGGCGCTTTGTCGAGGGCATGCTGATCCCGGTGCTGTTCGCCACCAGTGTGGCCTACATCGGCGACCGCTGGAGCGGCGGCACGGTCACGGAGGTGACGAGTCTCTACGTCGCGGGCACCGTGTTGGGCGGGTTCGCCGGGCGCTTCGTCACCGGAGTCATGACCGAGTATGTGGGCTGGCGTGAGGCCTTTGAAGTGCTCGCGGTGCTGAGCTTGATGGTCGGCGGATTCATCCAGTTTCTGTTGCCGGCCAACCGTCCGCGGACCGTGCAGGTTAAAGCCTCCTCGTCAGGTGTATTTCGCCAGCCGCTGTTGGCCGCATACGCCGTAGGTTTCTGCGTGTTGTTTTCGCAAGTCGCGGCGTTTACCTACGCAGGTTTGTACTTGGGCCTGCCGCCGTTCAACCTCGGGCCTGCGGCGTTGGGGACGCTGTACATGGTGTTTCTGTTGGCGTTGATCGTGATCCCCATCGCCGGACGCCTCAGCAAAGCCCGGCCCCATGCCCAACTGCTGGGTGTCGCCGCCGTGCTGGGCGTCAGTGGTTCGGCGTTGACCCTGATGCCCTCCCTCTGGTGCATCGTAGTCGGCCTGGCGTTCAGTTCCACCGGTGTGTTCCTCGCCCAAGCGGCCGCCAATGGGTTTATCACCGCTACCGCGGGCGATAACAAGACGGGCGCTGTCGGTGTGTATCTCACCTGTTATTACCTGGGCGGCAGTGGTGGCGCCATTGTCCCGGCGCTGATCTGGGAACGTTGGGGCTGGGCCGGTTGCGTGGTGCTGATCATCGGTTTCCAGCTGCTGACCTTGTTGATCGCCTTGACCGGCTGGAAGCCTCTTAAACCTGAGCTGATTCCTGCACCATGAACGACACAGTCGCTGTGCCTTCGCCCGAATCATCGACGCGCCGTCGCGCCTTGTGCGCCGGTTGCAGCGCCCATGCCGTGCATGATGGGCTCACTGATGTGATCTACGTTTTGCTGCCTGTCTGGCAGGCTCAGTTCGCCTTGTCCTACGCCCAGATCGGCCTGCTGCGTGGTGCCTATTCCGGGGTGATGGCCGTGTTCCAATTGCTGGCCAGCCGCGCCGCCAGACGCTGGGGCCGCACACCGATGCTGGTGGGCGGCACGGCGCTGGCGGGTACTGCCTACTTGTTGGTGGGGCAGGCTACAGGGCTGAGCGTGTTGCTGGTGGCGCTGCTGCTCGGCGGCCTGGGCGCCAGCACCCAGCACCCATTGGCCTCGTCGATGATCACCGACGCCTACGAGGACGGCGGTGGGATCAAGCAGGCGCTGTCCCAGTACAACTTCTCCGGCGATATCGGCAAAACCTTGATTCCTGGTCTGGTCGGGCTGCTGCTCACCGTCATCAGTTGGCGGGCCAGCGCCACGTTGCTGGGCCTGCTTGGCCTGGCGGCGGCGGGGCTGTTGTGGTGGCTGATTCCTGCTCAAGCATCCGAATCCACCGCCACAAAAACAGCCAAGTCCCTCAGGGGTAGCGGCTCCGCCACGGGCCTGCGCGCGCTGATCCTCACCGGCACCCTCGACAGCGCCGTGCGCATGGGATTTCTCACTTTCCTGCCGTTCCTGCTGCAAGCCAAAGGCGCCGGTACTGCTGGCATCGGCCTCGCCCTCACCTTGCTGTTCATCGGTGGTGCCTTCGGCAAACTGTTCTGCGGCTACCTCGGCGCACGCATCGGCATGATGAAGACCGTGTGGATCACGGAAACCAGCACTGCAGTGCTGATCGTCGCGGCGGTGTACCTGCCGCTCAGCGGGTTGATGGTGATGCTGCCGCTCTTGGGCCTGGTGCTTAATGGCACCTCCTCGGTACTGTACGGCGCCGTGCCCGACCTTGCCGGCGCGGGCAAGCGCGAGCAGGCGTTTGCACTGTTCTACACCGGCACGATTGGGGGTGGCGCGCTGGCGCCGGTGGTGTTTGGTGCAGTGGGGGATGTGCTTGGCGTGCCGGTGGCGGTGATGGTGTTGGCGGGGATGTTGGGTGTGACGTTGCCGTTGGCGTGGGTGGTGCAGAGGAGTGGGGTTGAGGCTTAAAAGGCTCACTCTCGGGTACTTGGAATTTTTTGCTTAAATGCCACGGAGTCGAACGGCTGAGGTTCTCGGCTGGACTCAACCATCGCCAGTTCTGCCCGGATTTTCTCACGGGCTTTGGCCGCAAAATCGACAGCCCTTAGGAACTCTGATTTATCACCCTCTGCAATCACCTGAGAAAGGTATTCGTGGATGGCTTCCTGGCTGTCGAGCAGGTCAACAATATCGAAAGCGGTCAATGGCTGAGTCATGATCAAACCTGCGTATGCATTTCTGGTGGGCTGGGGCCATGGACAATGATGTGAGTGGTAGGTTGAATTCAAACGTTCTTCAACGGCTATTTGTTGCCAAAAGCTTCGATTTCTTCACGCTTCGAGCATGAGTCTGAACCTTGCGGCATTGCCTACACAACGATCAGACTCGTCCGAGTTGTGCGCCTTGGACGGCCTCTTTAAGGTTCGTCAGCCGCTGCCCATCAGCGGTCGGGTTTAGTAGCCCGATATAGTTCTTGGCGTGTAGCTGTTCGTTGAGTTAGGCACTTTAGTGCCCGTGCTTGACGGTAGCTGTATGCAGGGCGCTTTCGAGCGCGCCGGTTCTAAGAACTTCCCGGTCTACTAACCTGCGTACAGCTGCCACCCTTACCCTGTGGGTGGTGGTCCTTACCGAGGATCAACAGATGTGTACTGACTCATGCAATCCATCCGTAAAACTGTTCAGCGTCCGCCCCGAAATCGACACTCAAGCGCTGCTCGCCAACGCCTACGAAACCATCGCCGGTGCAGGTGCCATGACCCACGAGTTCGTCGAAAGCCTGCCCTCTCAACAGCGCTACCTGGCCCTGGCCATTCAGCAAATGATTGAACTGGGCCTGCTGCTGGTCGAGGCTGTTCAGGACCGCGTGGACCGAGCCGCGTAGGTCACCCGTACGGTGTAAACGGCTTGCCTTCCCAGGCCGCCCATACCACGGGGGAGGGGAGCCAGGATTTACAGTGTCGCCGCCAGCGAAAACGGAATGCGCAACGCACCGATAGGCCCTTCACGCGTACCGCACATTTCATCGTGAACGCAGTGTTGCACCAGTACGCAAGGAAACGGCGGAACCCGCTGCAACAGGTCGCGTAAATGCGTGGTGGACCCGATGCGCATCGGCTTGCCCTGATCGTCCAGTAACGTCGCCTCGATGTGCTCCAGCCTGACGCGAGCGATATAGAAACCACCCTCCAGGGACAGCAACTCCAGCTCACGTATTTCGCCTTTCCCGGCCAGCTCGGCCAGCATTTGCATATTCATGATTGACCCTCGCTCGTGGCTCATTGGCGACGAAAGAACAGTGTGACCTGACCCCACTCGACACCGAACTTGGACATGCTCGAGCGGTTGATCAAGGTGTCCTCGTCCATCAGGTACATCCAATCGTCAAAGCTGACTTCGTACACCGAGCCATCCACCGGCAGGTTGAGCCGGTAGCGCCAACGCAGCGCATTACCCGCCACTTCGCCGATCGCCTCGCCCACCACATCCCCGGCTCGTCCGCGCCAGCGTCCTGGGCCGTCCGGCGTCAGTGTCCACACTCGTTGCTGGCGCGTGCCATCGCTGTACAAGAAACGCTCATCCAGAATCAACGCGTTGCCCTCGCGCCGGCTGGCAATATCGACCTCAAAGCGCTTGGCCACTTCCCCCGAACGCTTCTGGAAGATGCCCCAGGCTTTCACCGGTTTACTGAAGAAGCGCTCCAGGTCCAGTTTCGGTTGCTGGTCGGCGTAGTGGTCGACACCCACGTTGGCGCAGCTGCTCACACTCAATGCCAGCAACAGTGAAACCCATAGACGCGTCATGACCAGGCTCCTTGAGCGTGCGAGGCGCGATGCCAACGCTTGGGCCTGATACTTGTACATAATTCATTGTTTGTACATGTTTTTGAGTGCGCGAGGGATGTTGAAATTTCGGGCATTGCCTACGCAATCATCGGAAGCGTCGGTGTTGTGCGTGTTGGACGAGGTACTTATGGTTTGCCAGCGACTATCCGCGCTTGACCGCAGCTGTATGCAGGGCATTTGGAGTGTGCTGGTGTCCCGAAAAAAGCTACCCCATAGATCAAATGAGAATGGGTTGAGCAGGCCTTACAGAGCACCAGAGGGGAGAGAAGTGGTGGAAAAAGTCTTATTTGATCGTTTGGCGCAAAGTCTGTGGCAGATGGACGAAATCGTTCGAAGTGAACATGGAGGCGTATCGCGTTCTATCTCACTCAGTCGGGGCAAGTCCGAGAGGCAAGGCCTGAGGATAGGCGTAAAGTCCAATGTGCTAGGATTCACGAATACAGAGGGATGCATCGTGAACAAACCGGTTCAACCAAAAAGCACGCAGCTGACCGCCGACAAGGTGTCGGCTGCTTTGTCAGACGCCGACGCGGTGGTTGAGCGACATGCCTCGAAAAGCCTGGCAAGTAGTGCGTTCAGTCGCACCAGTGGGCTTAAGACTCGTTCAATGCGTGCTACGCATCTTTCGAGTGTGGAACGCGAGCTGGCAGAGCTCAAGAAAGTTGTAGCAGCGCTGGCTGTACGCTCTGTCGCGCATGAAGAAATGGCTTTTGATTTGGACCTTTACGGCGTCACTGTGCTTGATGCCGGTACCGCACACCAACTGTTGGATACGCCACCAGAGCCGACAGAGGCTCTGCAAAAATTGCTCGCCTTGCGCTAAGGCCTCTCAATGGATTTCATTACCGTCAATTTTAACAAGTCTATTGACCGTTCTGCTTTCGATTGTGAAGTTCACCCAGCGCTAAACGCTTATATCGCCCAGCACGCAGGGCAAGACGAAAAGCGCAACGTTTCTCGAACATTCATGTACATCGAAAGGGGCATTTTGCTCGGCTACTATGCTTTGGCGAATGCATCTGTTGCGGTTGACGAACTGAGTGAAGACCAAAAAAAGCGGATGCCCGGATACCCCATGCCGGCAGTGCTTTTGAGTCGTTTGGCGATTGATAAAAGCAGGCAGGGCGTGGGGCTTGGCCAGCGGCTCATGTCCGACTTCTTCAGGCGGGTTTATACGGTGTCCAAACAATCGGGCGTAGCGTTTGTAGTCGTGGATGCTAAAGATCAGAGAGCTGCAAGTTATTACCAGGCTAAGTTGGGTTTCGTGGCGTCAACGAATAATCCTAGGCGTCTAATATTGTCCACTGCAACTCTGATCAAAGGATTCCGGGCGGTGGCTTGAGTTGCTGGTGAGCAGGAAGAATAAGTAGAGGCGTTCCCCAATAAAGCTGATTCTGGAAAGCCCATAAAAAAACCGGCCACCAAGGACCGGTTTTTTTATGCATCCCCCGCCAAAATCCTGCCGGCGTGGAATCTATGTCTGAGTGGAGCGGGTGAAGGGAATCGAACCCTCGTTATCAGCTTGGGAAGCTGGAGTAATGCCATTATACGACACCCGCTCAGAGCGGCTGACTTTGTACCAGATGTGCGCCGGGATTTGAAGTTTTTCTTCGGAATTTGTGCAGCTTGCCGTGGCGAGCACGTCCGTTCGCCACGGCAAGCCTTCATTTCAGATGGCGAATGCATGCTGCGTCTGGCCCTGGTGATAACGCAATCGGCTGGCTTGCCGTTCCGGTTTCAAAAAGCCCACCACCGCGTCCCGGCTGTCCCGGCAGGCGGCCTTGTGCTCCATATCCAGGAAGTGCCCCGTCGCCTGGATGGTGCTGAAGCTGCTCTTCGTCACGTACTGCCCGAACTGCCTGGCATCCTCGGCGCTGGTGTATTCGTCCCATTCGCCGTTCAAAAACAGCACCGGCACATCGATCTGCCGCGCGGCCTTGAGGTAGCACAGGCGGTCGTTGTGCAGTACCTGGCTGATGTGAAAATGCATCTGCCCGTATTCGTGCTCGGCCAGGCTGCTCACATGCTTGTAGTTGAAACGCTTGAACAGCGACGGCAGGTGTTTGCCGATGGTGCTGTTGATCAAGTGCCCGACGCGGTCGCGGTCGAGGTTGCCGAGGTAGTCGACGCCACGCTCGAGGTAGTCGCGCATCGGCGCGTTGATCACCGGCGAGAACGAGCTGATCACGGCCTTTTCCACACGCCGTGGCCGCTGGGCGAGGGCCACCAGGGTGGCGGCGCCGCCCCAGGAGAAGGACAGCACGTGCTCGGCGGCGAAGTGGTCGATAAGCTCCAGGAGGATCTGGCCTTCGACTTCCTTCGTCAGCATTTGCTCATGACGGTTATGGATTTTGGAGCGACCGGCGTAGGGCTGGTCGTACAAAACCACATTGAATTGCGGGTACAGGCTTTTCACGGTTTGGGCGAAGGAGGCCGTGGTGGCCAGCGAGCCGTTGACCAGGATGATGGTCTTTTCAGCAGCATCCGCGCGGTAGAACTCCGTGTAAACCCGATACTGACCCTGTATATCCAACACAGCGATTTCTGGCCTCATGTCGTAAGACTCCTGGCAAGCGGGTAGGGCGCGCAGATCACTCTGCACGAGCTTTATGACAGGTAGGCATACGCCTGGAAGATGAGAGCCCATGTCGGTCCGATGACGGCTGGCCGACGGCTGTTGTTAGGGCGGGCTGTTTGCCTGGGAGGCCCGTAGATCAAGCGCGGGCGGGGCAAGGTGTTTCTTGGAGGTTATAGGCGACTCGCCAGTCATAATTTGGCTGACGGTTTGATTCAAGCAGTAGACCGGGGATGCCGCAAGTCGCGCAAATGGGTTTTTGCCATCACCGGCCGAACGGTCGTCAGACCTGTCGGATTTCTTCCTCGGACAGCGCCCGGTACTTGCCGGGCGCCAGGGCCGCATCCAAGCCCAATGGGCCCATTCGCTCACGGTGCAGGCCGATCACTTTGTTGTTGAAGTGCCCGAACATGCGCTTCACCTGGTGATAGCGGCCTTCGATGATGCTCAGCCGGGCCAGGCGTGGCCCCAGCAGCTCCAGCTCGGCCGGTTGCGTGGTCAGGTCTTCAAAGGCGAAATAAAGGCCCGCTGCAAAGGTTGCCGCGTATTCGGGGCCGATGTCCTGCTCCGTCTCTACCCGATAGACCTTGGGCAACTTGGTCTGCGGTTGCGTCAGGCGCCGCGACCACTGGCCGTCGTTGGTGATCAGCATCAGGCCGGTGGTGTTGAAATCCAGGCGGCCGGCGATATGCAGCTCGTCTTTGTCCGGCTCATCCAGCAGGTCCAGGACGGTCGGGTGTTGCGGGTCTGAGGTCGCGCTGACGCAGCCCTGGGGTTTGTGCAGCATGAAATAGCGCGCCGCTTTGCCCACCTGCAGTACGTCATCGTCCACGCACACGCGGCTGAATTCGCGCACTTCATGATGACGGTCGCTGACTGCCACGCCATCCACCTTCACCCGCCGCTCCACCAGCAACACGCGCACTTGCTGGCGATTGAAACGCGGCAGGTTGCTGAGGAAACGGTCAACGCGCATTGCGAAGCTGCTCATCCACCTGAGCACAGCGCGGGCACAGGCAGGCTGTGTTGCGCAATGCATCGGGCAGCGCTTCAAGCACCGCCGGGTCGATGGTGACGCTGTAGCACCAGCACGGCTGGTCGGCGGTGCGTGGGTCGGCCAGGGTGCAATTGTTGCGGGCCCCGCAGGCGGGGCAAAGGGTTGGCGTGGTCATGGTCGGTGTGGCAGGGCCTCGGAAGTCCCTGCACGATACAGCGCCGGTCAGTCCCGTTCCAGCACCACGACCCGTTGGCCGGCGCCAATGCCGCTGCCCGGCTGCACCGGGATTTCCCGCACCGCCCCGGCAAAGGGCGCCAGCACCGGGATCTCCATTTTCATCGACTCCAGAATCACCAGCACATCCCCGGCGGCAACCCGCGCACCCACGGCCACCGGCACCTGCCAGAGGTTGCCGGCGATAGGGCTGTCGATGCTGTATTCATTGGCCTTGAGCAGCGTGTCTTGCGCCGCTGGCGCCGCGAGCTCTTCGCTGTCGAAATGCGCCTGGCCGCTGACGATCCAGCGCTCACGCTCGGCATTGAACGCCTGTTGCTGTTGTTCACGAAAAGCACTGATCCCCGAGGCTTCCCGCGCAAGAAATGCCTGGTAATCCGCCAGGTTCAGGGTGCTCTCCTCGATATCCAGCTCGAAGCGTCCCAGGGGGAAATCCCGACGAATCCGTACCAGCTCATCCGCGCTCACGGGATAGAACCGAATCTGATCGAAGAAGCGCAGCAGCCACGGCTTGCCGTCAAACGCCGCCACTTCGCGATAGCGGTTCCACATCTGCAAGGTGCGCCCGACAAACTGATAACCGCCGGGCCCTTCCATGCCGTACACGCACAAATACGCGCCGCCGATGCCCACCGAATTTTCGGCGGTCCAGGTGCGGGCCGGGTTGTATTTGGTGGTCACCAGGCGATGACGCGGGTCCAGCGGCGTAGCCACCGGCGCGCCGAGGTAGACGTCGCCCAGGCCCATCACCAGGTAGCTGGCGTCGAACACGGTGTGGCGCACTTCATCGAGGTTGGCCAGGTCGTTGATGCGACGGATGAACTCCAGGTTGCTCGGGCACCACGGGGCGTCCTTGCGCACGGTGGTCATGTATTTTTCGATGCCCAGCTGGCACGCCGGGTCGTCCCAGGACAGCGGCAGGTGCACGATGCGCGAGGGCACCTGCAGGTTTTGCCGGGTGCACACGGCGGTCCACTCGTGGCTGATCAGTGCGATCAGGTCGGCGAGGGGCAGTTGTTCCGGCTGGTAGTGGATCTGCAACGAGCGGATCCCGGGCGTCAGGTCGATCACGCCCTTCAGCGCTCGGGTTTCCAGGGCCTGCATCAGGGCATGGGCGCGAAAGCGCAGCACCAGGTCCAGCTCCGGCGCGCCGATTTCCAGCAGCAGGTGGGTGTCGCCGGCGAGGCGCGCGACCAGGCGGGTGTCGGCGTGGCCGATGTCCAGGATGATGGGGGATGCCAATTGCTCGATGCGGGCGGCTGACCGAGTTGGTCCCATCGCGAGCAAGCTCTGCTCCCACAGGGTTTCGGCATTCTTTTGATCCCAGTTCAGGGCAAGGTCGCGGGCGGTCTTGAGGTCCACCGGTTCAAAGCGAACCTTGTCACCGGCCTTGAGCTGGCCGAGTTGCCAAAGGTCCGCCTCGATCACCGTGACCGGGCACACGAAACCGCCCAGGCTCGGCCCGTCCGGTCCCAGGATCACCGGCATGTCACCGGTGAAATCCACCGCGCCGATGGCATAGGGGTTGTCATGGATGTTCGATGGATGCAGCCCCGCTTCACCGCCATCGGTACGCGCCCACAATGGCTTGGGCCCGATCAGCCGAACACCGGTGCGGCTGGAGTTGAAATGCACTTCCCACTGCGTGGCGAAGAACGTGTCGATGTACGCCGGCAGGAAGTATTCCGGTGCGCCGTGGGGGCCGTAAATCACCCGCAGTGTGCGGACCTCCGGCAGCGGTTCAGCGACTGATTGTTGCCCGGCGTTCCGGTCTTCCAACGGCAACAGATGCAACACATCGCCCGCCCGCAAGGCGCGCCCGCCATGCCCGCCAAACTGGCCGAGGGTGAAGGTGCTTTTGCTGCCCAGATAGTCCGGCACTTGCAGCCCGCCACGCAGGCACAGGTAACTGCGCGCCCCGGCGCCGGCGAGGGTGCCCAGGCTCAGGACCGACCCGGCCTCAATCAACAACGCGGTGTTCATTGGCACGGCTTGATCATTCAACCGCAGCGGGATTTCAGCGCCGGTCACGGCGACCACCGCCGCGCAATTGAAGCGCAGCAGCGGCCCGCTCAGGGTGATTTCCAGCGCCGCTGCTCCCTCCTCGTTGCCCAGCAGGCGATTGCCCAGGCGCAGCGCGCGGCTGTCCATCGGCCCCGACGGCGGCACGCCCACGGCCCAGTAGCCGAGGCGGCCGGGATAGTCCTGCACACTGGTTTGCGTGCCTGCGCTGATCACTTCAAACGTGGCGGCCACGTAGACCAGGCCTTCCAGGCACCGCGTCCACGGCCGGCCATTGGCAAAGGGCGGAGCCAGCAGGATTTGGCACAGGTAATCGCGGTTGGTTTCCACGCCGTACAACCGACTGTCACTCAACGCCCGGTGCAGATCCAGGCGCGCCTGTTCGCGGGTGGGCGCCCAGGTGATGAGCTTGGCGATCATCGGGTCGAAGTACGGCGGGATCTCGCAGCCGGCTTCCACCCAAGTGTCGATTCGCAGGCCCTCGGCCAGCGGGAAATCCACACAGGTCAGCAAGCCAGGGCTGGGCTGGAAATCGCGGCCCGGGTCTTCGGCATACAGGCGCGCCTGGATCGCGTGGCCCCGGGGGGTTAACTCGAGTGTGTTCAGCGGCGGCATTTCCCCGGCCGCCAGTTGCACCATCCAGCGCACCAGGTCCACGCCCCATACCTGTTCGGTGACGCCGTGTTCCACCTGCAAGCGCGTGTTCACTTCGAGGAAGTAGAAGCGCCCGTCAGCACTGTCATAGATAAATTCCACGGTGCCGGCGCTGCGGTAGTTCACGGCCTTGGCCAGGGTGATGGCGGCGGCGCACAGGGCCTCGGCCATGCCTTCGGGCAGGTTCGGCGCCGGGGTTTCTTCGAGGACTTTCTGGTTGCGCCGTTGCACCGAGCAGTCGCGCACGCCGAGGGCGATCACTTCACCGGCGCCGTCGCCGAACACCTGCACTTCCAGGTGGCGCGCGTGCTCGATGTACTTCTCGATAAACACGCCGGCATCGCTGAAATTGTTCTGCCCCAGGCGTTTGACCGCCTCGAAGGACTCGCTCAACTCCACGCTGCTGCGGCATACGCGCATGCCGATACCGCCACCGCCGGCGGTGCTTTTGAGCATCACCGGGTAGCCCACGGCGTCGGCGGCCAGCAACGCAGAGGCGAGGCTGTCGAGCAGTTCGGTGCCTTCCAGCAGCGGGATCTTGTGTTGCTTGGCCAGGGCGCGGGCGGTGTGCTTGAGGCCAAATACCCGCAGCTGTTGCGGCGTCGGCCCGACAAAGGCGATGCCGGCGTTTTCACAGGCTTCGGCAAACTCGGCGTTCTCCGACAGGAAGCCGTAGCCGGGATGGATCGCCTTGGCCCCACAGGCCTTGGCGGTGGCGAGGATTTTGTCCACCGCCAGGTACGTACTGGCCGCTGCGCCTTCACCGAGGCTGTAGGCCTCGTCGGCTTGCTGGATATGCAGGCTCGCCGCATCGGCCTCGGCGTACACGGCGATGCCCTTGACCTGCAGCTCGCGCAAGGTACGCAGGATGCGGCAGGCGATGGCGCCACGGTTGGCGATCAACAGTTTTTCGAACATGGCAAAACCCTGCGGGCCGTCCCGCAAAGTGGGGGAGCACTGCGGTCGTCCGCAGTGGGTGCAGTCAGTGTGGATCCCAGATTGGCGCGCTATTGTTTGCGGATGCACTGCCCGGCTCGGGATTGGCACAGGGCAAACAGCCAACGGCGCAGGCGCTTGAGTTTCAGTTCCATACCAGCAGCTCCGCAGGGGTGGGGTTGTAGGCGTTGCATGGGTTGTTCAACTGCGGGCAGTTGGAGATCAGCACGATCACATCCATCTCCGCCCGCAGGTCGACGTACTTGCCGGGGGCGGAAATGCCGTCTTCGAAGGTCAGCCCGCCGTCGGCCGTCACCGGCACATTCATGAAGAAATTGATGTTCGGCCCGATGTCGCCTTTGCCCAGGCGGCCGTCGTGGGCACAGGCGCGCAGGTAGTTGTCGCGGCAGCTGTGCATGTAGCGTTTTTCCAGGGCGTAGCGCACGGTGTTGCTCTCTTGGGCGCAGGCGCCGCCGAGGGTGTCGTGGCGTCCGCAGGTGTCATCGACGATGGTCAGCATCGGCTGGCCGAGGTTGGAATACAGCACGCTGCCGGTGCCCAGGTACACGCTGTTCTGCCGGCGCAACGTGCGTTGCACGTCGTAGCGTTCACGGGGGGTTTTCACGCTGTAGAACAACGTGTCGACGGCCTGGTTGCCCTCCAGGTCGAGGATGCGCAGGGTCTGCCCGGCCTTGACCTCCATCAGCCACGGTTCGCCGGCGGGGATGGTTGCGCGGTAAACGGCCGCGTCCGGTTGTTTCAGTGCGATAGACATGGCAGCTCCTCAGGCGAACAGGCGGTCGGTGTTGATAAAGCCGCGCTCGTTTTCCGGGCGCGAGGTGCGGCAGTGTTCGGCGACGCTTTTGTCGGCGTTCATCCAGCTCAGTTTCAGCGGTTGCGGGGCGTATTGCGGGTTCGGGTCCATGGGGTGTTGCAGCGCGGTGAGCACTACCAGGGTGTCCATCGGCGCGTAGAGCTCGATGTAATCGCCGGCCTTGGAATGGCCCGGTACAAAGTGCAGGCCTCCGTCGCTGTCCACCGTGACTTTGCTGAACAGGTTGAGGGTCATCAGCAGGTCGGACAGGCCCAGGCCCCACTTGCCCAACTCCACCAACAGGTTGTCGGTGCCGTTGCGGAAGAAGCCATTGCGCAGTTCCTGGTAGCGGCCCTGGCCGTATTTCTCGGCGACTTCGGCGGCGCACAGTACGCCGCCGATGCTGTCGCTCCAGCCGCAGGTGTCGGCGGTGATCGCGGCCAGCACGCGGCCCATGTCCGAGTACAGGCAATGGCCGGTGGTGAGCTTGGCGGTGTGTTGGCATTTGAGACTGTCGGGCAGGTTCAGGCGCTCGGTTTTTTCGTTGGCGTTGAGCAGGGTCAGGCTGACGTTGGCGCCGCCGCGCAGGTCGGTCAGGCGCAGCAGTTGGCCGCGCTTGAGCACGAACGAACGGTGGCCGCCGCCGGGCAGCATTTCTTCGGCAAAGGGTGGGAACAGTTGGGTGGAATCGGTCATTTGGACGTGGCTCCAAGTTCGGCGGCGAGCGCCTTGCGGCGTTCGCTGTTCAAAGGGATGTCGTAGGTGATGCGCGCGCCGTAGGCGCCGGGGGCGTGGGGATCGACGCGAACCTTGTCGAACACCAGCAGGCGCGTGCCGAGGCTGAAGCCTTCGCTCAGGTCATGGGTGACCATGAACACCGTCAGCCGGGTTTCGCGCCACAGCGCCAGCAGCAGCTGGTGCATGTCCTTGCGAATGCCCGGGTCGAGGGCGCCGAAGGGCTCGTCCAGCAGCAACACGCGGGGTTTCATGATCAGGGCCTGGGCGATGGCCAGGCGTTGTTGCATGCCGCCGGAGAGCTGCGCGGGGTACTTGTCCAGGGCGTGGCCGAGGCCGACCTTGTGCAACAGCGCGGCAGCCTGTTCCCGGGCGTCCTTTTTGGCTTTACCGAACAGCCGGCCCAGCAGGCGAGAACGTGGCAGTTCCAGGCCGAGGGCGACGTTGTCGAGCACAGTCAGATGTGGGAACACCGAGTAGCGCTGGAACACCACGCCACGGCTGGCATCCGGCTCGGCGGCGAGGGCCTGGCCGTCCAGCAGGATCTGGCCCTTGCTCGCGCTTTCCTGGCCCAGCAGCAGGCGCAGGAAAGTCGACTTGCCACAGCCGGACGTGCCCACCAGCGTGCAGAATTCACCCTCGGCGACCTGCAGGTTGAGACCTTCGAGCACCACCTGATCGCCATAGCGCTGCCACACATTATTGACGCTGATAAAACTCATGCCCGCGCTCCTTCGTACCAGGGGAACGCACGCCGGGTCAGGGCCTTGAGGCCCCAGTCCATCAGCCAGGCGAGCAGGGTGATCCACACCACATAGGGCAGGATCACGTCCATCGCCAGGTAGCGCCGTACCAGGAAGATCCGGTAGCCCAAACCGTCGGTGGAGGCGATGGCTTCGGCGGCGATCAAAAACAACCACGCCGAGCCGAGCATCAACCGCAGCGAGATCAACAGACGCGGCAGCAATTGCGGCAATACCACACGCAGCATCAGGGTCCAGGTGGAGGCGCCGAGGGTCTGCGCCTTCACCAGCAGCTCGACCGGAATTTCCCGCGCGCGCTGTTCCAGGTCTCGGGCCAGGCACGGGGTGACGCCGATGACGATCAGCATCACCTTGGACAATTCCCCCAGCCCGAACACGATGAACAGGATCGGCAGGATCGCCAGCGGCGGCACCATCGACAGCACCGTCAGCAACGGTGACAACGGCGCGCCAAACAGCGGCAGCGTGCCGGCGGCGATCCCCAGGCACAGGCCGGCGAGGGCGCTGATGCCCAGGCCGATGGCGAGGCGCCGCAGGCTGGCGGCGCTGTCCTGCCACAGCACGTATTCGCCGGTGCGGGTGTCGGCGTTGAAGGCCAGGCGCTTTACCGCGTCAAGCATTTGCCCGGCACCGGGCAGCAGCTTGTCGTTGGGGTTGTCCGCCAGGCGCTCGGCCGAGCCCACGAAGTAGGCGAACAGCAGCAGGGCGAACGGCAGCAGCACCAGCAACAGGCGGCTGGAACGGTCCGGGTGACGGTTGATCAGGCGCATGGCCGGGTCCTCTTACAGCTTGCCGTCGGCGGCCATCTGTACGTAGCTGGGGTCGAACTGCAGCTTGAGGTTGGCCTTGTCGCCACTGGTCACACCGTTGGCGAAGCGCATGCCCACGGCGCTGGCGTCCTTGGCGCCTTCACCCAGCAGGCCGTGTTTAAACGAGAACTCGGCGACTTTGCCCATGGTGGCGGGCAACTGTGGACTGATGGCGAAGGCCAGGGCTTCCTGGGGCGTGGCGAACAGCTTGGTAGTGTCCAGTTGCGACTGGAAGCCCGCAAGGTCCGTGCCGGAGGCCTTGGCCATATGTTCGAGGGCTGCGGTGCTGGCGGGGCCCTTGGCGCTCATCAGCGCGACCACTTCGAACCAGGCGCCGGTGAGGGCTTTGCCCAGCTTGGGGTTGTCTTTGAGGACCTGGGTGTTGACCACCATCATGTCCATGATTTCGCCGGGCACTTTGCTCGAGTCGAACACCTGGCTCACCCCAGGCTTGGCCTTGATCTCCGAAAGCATCGGGTTCCAGGTGGTGACGGCCTGGACCTGGTCGGTGTTGAACGCCGCCGCGATGTCGGCATCGGAGGTGTTGACCACCTTCAGGTCTTTTTCCGTCAAGTCCGCCGACTCCAGCGCGCGGGCCAGCAGGTAGTGGGACACCGAGAGTTCCACCAGGTTGACGTTCATGCCCTTGAGGTCGGCCACGGTCTTGCCGGTGCCCTTGATCACCACGCCGTCGTTGCCGTTGGAGAAGTCGCTGACCACCAGCGCGGTGCTGTCCACGCCACCGGCGGCGGGGATGGTCAGGGCGTCCATGTTGGTCATGGTGCAGCCGTCGAACTGGCCGGCGGTGTATTGGTTGATGGATTCGACGTAGTCGTTGAGCTGCACCATGTCGATGGTGATGCCGTACTTCTTCGCCCACTTGTCGAGGATGCCTTGGCTGCCGGCGTACTCCCACGGCATCCAGCCGGCGTAGATCGTCCAGCACACGCTGAAGTGTTTTTTGGGGGCGGCTTGGGCCTGGACGCTCAGCACGGCGGCAAAGACGACGGCGAGCAGGGCGGGTAAACGGATTGAGGGCATGGGTCTTCTCCAGTTGATCAAGGGCGAGCAGGAGCAACGCGGCACCGTGAACGGTGGCTTGTCTCCCGGGCTTTTATCCCGCCGTGTAACCTCAACTGGAGGTCGCCAACTCTCGGACCAGCCACTCGCTTTCGGCGAGCCGGAACCCTAGTCGGCCATTGCAAATTGTGGTGCCGCGAACCTGTATCAATCCTGCACGCAAGAGATAAAGCGAGAGTCGTGCCAAGTGGCTTCGATGCCCGGCGGTTCAGCCGGGCGGGCGGGAGAGGAGGGTGTAGAAGAGGGCGGTGTGCGCCACGCGGGTGCGTCGGCGCACTGCTATGAGGCGCTTACAGCTGGAACTTGCTGACCAGCACATTGAACGAGGTGGCCAGGCGCGACAGGTCCTGGCTGGAGGCGTTGGTCTGGTGCGCACCGGCGGCGGTCTGGGTGGACAGGTCCTGGATGTTGAGCAGGTTGCGATCCACCTCCCGGGCCACCTGGGCCTGTTCCTCGGACGCCGAGGCGATCACCAGGTTGCGCTCGTTGATGCTGGCCACGCTGGCGGTGATGCGCTCCAGCGCCTGGCCGGCGTTTTGCGCCAGGGTCTGGGTGTTGTTGGCCCAGGTCAGGCTTTTGTTCATGGCGGCCACGGCGCCATCGGCACCGGCCTGGACTTCACCGATCATTTTCTCGATGTCGACCGTGGAGGTCTGGGTGCGGTGGGCCAGCGCGCGCACCTCATCGGCCACCACGGCAAAACCACGGCCTTGTTCACCGGCTCGGGCAGCTTCGATGGCGGCATTGAGGGCCAGCAGGTTGGTCTGGTCGGCAATGCCGCGGATCACATCGATCACCTTGCCGATTTCGCGCACCTGGTCGGCGAGGTCGGCGACCGATTGGGTCGAATCGTTGATCTCGACCACCATCGATGACATGCCCGACACGGCCTGCTCCACCTGCTGGCGACCGTCCTCGGCTTCGGCGGTGGCCTGGCGCGACGCCTCGGAGGTCGACACGGCGTTGCTCGCCACTTCGTCGACCGCTGCGGTCATCTGGTTGACGGCGGTGGCGGCTTGCTGGATTTCGTCGTTCTGGCGGGTCAGGCCGCGGCTGCTTTCGTCGGTGACCGCGCTCAGCTCTTCGGCGGCTGACGCGAGCTGGTCGGAAGCGTTGGCGATTTCCACCAGGGTGCTTTTCAGGCCGCCCTGCATATCCGACAACGCCATCAACAGTTGCCCGGCTTCGTCGGTACGCTCGGTAACGATGGCTTGGGTCAGGTCACCCTTGGCAATGCGCTGCGCGCCTTCCACCGCCTGGGCGATGGGGCGGGTGATGAGCCGCGTGATCAGCACGCCAATGATGATTGCAATGATGAAGGCCAGCACGATGCCGGCAATCATCCAGGTCATCGCACTGTTGCGCAGATCGTCGGCGGCGGCGGCGCCTTCCTTGATCTGGCGGTTATTGGAGTCGACCATCACGCGAATCAGCTCACGTGCCTGGCGGAACAGTTCATTGTTACTGGTGTTGAGCTGCGTACGGGCTTGCTCAAGCTGGCCGGCATCGAGCATCGCGATGATGCGTTCGGAGTTACTGACGTAGGTGGGCCAGATCTGGTCGAACTTGTCGCCGGCTGCCCGTTCGTCATCTTCCAACGGTGTGGCGCGATAAATGGCGTAGGCGGTCTGGCTGCGTTTGAGTTCGTTGGCGATGTCCTGGCGCACGCGTTCGCGGTCCTGCTGGGCCACATCGCCATTGCTGGCATCCACCAGGCGATACAGGCCACGGTTGTGGGCGACCATGCCATTGAGGGTGGCGGCGGTATTGCTCACCGAGACCAGGTTGTTCGAGAAGGTCAGTTCAAGCGCCGAAGCCAGCCGTGTCACGCCCTTGATACCCAAGGCGCCCACGACGAGGGTGATGAACGCGCACAATACAAATGAGAGCAGCAGTTTGGTTGAAATCTTCATGACTGGAATCCGGGTATGAGGGGAGGAAGCTCGCGCTAGAGCCTCCCTGGCATTGTGCGATGTCGTAATGACATCATGCAAATCCGGAAAGTTTCAGTTCGTACAAAAAAGCCCTGTTCATGACGGTTACACACATGTTTCAAACTATTGCGAAAACGCACCAGTTTCGTTTTTTGATGTCAGATATTTCGTCATTCAGTGAAAGCTGAATGCCGCCCCCCAGCGTCGCTGGAGGTGCTCTTCCGCGGTCCAGGAGGCCGCCATGTATCGACGACTGCTGCTCAGCGCTTTACTCGGTCTGACCCTTTCCGCTTGTGTGCCCTACTACGATGGAGGCCAGAGCTACTACCGTTCCGAGGTCTACACCTCACCGGCGCCGGCTTATTACTATGGCGGCGGCACGGCGTATCAATATCGCCGTGATTACTACCCGTCGCCGCGTTACTACGCTCCGGCACCGCGTTACTACTCGGCACCGCGTTATTACCAGCCGGCGCCTCGCTATTACCCGTCAGGGCCAAGGGCCGGTTACCGGCCTTACCCGAACCAGGGCTGGGGGGATCGTTGGAACAATGGCGGGCATGGACGCGGTGGCGATCATGACCGTGGAGGTGGCCGCGGCGGTCACCGTTGACCGGCCTGTATGACAAGCGGCGCATGAAGCGCCGCTTTTTCATGGGCGCAAAACCTCAGTAATCGGACAAGTCCGCCAGCGGGTGCCGGCCTTCCCACGCCTTGGTGAAGTGCGCCTGCACCACGGCGTCCGGGACCGTATTGATGTCCGGCCAATGCCAATGGGGCTTCTGGTCCTTGTCGATCAACCGCGCGCGCACCCCCTCGCTGAATTCCGGATGGCGGCAGCAGTTCAGGCTCAGGGTGTATTCCATCTGGAACACCTCGGCCAGGGACAGATGGCGGGCCCGCTGGATCTGTTCCCACACCAGGTGCGCGGTCAGCGGGCAGCCTTCGCTCAATGTCTTGCCGGCGCGATTGAACAGTGGGTCCGCGTGGTCACGCAGCGGGCTCAAGGCGCGCCAGGCGCTGCGCACATCGCCGACGTCCAGCCATTCGTCGATCTGTGCCCGGCGCGGCAGCCATTGCGCCTCGGGTTGCTGGGCCACGGCTTCCTGGGCCAGGGCCTTGAACAGGCTGTTGAGCTGTATCGCGGTCTGCTCCTGCCAGTTCAGTTGCAGCAAGCCATCGAGCAACTCGTCTTGTTGATCGTCGCGCAGGAAACGGTCGGCCAGGCCCAGGTCCAGGGCGTCACGGCCGTTGATATGGGCGCCGGTAAGGCCAAGGAATAAGCCCAGCTTGCCCGGCAGGCGCGACAGGAACCAACTGGCGCCCACGTCCGGGTACAGGCCGATGCTGATCTCGGGCATGGCCAGGCGGCTGCTCGGCGTGACAATCCGTATGGCCGCACTTTGCAGCAGGCCCATGCCCCCGCCCAGCACGTAACCGTGGCCCCAGCAGATCAGCGGCTTAGGGTAAGTGTGCAAGCGGTAGTCGAGGCGGTATTCCGCGGCAAAAAACTGTGCGGCCAGGGCCGGCACTTCACCCGGCTGCTCGCGGCAGGCCTGGGCCAGGCTGCGCACTTCGCCCCCGGCGCAAAACGCCTTGGGCCCGTTGCCACGCAGCAGCACGCAGACGATGGCCGGGTCTTTGGCCCAGGCCTCCAGGCGATCTGTCAGGGCCAGGATCATCGGCAAAGAGAGGGCGTTGAGGGACTTTTCAGCGTCGAGGCTGGCGATGCCGACGCGGGCGCCGCCACTGCCGGTCAGTTCTTCGAAGTGCAGATTCATCGTGACCTCAATCGAGAAGGTGAAGGATCAGTATGATCGCTTCGTGGGAAAGTGCTGGTGGTGTGTCAGATCAATTGACAAGCAGGGCCGGCTTTCCTAGGGTTCGCCTCATTCTTTTCTACAAGACATTTCAACTATGACCGAAGGCGACCGTATCAAACTCGAACCCAGCTGGAAACACGCCCTGCGTGATGAGTTCGATAAGCCCTACATGGGCCAGTTGCGCGAGTTCCTGCGCCAGGAACATGCCGCCGGCAAAGAGATCTACCCGCCCGGCCCGCTGATCTTCAATGCGCTTAACTCAACGCCGCTGGACAAGGTCAAGGTGGTGATCCTCGGCCAGGACCCGTACCACGGCCCCGGCCAGGCCCACGGTTTGTGCTTCTCGGTACAACCGGGCGTGCCGTCGCCGCCGTCCCTGGTCAATATCTACAAAGAGCTCAAGCGCGACCTGAACATCGACATCCCCAACCACGGCTGCCTGCAGAGCTGGGCCGACCAGGGCGTGTTGCTGCTCAACACCACCATGACCGTGGAACGCGCCAACGCCAATGCCCATGCGGGCAAGGGCTGGCAGTTCTTTACCGATCGCGTTATCGAGGTGGTCAGCGAGCACCAGCCGCACCTGGTGTTCCTGTTGTGGGGCGCCCATGCCCAGGGCAAGCAGAAGTTGGTCGATGCCACCAAGCATTTGGTGCTGACGTCGGTGCATCCGTCGCCGTTGTCGGCGTATCGCGGGTTCCTGGGGTGCGGGCATTTCAGCCGCACCAACAAGTTTCTTGAGCAGAACGGCGAAACGCCGATTGAGTGGCGGTTGCCGCCGCTCTAAGGCCAGGCACAGTTCAACCTGTGCCGAAGGTTTAGATTTTTTCCGGCTGACGGTTCCAATGCCGAAACAACGGCTCCGCCAGGAACAGCACAAACAACAAGCGCATCACCTGCATCGCCGTCACCAACGGCACCGACAGTTGCAGGGTCTCGGCCGTAAGGCTCATCTCGGCAATCCCGCCGGGCATCATGCCCAGGGTCAGCGAGCGCAGGTCCAGGTGGGTGAGGGCGCTCAAGCCCACCGCCGCCAACGTTGCCAGCGCCATGGTCAAGGCCGTGCCGATCAAGGTGCGGCCCATGAACGATGGTGCTCGACGAAAGAACTGCCGATTGAAGTGGCAGCCCAACCCGCTGCCGATCAACCACTGGCCGATCTGGCTGCCGCCGTCGGGCAGGCCGATATGCAGGTCCCACACCACGCTGGCCGTCGCACTGACCAGCAAGGGGCCGAACAACCACGGGTTAGGCTGGCGCAAGCGCTGCCATCCCCAGGCCACCAGTGCACCGAGTGGAAACAGCAGCGCCAGCCACACCCAACTGACCGGCGCCGGATGAAACTGCGGCGCACCGCCGCCCAACAGATACTTGAAGATCGCCGGCACACACAGCACCACCACCAGCACACGCAGGCTTTGCCCTGCCGCCACACGGCTGAGTACCGCGCCATTGCGCGAGCCGAGGTTGACCATCTCCCCGGAACCGCCCGGCATGCTCGAGAAAAACGCGGTGGCGCGGTCTTCGCCACTGCGGCGCATCAACCACACGCCGACCACGCTCGACAGGCTGGTGACCAACGCACCGAAGAAAATCAGGCCGAAATGGCTCATTACCTGTTCGATTACCACGGGGGTGAAGTGCAGGCCGATGCCGATGCCCACCACCCATTGGCCGCATTTGCGCCCGCCGGGAATCTCCGCCAACTGCCAGGGCGTTAGGCAACGCACGAGGATGATCGCCAGTAAGGAGCCGACCATGTACGGCAAAGGCCAGCCGACCAGGCTGGCCAGGTAACCGCCGGCCAGGCCGACCAGTGGTGTTCCCCACCAATGTTTAAAGGTGACCTCAGACATCGGCCACGGCACGACGCTGCAGGGCACGTTTGCGGTAGATGCGCACCAGCGGGAACGCCAGCATCAACGCGGTCAGTACCCACACCCCGAAGGTGATCGGGCTTGACCAGAGAATCTGCAGGTCACCGTTGGAAATCGACAGCGCGCGGCGCAGGTTCTGCTCCATCAGGCCGCCGAGGATAAAGCCCAGCAGCACCGGCGACAGCGGGAAGTCCAGCTTGCGCAGGATGTAGCCGAAGATGCCGATGCCGACCATCAGGAACAGGTCGAAGGTGGTGGCGTGCACCGCGTACACACCGATCGCGGTGATGATCGCGATCACCGGCACCAGCGCCCAGTTCGGCACGGCGAGGATGCGCGTGAAGATGCGGATCATCGGGATGTTGAGGATCACCAGCATGATGTTGGCGATAAACAACGAGGCGATCAGGCCCCAGACGATGTCCGGTTGCTGTTGGAACAGCAGCGGGCCGGGGGTGATGTTGTACAGCGACAGGGCGCCGATCATCACGGCGGTGGTGCCCGACCCGGGAACGCCGAGGGTCAGCATCGGCACCAAGGCACCGCAGGCGGACGCGCCGATGGCGGTTTCCGGTGCCGCCAGGCCGCGCATGTCGCCCTGGCCGAATTTGCCGCTGGCACCGGCCAGGCGTTTCTCGGTCATGTACGCCACGGCCGAGGCCAGGGTCGCGCCCGCGCCGGGCAGCACGCCCATGATGAAACCGAGCAGGCCGCAACGAATGTTCACCACGAACACCGAACCTGCTTCCTTCAGGTTGAACATCATCCGTCCGGTGGCCTTTACTGCTTCCTGGCCTCGGTGGGTTTTTTCCAGCAGCAACAGGATCTCACTGATGGAGAACAAGCCCAGCACCAACACCACAAACTGGATGCCGTCGGTGAGGTGGATGTTATCGCCGGTAAACCGGTACACGCCGCTGTTGGCATCGATGCCCACTGCCGAGAGGAACAGGCCGATCAGCGCCGCCACGAAGGTTTTCAGCGGTTTGTCACCGGCCATGCCGCCCAGGCAGACAATCGCAAACACCATCAGCACGAAATATTCCGCCGGGCCGAAGGCAATCGCCCATTTGGCCAGCAGCGGCGCGAACAGCACCATGCCGCAGGTGGCGATAAACGCGCCGATGAACGAACTCCACGCGGACAACGACAGCGCCACGCCGGCCAGGCCTTTGCGGGCCATCGGGTAGCCGTCGAGGGTGGTCATCACGGTGGAGGCTTCGCCCGGGATGTTCAGCAGGATCGAGCTGATACGGCCGCCGTATTCGCAGCCCAGGTACACGGCCGCCAGCAGGATCAGCGCCGATTCCGGCGGCAGGCCCAGGGCGAACGCGATGGGGATCAACAGCGCCACGCCGTTGATCGGGCCCAGGCCCGGCAACAGGCCGACCACGGTGCCGATCAGGGTGCCGCACAGGGCGGTCACCAGGTTGTAGGGGGACAGTGCAACGCCGAAGCCCTGGCCCAAATAGCCGAAAGTATCCATATCAGTTCTCCAGAACGTCGAGCAGGCCGAGGGGCAGTGGAACATCCATGGCCTTATCGAACAGCAGATAAAGACCGATGGCCATCAGGCTGACGATCACCACGCTGGGCACCCAGCGCCCGCCATACAGGCGCGCCATGGGGATGCCGATCAGCATGCTGCTGAGGATGAAGCCCAGGGGCTCGAAGGTGCCGGCAAACACGATCAACAGCGCCACGCAGATGCCGATCTTGACCAGGGTCTGGCGGTCCAATGCCGGTTCTTCTTCGGTGTGCTGGGTGGGTTGCGGGCGGAACAGCATGTAGATCAGCGCCAGGCTCATCAGCCCGAGCATCAGCAATGGGTAGGCGCGGGGCCCTACGGGTTCGTAGGAAAACGACGCCTGGTAGGGCCAGGCCATCAGCGCCAGACCGGCGCAGGCCAGCAGCAGCGCGGCGGCGAATATGCGTTGTAAGAGCATGTTGAACTCCTGGGCCATGCCTGGGGTTCGCCAGGCATGGCCGCGCGACAGAGGGGCGATTACTGGATCAGGCCGAACTCTTTGGCCAGCACTTTGTAGTCAGCCACCTGTTTCTTCACGTAGGTGTCCAGCTCCGGGCCGGTCATGGCGAACGGGAACAGCTCGCGCTGGTCACGCAGCTTGGCGAACTCGTCGGAGGCCAGCAGTTTGTCGAAGGCCTCCTTCCACCAGGCGTAGTCGGCATCGCTGACTTTTGGCCCGAGGTAGAAGCCACGCACCACCGGCCAGACGATGTCGTAGCCTTGCTCTTTGGCGGTCGGAATATTCTTCATTTCCGGCTCGTCCAGGCGCTCCTCGGAGAACACCGCCAGCAGGCGCATGTCACCGCTGAGGATGTGCGGCATGGAGTCGGAGATGTCGGTACTGCCGACCTGGATATGTCCGCCGAGCAGGGCGGTGGCGATTTCACCGCCGCCTTCGAGCGCCACGTAGCGCAGCTCGCGCGGGTTGATCCCGGCGGCCTTGGCGATCAGCGCGGTTTGCATCCAGTCCTGGCTGCCGACGGTGCCGCCGGAACCGATCACCACGCTGCCCGGATCTTTCTTCAGGGCTTTAACCAGGTCGTCGAGGGTCTTGTAGGGCGAATCGGCTTTCACCGCGATGGCACCGTAGCTGGTACCCACGGCGGCCAGCCAACGTACGGCGCTCTCATCGAAGCGCCCGAACTTGCCCTGGGCCAGGTTCAGCAGCGAACCGCTGGACCAGGCCACGAGCGTACCGCCGTCCGCAGGACGCTGGGCCACCACGGCGTTGTAGGCCACCGCGCCCACGCCGCCCGGCATGTAGGTCACGCGCATTGGTTTGCTCAGCAGTTTCTCGTTGACCAGCGCGCTTTGCGCCAGTTTGCAGGTCAGGTCAAAACCACCGCCGGGGGAGGCCGGGGCGATGCATTCCGGGCGCTTGGGTTCGTCGGCGGCCAGCAGTTGGCCGGCGAACAGCATGCAGCCGGCGGCGAGGGCCAATTTACGCAATGAAGGGGTCATGGTGATCTCCGTCTTTGTTGTTATGAGTGGCTTACCAGAGCGCAACGCTGTAGCTGACCAGCAGGCGCATTTCATCCGCATCACGGGCTGAATAGTTGGAACGGTAGGTGGCATTGCGCAGGCGCACGGCGACATCCTTGAACGTACCGCTTTGCACCACGTACTTGATCTCGCTGTTGCGTTCCCATTCCTTGCCGGTGTCGCCGTTCCTGAGCTTGATATTGTCACCCGAGAGGTAACGGCTCATGAAACTCAGGCCGGGAATGCCCAGCTTGGCGAAGTCGTAGTCGTAGCGCGCCTGCCAGGAGCGCTCTTCGGCGCCGGCAAAGTCGTTGATCTGCACGAAGTTGACCAGGTACGGGTCGCTGCCATCCACGTACGGAAAGGCACTGTCGCCGGACATATGCTGGTAGCCGGCGCTGAGCTTATGGCCATTGAGGGCATAGCTGAACAGGCCGTTGAGGGAGGTGTTGTCGATCTTGCCGCCACGGGCTGCGCCTGCGTCATCGCTGATCGCCAGGCGCAGGTCGGCGGCGAAGGTGCCGGGGCCCATTGGGCGTGCGGCGACCAGGCCGAGGAAGTGCTGGCGGTACACGTCGTCGAGTTGGGCGAAGTGGTAGCTGCCGGTGATCTTGTCGGCGAACTTGTAGTCGACACCGCCGAAGTTGAAATGCTTGCCGGTGGCACCGCTGAGGAAGCGGCTGTTCTTGTTGTTGAGGGCGATGTCCTCGTAGTTGCTGTCGTCGCGGTCCTTGGCCTTGTCGAGGCGGCCGCCGGTGAAGACCAGGTTCTTGAACTCCTTGGAGGTGACCAGGCCACCGTTGAAGGTCTGCGGCAGGATGCGCCCGTCATTGGGCTTGAGGATCGGCAGTTCAGGCATCAGCGAGCCGATCTTGAGCTCGGTGGCGGAAATCTTCACTTTGCCGGTCAGGCCCAGCTTGGAGTACTCATTGGCGGCGCGGCCATCGTCGTGGGTGGGCAGCAGGCCGGTGCCGGTGCGGTCGGGGCTGGAGTCGAGCTTGACCCCGAGCATGCCCAGCGCATCCACGCCAAAGCCGACGGTGCCGTCGGTGTAGCCCGATTGCAGGTTGAGCATGAAGCCCTGGGCCCACTCGTCGCGCTTGGACTGCTGGGCGCTGGTGCCGTCGCGAAAGTCGCGGTTGAAGTACATGTTGCGGGTTTCCAGGGTCGCGCTGCTGTCTTCGAAGAAGGCAGCCTGGCCAAGCGGCGAAAAGCCGGCAAGGGCAGCGGCACTGGCAAGGGCGGTGTGGGTCAGGCGGGAAATACGAACAGGCGGGCAGGCCTGTGGCTGTGTCGACAGCATCGTGGTGCACTCCGTTATTGTTCTTATTTTGGCGAAAACGCTTCGAGGCGTTTTTCGGGCGCGACCCATCAGGTCGCTCGGCAGGCAGGACCTACCGTGGCTGGATGCTAAAGGGCGAAGCTTTCACTAACCTTTCAGCTGCCTTTCAATGTTTTCAGGCTTCACAGGGCAGTCGGCGCCTGTAAACTGCCCGGCAAAGCGTGGCGCCGACCACGTCCGAATAAGGTGGAAATCCATGCGTGTCCTTCTGGTTGAAGACCATCTGCAACTCGCCGAAAGCGTCGCCCAAGCGCTCAAGAGCACAGGTTTGACCGTTGACGTATTGCATGACGGCGTGGCCGCCGACCTGGCCTTGGGCAGCGAGGATTACGCGGTGGCCATCCTCGATGTGGGCCTGCCGCGCATGGACGGTTTCGAGGTGCTGGCGCGCTTGCGGGCGCGTGGGAAAAACCTGCCGGTGCTGATGTTGACCGCGCGCAGCGATGTGAAGGACCGCGTGCATGGCCTGAACCTGGGCGCCGATGACTACCTGGCCAAACCGTTCGAACTGACCGAGCTGGAAGCCCGGGTCAAGGCGCTGCTGCGCCGCAGCGTATTGGGCGGCGAGCGCCAGCAGGCCTGCGGGGTGCTGGTCTATGACCTCGACACCCGACGTTTCACGGTGGGCGGCGAGTTGATGACGTTGACTTCCCGCGAGCAAGCCGTGCTTGAAGCGCTGATTGCCCGCCCAGGCCGGGTGATGAGCAAGGAGCAACTGGCTTCCCAGGTGTTCGGCCTGGACGAAGAGGCCAGCCCCGACGCCATCGAAATCTACGTGCACCGCCTGCGCAAGAAGCTCGATGGCCAACCCATCGCTATCGTGACGTTCCGCGGTCTCGGCTACCTGCTGGAAGCCCGCGATGCATAAGCCCAGCAGTCTGCGCTGGCGCCTGCTGTGGAACCTGGCGCTGCTGCTGGTGCTGTTGATGCTCGCCAGTGGCATGAGTGCCTACTGGAACGGTCGCGAAGCGGCCGACACCGCCTATGACCGCACGCTGCTGGCCTCGGCGCGTACCATCGCCGCCGGCCTGACCCAGGTGGACGGTACCCTCAGCGCCAACGTGCCCTATGTCGCCCTCGACACCTTTGCCTACGACAGCGCCGGGCGCATCTACTATCAGGTCAATGACATTGATCAGAAGCTGATTTCCGGCTACGAAAACCTCCCCGGCCCGCCCCCCGGCACACCGCGCACCGACGACTACCCGGCGCTGGCGCGCTTCTACAACGCCAAGTACCAGGGCCAGGAAGTGCGGGTGGTCAGCCTGCTGAAGGCGGTCTCCGAACCGAACATGAACGGCATGGCGGAAATCCGCGTGGCCGAAACCGATGAGGCACGGGTGAGCATGGCCCGCAGCCTGATGGCTGACACCTTGCTGCGCCTGGGCATGCTCGCCATTGGCGCCTTGTTGCTGGTGTGGTTTGCCGTCAGCGCCGCCTTGCGCCCGCTGGAGCGCCTGCGCACGGCGGTGGAAGAGCGCCAGCCCGACGACTTGCGGCCGTTGCCGTTGGTGGAGGTTCAGCATGAGTTCGGCCCGCTGGTGCGTTCCCTCAACCACTTCACCGAACGCCTGCGCGGCCAGTTCGAGCGTCAGGCGCAGTTTATTGCCGATGCATCCCATGAACTGCGTACCCCGTTGGCGGCGCTCAAGGCGCGCCTGGAGCTGGGCCTGCGCGCCGAAGATCCCGCAACCTGGCGCAGTACCCTGGAGACCGCCGCCCAAGGCACCGATCGGTTGACCCACCTGGCCAATCAGTTGCTGTCCCTGGCGCGCATCGAAAACGGTGCCCGGGCGATTGCCGAAGGCGGCGCGCAGTTGCTCGACCTCAGCCAATTGGCCCGTGAACTGGGCATGGCCATGGCGCCGTTGGCCCATGCGCGCGGCGTGGCACTGGCGCTGGAGGCGGATGAACCGGTGTGGTTGCGTGGCGAGCCGACGCTGCTCAACGAGCTGTTGAGCAACCTGGTGGACAACGCCCTGGCGCACACGCCACCGGGCGGCAACGTGATCCTGCGGGTCACGGCGCCGGCGGTACTGGAGGTGGAAGATGATGGCCCGGGTATTCCGCAGGATGAGCGCGACCGGGTGTTCGAGCGCTTCTACCGCCGTAGCCAGCAAGGCATGGGCTCAGGCCTGGGGTTGGCGATCGTGGGCGAAATCTGTCGTGCGCATCTGGCCCAGATCAGCCTGCATGACGGCGAGCACGCGGGGTTGAAGGTGCGGGTGAGTTTTATCGCCGGTTGATCAATCGAACATGGCGCGCGCTTCATCCAGCTCTGCGCGCAGTTTTTCGCTGTAGGGATCAACCCGCAGTTTTTTCATCGCAGGCACGCTGGAGACGTCCACCTTGGCCAGGGGGTGATCGGTGCCGTGATGGCAATACAGCATGGCAATCTGCACTACGTCGATGTAGTCGAGGCAGGCTGAGTCCCGCTCCAGGTTCAGGTACTGGCCCGGCAGTTTCGCCAGCATTTCCGGGAAGTCCCAGCCACTCAGCAACTTGTCGCCCAGCACCGGGTGGATGCTGTCGATCACGTGGTTGAGGCTGACCGGATCCGACAGCAGCTCGTAGTGGTCTTCGGCGTAGGTCAGGATCGGCAGCACGCCGATCTGGTGCACCAGGCCGCCCAGCGCTGCCTGGTCCGGCTTGAGCTGGCTGTGGTTGCGGCACAGGGCGTAGCTTACACCTGCCACTTCCAGGCTGCGGCGCCACACATCGCGCATTTTCTGTTCGACCACTTCGGAACGGGCGTGGAAGATCTGTTCCATCACCAGGCCGATGGCCAGGTTGCTGCTGTAGTTGGTGCCCAGCCGGGTGATGGCGGTGTGCAGGTCGGTGACTTCCTGGGTGGCGCGCAACAGCGGGCTGTTGACCACTTTGATCAGGCGCGCCGACAACGCAGTGTCGCGGCCGATCACTTTACTCAAGTGGCTGATGCTGATTTCCGGGTCTTCAGCGGCCTGACGGATGTTCAGGGCCACTTCCGGCAATGTCGGCAGAACCAGGTCATCGTTGTCGATGGCCTTAACCAACGCCTGTTGGACTTTTTCCGCCAGTTTGTTCATTCATGCTCTCTAGGGTGTTGCAGGAAAATACGGCGACTAACGCTGGATCTCACGATCGCGGTCAAGGGTGTAAGGCAGGTCAAGCAGTTGCAAACCGGGGCCTTCCAGTGTGCCTAGGTGCACATCGCCACTATCGGCAGCTTCGGCTTGCAATACCGCCAGAAGTTCAATCACCTGGTCAGCTTTTGCTGCAATCACCACTTCGCCGATCGAGCTGTTGTGGCTGGGGGAAAACAACGGGGTGCCTGGCTCGGGCATTTGCGCCGCGTTCAAGCTCAAGCGGTACAGGCGACGCTTGAGTTTGCCCAGGTACTGCATGCGCGCGACGATTTCCTGGCCGGTGTAGCAGCCTTTCTTGAAGCTGACGCCGCCCACGGCCTGCAGGTTGAGCATCTGCGGGATGAACAGTTCGCGAGTCTGGGGCATGACCTGGCCGATACCGGCGCGGATCTGGCCCAGTAGCCAGTGATTCAAGTCGGTTTGTGTCAACTGTGCGGCCAATTGGCCGCGCACGCCGTCGGCTTGCTCGGCCGGTACCCAGAGTTCGGCGCGGGCGGGGGACACGCGGACGGCGATCAGGTGTTCGGTACGGGCAACGCTGTCCGTTTCGGTGGGCAGCTCAAGGCCAAGGCCGGTCAGCGCCTGATCGCCATCGATCACACCGAAACGCACCCAGGCGGCGCTTTCGTCGGTGAGCTTGGACTTGGAGAACACCGCATATTTCTTCAGGTCCGCCAGTTGCGGTTCGAGCAGTTCGCTGGCCATGGCCAGGAGTACGCCGTCGCCCTGCAACAGGATGCGGAAGCTCGACTGCATGCGGCCTTTTTGCGTGCAGCGCGCACCGAGGCTGGCCTGGGTGTCGCTCAGGTAATTGAGGTTGCAGGTGAGTTGTCCCTGCAGGAACTTGGCAGCGTCGGAGCCGCGGACGGCGAGAACGCCTTCGTGGGACAGGGGGCAGAAGAAAGCAGAGTCAGCCATGGGTCATCGCAGGTCAAAAAGTCATGGGTGCATCATAGAGGGGCGCCCGGCAAATGGATAGTTTCCGTAGGGGGCGACCAAAGCCGACTGTTCCGGTGCCGTCGGGCCTGTATACTTGCACTCTATTTGAGGAGCGCTCCATGGTCGAAGATGTAGAAATCAATCGTCTCTACTGGCACAGCCGTCGTGGCATGCTTGAGCTTGATGTGTTGCTGGTGCCTTTTACCAAAGAGGTGTATGCGACGCTCAATAAGGAAGATCGCGATCTCTACGTCAGGCTGCTGACTTGCGAAGATCAGGACATGTTCGGCTGGTTCATGGAGCGGGCCGAATCCGAAGATCCTGAACTGCAGCGCATGGTCCGGATGATCCTGGATCGTGTCCAGCCCAAGTAATCGTTTTGAATGCCGCTGGCAGGCCTCACGGCTGCTGCTGGCGGCGTATCTCCTTGCCCAGCTGTTCGCGCTGGGTGCGCTGATGGTCCTCGACGCTCCCTTTGCCGTCCTCGGCGTGCTGGCGTGCCTGGCCCAGGCTGCCTGGGTATTGCCGCGTTATGTCCTGCTGACTCACCGTTCGTCGATTCGTGGCCTGCGACGGGATGAAGAGGGCTGGCAATTATTCAGCGGTGAGCGCGGCTGGCATCGCGTGCAGCTGCGCCCCGACAGCCTGGCGTTGCCGCTGATTGTGGTGTTGCGCTATCGCGTACCGGGGGAATGGCGGGTTCGCTCGGTCTGCGTGCCGACGGATTCGCAGGCCGCCGATGTGCACCGGCGCCTGCGGGTTCGCTTGAAGTTCAGCCGCCGTAGGTGGTTGGCACCAGAATAGTGTCGCGGGCCTCGGGCAACATCTGCGGGTAGTCGAGGGTGTAGTGCAGGCCCCGGCTTTCCTTGCGTTCCATGGCCGAACGGATCATCAACTCCGCGACTTGGGCCAGGTTGCGCAGTTCGATCAGGTCACGGCTGACCTTATAGTTGCTGTAGAACTCATCAATCTCATCCAGCAGCAATCGCACCCGGTGCTGTGCCCGTTGCAGGCGCTTGTTGGTGCGCACGATCCCCACGTAATCCCACATGAAGCGCCGCAGCTCGTCCCAGTTGTGGGCGATGATCACGTCTTCGTCCGAGTCGGTAACCTGGCTGGCATCCCAGCGGGGCAGGGCGGCCGGCACCGGGATGCGCGGCAGTTGTTCGAGAATGTCGGCTGCGGCCGAGCGGGCGTAGACGAAGCATTCGAGCAGTGAGTTGCTGGCCATGCGGTTGGCGCCGTGCAGGCCGGTGAAGCTGGTTTCGCCAATCGCGTACAGGCCGGGTACATCGGTACGCCCATGTTGGTCGACCATCACGCCGCCGCAGGTGTAGTGCGCCGCCGGCACCACCGGGATCGGGCCTTTGGTGATGTCGATGTTGAACGCCAGGCAGCGCTCGTAGACGGTCGGGAAGTGGGTCTTGATGAACGCTTCGGGCTTTTGGCTGATGTCCAGGTAGACGCAGTCGATGCCCAGGCGCTTCATTTCATGGTCGATGGCGCGGGCGACAATATCCCGTGGAGCCAGCTCGGCGCGCGGGTCGAAACGCTGCATGAAGCGCTCACCATTGGGCAGCTTGAGGTGTGCACCTTCGCCGCGCAGGGCTTCGGTGATCAGGAAGCTCTTGGCCTGTGGGTGATAAAGGCAGGTGGGGTGGAACTGGTTGAATTCCAGGTTGGCCACCCGGCAGCCCGAGCGCCATGCCATGGCAATGCCGTCGCCGCAGGCGCCGTCGGGGTTGCTGGTATAGAGGTAGACCTTGGCGGCGCCGCCGGAGGCGAGGATGGTGAAGCGCGCACCATAAGTATCCACTTCGCCGCTGGCGCGGTTGAGCACATAGGCGCCGAGGCAGCGTTCGCCCGGCAGGCCCAGGCGCTTTTCGGTGATCAGGTCGACAGCGACGCGTTGTTCCAGCAATTCGATGTTGGGGCGTTGGCGGGCCTGGTCGAGCAAGGTCCTGAAGATCGCGGCACCGGTGGCATCGGCGGCGTGGATGATACGGCGATGGCTGTGGCCGCCTTCGCGGGTCAGATGGAACTCGAAGCCGCCGTCATCGCTGCCTGCGTGTTCATCGCGGGTGAAGGGCACGCCCTGGTCGATCAGCCATTGGATCGCCTCGCGGCTATGCTCGACGGTGAAGCGCACCGCGTCTTCGTTGCACAGGCCACCGCCGGCGTTGAGGGTGTCTTCAACGTGGGATTGCACCGTATCGGTGTCGTCCAGCACCGCGGCGACACCGCCCTGGGCCCAGAATGTCGAACCGTTGGCCAGGTCGCCTTTGCTCAGGACGGCAATGCGCAAGTGGCTGGGAAGGGTAAGTGCAAGGCTCAAGCCGGCCGCGCCGCTACCGATCACCAGGACATCGTGTTGAAACTGTTGGCTCATTTGAAGGATTCCGCAAAAAGCGATCCACAGGGCTGGCGCAAACAGGACGCCTGGATCGGCGAATCAAAGGGTCACACGGGCCACTAGTATATAGAGGGGGGGAGCGGCACAATAGCCGGGCATTCGTGGCAATGTGAGATTACGGTGCACGGCTCGGGTAAAATCGGCAGGTTATTGAGATGGGAACTTTTTGCATAAGCCTCGACTCAATAGCAGGTTGCCCGAAAGCTGGGAAACGTTGAGTTTATTGGCCCGTCGGGAGCATTGGACGCGTCAGAAAACCGACGACAAGATTATTCGCGCAGCCGGCGTTGCCCGCGCTGCGTTTTTCGTGTGTGCCAAATCAGTGCATGCCGGAAACTTGCTTGAAGGGGGAGAACTTTTGCGAAAAGTCCGAGTCTATGTTTGCAAGCCTGATCGTTTAGTTATGCAAGCCTCCTTCAAGTACAACGAGGAGTGTTCATGCTAACCCAGGAAGAGGATCAGCAGCTGGTCGAGCGCGTTCAACGCGGTGACAAGCGAGCATTTGATCTGCTAGTGCTGAAATACCAGCACAAAATTCTCGGGTTGATCGTGCGGTTTGTGCACGACACCCATGAAGCGCAGGACGTTGCACAGGAAGCCTTTATCAAGGCGTACCGTGCACTGGGCAATTTCCGCGGTGATAGTGCGTTTTACACGTGGCTCTACCGCATCGCCATCAACACGGCGAAGAACTATCTGGTGTCTCGCGGACGCCGCCCACCGGATAGTGATGTAAGTTCAGAAGATGCAGAATTTTACGATGGTGATCACGGCCTCAAAGATCTCGAGTCGCCGGAGCGTGCATTGCTGCGCGACGAGATCGAAGGCACCGTTCATCGCACGATTCAGCAACTGCCAGAAGATTTGCGTACGGCGTTAACTTTACGTGAATTCGATGGTCTGAGTTACGAAGACATTGCGAGCGTCATGCAGTGTCCGGTGGGGACTGTAAGGTCACGGATTTTCCGGGCCCGGGAAGCCATCGATAAAGCCTTGCAACCGTTGTTGCAGGAAAACTAAAGACAGCGGCGACAGCCAAGAGAGGAACCGCCATGAGTCGTGATGCCCTGCAGGAATCGCTGTCCGCAGTGATGGATAACGAAGCGGATGAACTGGAACTTCGTCGAGTGCTCAATGCATTTGATGATGCCGAAACCCGTGATACCTGGTCTCGTTACCAAGTCGCTCGGGCGGTGATGCACAAGGATCTTCTAATCCCTCGTCTGGATATTGCTGCGGCCGTTTCTGCCGCGCTGGCTGATGAAGCCGTTCCGGCAAAAGCTGCTCGTGGCCCTTGGCGCAGCCTGGGTCGCCTGGCAGTGGCTGCTTCGGTGACTGTTGCAGTGCTGGCCGGTGTTCGCCTGTACAACCAGGACGAAATCGCCGGTGCCGAACTGGCCCAGCAGACTCAGCAACCGGTCATGGCCGGTCCGCAAGTCAAAGGCCCAGCGGTACTGGCCGGCTACAAGGAAAGCTCCGACACCACCGGCCCTATGGCCAACGGTGTGCTGCAAGGGCAATCCGGCTGGCAGGACCAGCGTCTTCCAGGCTACCTGCGCCAACACGCACAGGAATCCGCCTTGAAAGGCACTGAAAGCGCTCTGCCATACGCTCGCGCTGCAAGCCTGGAAAACCGCTGATCCGTTAAGGAGCCCTATGCGCGCCATACCGCTCCTTACCTTATTGCTCAGTGGTTGGTTTGCACTCCCCGCCCATGCCGACGACGCCCAAGACTGGCTGACTCGACTTGGGCGTGCTGAGCAGCAGCAAAGTTTTCAAGGTACGTTTGTCTACGAACGTAATGGCAGTTTTTCTACCCATGACATCTGGCATCGTGTCCAGAATGGCCAGGTCCGCGAGCGGCTTTTGCAGCTTGATGGTTCTGCCCAGGAAGTCGTTCGCGTAGATGGCCGCACTCAGTGCGTCAGCGGCACTCTTGTCGCCGGCCTTGGCAATTCGCGTGATGCGCCCTCGCGCGCCCTCGATCCGCAAAGACTCAATCAATTCTACGAACTGGCCGTTATCGGCAAATCTCGCGTGGCCGGTCGTAATGCAGTGATTGTGTCGATTACACCCCGTGATCAATACCGCTACGGTTTTGAGCTGCATCTTGATCGTGAAACTGCCTTGCCGCTCAAATCCTTGTTGCTGAATGATCAAGGGCAGTTGCTGGAGCGCTTTCAGTTCACTCGATTGGACACCTCCACCACGCCTAATGATCGCGACTTGCAGCCCAGCGGCGAATGCACCTCCATCGCCGTCGGCGACACCAAGGCAGCGGCCGTAGAGGCCACCGAGGCGTGGCACTTGGAGTGGTTGCCGCCAGGCTTTCAGCTGACCAATAGCAGCGCCCGCAAGGATCCCCATACCAAGGCCACGGTCGACAGCCTGATGTATGAAGATGGACTGGCGCGCTTCTCGGTGTTTCTCGAGCCGATCAGCGATGTGAGCGTGACCGAGACTCGCACCCAATTAGGCCCCACGGTCGCTGTATCTCGTCGCTTGAATACGGTGGATGGCGAAATGATGGTGACTGTGGTCGGCGAAATACCTATTGGCACCGCCGAACGCATCGCACTGTCGGTGCGCGGTGAAAAAAAGGCCACCCCCAAGCCGTGAGTCGTTAATCCTATGTTCATCCGGATCTTTCACAGTACGCCCATGCCAGGTTGGCTGCCGAGAGCATGAAATGTCTGGATCAGCATTTTCACTTGCAAAAATCTCCCATGTTTTTTATAGGTCAGGGCTTGTTGGCCCTGGCCTTGTTTTGTTCGCGGAACAAAGATGTCGTTCGCAGTTTTCGGCGTTTCTTGAACCCTGTCGCTCAACCCTGCTCGTCGTAACGGGAGCTGTATGTCGATACCACGTTTGAAGTCTTACCTATCCATAGTCGCCACGGTATTGGTGCTGGGTCAGGCCGTGCCCGCGCAAGCGGTCGAGTTGCCTGACTTCACCCAATTGGTTGAGCAAGCCTCGCCTGCCGTGGTGAACATCAGTACCACCCAGAAGCTGCCGGATCGCAAAGTCTCCAACCAGCAGATGCCTGACCTGGAAGGCCTGCCGCCGATGCTGCGCGAGTTCTTCGAGCGTGGCATGCCACAACCGCGTGCGCCCCGTGGTGGCGGTGGTGGCCAGCGTGAAGCGCAGTCCCTGGGGTCGGGCTTCATCATTTCGCCAGATGGCTACATCCTCACCAATAACCATGTGATTGCCGACGCCGACGAGATCCTCGTACGCCTGGCCGATCGCAGTGAGCTGAAAGCCAAATTGGTCGGCACCGATCCGCGTTCCGACGTGGCCTTGCTGAAGATCGAGGGCAAGGACCTGCCGGTGCTGAAGCTGGGCAAGTCCCAGGACCTGAAGGCGGGGCAGTGGGTGGTAGCCATCGGCTCGCCGTTTGGTTTTGACCATACCGTTACCCAGGGTATCGTCAGTGCCATTGGTCGCAGCCTGCCGAACGAGAACTATGTGCCGTTCATCCAGACCGACGTGCCGATCAACCCGGGCAACTCCGGTGGCCCGTTGTTCAACCTGGCGGGCGAAGTGGTGGGGATCAACTCGCAGATCTACACCCGTTCCGGTGGCTTCATGGGGGTTTCGTTCGCCATTCCTATCGACGTGGCCATGGATGTTTCCAATCAGCTGAAAAGCGGTGGCAAGGTCAGCCGTGGCTGGTTGGGCGTGGTGATTCAGGAAGTGAACAAGGACCTGGCTGAATCCTTCGGCCTCGACAAGCCGGCGGGCGCCCTGGTCGCGCAAATCCAGGATGACGGCCCGGCTGCCAAAGGCGGTCTGCAAGTGGGCGACGTGATCCTGAGCATGAACGGTCAACCGATCGTTATGTCGGCCGACCTGCCGCACCTGGTTGGCGCACTCAAGGCCGGCAGCAAGGCCAAGTTGGAAGTGATTCGTGATGGCAAGCGCCAGAATGTCGAGCTGACTGTAGGAGCGATCCCTGAAGAGGGCGCGACCCTGGATGCCCTGGGTAACACCAAGCCGGGCGCCGAGCGCAGCAGCAATCGCCTGGGCATTGCCGTGGCCGAGCTGACTGACGAGCAGAAGAAAGCCTTCGATCTCAAGAGCGGCGTGGTGATCAAGGAAGTGCAGGACGGCCCGGCAGCCTTGATCGGCCTGCAGCCTGGCGACGTGATCACTCACCTGAACAATCAGGCGATTGAGACTACCAAGCAGTTCACCGACATCGCCAAGGCGTTGCCGAAGAACCGCTCGGTATCGATGCGCGTGCTTCGCCAGGGGCGTGCCAGCTTCATTACCTTCAAGCTGGCCGAGTAACCCACCCGGCCAATAAAAAGCCCCGCCTTCGTTTTACGAGGGCGGGGCTTTTTTGTGGGCGATGGGTCTAGCCCATCATGCCTTTAACCAGGCGCTCCTGTTCGATCAACTCACGCTGACGTGCATCGATACGTGACGACAACGGGAAATTGCTGCCGGCGCGACGTTTGGCAAAGTCCAACTGCTGAATCGCCTGCTGGAAGTCGCCCACCAATGCAAAGTATTCGGCGCGAGCCTGATGCAGGCCGATGATATTGCCCGACAAACCACGCGTCTCGGCGACCTGGTACCACACATCCGGATCGTCCGGGCGCGACTTGAGCAAGCCATCCAGGGCCTTTTCCGCATCGGCGGTGCGATTCTGTTTAAGCAACAGATCTACCCGAATCTGATTCAGCGGGTAGTTGCCGGGGTATTGGGTCAGCATCCGATCCGTGCGTTGCTGGGCATCGGGCAGGTGGTTGTTGTCGATGTCCAACTGGATCTGCGCCAGGTTGTAGGTGATGTCATTGGGCGCCTTGGCCAGCAAGGGTTGCAGGCTTTCCCGTGCCTGCTTGAACTGGGAGGCCTTGATCTGGGCGATGGCCAGGCCATAGCGCGCCACGTCGTTTTTAGGATTTTCGTCCAGTTGCGCCTGGAAGCGCTTGGCGGCGAGTCCGGAGGTGTCTTCGTATTGCAGCTGTACCCGTGCGCGAATCAGCTGGTAGCGCAGGCTGTCTTCCTTGCCACCGGCCTTGGCTTGTTCCGCGCGGTTGCGGGTGTCGGCGATACGCGATTCGGTCACCGGGTGAGTCAGCAGGAATTCCGGCGGCTTGGCGTCGAAGCGGTACTGACGCATCAGGCGTTCGAACATGGTCGGCATGGAACGCGGGTCGTAGCCGGCTTTCTCCAGGTTGACGATGCCGATACGGTCCGCTTCCTGTTCATTCTGGCGAGAGAATCGTCGTTGTTCCTGGATGGCCGCCGCCTGGGTGCCGGCAATCGCAGCAATCCCGGCATCCCCGGCACCGGCGGCGGCCGCAATGATGCCGCCGAGGAGGGCGGCCATCATCGGGATCTGCATGCGCTGCTGCGCCTCGACACCACGGGCGAAGTGACGCTGGGACAAGTGAGCCAGTTCGTGGGCCAGCACCGACGCGTATTCCCCTTCGGTCTGGGCATTGAGAAACAGGCCGCCGTTCACGCCGACGATACCGCCGGGTGCGGCAAAGGCGTTCAGCTGCGGGCTGTTGATCAGGATGAATTCCAGGCGCCGGTCATTCACCTGGCTGGTTTCCACCAGCTTGTACACGCTGGTTTCGACGTAATCCTTGAGCTGCGGGTCGTTCAACTGCGAGACCTGGCCCCGTAGGTAGGCCAGCCAGGCGCGGCCCAGCTGATATTCCTGTTGCGGCGAGACAATGGCAGAACTGGCGTCGCCAAGTGACGGCAGGTCGTCAGCGAAGCCTGGGGAGGCCAGCAGGCAAGCCAGCGTCAGCAGGGTGGGGCGCAAAAAAGTCATGCACAGAGCCTTTCGACAAAGAGCTTACTGTAGCCGGACACTGAGCTTCGGACCAGATATTCTAAGCACCCCGAATGCGTGCCCGGAGTAAAACCATGACCGACGCTGTAGCCTTTGATGCCGAACTCGATGCCAGCGGCCTCAATTGCCCGTTGCCTCTGCTCAAGGCCAAGCTGGAACTCAATCGATTGGCCAGTGGCGCTGTGCTCAAGGTGATCGCCACCGACGCAGGTTCCCAGCGTGATTTTCGCACCTTCGCCAAGCTGGCCGGCCATACCCTGCTGCATGAAGAAGACGCCGCCGGTGTGTACCGTTACTGGTTGCGCAAGGCCTGAACCGTTTGCCCCTACCACCCGAGGTTGATTGATGTTCAAAGTGTTACGAGACTGGATCCAGCGCTACTTCTCCGATGAAGAAGCCGTGGTGCTGGCGGTCCTGCTGTTTCTGGCCTTTACGGCCGTACTCACCTTGGGAGGCATGCTGGCGCCGGTATTGGCGGGGATGGTGCTGGCTTACCTGATGCAGGGCCTGGTCACCACCCTGGAGCGTCTACGCTTGCCGGGCGGCGCGGCAGTGGGCCTGGTATTCGCCTTGTTCATGGGGCTGCTGGTGGTGTTTGTCGTCGTGGTATTGCCGCTGCTGTGGCACCAACTGATCACGTTGTTCAACGAGTTGCCGGGCATGCTCGCCAAGTGGCAGTCGTTGTTGCTGCTGTTGCCGGAGCGCTACCCGCATCTGGTGTCGGACGAGCAGGTGTTGCAGGCCATAGAAGTGGCACGGGGCGAAATCGGAAAATTCGGGCAATGGGCGCTGACCTTTTCCCTGTCCAGCCTGCCGCTGCTGGTCAACATCATGATCTACCTGGTGCTCGTACCGATCCTGGTGTTCTTCTTCCTCAAGGACCGCGCCATGATCGGACGTTGGGTGAGCGGCTATCTGCCCCGCGAACGAGCGCTGATCACCCGGGTGGCCGAAGAAATGAACCGGCAGATCGCCAACTACATTCGTGGCAAGGTCATCGAGATCATTATCTGCGGGGGCGTTACCTACATCGCGTTTATCGCACTGGACCTCAACTACGCCGCCTTGCTGGCACTGCTGGTAGGGATTTCGGTGGTGGTGCCGTATGTCGGTGCCGTGGTGGTGACGGTGCCGGTGACCTTGATCGCCTTGTTCCAGTGGGGCTGGAGCGACCAGTTCATCTACTTGATGGCGGTCTACGGCATCATCCAGACCCTGGATGGCAACGTGCTGGTGCCGCTGCTGTTCTCGGAGGCGGTCAACCTGCACCCGGTGGCGATCATCTGTGCAGTGTTGTTGTTTGGTGGGCTGTGGGGATTCTGGGGGGTGTTCTTTGCGATTCCCCTGGCGACGCTGTTCAAGGCCGTGCTGGATGCGTGGCCGCGGCAGGAGCCGGTGGTGGCACCGTTGTTGTAAGGGGAGGCGCGAATCACTGCTTCATCGCCGCAGTGATCCGCGCTACAGATCAGGCCTTGTTCAACGCCTGGGCTGCGGCCAGAACGGCGTCCACATGGCCCGGCACTTTCACGCCGCGCCATTCCTGGCGCAGCACACCGTCCTTGTCGATCAGGAAGGTGCTGCGATCCACACCCAGGTATTCCTTGCCGTACAGCTTCTTCAGCTTGATGACGTCGAACAGCTGGCAGACCGCCTCATCCTTGTCGCTGATCAGCTCGAACGGGAATTCCTGCTTGCCCTTGAAGTTCTCATGGGACTTCACGCTGTCGCGCGACACGCCAAACACCTCGGTGTTGGCCGCCTTGAATGCCGCGTACTGGTCACGGAAACCCTGGCCTTCGGTGGTGCAGCCCGGGGTGCTGTCCTTCGGGTAGAAATAGATCACCACTTGCTTGCCCTTGAGGGTGGCAAGGCTGAAGGTCTGGCCGCTGGTGGCCTGGGCTTCGAAATCGGCGACCGGTTTATCGATGACTACCGCCATGATGACTTCCTTACATTGGGTTCTGTGGGCGCCACGGCTCGATCAGCGCGTCGAGGTTCAGGGCATCGGCGAAATCCAGGAACTGGTCGCGCAGCCAACTGATCTGCACGCCGGCCGGCAGGGTCACGGTGAAGGTGGCGTTGAGCATGGTGCCGCCGGTTTGCGGGGCCTGGTAGGTGTCGCAGGTCAGGTTCTCCAGTTCGACGTTATGGTCGATGAAGAACTGGCACAGCTCATTGACGATGTCCGAGCGGTAGGCCGAGCTGACATACGCCACATAAGGAAGCGCCTGCGGGCGATTTTCCAGGGCGGCGCTGCGCACCACGTTGACGGTGAAGTCGTGCTTCTTGGCCAGGCCCGGCAGGCCGGTCTCCAGGCGCGCCAGGGCATCCCAGGTGCCGGAAATCTGCAGGACCAGCGCACTGCACTCGCCATGGCGGGTCAGGCGGGAGGTCACCACGGCACAGCGGTTTTCATGGCTGGCGCGGCACAGGACGTTGGTCAGCTCCATGGGGTTGGCGCCGAGGGCACTGATAACAAGGAATTGTTCGCGAACTGTGGGGGTGGACATGCAGCCTTCCTAAAACGATGAGCGGTCGATACGGTGAGGGCTGTATCGATCAAAGCATGAAGGGTAGCGAAAAGCGTCGCCAAGGGATAGGAGGTGGCGTTTTCATTACGTGATCCGCCTGATTTTGCCCTGTCTCAACCGGTGCTTTGGCCCGATGATGGCATTGCCCGTCGTTTAGTTGCGCCAGAACGCATCCTCAGGCGGTACTTCGCTTGTACAAGCATCTTGGCGCCAGTACCATTACGGCTCTCTTTTTCCGGCAGGAGCGGTTGCATGATTGCGGGCAGTATGGTGGCACTGGTCACACCCATGGATGCACAAGGTCATCTCGACTGGGACAGCCTGGGCAAACTGGTGGACTTCCACCTGCAAGAAGGCACCAACGCCATCGTGGCGGTCGGCACCACAGGTGAATCGGCCACCCTCGATGTGGAAGAACACATCCAGGTGATCGAATTCGTGGTCAAGCGTGTCGCGGGGCGTATTGCCGTGATCGCCGGCACGGGCGCCAACTCGACGCGCGAAGCCATCGAGCTGACCCGAAACGCCAAGAAAGCCGGCGCCGACGCTTGCCTGCTGGTGACCCCGTACTACAACAAGCCGACCCAGGAAGGCCTGTACCAGCACTTCCGCACCATTGCCGAAGCCGTCGACATCCCGCAGATCCTCTATAACGTGCCGGGTCGTACCGCGTGCGACATGAAGGCCGAGACCGTGATCCGCCTGTCCACCGTGCCGAACATCATCGGCATCAAGGAAGCCACCGGCGACCTGCAGCGCGCCAAGGACATCCTGGCCGGGGTGAGCAGCGATTTCCTGCTGTATTCCGGTGACGACGCCACGGCTGTCGAGCTGATCCTGCTGGGCGGCAAGGGCAATATCTCCGTGACCGCCAACGTGGCCCCGCGCGCCATGAGCGACCTGTGTGCCGCTGCCATCGCCGGCGACGCCGTGACCGCCCGTGCGATCCACGAGAAGCTGATGCCGCTCAACAAGACACTGTTTATCGAATCCAACCCTATTCCCGTGAAGTGGGCGCTGTTCGAGATGGGCCTGATGCCGGACGGTATCCGTCTGCCGCTCACCCGCCTCAGCGAAGCCTGTCACGAACCGCTGCGACAGGCCCTGCGCCAGTCCGGCGTCCTGGTTTAATTGAGGAAGCACTACGCATGAAGCGATTGGCCGGACTTTCCGCACTTGCCTTGATTATCTCCAGCACCAGTGGCTGCGGTTGGATCTGGGGCCCGGAAGGCTACTTCCGTGACCGCGGCAGCGATTACCTGGAAGCACAAGCAACCAAACCGATGCAACTGCCGCCGGACGTCAACGTCGCCAAGCGCCTTGACCCGTTGCTGCCGATTCCACGCAACGTTGCCGACGACACCACCAAGGGTGAATACGTCGTGCCACGTCCACAGCCGATCTCGGCCGTGGCGGATGCCAGCGACTACAGCCTGCAGAAGAGCGGTGATTCGCGTTGGATCGTGGCGCAGCGCCCACCTGCAGAAGTCTGGCCGGTAGCGGTGCAGTTCTTCCAGGACAACGGTTTCCGCATCGATGAGCAGCGCCCGCAGACCGGTGAATTCACCACGGCATGGCAGCAGGGCAGCGAGCTGTCCGCCACCATGGCCAAGCGCCTGCAGGCCGGTGGTGTCGCCGCCGACAGCGAAGCCCGTGTGCGTGTGCGCATCGAGCCGGGCGTACAGCGCAACACCAGTGAAGTCTACGTGGTCAGCGCCGAGCGTCCTGCCGGCAGCACCGCCAACGTCGACTTCACCAACCGCTCGGTCAACACCGGTGTCGACTCGGCATTGGTCGACGAGATGCTGGCCAGCATGAGCCGTATCTCCGAGAAGGGCGGTTCCGTTTCCCTGCTCGCCGCCCGTGATTACGACACCCCGAGCCGCGTCAGCCTCACCGAGGACGGCAGCGGCAACGTGGTGCTGAACCTGGGTGAAGACCTGGATCGCGCCTGGGCCAGCGTCGGCCGCGCGTTGGAGCAAGGCCCATGGCGTGTTGAAGACATCAACCGCAGCCTGGGCCTGTACTACATCAACGTGGCTGAAAAGGCCGAGCGCAAAGACGAAGAGCCTGGTTTCTTCGGCAAACTGTTCGGCAGCAAGCCGACCAAGGAAGAAATCGAAACCCGCGCCGAGCGTTATCAGGTGCGTTTGAGCAAGGTTGGCGAGACTGTGCAGGTCACCGTCGAGAAGAACATCAACACCGTCGCGCCGGCTGAAACAGCGCGCAAGGTGTTGGGCGTGATTCAGGACAACCTGGGCTGATCCGATGCGTTTTGCCGTTCTCGGCAGCGGTAGCCAAGGGAACGGCACGCTGGTCGCCCATGACGACACGTACGTGCTGGTGGATTGTGGTTTCTCGTTAAAGGAAACCGAGCGGCGCCTGCTGCGCCTGGGGGTTCACCCCTCGCAGCTGAGCGCGATTCTGGTGACCCACGAACATGCCGACCACGTGCATGGCGTGGGTTTGCTGTCTCGGCGCTACAATCTTCCGGTGTACCTCAGTCGCGGCACACTGCGCGGGATGCGCAAACCTATAGAACCCGCAGGTTTCCTGGCCGGTGGCGAGCAGCTGCAAATCGGTGCCCTGAGCATCGATGTGATTGCCGTGGCGCACGACGCCCAGGAACCGACGCAGTATGTATTCAGTGACGGAGAGCGGCGTTTCGGCGTGCTCACCGACCTGGGCTCCTACTGCGCCAAGGTACTGGACGGCTACCGGAACCTCGATGCCTTGATGATCGAGTCCAACCACTGCCGAGACCTGTTGGCTCGCGGTCACTATCCGTACTTTCTCAAGCAACGGGTCGGCGGCGAACTGGGACATTTGAACAACCATCAGGCGGCGTACCTGGTGTATGAGTTGGGCTGGCAAGACCTGCAACACCTGGTCCTGGCCCACTTGAGCAGCAAGAACAACCTGCCGACGCTTGCCCGGCAATGTTTTGTCGACACCCTCGGGTGCGACCCGGACTGGCTGCAACTGGCCGATCAAGATTCAGGGCTCGACTGGCGACATATCGCCTAGCCCACCTCACTCAAAGCGGAGCCCATCATGGAAAAACGTGAAGAACTCTACCGCGGCAAAGCCAAGTCGGTTTACAAGACCGACGACGCCAACCGCCTGATCCTGCTGTTTCGCAACGACACCTCGGCGTTCGACGGCAAGCGCATCGAACAACTTGATCGCAAGGGCATGGTGAACAACAAGTTCAACGCCTTCATCATGCAGAAACTCGAAGCGGCCGGCATTCCGACCCAATTCGACAAACTGCTGGGCGACAACGAGTGCCTGGTGAAGAAGCTGGACATGATCCCGGTGGAATGCGTCGTGCGTAACTACGCCGCCGGCAGCCTGGTCAAGCGCCTGGGCGTGGAAGAGGGCCTCAAGCTCAACCCTTACACGTTCGAGCTGTTCCTGAAGGACGACGCCAAGGGCGACCCGTTCATCAACGAATCCCACGTCGTGGCATTCGGCTGGGGCACCGCCGAGCAACTGGCACGCATGAAGGAGTTGTCCCTCAAGGTCAACGACGTGCTGAGCAAGCTGTTCGACGACGCAGGCCTGCTGCTGGTGGACTTCAAGCTGGAATTCGGTGTGTTCCACGATGGCTCCATCGTCCTCGGCGACGAATTCAGCCCGGACGGCTGCCGCCTGTGGGACAAGGACACCAAGAAGAAGATGGACAAGGACCGCTTCCGCCAAGGCCTCGGTGATGTGATCGAAGCCTACGAAGAAGTCGCCAAGCGCCTCGGCGTACCGCTTTAATCGACGCAAGCATCTGATAGCACGGAAAAAAATCGCATCCGCGCTTTGCTTCCACGAAACAGGCTGTTATGATGCGCGCCGTTGGAGAGATGCCAGAGTGGCCGAATGGGACGGATTCGAAATCCGTTGTACCTTCACCGGTACCTAGGGTTCGAATCCCTATCTCTCCGCCATTACATAGAAAAAGCCCCGTAGCTGAATAAGCTACGGGGCTTTTTCGTTTCTGAGAGTTTGGGGCAGAGCTACTCGTTCCGAGCAGCAAACAAGGCCGTAGTGGTTCTTTCCAGCAGGCACAACCAACCGTATTCCATCTTCAAGCATGCCTTACTGGCTTGATCAGGCTTTCTGCTGGAATTCCAAACATCTCATGCAGCTTCCAAATCATTGGCAAGGTCAGCGCTCGTTTTCCATTCAGCACTTCATAAACACGATTCTGGCGGCCAATGGCGGGAATAAGATCAGCCGCCGACAGGCCAGACTGTTCCATTCTGAAGCGAATGGCATCGATTGGGTTGGGCAGGTCCATGGGAAAGTGTTTGGCTTCATAGGCCTCGATCAGCGTGATCATTACGTCAAAGTAATCACCTTCCGGGGTGCCGGGTTCTGGTTCGTTGTCGAACAGTGCAGAGACAGACTTGAGCGCGTCCTTGTAATCCTGTTCGGTGTGGATAGGTCGGATGTTCATGGGTTACTCCGTTTCGACGGTATCGGCGTCAATTGCGTCGTACTGCTTATGTGTACCGACAAACTTGATGTAGACAGCGCCATAGCGATAGGCCACGGCGACCACGAGCCTGTAGTCGTTACCTTTGATGTTGAAGACGACCCTTCGGCTTTTGAGAATGCTAGCGCTGCGAAAGTGTTCCTTGATGTCAGCCGGGTTTGACCAGTCGGCGTTTTTTACTTCGTCTATCCAGGCCAGGAACGGTTGCTCCGAATCCGGGTGCTTGTGCCAAAAGGTTTTGAGTTGACTGAGTGCGACTATTCTCATGGGAAAATCCTAGTCCCGCCTTGGGACTTTTGCAAGTGGGCACATGGGAGCAAGCAGTTTTCCAGACGGGTGTCATGGGCTCTCAAGGCATTTCTCCGCATAAGGCATTCCCCTTGTAACCGTGCATGACCGGTCCCAGGAACATGAAAGGACCACAGGCATATAAGGGCGAGGGAGCGGGATGTGAGCGGCACACGGGGAGCTTCAGGGGTATTGGAACTACAGCCCAAAGCGTCACGCCGCACCATGCTCGTTCAGGCGGGTTCGGTTGAGGGGTGGTGCGTACGTTTTTCTGTTCAGGAAGTGAAAGTTGTGCGCCGATGCAGCCGTATAGGCAAGAAATCAGTGCCAGAGTAATGACGGCTTTTTCCATGTCAGACCTGCTGGTGGGGTAATCCTTTGATGTTCCCAGTATTGTCGTTGGTGGGCGCCGTGCTCGTCGATACTGCAAATAACTCACTGATATTTATAACTTCCCATTTCCTGGGTGTACGCCCCTCAAGTCTTTACCCACACGGCCGAAACACTCTCGTACGACATCGTATCCCCAATAAGAGAGTCCCCCCTAATGTCCCTTCGCAGCCTGTCCATCGCCCGCCGTGCGGGTCTGGGTTTTGCCCTGATTGCTTTGCTCGTGGCCCTGCTGGGTTTTTTTGCACTGTCGAACATGGCAAGCATCCGCGCCAGCGCGGTGCAGGTGGAAAGCGGGCTGGTGCCGAAGATGCGGCTGGTGGCGGACATTCGTGAAATCATGCTGCGCATTCGTACGATCTCTTTGCGCATGGCCCTGGACCCGAACCCGGCGAGCATCCCGCAATACCGTAGCCAGATGGACACCCGCAGCCAGGACCTGAGCAAACGGCTGGCCGACCTCGATGCAGTGATCGACACCCCCGAAGTACGCACGCTCTATGACCAGTTCCAGGTCTCGCTGCGCCAATACCAGCAAGGGCTGGCGCAGTCGTTCATCCTTGCCGACAAGCAGCAGGGCGCCGAGCTCAACAAGTTGTTGCTGGTGGATATGAAAACCGTGGTGGATGGCTCCGGGGCCCAACTCAATGCCCTGGCCGACTACTACAACGCCCAGATCAACCAGCAAGGCCAGGCGGCCGAATCGCAGTACGGCCGTTCGCGCACCATGGTGTTCGGCTTTGTGATCGTGGCCGGGTTGAGCACCGTGCTGCTGGCCTGGTTGCTCACGCGCAGCATTGTCGGCCCGCTCAGTCATGCCGTACGGGCTGCCGAGAACGTTGCCGAAGGTGACCTGACCCAAACGGTGGACGTGAGCGGCGACGACGAAGTGACGCGCCTGCTCGTGGCACTCAAGACCATGCAGGCCAACCTGCGCGGGACCTTGCAACTGATTCGCCAGTCGGCCGGGCAGATGGCGTCATCGGCCACCGACCTCAACGGCATCACCGACCAGAGCAGCCGCAGCCTGCAAAAGCAGACCGCTGAAATCGAGCAGGCCGCCACCGCCGTCAACGAGATGACCTCGGCGGCGGATGAGGTAGCGCGCAATGCGGTGTCCACCTCCGAGTCCACTCGCCTTTCCAATGAAACCGCGCGCGAAGGCCAGCACCGTGTGGGTGAAACCGTCAGCGCCATTCAAGCCCTGAGCACCAACATCGGCGAAACCTCGACCCTGGTGCAGAACCTCGCCGAGCAATCGCGGGATATCGGCAAGGTGCTCGATGTGATCCGCTCCATCGCCGAGCAGACCAACCTGCTGGCACTCAACGCTGCGATCGAGGCGGCGCGGGCCGGTGAGTCCGGGCGTGGCTTTGCGGTGGTGGCTGACGAAGTCCGTGCACTGGCCCACCGTACCCAGCAATCGACCCTGGAAATCGACCAGATGGTGACCGCGATGCGCACGGGGTCAAACGAGGCGTTGAGCTCGATGCAGTCGAGTACCCAGCGTGCCACCGACACTCTGGCTTTGGCTGAGGGCGCGGGGGGCGCATTGAGCCAGATCACCGACTCCATCGACCAGATCCACCAGCGCAACCTGGTCATCGCCAGCGCCGCCGAGGAGCAGGCCCAGGTGGCCAAGGAAGTCGATCGCAACATCGTCAATATTCGCGACCTGTCTGCGCAATCCTCTTCCGGCGCCGGGCAGATCAATGGATCGAGTCGAGAACTGGCGCAGCTGGCCGTTTCCCTGAACGAAGCCGTCGCAAGGTTTCAGCTGTAGTGACATGCGCGGGCTAGTTCAGTGTCGACTCGTCCACGATCTCGATATTGACGGCCTGCCAGTCGCCGCCCGGGCCCCTGACCAATTCGTAGGTGACCGTCTGCCCCTCGCGCAGCCGCCGGCCGCCCTGGGCGGTGGTGGCGCTGCGAAAGAAAATGTCCTGCTCATCGTAGGCGGCAGTCTTGCTGCTGATGGAGATTGCAGTCTGTGGAGTTTTCCTGGGCATGGCCGTTCTCCTTTCCAGTGCAATAGGTGGCCCGTCGGGGCAGGTATGTCTGCGGGCATCAAGCGGGTCAGGACACGATTTGGACTTTATCGGCCTGCATGCCTTTCTGGCCCTGTACGGCTTCAAAGGTGACCTTCTGGCCCTCCTTCAATGTTTTGAACCCGTTGCCCTCGATTGCCCTGAAGTGGACGAACAGGTCGGGGCCGCTCTCCGGCGTGATGAATCCGTAACCCTTTTCATCGTTGAACCACTTCACTGTGCCGTTCTGTCTGTCGCTCATTCTTCCTGTCCTCGAACCGGTGTGCCCCGCTGCAGATTCGTCGCGGTAACCATAAGCAAAGTCCCGAAGCCGCTGCTCGTCAACGCGCCACGGGACCAGCGGTACTGTCATTCCTGACAGGTTCGCCGCCTGTGCCGTTGCGCGATACTGCTTCGTTTTACCGTGGGTTTTCGCGCCGCGCGGGCATTCGGTTTTCGCCGCCTTCGGGCACCAGGCAGGTGCCTTTTGGCGTGGTGCCCCTGTCCCTTCTAACGCTCGCCTGCCGTCCCATCCAGCCCACGACGGATCTTTTCCAGCAACTCATCGATGTGAAACGGCTTGGAAATCAGATCCATGCCTTCGCCGAGGAAACTTTGCCGGTTCGCGGCATTTTCCGCGTAGCCGGTCATGAACAGGATCGGCAAGGTGTGGCGGATCTCGCGTGCCACGTCTGCCAGTTCGCGCCCGGTCATAAAGGGCAGGCCGACGTCGGTCAACAACAGGTTGATGCTCGGGTCGCTGCGCAGGCAGACCACCGCTTCGTCACCATTGGCGGCCAGGCTGCAACGGTAGCCGGCGTCGGCCAGGATTTCGGCGACAAAGCTGCGCACCGAAGGCATGTCTTCGACGACCAGCACATGTTCGCCCTTGCTCTGGCCGGGTGCGGCCAGAGGCTTGGTCACGATGCTGGCAGGCCCGCTGGCGGCGGGAAGCATGATGGTCACTTCGGTGCCCTGGCGGGTCACGCTGCGGATCTGTGCATCGCCGCCGGACTGGCGGGCAAACCCGTAGATGGTCGACAGGCCCAGCCCGGTGCCCTGGCCCAGCGGCTTGGTGGTGAAGAAAGGGTCGAAGACTTTGTCGATGACGCTGTGTTCGATGCCCACCCCGTTGTCCCGCACCGACAGGGCGATGTAGGCGCCGTTTTCCAGTTTCAGGTTGCCACTGGAGTAGGCCGGGTAAGTCGTCACCCAGACAGTGCCGCCCTTGGGCAGCGCGTCGCGGGCGTTGATCACCAGGTTCAGCACCGCACTTTCCAGCTGGATCGGATCGACCATCGCCACGGCAGGGTTGTGGGTCAGCTCCAGCTTCAGCGCGATATGTTCACCGATGGTGCGTACCAGCAGTTCCTCCAGGGAGCGGATATGCGCGTTGATGTCGATCGGCCGTGTGTCCAGCGGCTGCTGGCGGGCGAAGGCGAGCAGGCGGTTGGTCAGGCCGGCGGCGCTGAGGGCCGAGCTCAACGCTGCATCGGCATAGGCCATGACCTTGTCGGTGCGCTGGGTCTCGATGCGTTTCTTGATCAGCTCCAGGCTGGTGATGATCCCGGTCAGCAGGTTGTTGAAGTCATGGGCAATGCCGCCGGTGAGCTTGCCCAGGGCATCCATCTTCTGCGCCTGCAACAGTTGCGCCTCGGTACGTGCCAACTGGGTGGCGGCGTTGGCCAGCTCGGCCTGTTGGTGCCGCTCGCGGTGGCGGTGCTCGGTGACGTCTTCGACAAACACCAGGCTCAATTCGGCGCTGCGGTAGGGCGAAACCTGCCATTCGGTCTCGCGCAACTGACCGTCGACCTTCATGTGCAGGGTGCCCTTCCAGCGCTCGCCGGCAGCCAGGCGCTGGCACAGTTCCTGGAGCACGCCGAGTTGATCGGCGGCGAAGCACTCCAGCAGGGCGTCGGGGTTGAGGTTGTCGTGAATCAATTGGGCGAAGGCGTGGTTACATTCGTGGACCTTGAGCTGCGCATCCATGACCGCAATCGGTGCGCTGATATTGAAGAATATTTCGCGAAAGCGTGCCTCGCTCTCGCGCAGCGCATATTCGGTGTCGCGCACCCGCAGCAAGGTCCGCAGGGTCGCCAGCAGCACATCGGGGTCGATGGGGTGGATCAGGTAGGCATCGGCCCCGGCATCCAGGCCGGTGATGATATCGCCGGTCTCGATGGAGGCGGCCGACACGTGCACCACCGGCAGCAAGGCCGTGACCGGATCGGCGCGCAGCCCGCGTACGATGTCGAAGCCGCTCATGTCCGGCAGGTTGACGTCGAGGATCAGCCCGTCGATCTTTTGGCTGGCGATCAGGTCCAGCCCTTCCTGGCCGGTGCCGGCCTCGAGCACGCGGTAGTCATGGTTCTCCAGGCGCCGGCGCAGGGCATAGCGGGTCGCCGCGTTGTCGTCGACGATCAGCAGTTGGATGTCACGGTTCATCAACAAGCCCGCCAGGAATAGAGAGAGGAATGATCACGAAGAACATCGAGCCCACGCCTGGGGTACTTTCCACGCCGACGCGGCCGCCGAGCAACTCGGCAAAGCGTTTGCACAGCGACAGCCCCAGGCCGGTGCCGCGCAGGCGTTTTTGCAGCGGCGAATCGATCTGGGAAAAGTCTTCGAACAGGTTGCTGTGCAATTCAGCCGGAATGCCCAGGCCGGTGTCGTGCACGGCAAAGCGGATTTCCTGATCACCCACTCTCTGCGCCGACACTCGCACTTCACCTTGCACCGTGAACTTCAGGGCGTTGGAGATGAAGTTGCGCAGGATCTGCGCGAGCTTCTTGTCATCGGTGTACAGCTTGGGCAAGCCGATCGGCTCTTCGAAGATCAAGTCCACCGACGTCGCATCGACGATCGGGCGGAACATCCCGCGCAACGCCGAGAACAGATCGAACATGTCGAACCAGGCCGGCGAGATCGTGATGCGCCCGGCCTCGATCTTGGCCAGGTCCAGCAGGTCGTCGACCATTTCCCGCAGTTCGCGTGCCGAGCTGCGGATAAACCCGACCTGTGTGTGCTGCTCAGGGCTCAGGGGACCGTCGAGTTCGTCGGCCAACAGACTGGTGATGCTCAGGATCGAGCCCAGGGGCGTGCGGAATTCATGGCTCATGTACGACAGGAAACGGCTTTTCAGGTCCGACGCCTGGCGCAGTTGGTCGGCCTGGGTATCCAGCTCGGCATAGAGTGCCAATACGCCCTGGTTGGTTTCGTCCAGTTCGGCGCGCAGTGCATCGGCTTCCAGGCGAAGCGTTCGCACTTGCTCCTCAAGCGAAACGGTGGTGTCAGCCATCGATGGCCTCCAGGGCAATCACAAAGACGGTAACGTCATCCCGGCCGCGACAGAAATCACGGTGCAGGACGGCGGCGATCAGGGCAGGGTGGCGATGGGAAAGCCCGGGATAGTCCGCCAGGTTCCAGCGTGACTGCAGGCCGTCGCTGTAGAGGATCAGCATCTGGCCGCCCACTTGAGCGTAGTCGAAGGGCTGCGCCTTGCGAAACTGCACGCCGACGATCCCCGGATGGGACGCCAGCCCGCGGGACTTGCCGGGGCCGATCAGGCTGGCGCCGATATTGCCCACCCCGGTAAAGCGCAGGCTGTCTGCCGTGGCATCGTACTGCGCCACGGCCACGGCTGCGCCGCGGGTGCCGTTCATGCCGATATGCAGGTCATTGAACAGCTCGCTTGCGTCGAAGAAGGCGTCTTGGGCAAACACCGCTTCGCCGGCCTGCGCCGCGCGTTCGGCTTCGCTGCCATGGCCCAGGCCGTCGGCTACCATCACGCTGAACCGGCCGGGTTCGATCACCAGGTGCCAGGCATCGCCGCAGGCCGGGTCGTCGTGCAGGGAATGCTGGCTGACGCCGTAGCGGAGATCTTTGCTGGCCGATGCCCGTGGATACAGGCGCGCCAGCATCGCCGTTCCGCGCTGATCGGCGTACACGTCGAACACCTGGGCCACACGCGAAATGGCGCCCATGCCGATGCCCTGGGTGCCGCCGGTGGAAAAGCCGTCCACCAGGCAACTGTCCAGGTCAAAGCCCTGGCCACGGTCCACGGCGATCAGCTCCACGCCCTGGTTACCCGTGAGGCGCAGATGCAATTGGCCATGGGCGGCATGCTTGAGGATATTGCTGGCCAGCTCGGTGGCCACCAGTGCCACGCGGCCGGCATCGGTCTCGTCGAAACCCGATTGTTCGGCCAACTGTTGCGCGGTGCGTCGGGCATGGCCGATCTGGCTGACATCCTCGATCAACAACACCTGGGTCAGGGCACTGGGAATATTCAGGCCCATCGGGTAATCGTCACGCGGGTGCCCTGGCCGGGTGCGGTGTCCAGTTCAAACTCGTCCACCAACCGCTTGGCGCCGGTCAGGCCCAGGCCCAGGCCGCTGCCGGAGGTCCAGCCGTCGGTCATCGCCAACTTGAGGTCGGGGATGCCCGGCCCTTCGTCGCGAAAGGTCAGGCGCAGGCCTGGGCGGTGGTCTTTTTCGACCACGGCCCAATCCATATGGCCGCCGCCGCCGTACACCACGGTGTTGCGCGCCAGCTCACTGACGGCGGTGACCAGTTTGGTCAGGTCGATCAGGCGCATGCCGCATTCCTGGGCCAGCTTGCGCACCAATTGTCGGGCCAGCACTACGTCCTGTTCGATGAGCACCGGGTGAGTGCCACTGCTGGCCTGGGTCATGAGTGGTCTACCCGGTCACGCAACAGTTGCATGCCGCGCTCGACGTTCAACGCGGTGGCCACGCCCGGCAGGGTCATGCCCAGTTCCACCAGCGTGATCGCTACGGCCGGCTGCATGCCTACCAGCACGGTCTGGGCATCCATGATGCGCGACAGGCCGGAAATGGTGCCGATCATGCGGCCGATAAACGAGTCGACCATGTCCAGCGCCGAAATGTCGATCAGCACGCCCCGGGCGGATGTACGGCTGATGCGCTCGGACAGGTCGTCCTGCAGCGTCAGCGCGAGCTGGTCATGCATGTCGACCTGGATCGTCACGAGCAGGAATTCGCCCATCTGCAAAATAGGGATACGTTCCATGCTTAAACAGCCTTGCTGATGGTGACGCCCAGGCGTTTCAGGGCCAGCGCCAAGGCATCCGCCAGGTTGGCCTTGGTCACCACGCCTTGCAGGTCGAGGCCCAGGTGCACGATGGTCTGGGCGATCTGCGGACGCACGCCGCTGATGATGCAGTCGGCCCCCATGAGGCGGATGGCCGTAACGGTTTTCAACAGGTGCTGGGCTACCAGGGTGTCCACGGTGGGTACGCCGGTGATGTCGATGATGGCGATTTCCGAGCCGGTGTCGACGATGCGCTGCAGCAGGGACTCCATGACCACCTGGGTGCGTTGCGAATCCAGGGTGCCGATCATCGGCAGGGCCAGCACGCCGTCCCACAGCTTGACCACCGGGGTGGACAGTTCCAGCAATTCTTCCTGCTGGCGCTTGATCACCGACTCACGGGATTTCTGGAACGTACGGATGGTGTGCATGCCCAGCGCGTCAAGCAGCTCGGAGATTTCCCACAGTTGTTCGGCCAGTTGCGTCGGTTGTTCGGCGTACTCCCGTTGCAGCAGGGCGAACAGCGGGCCCTTGAGGGCAAAGATAAAGCTGGCGGTCTGTTGCGAGTCCTGGCCGACCAGGGCGCGGCTGTGGGAGAGCTTTTCCAGGAATACCCGGGTTTCTGCCCAGTTTTCATGGTTGACCGGCTGGGAACCGCCTTGCTGCAGCGCCGCGATGAGCAGGTTGAGGAAGTCGTTGGCCTGCTGCCGGGTGTCTTCGGCCTTGACGTTACGCGTGGCCCCCGAAGCTTCAAGGCTGGCAACCCATTCGGTCAGCAGGGTCGGGCGATGGGTGTGCAGTGCCTGGATGGTGTGAGCTTGCAGAGTTGCCACGGGAAACCTCCTTGAATGCCTTGTTGAGTGGCATGCAATTTATACTAAATTGAAGTGCTTTGAATTGTTTCGAAGGTTTTCGTTCATTTGCCTCAAGCCCTGTGGACCGGGCGCTTCAGACTGGTGGAGGCGGGATGGGGGGCCATGCTGCCGTCGATCGCGATACTGGCGTCGGAGCAGCCCATTTGGCTGAGTGTGCGGTGGGTGGAACCGCAGGTGATGGGTAATGTGGGCTTGATCAAACGCCGCGGACGGAGCTGGCCGCCGGCGGCGCTGGAATTGGAGCGGTTGGTGCGCGAGATGCCGTTTCGGTCAGTGTGCCACCGAGTCCAGGCCGGTGGATTGCACCACCGGTTGTGCCTGGGGCGACGCGAGGAATTGCAACAAGGCCTTGGCCTGTGCAGGGTGTTCGGCATTGACCGGAATGCCCGCCGCAAAGCGCGTCACCGATTGCACGTCTTCCGGGATCTTGCCGACGTACGTCACACCCGGCACCGGCAATAACTCCGCCACCTGCTGCAAGCCCACCTCGTAATCGCCCTTGGCGACCTGTTCGGCCACCGGGAGGCGTTCGATCATGGTGCCTTTGGCGGGCATGCCGAGCTTCTTGAACAGCTCTTTCTCGACATACACACCGCTGGCGCTGTCCGAATACGCCACGGACTTGGCCTTGCTCAGTACGGCCTTGAGTTCGGCATCGGTGCCGATCGCGGGTTTGGTCGCACCTGCCTTCACCACCAGGCCGATGCGCGAATCCGCCAGTTCCACGCGGGACGCCGGGTCGACCTTGCCTTGTTTGATCAAGTCATCCAGGGCATAGCCGACCATGATCACCACGTCGGCATGTTCGCCACGGGCCAGGCGGTTGGGAATCGCTTCCGGCGCCTTGCCCATGGAGGGGCCGAGGACGGTATCGAGGGTGTCGCCGCTGTGCCGGGCGTATTGCGGGCCCAGCAGTTTATAGGCGGCGGTGAAGCCACCGGAGGTCATCACCTTGAGTTCCTCGGCCTGGGCCGTCAGCGCCAGGGCACCGAGGGCCAGGGCCGTCAGGGTCTTGAACAGAGACTTCATCACGCCGCCCCCTGCATCACCTGCCCGCGTGCATTGGCGCGACGGTACAGCGCCAGGGTCGAACACAGCGCGCACAACGCAGCGAACATCATCCAATAGGCCGGCGAGGCCTTGTCTTCAGTGATGTGAATAAACCAGGTGGAGATCGCCGGGGTAAACCCACCGAAGATCGCGGTCGCCAGGCTGTAGGCCAGGGAGAAGCCCGCCACGCGCACTTCCACCGGCATGATTTCCGTGAGGGCGGGGATCATCGCGCCGTTGTACATGCCGTACAGGAACGAGAACCACAGCAGCGTCTCCAGCATATGGGCGAAGCTCGGTGCATTCACCACGTAGGACAGCGCCGGATAAGCCGTGAGTACCGTCAACGCGGTCATGGCGATCAGCACCGGCTTGCGGCCGAAGCGGTCGCTCAGGGTGCCGCCGATCGGCAGCCAGACAAAGTTCGACACCGCCACCAGCAAGGTCACCAGCAGCGCGTCGGAGGTGCTCAGTTGCAGCACGGTCTTGCCGAAGGTCGGCGCGTACACGGTGATCAGGTAGAACGCGGTGGTGGTCATGGCCACCATCAGCATGCCGCCGATGACCACGGTCCAGTTTTTCACCAGTGTGGCCAGCACCTCGCGCATGGTCGGGCGATGCTTGCGGTTGGCGAATTCTTCGGTTTCCTGCAGGTTGCGACGCAACACAAAGATAAAGGGGATGATCACGCAACCGATGGCGAACGGAATGCGCCAGCCCCAATCGGCAACCACCGCCGGTTCCATCCACACGTTCAAGCCATAGCCCAGGGCGGCGGCGACCACGATGGAGATCTGTTGGCTGCCCGATTGCCAACTGGTGTAGAACCCCTTGCGGCCTGGGGTGGCCATTTCAGACAGGTACACCGACACACCGCCCAGCTCCGCACCGGCCGAAAAGCCTTGCAGCAAGCGGCCCACCAGCACCAGCAGCGGGGCCCACAGGCCAATGGTGTGATAGCCCGGCACCAGCACGATCAACAGCGTGCCGCTGGCCATGATCGACAAGGTCACGATCAACCCTTTGCGGCGACCGACGTCATCGATATAAGCGCCGAGGATGATGGCGCCCAGTGGGCGCATCAGGAAGCCCGCGCCGAACACGGCGAAGGTCATCATTAATGACGCAAATTCATTGGCGGCAGGGAAGAACGCGGCAGCGATGTAGGTGGCGTAGAAGCCGAACAGAAAGAAGTCGAATTGTTCAAGGAAGTTGCCCGAAGTAACGCGGAATACCGCACCTACTTTCGAACGGGCAGAATCGGGCCGGGAAGGGCTAGTCATGGGTTTGTGTCTCCAGCGTTCTTTTTAAATGCTTGTTTCGCGTAAGACCGAGGATAGTGGCTGACACATTTAGAAATGAAAAGTGAAAAATATGGATTGATTAATGTCTGTTGGTTATGAATTTGCGTGCCTGTCAAAGATCCCGCTCTGTTCTATGCTGGAAGGTATGACCCATTCTTACGGAAGGGAGATGGCTATGGGCAATGAACCGAAGCGCCAAGATGAGCCGGAGCATGAGCAACCCCGGCGACATGAAGAGGAAAAACCCCAGACCTGGAAGCACCCGGACGACGGCACTGAGCTGTCCGAGCGGGATCAGGAGCGTCCGCTCAAGCCCTGATCAATGTTCGGCCGGAGCCAAAAAGCACCCTTGACGGGCCATGAACTGCCTCCACGAAGGGCTCTCCGTGGGGTCGGGTGTTACCTGGGTCGGGGTTTCGAATTCCGCCAGCGCGGCGCCGGTATCGGCATTGATCACCTTAACGCGACACCACCCACTGTCGGCGTCGGCAATCCCGCCTTTGAGCAGGTAGCGTCCCTGGGCGGCGAACTGGGTGTTGAACTCAATCACACAGCGCCGGCCGGCGCTCGCCAGGCCCGACACGATCAAGTGCAGCGGTTGGTCGGCGGCGATGTCCACGTAACCGTCGGGGCGCGAAGTGCTGCTGTGCACCGCAAACAGTGCGGTTTCCTTACTCGGCGTTCCCACCCTGCCTTGCAGGCATTCATGATCCGTCGAAACGCTGACAGACAGCCATTCGTTGTAGCTGGCGTGGGTGCTCAACTCACTTTTGAGCTGCGCGCGCGGGCCTTCGAGCGGTGCCTTGTAGGGCGTCATGGCGGTACATCCGGCCAGTAACAGCGGTAGTGCGATGTTGCGGATGTTTATCAAGGCAATAGCATCCAGTTCAAAGAAGGGGCGTTATGAAACCAGCAACGAAACAGGAAAACCCGAGGCCAGCACCAGGTACGCCACCACTGCTGCCAGGCACAGGCCGACGAACACCCGCAACAAGGTGCGGGCGGTGGGGCGGGTGACAAAGCGGATAAGCCAGAGGCAGAGTCCGGCCACCAGAATGGCCAGGCCAAAAATGACCAGCACGGTAGTGTTCCTGCGACGTTCGAGCGCTGTTTATAGTCCCAAAGCCGCGTGATGAACAGTGTGCACATAGACGCGGCCGGCCCGGCTTTCTAAACTGCGGCTTGTCTTGGGCTAGGGGCAGGCGCCGATGAATCGCAATGAATTACGCAAGGCCGACATCAACCTGATGGTGGTCTTCGAAGCACTGATGCTCGAGCGCAATGTGACGCGGGTGGCCGAGAAGCTGTTTCTCGGCCAGCCGACCATCAGTTCGGCCCTCAACCGTCTGCGCACCCTGTTCAACGACCCGCTGTTCATTCGCGTCGGCCATCGCATGGAACCTACCGCGCGCGCCGAGGAAATCATCCAGCACCTGTCGCCCGCCCTGGACTCACTGTCGTCGGCCTTGAGCCTGACCCACGATTTCGACCCATCCATCAGCACCATGACCTTTCGCATCGGCCTGTCCGACGACGTCGAGTTCGGCCTGTTGCCACCGTTGTTGCGCGCCTTGCGCCAGGAAGCGCCGCAGGTGGTGTTCGTGGTGCAGCACGTGGACTATTGGCGGATTCCCGATCTGCTGGCGTCCGGCGATATTACCGTCGGCATCACCCAGACCCGTGGCCTGCCGGCGAATGCCAAGCGCAAGCTGCTGCGCCACATTCGTCCGCGACTGCTGCGCGCCGATGCCTCGGACACCCCGCTGACCCTCGATGAATATTGCTCGCGCCCCCATGTGCTGGTGTCCCACACCGCCAACGTGTCCGGGTTTGCCGATGAGTGGCTGGCGGAAATCGGCCGCAAGCGCCATGTGGTGTTGTCGGTGCCGCAATACAGCGCATTGCCCGCGCTGCTGGCCGGGACCGACCTGATCGCCAGCCTGCCGGACTACACCGCCGAGGCCATGGCGGTGTCGGGCAACCTGTTCTGCGAGCCGTTTCCGTTCGAGACGCCGACCCTGGATTTGTCCATGGTCTGGCTCAGTCATGTGGACACCGACCCGGCCGAACGCTGGGTGCGTTCGCGGCTGGAAGCGTTCATGAGCGATCGAGGTCAGGCGAACAAGGCCTGAGGCTTTTATCCGTGCTATATCTACAGACTTTCCTACGAATGACTCGGAGTCATCCATGCCACACCTGCACTTGGAATACACCGCCAACCTGACAAACCTGGCCGTCGAGAAAACCCTGTTGCGGCTCAACAATGTGCTGATGGCGTCCGGGCAGTTCGGTTCCGAGTTCGATATCAAAAGCCGCGCCGTGAAGCTCGAGAGTTTTCAGGTCGGCACCTCCCTCAACCCACGCGCTTTCATCGCGGTGAAGCTGTCGCTGCTCAGCGGGCGGTCGCCGCAGGTCAAGCAGCAATTGTCGCAAAGCCTGCTGGCAGCGTTGCAGGATCTGGGCGACTGGCCGGCGGATCTGCAGGTTCAACTCAGTGTCCAACTGGTCGACATGGATCGCGATTCCTACAGCAAAGTCGCGATCGGCTAACCCTCGCCACAGAAGTCAGAGTAATCCCTGATCCGCACACATCTTCACCACCTGTTCACGAAACCAGGTATTGGCACTGTCCTGTTCACTGCTTTCATTCCACTGCATATCCAGGGTGAACCCCGGCAATCCGTTGGGGGCCTCGCAGTGGCCGAACACCGTCGCCGGTGCCAGCAGTTTCTGCACGCGGCGCGGCAGGGTGACGATGAAGTCGGTGCCGGTGATCATCTTCAGCGCCGCGCTGTAGCTGTTGGCGCGGGCGATCACCTGGCGCTTGTGGGCCTGGCGCGCCAGCCAGCCGTCGATCATGTTGGTGTCGGAGGTCCATGGCGTAGGGAACACGTGGCGCCGCTCGACGAATGATTGCAGGCTGAATGCCGGCTCGCGCGGTGCCGAGCGTTTATCGAAGACGCACACCAGATCGTCCTCCAGCAGCATCTGGGTCTTGAAGTCTTTATGGGCGCGGTGAAAGTGCGGTCCGAAGCAGATCACCAGGTCCAGGCGGCCCTCGCGCAGGTCGTCGGCGGGGATGTCGGCTTCCAGTTTCTGCACATTGACGATCACCGGCAGGTCGGCGCGGTCGAAATGCTTCAACAGGCGCGGCAGGATCAGTTGTTCGAAGTACTCCGGCGCGCAGACATTGAAGGTCACGGCCTTCTGGGTCGGGTCGAAGGCCTGGCCACCGGCGTGGCACAGGTTGATGCTTTCGAGGATCTTCTGCACATGGGCGTACATGGTAGTGGCCTTGTACGTAGGCCGCATGCCCGCCCGGGTGTTGATAAACAGTTCGTCTTCAAAACTGGTCCGCAGTTTCTTCAGGCTGTAGCTCACGGTGGACTGGCTGACGAACAGCGTTTCTGACACGTCGGTAACGCTGCTCTGGTCATAGACGGCGATAAACACCATCAAGTCCTGCATATCGAGTTTTCTGAGCAAGTTACTGTTTAACATCGGTTTCGTCCGTAAACCCCATGTACCGAAGTCAGTACAAGACAGCGCGAAAGCTTAACGGAACGGCCGTACCAATAGAAAGCTCTGTAGGGCGTTTCTATGTTTGTCGTGAGACAAATACTGTTTACAACACGACGTCAGCGAATGTGTTCTGCGTAATGCCTTGGGTTGAAGCGCGTGACGATCAGCAGCATCACCACGACCACCGCCGTCAACGACCACCAGGCCCATTCGAAGCTGCCCAGCTGGTCGCGGATCATCCCGGCGATCAGCGGCGACAGGCCGGCAATCAGGTAGCCGATGCCCTGCACGAATGCGGTAAGGCCCCCTGCGCGGCGCGGGTTGTCGAGGTGGTCGAGGGACAGGATCAGGCTCATCGGGAACAACCCGCCGATACCCAGGCCCAGCAGGCACGGCCACAGCAGACTGAGGTGTTGCGGGCTGAGGATCAGGCCGCAGAACCCGAGGATGATCAGCCCCAGCAACACCGCCACCACCCCGCGTTTATCCCGGCGGCGGTTGGCGATGGCCGGCGTCACCAGGCCGGACACCACCTCCATCGCGGTCAGGAATCCCAGCAACAACCCGGCATTCTGTTCGCTCCAGCCTTGCTCCACGTAGTACGGCGCCAGCCACGCCAGCACGCAGGTGTAGGACGCCGTACCGAGGCCGAAAAAGATCGCAAGCAACCAGGCGCGGCCGTTGCCGAAAAACGATTCCTGAGGACCGGCGGTGGCTTGGGGCAACGGTGGCAACACCGAGCGCTGGGCGTACCAGAACACCAGGGCCAGCAACGCCAGAAACCCCCAGATCGCCAGGCCGATGCGCCAACTGCCGGTCTGCACCTGCACGAAGGGGGAGAACGCTGCCGCCAGCGCCGCGCCGCCCATGATGGCGGTGACGTAGAGGCCCATGAACAGCGACACGTTGTCGCTGAACCGCGACTTGATCAGGGCCGGCATCAACGCCTGGATCATGGCGATGCCCACACCGGCGGCAATGGCGCTGACGATCAATTCCAGGGCCGAATCCAGGAACAGCCGCGACAACGTCGCCACGCCAATCACCAGCAGTGACAGCACAATGCTGCGGTGCTCGCCAACGCGCTTGGCCAGGCCCATGCCAAAGAACATCGCCAGGCCCATGGCCATGACCGGCAACATGGTCAGCAACGCCGCGCTGCTGAAACTCAACGGCACCTCGCCGCGAATCGACGACAACAACGGCCCCACGGCGGCCATCGACGGCCGCAGGTTAAGGGCGACCAGCACGACGCTGATCATCAGCCATACGGCGGTGGTGGGTTTTGCCTGAACGTTTTCCATGGGCCTGCCTTGAGTGAACAAGGGTGAATCAGGCCACGCAGGGGGGAGGGGGGCAAATGAGAAAGTCGCAGGGGCTATCTAAAAATTGCGGTTAACTGAAACACCGCAAGTCAAAGTGTGAGAGCGGGCAAGCCCTAATGCCGATCAGTTAAGAGATAGAACGGTCAAACAGTAACCTGTGGCAAGCCCGCTCACCACAGTTACAGTGTTCCTCCTTAACTGACTGGCATTAGGTGCAAGCTCCCTCCCATATTTGTTCTGCGTCGTCAGATAGACCGGATCACATGCTTGATCTCCTGAAACGCCGCCAGCCCCCACGGGCCCAGCTCACGGCCGATACTGCTCTGCTTGTAACCGCCCCATGCGGTCTGCGGGAAGATCACCTGCGGTGAGTTGATCCACACCAGCCCGGCCTGCAAGGCATTCGCCACGCGCTCGGTGGTCTCGACGCTATGGCTGACCACGCTGGCCACCAGGCCGAAATCGCTGTCGTTGGCCAGGGCAATGGCCTCTTGCTCAGTGGCAAAAGCCCGTACACACAGCACCGGGCCGAAGATTTCTTCGTTCCACAACGCACTGTCCAATGGCACGTCGGTAAACACCGTCGGGCGAATGAAGTAGCCCTTCGCCAGGTTCGCCGGGCGTTCGCCGCCACACACCAATCGCGCGCCAGCCTCGACGCCCCGTTGGATATGCCCCAGCACCCGCTGATACTGCACGCGGTTGATCAACGCGCCCATTTCCACGTCGTCGGCAAATGGGTCGGCGACGCGAATTGCTTCAGCCCGTGCCTGCAAGCGTTGCAGGAATTCATCCGCCAGGCTGTCGGCCACCAGCACGCGGCTGGTGGCGGAACACATTTGCCCGGCGTTGAAAAAGCCACCGCCACACGCCAGCTCCACCGCCAGGTCGAGGTCGGCATCCGCCAGTACCAGCAGCGAAGATTTACCGCCCAATTCCAGGCTCACGCCCTTGATGGTTTCCGCTGCACGTTGCATCACCTGCACCCCCACGGCGTTGCTGCCGGTGAAGGAAATCTTCGTCACGCGACGGTCTGCCGCCAGCGGTGCGCCAACGGCCACCCCGGTGCCGCAGACCAGGTTGAACACCCCCGCCGGGCAGCCCGCGTCAGCGATGATTTGCGCCAACTGCAACTCCGCCAATGGCGTTACTTCCGAGGGCTTGAGTACCACGCAGCAACCGGCGGCAAGGGCCGGGGCGAGTTTCCAGGCGGTGGTGACCATCGGGAAATTCCACGGCACGATCAGCCCCACCACGCCGCACGGCTCACGGCGCAGGCGCGCGCTGAAGTCATCGCTGGGCAGCGCCACCGGGCGGTCCTGGCCGGCGTCCATGTCGTCGGCGATACCGGCGTAGTACTCGAACGTGGCGATCACATCGTCCACATCGATGCCGGCTTCAAACAGCGGCTTGCCGTTGTTGCTCGATTGCAGGTGCATCAACTGTTCGCGCTGCGCGCTGACGCCTTGGGCGATTTTGCGCAGCAGGCTGGCGCGATCACGGCCGCTACTTTTCGACCAGTCGATAAAGGCCGCGCTGGCTGCATCCACGGCCTGGGTCACGGCCTGCCCATCGCCGACGCTGACGCGGGCCAGGGTCGCCTCGGTGGCCGGGTTGATCACCTCCAGCACGTCATGGCCGGCACGCCATGCGCCGTCGATATACACACCGTTCACTACTGCGCTCATACCGCTGTCTCCTTCATCCATAGGTCCTGGTCGATCTCAATCAGCGTCGGCCCTGGGCGATCGGCGGCGGCGCGCAAGGCGTTGCGCAGCTGTGCAACGCTGTGAGCGCTGTCGGCAGCACTGCCGAGGGCCTTGGCCACGCCGATAAAATCCGGGGTGTAGATGTCTACGCCGACCGGTTCGATGGCGCGGTTGAGCATGTATTTCTTGATCTCTTCATACCCCTGGTTATTCCACAGCAGCACGATGATCGGCGTGCGCGCTTCCACTGCGCTGGCCAGTTCCGGCAGGGTGAATTGCAGCCCGCCGTCACCGATCAAACACACCACCGGTTGCCCATCGCCACGGCCCAACCAGGCGCCGATGGCGGCCGGCAGGGCGTAGCCCAGGGTGCCGTAGCCGGTGGAGGAGTTGAACCAGCGGCGCGGGTGGTCGAGGTTCAGGGTCAGGTTGCCGCTGTACACCGGTTGGGTCGAGTCGCCCACCAGCACGGCGCCCGGCAGTGCTTCCAGCACCGTATTGAGGAACAGGGTTTGCGCGCGGGTGGCGGCGTCCCAGGTGGGGACCAGTTCGGCCCACAACCGGGCGACGCGCTGAGCGCCCCAGTCGGTGTGGCGGGGGCCCAGCGGCGTGCGGTTCAAGTCGGTCAGCAAGGCATCGGCGGCGATCTGCGCATCGGCCACCAGTGCGAGGTGCGGCGGGTAATTGCGCACGGTCTGGTCGGGGTCGATATCGATGCGCAGCAGCGCGCCGGGTATCTCGAAGCCACCGGCGAAGGTCACGTCGTAGTCGGTCTCGGCCAGCTCGGTGCCGATGGCCAGCACCACATCGGCCTCGGCCACCAGCGCGCGGGTAGCGACCAGGGACTGGGTGGAGCCGATCAGCAGCGGATGCTCGGAAGGCAGCATGCCCTTCGCATTGATGGTCAGGGCCACCGGCGCGCCGAGGGTTTCGGCCAGGCGAGTCAATTCGGCGGCCGCCTCAATCGCGCCGCCACCGGCCAGGATCAGCGGGCGTTTGGCGGCGGCGAGCAACTGGCTCATCTGCTTGACTGCCGCCGGTGCCGCACCGGCACGGGCGATGCTGACCGGTTGACTGCCCAGCAGTGCATCGGCGTTTTCCACCAGCACATCCAACGGAATCTCGATATGCACCGGGCGCGGCCTGCCGGCCTGGAACAACGCAAACGCCCGCGCCAGCAACGCGGGCAGCTCCGCTGCCGACATCAATGTATGGGAGAACGCCGCCACCCCGGCCATCATCGCGCCCTGGTTCGGCAGCTCATGCAGCTTGCCGCGCCCACCACCCAATTGGCTGCGCGATTGCACGCTGGAAATCACCAGCATCGGGATCGAGTCGGCATAGGCCTGGCCCATGGCGGTGGTGATATTGGTCATGCCGGGGCCGGTGATGATGAAACACACGCCCGGCTTGCCACGGGTGCGCGCGTAGCCGTCGGCCATAAAGCCGGCGCCCTGTTCGTGGCGCGGGGTGACGTGGCGGATGCTCGAGCGGGCCAGGCCGCGATACAGCTCCACGGTGTGCACGCCGGGGATACCAAACACCTGGTCCACGCCGTAGCGTTCCAGGAGGTTGACCAATACTTCGCCGCAGGTCGCCATAGGTGTCGCTCTTGTTATGGAATCGTGGCGGTATTGGACCGGTTGGCCCGTAGCGGCAACAATCGATAAAAAGTCATACTAGCCATGTCCTCACGTCATGGCTGCGCCCATATGAAACGCCTTCCGCCCCTGCCCGCGCTGCATACCTTCTGGGTCACGGCCCAGTGCTGCAACTTCACCCGCGCCGCCGAGCAACTGCACATCACCCAAGGCGCGGTGAGCCGGCAGATCGCCGGCCTGGAGAGCCATTTGGGCTACGCCTTGTTCCAGCGCCAGGCACGGGGGTTGAGCCTGACCGAAGAAGGTCGCGAGTGGTCGCAACGGGTGCAGCAGGTGTTTGGCCTGCTCGGTGACGCGCAGGAACAGATCGGCAATCGCCGCCAGACCCTGCAAATCAAGGCCTCCACCTGTGTCATGCGCTGGTTGTTGCCGCGCCTGATGCAATGGCAGCGGGAGCGCCCGGACGTGCCGGTGGAACTCACCACCACCGTGGCCTACAGCGTGGATTTTCGTCGCGAGCAATTCGACGCGGCGGTGATCTATGCGCCCATCGCCGAGCAATCGGCCGAGGCGCGGCACTTGTTCGATGAGCAACTCACCCCGGTCTGCGCCCCCGCGCTGCTCGCCGGTTTGCACACCCCGGCGGACTTGCAGCAACAGGTGCTGTTGCACCCCACCCGGGACGAGCGCGATTGGGCGCGGTGGCTCAAGGCGGCGGATACGCGGTTGAGCAACGTGAGCCAGGGGCATCATTTCGAAACGTTGGACTTGGCGATGAACGTGGCCTCCCAGGGCTCCGGGGTGGCGATGGGCGACAGTGCGTTGATGGGCGAGGATCTCAAGGCGGGGCGCTTGGCGATGCCGTTTGAACTGCGCGTGCCGACGGGGAAGGGGTACTACCTGGTGTATCCGCCGGGGACGGTGCCGTCGGCAGGGCTTGAAGCGTTGATGGACTGGTTGGTGAGCCAGGCACGACAGTCGTAGGCGCTGGAGGTCCAAATGTGGGAGGGGGCAAGCCCCCTCTCACAGGTGTCAGTAGCCGACGGTGAAGCGCTGGCGCGAGTGCTTCGGTGCTTCCACTTCATCGAGCATGGCGATGGCGTAGTCGGCAAAGCTGATCGAGCTGGTACCGTCACTGCTCACCAGCAAATCATCCTGGCCCAGGCGGAATTTACCGGTGCGTTCGGTGCCATCGAACAAGGCCGACGGCGACAGGAACGTCCAATCCAGGTCCTTTTCCTGACGCAGCACGTCAAGAAACTCGGCGCCTGCACTGGCTTCGGCCTTGTAGTCGGCAGGGAAGCCCGCGCTGTCGATCACCCGCTCGCCACCGGGCAGCAGCAACGAACCGGCGCCACCCACCACCAGCAGGCGTTTCACCCCGGCTTTTTTCACCGGGCCGATCACAGCGCTGGCGGGCAGCGTGGCGAAATGTGCCGCGCTGATCACCACATCGCTGCCGCTGATGGCTTGTTCCAGGGCATTGGCATCCAGTGCATCAACCTGCTTGACGGTGACGCCGGGGCGTACGGCCAGCTTGTCGGTGTTACGCGCGATAGCCACCACGCTATGCCCACGACGCAGGGCTTCTTCCAGCAATTGGCTGCCGGCACGGCCAGTGGCCCCAATGATTGCGATCTTGCTCATGATGTTCTCCAGTACGGTCAGGGTTTAAAGCCATTCACCACTTCATTTCGCCCTTGGCGACTTTGGCGCTGAGTTCCAGCGAGCTTTCGTCGGCGAGGGTGGGGTAGCGCTTTTTCATGGCCGCGATCAGGGCGGCGGCGTCCTTGGCCTTGGCGGTTTCTACGTCGAAGGCCTTGATGTAGTCGGCAGTAAAGGCCACGGATTGCGGCGATGGCGTGCCCAGGTAGTGGCCCGGAATCACCGTGCGAGGTTTCAGCTGTTCGATGCGTTGCAGGGTCGCAAGCCAGTCTTTATGGGATTGCGCGCTTTGGGTGTCGGCCATCCACAGGTGAATGTTTTGCGCGACCACCACACCCCCGACCACGGCCTTGATCGACGGGATCCACACGAAGCTGCGGTCCGGCTGCGGGCCATCCAGGCCGATCACCTCCAGTTGCTGCCCTTCAAGGGTCAGGCTGTGGCCTTGCAGCACCTGGGGCACGATGGTTTTGCCCGGTTTGTCGGCACCCATTTTCGGGCCCCAGAACTCAAGTTTGCCGGCCACGGTGGCGTTGATATGGTCGACCACCGGTTGCGGTGCCAGGACCTTGGCGTCGGGGAACGCGGCCGTCAGGGTGTCGAGGCCGAAGTAGTAATCCGGGTCGCCGTGGCTGATGTAGATGGTGGTCAGGTGTTTGCCGCTGGCGCGGATCTTCTGCACCAGTTGCTCGGCCTGGCCTTGGCCGAATTGTGCGTCCACGAGGATCGCGTCTTTGGCGCCGCTGACCAGCACCGAGCTGACCGGGAAGATCGCCGCCTCGCCTGGGTTGTAGACATCCAGGGTCAGGTCGGCCGCCGCTGCATGGCCGGCAAACGCCAAGGCAGCGGTGAAGGTCAAGCGCTTGAGGGTTGAGAACATCGGGCAGCTCCAGCAGTGGATTCAAAGGATGCACAGAGCTTAGTTGCACTAAACCGAACTAAAAATGCGATGCTGGGACATAGTTTGTTTCTGAAATCGGGCAAATCATGGATCGTCTTCAAGCAATGCGCGTGTTTGTCACGGTGGTGGACCTGGGCAGCCAGTCCGCCGCCGCCGATCATCTGGACCTGTCGCGCCCGGTGGTGTCGCGTTACCTGGCCGAGTTGGAAGACTGGGTCGGCGCGCGCCTGTTGCACCGCACCACGCGCAAACTCAGCCTTACGGCGGCCGGTGGCGAAACCCTGCCACGCTGTCGGCAACTCCTGGAGTTGTGCGGCGATATGCAGGCCGCCGTCAGTGAGCCTGATAATGCGCCCCGTGGCCTGTTGCGCCTGAGTGTCAGCACCTCGTTCGGCCAGGCGCAATTGGCCGAGGCCATTGCCGAGTACGTCAAGCGCTACCCCTTGGTGACCATTGACCTGCAAATGCTCGACCGCACGGTGAACCTGGTGGATGAGCGCATCGACCTGGCCATCCGCACCAGCAACGACCTGGACCCCAACCTGATCGCCCGGCGCCTGACGGTCTGTCGCTCCGTGGTGTGCGCAACCCCGGCCTACCTGTTGGAGCACCCGGCGCCGCAGAAAGTCGAGGACCTGGCCCGGCACAACTGCCTGACCCATTCGTACTTCGGCAAAAGCCTGTGGCATTTCGAGGAGCACGGCGAGCACGTGTCGGTGCCGGTGCACGGCAATATCACCGCTAACGAAGCCAGTACGTTGTTACGCGTGACGCTGGCCGGCGCGGGTGTGGCGATGCTGCCCAGCTACCAGGCCGGCGATCACATTCGCCGTGGTGAACTGGTACGTCTGCTACCCGAGGCCGAACCCCGGCAGATGAACATCTACGCGGTCTATGCGTCGCGCAAACACATGCCATCGGCGTTGCGCAGCCTGCTGGATTTCCTGGTGGTGAGGTTCCCCGAGCAGCCGGTGTGGGATAGGGGGCTCTAAGGCGACATAACCCTGTTGAATGTCGCCCAATAATGGCAACTCGCCCTGGTTGACCTATGCTTTAAACAGCACCCTGTAGATCCGCTCAGAGGTCTGTGCCATGAGCATTAAAACCCGCAAATACCTGATGATTTTCTTCCTCTGCGCCCTGGCGACCGGGCTGTATGGCACCGCCGCCTACCGCGTGGAGCAGACCCGGATGCAGCCGACCTTTGCGATCAGCTGCCATCAGGACCAATGCGTTCCCCACACCGGCAGTTTCAGTGCACTCAGGTAGGCGGCTGTTCGGCCTTGAGTTGTTCGCGAAACGCCTTGGGTGAGAACCCGACCCGTCGGCGGAACAGCCGAGAGAAGTTGGTCGGGTCGGAAAAACCCAGTACTTCCGACATTTCGTTGATGGTCATGCTGGTGTAGGTCAGCAGGCGTTTGGCCTCGAGTAATTGACGGTCATGCATGATCTGCAAGGCAGGCTGCCCGCCCAGTTCCCGACACGTCCCATTCAGGTGCGAGACCGAGATACCCAGTTTGTGGGCCAGATCCTCAATCTTCGGGTGTTCCCGATAGTGCTGTTCAACCAATTGCGTAAAGCGCCGGAAATACTCGCGGCCCCTTGGCGCGCGCGGGTGGCGACGCTGGATGGCCTGGCGGCTGATCCACACCAGCAGCACACTGACCAGCGCATGCATCAGCATGTCCCGGGCCGGTTGGTCGTCGGCGTATTCGTCCTGCAGGCGGGCGAACTGGCTGTTGAGGTAATCACTGTCCTTGCCCGCCGGGTAGCTGCCCAGGGTCTGCAAACCGCCTGCCGTTGCGCCCAGTTGGGCTTGCAAGTGGCTGACCAGCGGTGCCGCCAGGGTGACTACATAGCCTTCCACATCTTCGGCAAAGCGAAACCCATGCACGCACAACGGCGGCAATACCTGCAGCGTGGCTTCTTTGAGGGTGGTGCGCAGGCCTTCGATTTCCAACTCGGCCTGGCCTTTGTGCACGTACAGCAATTGGCACAGATCCGCGTGCCGGTGGGGCTGGATTTCCCACTGGTATTCCCGACTGCGCCGGGAAATGGTTTCGCAGTGCAACAAATCGGGGGTCGGCCATTGCTGGCTTTCTCCGTAAAGCTTGAAGACCGGAATCGCGGTGTTGGTCATGGTTTCAATCCGATACTCAGGACAGTGGTGCGGTAATCGCCCAAATTGGCAAAAAGCGCAGGTTTTGTCGCAGTTTTCACCTTCTTATACTGCGCACTCAAGTGAAAACTGTCAGCCACAAGATCAATGACAACTCTTTCACTCGATCCGTTCGGGTGGAACTTGCGGGCGATAAAAATAATGAAAACCCTGAAAACCCAAGTCGCCATTATCGGCGCCGGTCCCTCCGGACTCTTGCTCGGCCAGCTGTTGCACAACGCCGGTATCCAGACCCTGATCCTGGAGCGCCAGAGTGCCGACTACGTACAAGGCCGCATCCGCGCCGGGGTGCTGGAACAAGGCATGGTCAACCTGCTGCGCGAGGCGGGCGTGAGCCAGCGCATGGATGCCGAAGGCCTGGTGCATGATGGCTTCGAGCTGGCGCTGGACGGCCAACTGACCCACATCGACCTCAAGGCGCTGACCGGCGGCCAATCGGTGATGATCTACGGCCAGACCGAAGTCACCCGCGACCTGATGGCCGCCCGCGCCGCCGCTGGCGCCACCACCCTGTATGAAGCGCGCGACGTGCAGCCCCATGATCTTAAAAGTGATCGACCCTGGCTGACGTTCGAGCATCAGGGCCAGGCGTTTCGCCTGGAGTGCGACTACATCGCCGGTTGTGATGGGTTCCACGGTGTGGCGCGCCAGTCGATCCCGGCTGAATCGCTGAAAGTGTTCGAGCGGGTCTACCCCTTCGGTTGGCTGGGTATCCTTGCCGACACCCCGCCGGTGCACGCGGAACTGGTGTACGCCAAGCACCCACGGGGCTTTGCGCTGTGCAGCATGCGTTCACCGACACGCAGCCGCTATTACCTGCAAGTGCCGGCCGAGGAGCCCGTGGATGAATGGTCGGACGAACGCTTCTGGGCGGAACTGAAAACCCGGCTGCCCAGCGCCTTGGCTGAACAGCTGGTCACCGGCCCCTCCATCGAAAAAAGCATCGCGCCCCTGCGCAGTTTTGTGGTGGAACCGATGCAGTACGGGCGCCTGTTCCTGCTCGGCGATGCGGCCCATATCGTGCCGCCCACCGGGGCCAAGGGCTTGAACCTGGCGGCAAGCGACGTGAGCACCTTGTTCCGGATTTTGCTCAAGGTGTATGGCGAGGGGCGCGTGGACTTGCTCGAACGCTATTCCGCCATCTGCCTGCGCCGGGTGTGGAAGGCCGAACGGTTTTCCTGGTGGATGACCTCGATGTTGCATCAATTCCCTGAGTCCGACGGATTCAGCCAGCGCATTGCCCAGAGCGAGCTGGAGTACTTCATCCACTCCGAAGCCGGGCGCCAGACCATTGCGGAAAATTACGTCGGACTTCCTTACGAGCCTATCGAATAGCCTGCTATCGTATCGAGCATTCCCGCGGGCCGCCTTTTCCCGCGGGCCTTGCTCGAAGGTTCTGCCGTGACTCAGCTCAATCAGCCCGCGCCACCGCTCCCCGCGGTGCGCAGTATTCTCGCCTCGTTGATGATGGCGATCTTCCTCGGTGCCCTGGACCAGACCATTGTCGCGGTGTCCATGCCCGCCATCTCCGCGCAATTCCACGACGTCAACCTGCTGGCCTGGGTCATCTCCGGTTATATGGTGGCGATGACGGTGGCGGTGCCGATCTACGGCAAGCTCGGCGACCTTTACGGGCGGCGGCCGATGATGCTGATCGGCATGGGCCTGTTCACCGTCGCTTCGTTGTTCTGCGGCATGGCCCAGAGCATGGAGCAACTGGTGCTGGCGCGGGTGCTGCAGGGCATCGGCGCCGGCGGGATGATCTCGGTGAGCCAGGCGATCATCGGCGACATCATCCCGCCCCGTGAGCGCGGGCGCTATCAGGGCTATTTCAGCAGTATGTACGCGGTGGCCAGCGTGGCCGGGCCGGTGTTGGGCGGCTACATGACCGAGTATTTATCCTGGCGTTGGGTGTTCCTGATCAACCTGCCGTTGGGCGCCGGTGCCTGGTACGTGGCCCATCGCACCCTGGTGGGGCTGCCGGCACCGCAACGCAAGCCGATCATCGATTACCTCGGCACCGTGCTGATGATCATCGGTCTCACCGCCTTGCTGTTGGGCATCACCGAAATCGGCCAGGGCCATCATTGGCGTGACAGCCAGGTGCTGGGGCTGCTGGCCTGTGCCCTGGTGGCATTGACCCTGTTCGTCTGGCACGAGCGCCGCGCCCGCGAGCCCTTGCTGCCGATGCACCTGTTTGCCAACCGCAGCGCGGTGCTGTGCTGGTGCACGATTTTCTTCACCAGCTTCCAGGCGATTTCCCTGACGGTGCTGATGCCCTTGCGCTTTCAGACAGTGACCGGCGGCGGTGCCGACAGCGCCGCCTTGCATTTGCTGCCCCTGGCGATGGGCCTGCCCATCGGCGCCTATTGCGCCGGGCGCATGACCTCGGTGACCGGGCGTTACAAACCGATGATCCTAAGCGGCGCGCTGTTGAGCCCGCTGGCGATCCTGGGCATGGCCTACAGTGCGCCCCAGGATATGCTGCTGACCGGCGTGTGCATGTTGCTGTGCGGGATCGCCGCCGGCATGCAGTTCCCCACCTCCCTCGTGGGGGCGCAGAACTCGGTGCAGCAACGGGACATCGGCGTTGCTACCAGCACCACCAACCTGTTCCGCTCCCTGGGCGGCGCGGTGGGGGTGGCGTGCATGTCGGCGTTGCTGCTGGCGTTGTTGCAGGACTCCAGCTTCGCCCACCTGGCCAGCGGTGCGCTGGTGGTCGAAGGCGGTTCCGGCAACGTGCTGCTCGACGGCCTGAACGCCGCGCCAGGCCCGGCGCAGGATGCCCTGCGCGGGGAGCTGGGGGTGACGTTCAGGCATTTGCTGCTGGTGAGTGCGGGGGTGTCGCTGCTGGGGTTGGCGGCGGCGATCGCGATGCCCAATCGCGTGCTGCGCGGGCGGGAAGACAAAACCCGCTGACTGACACAATAGAGATTTGATGTGAGAGGGGCTTACCCCCTCCCACATTTGAATGCATTCCAGTTCAGATCAGGGGCTGTAGTAACCCACCGCAACCATGAAATGCCCGGCCTTGCGCACATACGCATGCTTGTTCTCGACCTTATCCGTCACCGGGTTTTTCCAACGGTACTTGTATTCCCCCTGGTCCTGCTCGGCCATCAGCTTGAGGATCGGCTCGCCCACCGGCTTGCCGTCGGGGTCCTTGATCTTGCTGAAGTCGGTGTTGATCAGGCGCAGGTTGGTGCCATGGGCCACGTAGCGCTGGGTGTTCAAGTCCACGACAAACACATAGAGGTCATCCTGCAGGAAACCGCCCTGCAATGAGTTGATGGCCTTGAGTGTGCCGGCTTCATCCTTCAGCAATGCGTTCACCGCCTTGTTGCGCAGGGCCCGGGCCTGTTCCGGGGTGGCGCGGGGCAGGTAATAACCCACGGCCAGGATGCGCTCGCCGACGCGCTGGTAAAACACATGCTTGTGCTCGACCTTGCCGTCGTTCCAGTTCTGCCAGCGGTAGTCGGCCTGTTGGATACCCTGGCCTTCCGGCACCTTGAGCGCGTCCTTGAATGACTGGCGCAACTCTGGCCCGAGTACCTCGGACACATCCCGGCCGATCAAGGCGGAGGAGGGCCCGCCGCTGGCCAGCAGCACGCCCTGGGTGTCGACCACGAATACGTAGCGGTCATGGTCGACAAACTCGCCTTGGCGGCTGAACACGGCGAGCGCCTTGTCGCCGTTGCTCTGGTAGTAGGCCAGGGCTTTTTCCAGCAGGGCCTTGGCGGCCTGGGCGTCCTCGTCCTGAGTGGTCGCGGCGTGTACCTGGCTGAAACACAACAGCAGCAGCCAGGTGATGCGGAGCAGTCCCTTCATGTCCCGTCCCTCGTTCTTATTGATATGAGCACAGCGTAGACGGCTCTGGCTCAGGGCGCCGCCAACCATTGGCTGACGATGCCGTCGTAGACGCCGGTGGCCACGCTCAGGTGCAACCACTGGTCGACATAGCTCTTCCACGCCACATCATCGCGGGGCAGCAGGAAGGCTTTTTCGCTGTACTGCATCTGCCGCTCCGGGTTGACCGCGCACAACCCGGGCTTTTGCTTCTGCTGGTAACGCGCTTCGCTGGCGTCGGTGATCATCACGTCGGCCTTGCCGGCCAGCAGTTCGTCGAAGATGGTCACGTTGTCGTGCAGGCGGATTTGCGCCTGGCCCAGGTGGGCGCGAGCGAAAACTTCGTTGGTGCCGCCCGCCGGTTCGATCACGCGCACCTGGGGCTGGTTGATCTGCTCCACGGTCTGGTAGCGCTTGACGTCGGCGCAACGCACCAGCGGGATCTTGCCGTCGACCCCGAGGGACTGGCTGAAGAAGGCTTTTTTCTGGCGTTCCAGGGACACCGAAATCCCGCCCACGGCGATGTCGCAGCGCTGGGCGAGGAAGTCCGGCATCAGGGTTTTCCAGGTGGTGGGCACCCACTGGATCCTGGCATTGAGGCTCTTGGCCAGGGACTCGGCCATGGCAATGTCGATGCCTTCATAGCCGCCATCGGCGCGCAACGAGGTGTAGGGCTTGTAGTCGCCGGTGGTGCAGACGCTGAGGGTGCCGCGCTCAAGCACCTGGTCAAGGCGCGAGGGGGCGGTGTCGGCCAGGGCGGAGGTGGCCAGGCTTGCCAGTACGCACAGGGTTATCGTTGTTTTCATGCGGTCGGGTCCTTGGGGCATGCTCGGGGGCGGTCATTATTTCCAGCAGCAAGGCCAGGTAGCAAGGGGCGTTGAATGTTTAGCCAAGTCGCAACCAAACTCCATCAACCCTGAATTTAAACACCTATGCGGGCGTGTGACGCTGGGGGCATCTCTATCATTGTGATCCACCCATGGGCGGCTCTTCCGACACTCACCCTGCGACACTGCCCTCCGAGCTCGCCTTCTGGGCCCTGTTCCACTGCCGCCACGCGCGCCCGCCAGACTCCCTTCTCCTACGCTGATTTACCCCACGGATGACGCACCCTTGTGCGCGCCTGCCTGAAACAAACGTAAGAGAAACCCCCATGAGTATTTTTGCCAGCCTGCACGAAGCCCACGCCTTCCTTGAACAGCATCCGGATATCGAGATGTTCGAGCTGTTTATCCTCGACAACAACGGCGTGCCGCGCGGCAAGTTGCTGCACCGCGACGAATTGCTGGCGGTGTATGAAAGCGGCCGTCCGCTGCCCAGCACCATCCTCGGCCTGACCATCAATGGCGACGATGTGGAGAATTCCGGGCTGGTGTGGGAGGTGGGCGATATCGACTGCCGCGCCTACCCGATCAGCGGCAGTTTGCAGCGCATGCCATGGCGGCTGATCCCGACCGCTGCGGTGCAGGTCAGCATGCACCCCACCGAAGGCCTGCCCGCCACCGTGGCCGACCCCCGGCATTTGCTGGCCAAGGTAATCGAAGGCCTGAACGCCGACGGTTATTACCCGGTAATGGCGGCGGAGCTGGAGTTCTACTTGCTCGACCAGAAGCGCGACAGCAATGGCCGCCCGCAACCGGCGCGGGACGTGGACGGCGGGCGTCCACGCGCAACCCAGGTCTACGGCCTGCGTGAGCTGGAGCAGATCGAACCGTTCCTCGCCGACCTTTACAGCGCCTGCAAACTGCAAGGCATTCCGGCGCGCACGGCGATCTCCGAATACGCCCCGGGCCAGGTGGAAATCACCCTGGAACACCGCGCCGACGCCCTGCAAGCCATGGACGAAGCGGTGCGCTACAAGCGCCTGGTCAAGGGCGTGGCGCACAAGCACGGCATGGCTGCGTGCTTCATGGCCAAGCCGTTCGATGACCTGGCGGGCACCGGCATGCATATGCACATCAGCCTGGCCGACGCGGAGGGCAATAACCTGTTCGCCAGTGAAGCCGCCGACGGCACGCCACTGCTGCGCCACGCCGTGGGGGGCATGCTCAGCACCCTGCTCGATTCACTGCTGATGTTCTGCCCCAACGCCAACTCCTATCGCCGTTTCCAAACCAACAGCTATGCGCCGCTGGCCGCCACCTGGGGCGTGGACAACCGCACCGTCAGCCTGCGGGTGCCGGGTGGTCCGGCCCATTCCCGGCATATCGAACACCGCATTTGCGGCGCCGATGCCAACCCTTACCTGGCGGCGGCCGCGATCCTGGCGGGCATCCACCGTGGCCTTCGCGAACAACGGGACCCCGGCGCCCCGGTGGAAGGCAACGGCTACGCCCAGGCCAAGGCGTTGCTGCCCACCGATTGGCTCACCACCCTGCGCGCGTTGGAAGGTTCCGATTGGGCGCGAAAGGCGTTCGGCAGCGAGTTCCTGGGCGTGTACCTGGCCGTGAAGCATGCTGAATACCGCCAGTTCATGGGCGAGGTGGGTGAGCAGGACTGGCGTTGGTATCTGCATCAGGCGTGATGGTTTTTACGGCGGTGAGGGCTTCGACCTTTTTTTCACGTTGCAGTGGTTAAGCTGCGAATCAAGGTCGTTCACCACCGTTTCAGTCACATGAGCCTGCGATGTCGCCACAACCTCCTTCTTCCATCGAGATCGAATACGCCGAACGCTGTGGCCTTGAGCACGCCAGGGTCTGCGGTGACACGCGCCCGCCCGGTCTGCGCCAGCGCCTGGCGTCATGGCGCGACGAGTGGTTGGTGCGCCAGGCGCTCAAGGTCGCTGGCGAGCCGGGGCTGATCCTGGACCTGGCCTGCGGCTCGGGGCGCTTCTGGCCGGTGTTGGCCGAGCACGTCAACCGGGTGATCCTGGCCTCGGACAATTCCCAGGACATGCTCGACCACGCCCGTAGCCACCATCCGGCGTCATTGCTCAAGCGCGTCAAGACCTTCCAGGGCTCGGCGTTTTCCATCGGTTTGTCGGCGAATGCGGTGGATTGCATTTTCTGCCTGGAGTTGTTTCGTCATGTGCCCAGCAGCGAAGGGCGCATGGCGTTGCTGCGCGAGTTTCACCGGGTCAGCCGCGACACGGTGATTGTGTCGGTACCCTCGCGTACCGCTGTGGAAGAGGAATTTCGCCAGGCCGGGTTCAAGGTCTTGAGTCAGCAGGAATTCATGCCCGGCTCCAGCCTGTGGCGGGCCTACGTTCTTCGTAAGAAAGGATAACTCCCTCTTGTCGGACTATTCTTCATCTCCTGTCTGAGTTTTCATGGTTGCCTGTGCACTGCGGATGCTCGCTAGCCCCGTTCGCGATATATACTGCGCGCCATTCTTCAAGGGAGAGCCGTGTGGCCATCGATATTCACTGGATCTGCGACAACGATAGCCTCGGCCAGCATTGCGCCGAATGGCAGCAGTTGCCATTCGTCGCCCTCGACACCGAATTCATGCGGGTCGACACCTTTTATCCCATTGCCGGGCTGATCCAGATCGGTGATGGCGTACGCGCTTACCTGATCGATCCCCTGACCATCGACAACTGGCAACCCCTGGCCGCGTTGCTGGAGAACCCGGCGGTGATCAAGGTGGTGCACGCCTGCAGCGAAGACCTTGAGGTGTTGCTGCGCCTGACCGGCAGCCTGCCGGTGCCGTTGTTCGACACCCAATTGGCCGCCGCCTACCTGAACCTCGGCTTCTCCATGGGCTACTCGCGCCTGGTGCAAGCCGTGCTCGATATCGAGTTGCCCAAGGGCGAGACCCGCTCGGACTGGCTGCAGCGGCCATTGTCCGAGACCCAGGTGAGCTACGCCGCCGAAGACGCCGTGCACCTGGCCGAGGTCTACATTCGCCTGCGCCCGCGCTTGTCGGATGATAAATACGCCTGGGTCCTGGAAGACGGCGCCGAACTGGTTGCCAACCTGCGCCGCGAAGTCGACCCGTACGAGGTCTACCGTGACGCCAAGCTGGCGTGGAAACTCTCCCGTGCCCAGCTCGCCGTATTGCGTGAACTCTGCGCCTGGCGCGAGCAGCAAGCCCGCGCCCGTGACCTGCCGCGCAACCGCATCATTCGCGAACACTCGCTGTGGCCCCTGGCCAAATCCCAGCCGGACAACCTCGCCGCCCTGGGCAAGATCGAAGACATGCACCCGCGTACCGTGCGCCAGGATGGCCAGTTCCTGCTGGACCTGATCAAGCGTGCCGGCAGCGTGCCCATGGACCAATGGCCGCCGGCCGTGGCCGAACCGCTGCCGGTGGACGCCGCCACGCTGATCAAGCAACTGCGCGCCCTCGGCCAGACATTCGCCGAGCGCCTGGAGATGGCGCCGGAACTGATGCTGCGCAAGAAAACCCTCGAAGCCCTGGTTAAAAGTGGCTACCCCGATGGGCCTTACCAATTGCCAGACTCGCTGCGTGGCTGGCGCCGCGAGTTGATGGGCCAGGCGCTGCTCGACAGCCTGGCCACTGCCGGAGAACAGCCTTGAAACGTATTTGCTCCATCTATCGCAGCCTGAAAAAAGACGGCATGTACCTCTACGTGCTCAAAAGCGACGCCCTGGAGCGCGTGCCGGAGCCCTTGATGGCGGCGTTCGGCAAACCGCACCACGCCTTCGACATGGTGCTGACGCCGGAGCGCAAACTGTCGCGCGAGGACATCGTGGTGGTGCTGGAAAACCTCGACAAGCAGGGCTATCACTTGCAAATGCCGCCGGCCGAGGACGAGTACATCGAGCACCTGCCCGAAGAGCTGCTGCGTCGCAACGACCCGATGTGATCGGGCAGTGCCTCGCCCGGGGCACAGGTTTCAATGGAATCGTATTAGTGGGCGGTGGCCGTAGGGAAGCGGGCGGCCGTCTGCACTGTTTTTGAAAGGTTTGAACCATGCGTGTTCTGATTGCTGAACAGGATCACCCGCTCTACGCCCAATTGCTCAATGACGCGGCGCCGGACCTGGAGGTGCTCACCAGCGGCGACTCGGCCGAACTGTCGCGCCTGGCCGCCGATTGCCCGGTATGGCTGGGCCAGCCGGACCTGTTGGCGACGCTGTTGCGCCAGGGCCACCAGCCGCAGTGGCTGCAATCGACCTGGGCCGGCATTACGCCGCTGCTGGCCGAAGGCTTGCCCCGCGATTATCGCCTGACCCGCGCCGTCGGTATTTATGGCCAGGTCATGGCCGAATTTGTCCTCACCTACATGCTGGGCCACGAGCGCGAAGTACTGGCGCGACTGGTCAGCCAGGTCGAGCGCAAGTGGGACAGCCGCACCGGCCAGAGCCTGGCGGGGCGCAAGGCGTTGATCGTGGGTACCGGTGACATCGGCCAGCGTGTCGCCGAGTTTCTCGTGCCGTTCGGCGTCAAGTTGTACGGCATCGCCAGCACTGCGCGGGAACAAGCGCCGTTTATCGAAGTGGCCGGCCTCGACCAACTGGGCCGGTTGGTGGGGGAGGTGGACTACGTGATCAACCTGCTGCCCAACACACCGAATACCCACGACCTGTACGACGCAGCGCTGTTCAAGCAGTTCAAGCCGACCGGTTTGTTCATCAACGTCGGGCGCGGTGTGGCGGTGGTGGATGCCGATCTGGTCGAAGCCCTGAAGGAAGGGCACCTGGCCGGCGCGGTAATCGACGTGTGCCGCCAGGAACCGTTGCCGCAGCGCCACCCGTTCTGGACCGCCTGGGGCCTGCTGTTGACCGGGCACAGCTCCGCGCCGACCTCGCCGCCGATGATGGTGGAGTTGTTCCTGGAAAACCTGCGCGCGTACCAGGCCAAGCAAGCCTTGCGTGGGGAAGTGGATTTCGAGCGCGGTTACTGAGGCGGCGCTGGGAGAAAATGTGGGAGGGTGCAAGCCCCCTCCCACATTTTGAGATTGCGTCAGTTTCAGAGGCTGAAATCACCTTCTGACACCAGCTCGCTCAGCGGCTTGCGCGGGCTTGGCGCTTCACGGCCTTGCAGGTACTCCGGCAAGGTCGATTTGTCGCCCAGCTTGCCCACCGCAACGGCGGCATGCAGCGCATACCCCTGTGGAATCTTCAGCTCCTTGCGGGTCAGCTCCTGATCGAAGCCGGCCATGCCGTGGGTGTGCCAGCCGCTGAGGCTGGCTTGCAGCGCCAGGTGGCCCCAGGCCGAGCCGGTGTCGAAGGTGTGCCACAGTGCCGGGGTTTCTTCCGTGGCGCCGGGGGCGATGAAGTCGGTTTTCGAGGCAATGATCACCAGGGCCGACGCATGCTGTGCCCAACCACGGTTGAATTCATTCAGCAGGCCCAGGAAGCGCTCCCAGTCCGGCGTATCACGGCGTGCGTAGAGAAAACGCCAAGGCTGCGAGTTGTAGGCCGACGGTGCCCAGCGTGCGGCTTCGAAGAAGCTCAGCAGGGTTTCCTGCGGGATGCTCTCGCCGGTAAAGGCACGGGGCGACCAGCGTTCGGTGAACTGGGTATGGATCGGGTAATCGGCAACGCGTGTCATGGGCAGCTCCTGATCGTCAATTCGGCGCTCAAAGCTACTGCGCCCCCGCTAGACTGACAAGTCTTGTCATACCGACAGTCGTAAGCGCTTGGCCCCAGGGGCCTTGGGCACTAGACTGGCGGCCTTTTCACCTACCGATACCGATGTAGAGCCATGGCCGCCAAAGTCGAACCTTTCTGGATACGCAAAACCCTTGAACACCTCGACCAGGAGGAGTGGGAGTCGTTGTGCGACGGCTGTGGCCTGTGCTGCCTGCAAAAGCTTGAGGATGAAGACGACAACAGCGTCTATTACACGCGCATCGCCTGCAAGCTGCTGGACCTGAAAACCTGCCAGTGCACCGACTACCCCAACCGCCGCGCCTCGGTACCCGACTGCATCCAGCTCACCCCGGGCCAGGCCGACCAGTTCAAATGGCTGCCGCCCACCTGCGGCTACCGCCTGGTCAGCGAGCGCAAGGACCTGCCGTTGTGGCACCACCTGGTCTGCGGCGACCGCGATGCCGTGCACCACGAACGCATTTCCCAGTCCGGGCGCATGCTCAGCGAAGGCAGCGTGCCCGAGGACGACTGGGAGGATTACCTGATCTTCCGCGCGGGCTGAGCAAGGAGTGTGTATGAGGGCGGGAACCAAGCTGGCGGCAAGCCTGGTGTTGCTGGCGTTGAGCATGCCTGCGTGGTGCGCGAAGAAAGTCGATCTGGATTATCACGTCAAGCTGCTGCCCCAGAGCGAGCAGGCCGAGGTGCGGGTGAGCCTGTCCCAGGGTTCGGCGGTGCGCAGCCTGAACTTCGACCTGGGCCGCACCGGCGACTACAGCGACTTCAAGGCCGATGGCCAGTGGAGCGTCAATGACCACCGTGGCCTGTGGCAACCCAGCGCCAACAAGGCCAGCCTGACCTATCGGGTGCGCCTGAGCCACGCGCGCAAACCGGGTATTTACGAAGCGCGGATGACCCCGAGCTGGGCGCTGTTTCGCGGCGAGGACCTGGTGCCGCCCGCACGCCTCGACCAGCAGGACGGTGTCGAACTGGTCTCGCGCCTGGTGTTCGAACTGCCGGCCGGCTGGAAAAGCATCGAAACCGCCTGGCCGCGCATCGGCAAGAATAAGTTCCGCATCGACAACGTCTCGCGCCTGTTTGACCGGCCCACCGGCTGGATGCTCGCCGGCACCCTGGGCAGCCGCCGCGTGCGCCTGGGCGAGACCGAAGTGACCATCGCCTCGCCCAAGGGGCAAGCCATGCGGCGGATGGATGTGCTGACCCTGCTGACCTTTGTCTGGCCGCAGGTGGAAGCGGCGTTCCCACGTCATCCGGCCAAGCTGCTGGTGGTGGGCGCCAGCGATCCGATGCGCCGTGGTGCGGTCTCGGCGCGCGACTCGATCTACCTCAACAGCCGCACGCCGCTGGTCAGCGAGAACGGCAGCAGCCCGTTGATCCGTGAAGTGGTGCAGGCGATTGGCCGCTTCAACGACCACGACACCAGTGACTGGATCAGCGAGGGGCTGGCGGAGTACTACGCCATTGAGCTGGTGCGCCGTGCCGGTGGGGTGACCGATGAGCGCTATCAGGCGATACAGGCGCGCTTGGCCAGGGATGGCAAGGACGTGACCAGCCTGCGCGGCGACCACGTCAGCGGTGCGACGGTGTCACGGGCGGTGGTGGTGTTGCAGGAGCTGGATCGCGAGATCCGCGTAAAGACTCACAACAAGCGCTCCCTGGATGACCTCGCGCAGGCGGTGATGCGCGCCAACAGCATCACCACTGCGGAGTTCGTGCAGTTGGCGGAGAGCATCATCGGCGAGTCGTCGGTGGTGCTCGACAGCAAGTTGTTACGCTGAGTCTTCGCCATACAAAAAAGTGGGAGAGGGCAAGCCCCTCCCACACTTGAATCTAACCAGTGGTTTTAACCGCCTTCTCAGCCGCCACTTCCGCCTTGGTCTTCAGGTTTTTCAGCTCTGCACCGGCACGTTCGATCTTCGTGCGCACGCTGTTCATTTCCTGGCGGCCCTGTTCCAGCTTGTCTTTAAGCGCGCTGTGCCCGGTAAAGCCGCGCGCCAGGGCCACGCCGCCGATCGCCACCTGAATCAGGCCGAAAATCCCGCCACGGCGCAGGCCTTTGCCCACCATCATCACGCCACCGGCCACTGAGCCGATGCGCTCCCAGCCGTGCACGTTCTGGGTGGGCTGATTCTGGAAGGGGGTGTGTTCGATGATAGGTCGCAAGGTTGTGCTGTCGCTCATGATCTGTCTCCAACAAGGTCAAGTGTATGCAGCTGACTGCGCGCAGGCGCCGGATGTTCCCAAAAGATCAGTACTTGGGGCCCGAGCGGGTGTTGTTGCCCTTGGCCATGCGGTCGTAGAGCACCACGTTGACGGTGGCGGCCAGGTTCATGCAGCCGGTGGTGGGGATGTACACGACGTCTTCGCACCAGTCGCGGATGTCTTTATCCAGGGACCCGTCTTCAGGGCCGAAGATATACAGCGCGCGGTCGGGGTGAGTGTATTCGGGCAGCGGGCGGGCACCGTCCACCAGCTCCACGGCGACCGGGATGCAGCCCAGGGGCAGGATCTTCTTCAGGTCATCGATGCCGATCAGCGGAATGTCGTGGTGGACCTTCTTGGTGTCGGTGACGAAGTCCCGGGCGCGCTCGTAGCGCACGCCGGTGTAGAACACCGAGGCCACGCCGTAGCAGCCGGCGGCACGCATGACCGAGCCAACGTTTTCGGGGGATTTGGGGTTATACAGACCGATGCAGCTGTAGCGTTTATTGCCCACGGGGAAGGGTGCCTTGGAGAAAAGCGGCGATTATACGGCCTGAAGGTGGTGTATTGCTTGGGCTAACGCTATCGGGAGCAAGCCCCCTCCCACATTTGAAAGTGTTCACGACTCAAAATGTGGGAGGGGGCTTGCTCCCGATGAGGCCAGGACAGGCGACGACACTCTTCAGTCGTCTTTCTTCATCAACCCCGCCAACGCCGCAAACGGGTTATGCGTGGCCTTGGCGATCGTCGGGCTGCTGGTGGAGCCTTCGCCGAAGTACTGCTGGTCGGTGTAGCGCGAGTGTTCGTTGTCGTGGCAGTACAGGCACAGCAACTCCCAGTTCGAGCCATCCTGGGGATTGTCATCATGATTGTGGTTACGGTGGTGTACGGTGAGTTCGCTCAAGCGCTTGCCGGCGAACTCACGGGCGCAGCGGCCGCACACGTGGGGGTACATCTTCAGGGCTTTGTCGCGGTAGCCCATTTCCCGGTCGCGCTGGGCATCGGCAAGGATGCGGTCCAGCTTGGCGGTGTGGGAGGGCGGGTTGGTCGAGCTCATCATGGCTCCTGGCTGTTTGGTGGTCACGGATAGCGTTGATTCTAGCCGCTTGCGTCGCAAATGACCGCTGGGATCGATTTACTTTACTCATAAGGATCTGAAAAACATGCGTCTGCTTTCATGGACTGTTGCACTGCTGCTGTGTGTCGTTACCCTTCAGGCCCAGGCGTTCTCGACGCCCCAGCCCGGGCAGGTGATCGAGGTTGCCCTTGAACAGTTGCATCCGACCCAGGCGGTGGTGGGCTTCGACCAGATCTACTACAGCCTGGGCCTGTTCGCCGATAAACCCGCCAAGGTCTTCGATGAATACTGCGAAACCAACGGCCAGGGTGAGGCCGGCAAGGTGCCCGACAAGGCTGACCTGCACCAGCCCGACAGCTTCACCTGCAAGGACCCGGTGGGCACCCATCCCGAGGACATGAAAACCGTGGTGGTCGGCCCTGCCGGCCAGCTGTACCTGACGGACGGTCACCACAGTTTCACCACCTTGTGGGAAGTGCCCGGTGGCGGCCCGCGCTTGAAGATGTGGGTCAAGGTCACCGACGACTTCAGCAACAGCCCGAACATGGCGAGCTTCTGGCAGCGCATGGAAGCGGCCCGCAAGGTCTGGCTCAAGGACAACCAGGGCCAGGCCCTGCCGCCGGAACAACTGCCGGCGCACCTGGGCTTCAAGAACCTGCAGGACGACACCTTCCGCAGCCTGGTGTATTTCACCCGCAAGGCCGCCTATGGCAAGCCGGATGGCGGCGAGATCGCACCGGAGTTCCTGGAGTTCTATTGGGGTAACTGGCTGCGCACGCAGATTGATCTGGGCCAGTACAACCTGAACAAGAAAGGCGGCTACAAGGACGCTATCGAAGCGGTCGCCAAGCGCATGGTCGGCCTGGCGCCGGGCTCACAGGTGGGTGACAGCGGTTTCACCGCCCATCAACTGGGCGGCATGACCCGGCTGGACCGCGATGAGCTGGAGAAGACCTTCGACAAAAAAGTGCCGTACGTGATCGACTACCGCAAATCCCACGACTGACAGGGATCAACATGTGGGAGGAGGGCGTCTTGGGAAGCGTGCTCAGCCCTTGAGCTTCTCCGCAATCCAGATGGTGTGCCGGGTGCCCTTGTTGCCATGGGCAAACACCTGCACTTCCTCGGCCTTGAAACCGGCCTTGCGCAGTTTGTCGCTGAACAGTTTGTCGGCGCTGGCGGACCACACCGCCAGCACGCCCTTGGGCCGCAGGGCCTTGGCGCAGGCAGCCAGGCCACCGGCGGAATAGAGCCAGCTGTTGGCCTTCTGCGTCAGGCCTTCGGGGCCGTTGTCGACGTCGAGCATGATCGCGTCAAAGCCCTGGGGCTCGGCCTGCAGCACCTTGGCCACGTCTTCCATGCGGATCACCGTGCGTGGGTCCAGCAGTGGGCGACCGGACTTTTCCCCCAGGGGCCCCCGGTTCCACTCCACGACGCCGGGCACCAGTTCCGCCACCACCACTTCGGCGCTCTTGCCCAGGTGCTTGAGCGCCGAGGCCAGGGTGAAGCCCATGCCCAACCCACCGATCAGTACCCGTGAGCCCGGGCGCCCCGCGACCTTGCGGCAAGGGATTTCCGCCAGCGCGTCTTCGGAGCCGTGCATGCGCGTGTTCATCAACTGGCCGCCGTCACCGCCCTGGATCTTGATGACAAAGTCTTCACCGTATTCGAACAGGCACAAGGCACCGCCGTTGTCGGGGATCGGTGTGGTGTCCAGCAGAACGAAACGTTTCATGGAAATCTCATTGGGAAGGGCATTCTTGCGCGGTTGGGAGTAGCCTTACGACATTCCGGTCAGGCCATGGAGCCATCGATGAAGTGCAGCATTCTAACGGTCATTGTGTTGAGCGCGCTCGCATTGGGTGCGGCGCAGGCTCAGGAGTTGCAAACCGTACCGGTGGCGCCGGCACCTAGCCCCGGCGCACCGGGCACGCCGACGCCGACGCTGTATCCGCAGATCACCCCGCCGGCCGTGCCGAAGACGAACGGCTCACCGCCGTTGGTGCCCATCGTATTGCCGACACCGCCGAAGGATCAGACGGTGCCCGGCTTGCAGCAGAACGACAGCAAGCCGAAGACCCCCGGCGGTTAAAACTGTTGGGAGAGTAATTGCCCATCGGCCATGCGCAGGCGCTTGGACAACGCGATGGCGATTGCGCGGATGATCTTCGCCGCCACACGCGGCGTTTCATTGAGCATCTTTTCCAGGGCGTCCTTGCCCAGGTTCAACAACACGCAGTCGCTGGCGGCCACGCAACTGGCGGAGCGCCGCTCGCCGTCAAGCACGGCCATCTCCCCAAAGGCCCGGCCGCTGCGCAGGGTGGCAATGGTCAGGCGCTGGCCGGTGTGGTTGGTTTTCTGCACCGCCACCTGGCCGCTGTGGATGATGCACATGAAGGTGCCGGCATCGCCCTCGAGGAAAATCACCTCGCCCTCGGCAATGCTGCTGATATTGAAGTAGCCGGCGGCGACGTAGAAGTCTTCCGGCAACAACGGGTCGAACAGGCCGCAGTCCATGAGCATGTCGCGGATTTCGGTATTCATTAGCGTCGGTAGTGCCATGGCTGCAATCTTGGTCCATCAATCAGGAGGCGGTCTGAATGTTCAGACAGGACCGCCCCGCTAAGTTCCTTAAACCAGCCCCAGCGCCTTGAACACAAATGCATATTCGAGTGCTACGTCACGTAATCCCTGGTAGCGACCGCTCATCCCGCCATGGCCGGCACCCAGTTCGGTCTTGAGCAACAGCAGGTTGTCGTCCGTCTTGGTCGCGCGCAACTTGGCCACCCACTTGGCCGCTTCCCAGTACTGCACGCGGCTGTCGTTGTAGCCGGCGATCACCAGCGTGGCCGGGTAGGCCTGGGCGCTGACGTTTTCGTACGGCGCGTAGGCCTTGATGCGTTCATACACCGCAGGCTCTTCGGGGTTGCCCCACTCGTCGTACTCGGTGATGGTCAGCGGCAATTCCGGGTCGAGCATGGTGTTGAGTACGTCGACAAACGGCACTTCTGCAATCGCCGCCTGGAACAACTCCGGACGCTGGTTGAGCACCGCGCCGATCAACAGGCCGCCGGCACTGCCGCCGCTGATGACCAGTTGCCTGGAGGTGGTCAGGCCCTCGGCGATCAGGTGTTCGGCACACGCGATAAAGTCGCTGAAGGTGTTCTGCTTGTGTTCCTGCTTGCCATTGCGATACCAGGCTTCACCCAGTTCGCCACCGCCGCGCACATGCGCAATGGCGAAGGCCACACCACGGTCCAGCAGGCTCAGGCGTGCATGGGAGAACCACGGGTCGAGGCTTGAGCCATAGGCGCCGTAGCCATACAGGTACAAGGGTGTCGGCTTGCCGAGCTGGTCGCGCTTGATCACCAGGCTGATCGGCACCTGGGTGCCATCGGCGGAGGTGGCCCACAGGCGCTGGCTGACGTAGTCATCGGCATTGAACACGCCGAGCACCGGGGTTTCCTTGAGCACCTGCTGGGCGCCGCTGGCCAGTTCCAGCTGGCGCACCTGGGCCGGGCGGTTCAGGGCTTCATAGCGCAGGCGGATCTTGTCGCTGACGAATTCCAGGCTGTTTTGCACGTAGAGGCTGTAGGCGGCGTCGGGCAGCTCCACGCGATACGCCGGCAAGCCCTGGGGGTGCACTTCGATCACCGGCAGGCCGCCGATGCGCAGGCTCAGGGTCATGGCGCCGGTGTTCAGGCTGACGCCGTCGAGCATCACGTCATCGCTGTGGGGGATCAGGTTCTGCCACTCATCCTCGGTCGGCACGTCGCCAATGTCGGTCGCCACAAACAGGGCGTAGTTGATGCCGTCACGGTTGCTGCGGATAAACCAGGTCCACGCGCCGTTCAGTTGGCCGTGGTCGACATCGTATTCATGGTCCTCGACCCGTGGCGCCAGGCAGGTGAAGTCCAGGTGCGGCTGGTCGGCATCCAGCGCCCAGACCTCGCTGGTGGTCTTGCTGCCGAGCGAGAGCAGCAACTGGCGCTCGGAGCTGGAACGGTAGCAATGCAGGAAGAAACGCCCGTCGGGCTCATGGAACACTTCCTGCGCCGCCGTGCCATCCAGGCGGTAGCGATACAGCTTGTGCGGGCGGTGGGTGTCGTCCAGCTCGCCGAAGAACAGGGTCAGGCTGTCATTGGCCCAGGTCATGCTGCCGTCGCAATCCTGGAACTCCAGTTCGCTGACTTTGCCCGTGGCCAATTCCTTCACGAACAGGGTGTAGATCTCTTCGCCACTGGTATCTAGGCTGTAGGCCAGGCGCTGGTGGTCGGGGCTGATGCTGAATGCGCCGAGGGAAAAGAAGCCGCCGTTGGCCAGCACGTTCGGGTCCAGCAACAGCTCTTCGCTGCTGTCGTCCACCTGGTTGCCGTCGTCGGCCGGGCGGCGGCAGCGGTAGTGGCGGGCGTATTCGTCACCGGCGGTGGTGCGCGTGTAATACAGGTACGGGCCCCAGGGGGAGGGCAGGGACAGGTCGGTTTCGAGGATGCGGCCCTTGATCTCCTCGAACAGGGTTTCGCGCAGGGCCTGCTGGTCGGCGAGCCGGGCTTCCTGGAAGGCATTTTCGGCCTTCAGGTAATCAAGGACCTCAACGCTGTCGCGCTCTTGCAGCCAGGCGTACGGGTCCTGGCCTGGGGCTTTACGGGCAATCGGGGCGGTCGATGAAGGCATGGAGCACTCTCTGTCTGGCGGAAGGTGGCAGGCATTGCAGCCGCGACACGCAAAAGCCGTTATCATAGCCGCCTGTTTGCCTACCTTGCCATGGACACCATGACCGAGAACGACTATCTGACCGCTTGGGGCCTTTACGCCTTCGCTGCCTTGGGCTGCCTGTTGGTGTGGTGGCGCATGACCCGCTGGATCTGGCGCTGGCTGCGCGAACCGCTGCAATTGCTGATGGCCGTGCTGCTGTTGAGCCCGACCATCGTCGACCCGGTCAAGACTCAGTTCGCACCGGCCGTGGCCATCACGGCCCTGGACCTGGTGCTCAAGGTCGGCAATAACGCCTGGCGGGCGATTTCCGATTTGTTCATGTACACCCTGATCGCCTTTGGTGTGTACCTCGTGTTTGTGCTGATCCGCTGGCCCATCGAGCGCTCCGCCAACGCCCGCCGTGAGCGCAAGGCCGCCACCGACGCCGCCTTGGCCGCCGAGCCTGTGGATGAAGACGATGAGCCGTTCCGTCGTCCTGCACCGGTGAGCGGTATGCGGGTCGAACCGCGCCTTTAACGTTGTCCGCCCTGCAGCGAGAGCCCTGGCATGTGTGAATTATTGGGCATGAGTGCCAACGTCCCCACCGATATCGTGTTCAGCTTTACCGGGCTGATGCAGCGCGGTGGGCGTACCGGCCCCCATCGCGACGGTTGGGGCATCGCTTTCTACGAAGGCCGTGGCCTGCGCCTGTTCCAGGACCCGGCCGCGAGCAGCGAGTCGGAAGTCGCCCTGCTGGTGCAGCGTTACCCCATCAAGAGTGAAGTGGTGATCGGCCATATCCGCCAGGCCAACGTCGGCAAGGTGAGCCTGGCCAACACCCACCCGTTCGTGCGCGAACTGTGGGGCCGCAACTGGTGTTTCGCCCACAACGGCCAGTTGGCGGACTTCCATCCCCGCGCCACGTTCTATCGGCCAGTCGGCGACACCGACAGCGAAGCGGCCTTCTGCGACTTGCTCAACCGCGTGCGCGAGGCCTTCCCCGAGCCGGTGGACATCAAACAGATGCTGCCGGACCTGATCGCCGCCTGTGCCGAATACCGCAGCAAAGGTGTGTTCAACTGCCTGCTCAGCGACGGTGACTGGCTGTTTTGCTATTGCTCGACCAAACTGGCGCAGATCACCCGGCGTGCGCCGTTTGGTCCGGCGCGCCTCAAGGATGTCGACGTGATCGTCGATTTTCAGGCCGAAACCACCCCCAATGATGTGGTGACGGTGATCGCCACCGAGCCGTTGACCGACAACGAAAACTGGACCCGCTACGAACCGGGCCAATGGAGCCTGTGGCGACGCGGTGAATGCGTCAGCCAGGGCGTTACCGAGTAAGGATATCGACCATGTTGCTCAGTTATCTGCGGTTGGTGCTGTTTGCCATTGGCCTGTTGGTCGGCGTGCAAGTGCCGGGGTTTATCAACGACTACGCCAAGCGCGTCGAAGCCCACCTGATCGAGGCCCAGACCGGCCTGAGCGGGTTTGAAACCACCGCGCGGCAGTTCTTCAACGGTGACTTGAAGGCCTTGGTGGCGCATTACCGCGCCAGCGACGACCCGGTGTTCCAGAGCGACGCCAACAGCCTGGGCGCCATGCTTGACCGCCAGGTGGCGTTGGACAAGCAATTCCAGGCCATGCAAGGCCCGTGGTACATCCGCGCACTGCAAGTGGCGGTGGCCGCCGACCCGGATATCCGCCTGGAGACCTGGAACGGCTACAGCTACCAGATCCTGCTGACCCCCGAAGCCATGGGCTGGGGCCTGGGCGGGGCGATGCTGCTGTCGTTTGGCCTGGAGTGTCTGTTCCGCCTGATCGACTGGGTGGTGCTGGGTGGCAAGCGCTTGCGCCAGAGCCGGCCGATTGAGGAACGGGACCTGAAAGGTCTCTAACCCACGCCTCGGTCTAATGTGGGAGGGGCGGTGCGACGACTCGACTTGCCCCCTCCCACATGTGTATCCGGTTTATTCAGTTGTTCAGCACCATCCGCTCTTCGCCGACTTCCTCGGCATAGCGGGTAACGACCTTCTGGCACAGCCCGACAATCTCCTCCACCAACTCCACCCCCACGCGCCACGACACCACCACCTGCAGGTTCGGCAGTGTCTGCGCCATCGGCAACATCACCAATTCGCCACGCGCCAGTTCTTCCCTGACCAGCACCGGCGGCAATGCACCAATCCCGAAGCCATCGCGCAACAACCGGGTAATCGCCGACACCGAGTTCACGCAGTTCATCCGTGGCGCGGCCACGCCGTTGGCCTGCATCAGGCTGATGACGTCCTGGTGCGGGTGGGAGTTTTTCGAGTAGGTGATGATGCGCTCCTGGGCCAGTTCGGCGAGGGAGGCGTAGTCGCGGTTGTAGATCGACTGGCTGGCGACGATCCAGGCCATGGGGTGGCTGGCCAACTCCAGGCTGCGCACGGTTTCCAGGCGCAGCAGGTCGGTTTGCAGGATCAGGTCGAGAAAGCCTTTTTGCAGCTGATCGCTGAGATTAAGCGCGGTATCGGCGACCAATTCGATTTCCACCAATGGGAAATGGTCCATCAGTTCCGCCACCAACGGGCTGAGCCAGGTGTGGATCACCGTGTCCATCGCACCGATGCGAATGCGCCCGACCTTGCTGCTGGTGGTTTCCAGGGACTGTTTCAGGCCCTGCATGGTCACCATCATCTGCTCGGCATAATCGAGCACCTTCAAGCCTTCCGGGGTCAGGCTCACGCCCCGGGAGTCGCGCAGGAACAGCTTTACCCCCAGCTCGCTTTCCAGCACGGCGATGCGGCTGGAAATCGAGGCCTGGGTGGTGAACAGCTTCTCCGCAGTCAGGCGGAAGCTCTTGAGCTTGGCCACCCAGACGAAGGTTTCGAGGAACTTCAAATTCATGGGATCAACTTTTTCTTATGCATGGATCGGTTTTTATTAGTTGGACGCCGCACCGGGCAAACGCCAAAAATCAGGCTATTCCACGATAAGCGCCGTTGGGGTGTCAGGACAAGTTGCGAGTTCTGCGTAAAAAATCCCACACTACAAAAAAACAAAGCCTACAGGAGCAACCAGCGTGAGCCGTCTGCTATTGAATTGCGACATCGGCGAGAGCTTTGGCAACTGGACCATGGGTCTGGACGCCGAGGTCATGCCGTTCATCGATTGCGCCAACGTGGCCTGCGGTTTTCATGCCGGCGATCCGAGCATCATGCGCAAGACCGTCAGCCTGGCCCTCAAGCACGGTGTACAGGTGGGCGCACACCCGGCGTACCAGGACCTGCAAGGCTTCGGCCGCCGCTCCATGGCCTACACCCCCCAGGAAATCCAGGACCTGCTGCATTACCAGATCGGCGCCCTCGACGGCATCTGCCGTGCCCAGGGCGGACGTGTCAGTTACGTCAAGCCCCATGGCGCGATGTACAACGACATGATGGCCAACCCGGCGCAACTGCGTGCGGTGATCGAGGCCGTGGCCGCGTATGGCGACCTGCCGCTGATGCTGTTGGCGACCCGCGACAACAGCGCGGCCCAGGCACTGGGCGACGAATACGGGGTGATCCTGTGGTTCGAGGCCTTTGCCGACCGTGCCTACGACGCCAACGGCCATCTGGTTTCCCGTCAATTGCCGGGGGCGGTGCACCATGATCCAGAGGTCATCGTCCAGCAGTCCTTGACCCTTTCCCGTGGCGAACCCCTGACCGCCAGCGATGGCAGCCCGTTGTTGTTGCGCGCCAATACCCTGTGCGTGCATGGCGACAATGCCAGTTCGGTCGCCGCCGTAAAGCGTATCCGCGAGGCATTGAAGCCAGCATGAAGCCACGGATTGAAGTGGTGGCGATCGACTGCCTGATGGTGCGTCTGTTCGAGGTGATCGCCGAAGCCAATATGCCGTGGATGCTCGCCGCCACCCAGCGCTTGCGCAGCGGTTTTGGCGCAGCCCTGGTGGATCTGGTGCCTTCCTACACCACCTTGATGGTGCATTACGACCTCACCGCATTGAGCCCGGCCCAGGCGCGGGAATTGATCGACCAGGCCCTGACCGACCTGCAACCCCAGGCCCAGGGCAGCGGCCAGTGCCATGTGCTGCCGGTGTGGTACGACCTGAGTGTCGGCCCTGAACTGACATTGCTCGCCCAGCGCAGTGGCGTGGCTGTCGACGACGTGATCCGCCGCCACAGCGCCCACGAATACCAGGTATTCGCCCTCGGCTTCGCCCCCGGTTTTGCCTTTATGGGGCTGGTGGATGAAATCCTCGCCACCCCGCGCCTGAGCACCCCACGCAAACGCGTGGCGGCCGGCAGTGTCGGTATCGCCGAGCGACAGACCGCTGCCTATCCGGTGGTGTCCCCCGGTGGCTGGAATCTGATCGGCCGCACGCCGGCCAAGTTGTTCGATCGCGAGCGCGACGGCTACAGCCTGATGCAGCCCGGTGACACGGTGCGCTTTGAGTCGGTCAGCCACGCTGAATTTATAAACCTGGGTGGCGATGACACGCCGTTGGAGGCGCAGGCATGAGCCGCTTGATCATCGAGGCCAGCACGCCGCTGTGCCTGCTGCAGGACGCCGGTCGTTTTGGCGTGCGCCACCTGGGCGTGACCCAGGGCGGCGCGCTGGATTGGGTGTCGATGTCCTGGGCCAACTGGCTGCTGGGCAATGCGCTGGACGCGCCGGTGGTGGAAATCACCCTCGGTGGCTTTACCGTGCAGGCCGAGGATTATTGCCTGTTGGCGCTGGCCGGGGCGGATCTGGGGGCGTATATCGATGAACGTGCGATCAGCCCCGGGCGCAGTTTTATCCTGCAAAAGGGCCAGCGCCTGCGCTTTACCCAGCCCTTCAGCGGCGCGCGGGCTTACCTGGCCGCCCCGGGCGGGTTTGATGCGCCGGATGTGCTGGGCAGCTGCGCCACGGTGGTACGTGAGGCGCTGGGCGGGCCGGACGGTTTCGGCAAGGCCTTGGCCGAAGGCGGGCGACTGGGCTACTCCGGTACCGGCGGCGGGATGAAAGTGCTGAGCGAGCAGGCGTTGCCGGCCAAGGCGCCGCTGGAGGTGATCGTCGGCGCCCAAATTGGCCTGTTCAGCGGCCAGAGCCTGTTTGATGCCTTTAACACCGAGTGGGCCCTGGACAGTCGCGCCGACCGCATGGGCATGCGCTTGCTCGGTACGCCCTTGCAATACCAGGGGCCCTCGCTGATTTCCGAAGGGATTCCGTTGGGTGGCATCCAGGTGCCGCCGGATGGGCAGCCGATCGTGTTGCTCAATGATCGCCAGACCATCGGTGGCTATCCGCGCCTGGGCGCCTTGACGCCATTGGCGCTGGCGCGGCTGGCGCAGTGTTTGCCGGGAGAAAAGCTGAGGTTGGTGCCGGTGGTGCAGGAAATGGCGCATCGGCAGCATGTGGAGTATCTGCGCCGGTTTGCGCTGTAAGGAAAGCTCCTACGGAAGTGCCAGTGTTTGTCGTCTTCGCGGCTTTAGCGCAGTCATGAAAACCTGAATGGGTTCATCCACTATCCAGGCTTTTCCATGCGCTATTTGAAGATTTTTGCCCAAGATGTGCTCGATAACGATGTTCCCGATGTGGTGTACCTGGAGTTCTATGACGATTCCAGGACCCCCGCGCTTGTCCATCGGGCCACGGCCTTCGATATCACCGACGACGGCCAGTTCGACTGGATCATTGCGGACGATCTCAATCAGGACGGCATTGTCGACACCGTGGACCGAGAGATGGCCATCGAGTTTGCCCAGCTGTTTCTGGCGTTCGAATGGTTCAGCCTCGACGAACCCTTCGACAAGTACCTGAAGGTATTTGCCGGTGACTTTGATAACAACGGGATTCCCGACACGGTGCGCTTGCACTTTCATCAAGGGGAGGGGGGGCCGCGAGATGAAACCATTGTCTATTCGGCAGCGGTGTACAGCGACGGTAATGGTCGTGGCGCCTTTGTCTCGATCAACCAGGACGTCAACAATGATGGGAAGGTCGACCGTCAGGATTCGGAACTGGTCAAGCGGTTCGCCGCGCTCTTCCTCAAGTTTGCCTGGATCGACCGCGAGCACTGCTGAGTGAGGGGCCCGTAGCCGATGTTATCGGCTATGGGCCTGCTATCACTTGGACAGGAAGCGCATGCCTTCTTCCAACCCGCGCAACGTCAGCGGGTACATCTGGTCTTCCACCAACTCCCGCACAATCCCCGTCGACGCGGTATAACCCCAGGTATCCTTGGGATACGGGTTTATCCAGATCAGTTTCTTGTACTTGGCCATGAAGCGCTGCATCCACACATACCCCGGCTCTTCATTCCAATGCTCGACGCTGCCGCCGGCCTGGGTGATTTCATACGGCGCCATCGACGCATCGCCGATAAAGATCACTTTGTAATCGGCACCGTACTTGTGCAGCAGGTCCTGGGTGGAGGTGCGCTCGGAGGTGCGGCGCTGGTTATTCTTCCACACCGATTCGTACACGAAGTTGTGGAAGTAGAAGTACTCCAGGTGCTTGAACTCGGTCTTGCAGGCCGAGAACAGTTCTTCGCAGATCTTCACGTGGGCGTCCATCGAGCCGCCGATATCGAACAGCAACAGCAGCTTGATGGTGTTGCGCCGTTCCGGGCGCATCTGGATATTCAACAGCCCGGCATCGCGGGCGGTGTGGTCGATGGTGCCATCGATGTCCAGCTCTTCGGCCGCACCCTGGCGGGCGAACTTGCGCAGTCGGCGCAGGGCGATCTTGATGTTGCGGGTGCCCAGTTCCACCTGGTCGTCGAGGTTCTTGTACTCGCGCTGGTCCCAGACCTTCACGGCCTTGCCCTGGCGTTTGCCGGCGTCGCCGACGCGAATGCCTTCGGGGTTGTAGCCGCCGGAGCCGAACGGGCTGGTACCGCCGGTGCCGATCCATTTGTTGCCGCCGGCGTGGCGTTCCTTCTGTTCTTCCAGGCGTTTCTTGAATGCCTCGATCAGCTTGTCGAGGCCGCCGAGGGACTGGATCTGTGCGCGCTCTTCGTCGCTCAGCGAGCGTTCGAACTCCTTGCGCAGCCAGTCTTCGGGGATCAGCGCCTGCAGGTGATCGTCGAGCTTTTCCAGGCCATTGAAGTAGGCGCTGAAGGCGCGGTCGAACTTGTCGAAATGCCGCTCGTCCTTGACCAGGATCGCCCGGGCCAAGTAGTAGAACTCGTCCATGTCGGCAAAGGTCACGCGCTGTTTCAGCGCGTTGATCAGGTCGAGCAGCTCGCGCACCGACACCGGGACCTTGGCTGCGCGCATTTCATTGAACAGGTTGAGCAACATTATCGATTACCGCGACGGCTCATGAATGCCAGGCGTTCGAGCAACTGCACGTCTTGCTCGTTCTTGACCAAGGCACCGGCCAGGGGCGGGATGGCCTTGGTGGGGTCGCGCTCGCGCAGCACCGCTTCGCCGATATTGTCGGCCATCAGCAACTTGAGCCAGTCGACCAGTTCGGAGGTGGACGGTTTTTTCTTCAGACCGGGGACTTTGCGCACGTCGAAAAACACGTCCAGCGCCTCGCTGACCAGCTCCTTCTTGATGTCCGGGTAGTGCACGTCGACGATTTTTTGCAGGGTGGTGCGGTCGGGGAAGGCGATGTAGTGGAAGAAGCAGCGGCGCAGGAACGCGTCCGGCAGCTCTTTTTCGTTGTTGGAGGTAATGATGATGATCGGGCGCTTCCGGGCCTTGATGGTCTCGTCGATTTCGTAGACGTAGAACTCCATCTTGTCGAGTTCCTGCAGCAGGTCGTTGGGGAACTCGATGTCGGCCTTGTCGATTTCATCGATCAGCAGGATCACCCGCTCCTCGGACTCGAATGCTTCCCAGAGCTTGCCCTTCTTCAGGTAGTTGCGCACGTCGTGCACCTTGTCCACCCCCAGTTGCGAGTCGCGCAGGCGGCTGACCGCGTCATACTCGTACAGGCCCTGGTGGGCCTTGGTGGTGGACTTGATGTGCCAGGTGATCAGCCTGGCGCCGAAGGACTCGGCCAGTTGTTCGGCGAGCATGGTCTTGCCGGTGCCGGGCTCACCCTTGACCAGCAGCGGACGCTCCAGGGTGATGGCAGCGTTGACGGCCAGTTTCAGGTCATCGGTGGCAACGTAGGCCTGGGTGCCTTCGAACTTCATCGGTCATTCCTCGAATTCATCAATGCCCGGACTATACCGCGCGGCCCCGGCGACTGTGAACGCAGACGGGTTATTCAGTCTCTGAATGACCGGTCACGGCTCAATCCGCCGAAGGCTTGGGCTGCTCATAGCGCGCATTGAACGCCTGGATAAAACCATTACGCAAAATCGCCAAAAATGCGGAGAACGCGCTGACATTTTGCTGATGTACGCTGCCACTGAGTTCCACGCGGGTGGCGAACTGGTTCTTTGCCTGGTTCTTCAATACGGTCTCGCTGGCGCCCACCACGGCCTCCCAGATCGAACGAAAGATGTTCTTGTCCTTGTTCTCCACGTCCTGCTGCCAGTCGAAGACTTCCACGTCGCGCAGCAGCGGCTTGATGTACCCGGTCAACTGACCTTTTTCCGCCTGGGCTTCGATCACCACGTCCCCGGTGCCGGCCTTGAAGTCGAACTTGCCATAGGCTGCGGCGAAGTCGTTCATGCGCTTGAGCTGCAAGTCCCTGGCGCGGAAGCGAAACTCGAAGTTCTCGAAATTGCTCAGCGGGTCGAAGGTGGCGGTGGCTTCCAGCGGAGCCTGGCCTTGCAGCAGGGCCTTGCCGTCGAAGCGCGCGTCGCGCCGGCCTTTGACGTCTACCACATTGGTCAGGTTGTAGAAGCTGGCGTTGACGTCGGTCGCGTCGATCTTCACCACGGGCTTGGAGCTGAAGTTGTGGAAGGCGATCTTGCCGTCTTCAATGCGCACTTCATCGAGGGTGATGGGGGCCAACTTACTCAACTGCTCGCGCCAGTCGGTGCCCTTACCGGTCTGGGAGGCTTGCTTGTTGGCACCGCCGTCGACGAAGTTAACCTCGGGCTTGATAAACAGCACTTTGGCCACCACCGCGTGGTCGTACCAGAGAGAGTGCCAGCTCACCGCCAGGTCGATCAGCGGCGCCTTGACGAACGGGACGGGCACCTTGCCGTCGACCTTGACGATCTCCAGGCCGTTGATCCGGTACGCGCCACGCCATAGCGCGAGGTCCACGTCGGTCACCTGGCCGCGGTAATCGCCCATGTCGGCGAGCTTGTCATTCAGGTAGTTACGCACCAGGTAAGGGAGCGCGATGCTCACGGCGACCAGGACCACCAGCAATCCGGCAATGGTCCATAGTGGCCAGCTGTAGCGACGTTTCATGGGGAGAGTCCTCTGTCCATACTGGTGCGGTGGACCCCTGCGGCAGGCGCAACGTTCCTTCGACTGGACGCTTTGCAGCACGAGGCATACCCTTGGAGCCTTTCTGAAAACCGCCTAATAGGACCCGCCATGAGCCGCATTTTTGCAGACAACGCGCACTCCATCGGTAACACGCCCCTGGTTCAGATCAACCGTATCGCACCCCGTGGCGTGACCATCCTGGCCAAGATCGAGGGGCGTAACCCGGGCTATTCGGTGAAGTGCCGCATTGGCGCAAACATGATCTGGGACGCCGAAAGCACCGGCAAACTCAAGCCGGGCATGACCATCGTGGAACCGACTTCCGGCAATACCGGTATCGGCCTGGCCTTTGTCGCCGCCGCCCGTGGCTACAAGTTGCTGCTGACCATGCCGGCGTCCATGAGTATCGAACGCCGCAAGGTGCTCAAGGCCCTCGGCGCCGAATTGGTCCTCACCGAGCCGGCCAAGGGCATGAAGGGGGCCATCGACAAGGCCGGCGAAATCGTTGCCAGTGACCCGGCCACCTACTTTATGCCGGCCCAGTTCGAAAACCCGGCCAACCCGGCCATCCACGAAAAAACCACCGGCCCGGAAATCTGGAACGACACCGATGGCGCCGTGGACGTGCTGGTGGCGGGCGTGGGCACGGGGGGCACCATCACCGGCGTGTCGCGCTACATCAAGAACACCGCAGGCAAGCCGATCCTGTCGGTGGCTGTCGAGCCGATGGTGTCGCCGGTGATCACCCAGGCCCTGGCCGGTGCCGAGATCAAGCCCAGCCCCCACAAGATCCAGGGGATTGGCGCCGGGTTCGTGCCGAAGAACCTCGACCTGTCGATGGTCGACCGCGTGGAACTGGTGACCGACGAGGAATCCAAGGCCATGGCCCTGCGCCTGATGCAGGAAGAGGGCATCCTGTGCGGTATTTCCTGCGGTGCCGCCATGGCCGTGGCCGTGCGCCTGGCCGAGAAGCCGGAAATGCAGGGCAAGACCATTGTGGTGATCCTGCCGGACTCCGGTGAGCGCTACCTGTCGAGCATGCTGTTCAGCGATTTGTTTACCGAGCAGGAAAACCAGGCTTGATTTATGTCAGCCGGTCAGCCTGGGCCTTCTGCATAATGGCCCAACTGTTTATCATGGCCGGCTGTCACGTCTGGCCTCCCGTCGCCGGGAGGCTGTTGGCCAGGCGCTTATTTCCAGGAGTTGCTGCATGACCTTTTCTTTGGCCGCCAAACTGTCGGTGTTGTTGCTGTTTATTGGCAGCACGCTGTATGTGCACCTGCGCGGCAAGGCCCGTTTGCCGATGTTGCGCCAGTTCGTCAACCATTCGGCGCTGTTCGCCCCCTATAACGCCTTGATGTACCTGTTTTCGGCCGTGCCGTCCAAGCCGTACCTGGACCGCAGCAAGTTCCCGGAACTGGACGTGCTCAAGGACAACTGGGAAGTGATCCGCGAAGAGGCCATGCACCTGTTCGACGAGGGTTACATCCGCGCCGCGGAAAAGAACAACGATGCCGGTTTCGGTTCGTTCTTCAAGAAAGGCTGGAAGCGTTTCTACCTCAAGTGGTACGACAAACCCCTGCCATCGGCCGAGGCGTTGTGCCCGAAAACCGTGGCGCTGGTGAGCAGCATCCCCAACGTCAAGGGCGCGATGTTCGCGCTGTTGCCGGGCGGCAGCCACCTCAACCCGCACCGTGACCCGTTTGCCGGTTCCCTGCGGTATCACCTGGGCTTGTCCACGCCGAACTCCGACGACTGCCGCATCTTCGTCGACGGCCAGGTATACGCCTGGCGCGACGGTGACGACGTGATGTTCGATGAAACCTACGTGCACTGGGTGAAAAACGAAACCGACAAGACCCGCGTGATCCTGTTCTGCGACATCGAGCGGCCCCTGAGCAACCGCCTGATGACCCGCGTCAACCGCTGGGTCAGCAAGCAGTTGGGCCGCGCCACCGCACCGCAGAACCTGGATGACGAGCGCGTCGGCGGCATCAACCAGGCGTATGCCTGGAGCAAGACCTTCAGCGACAAGTTCAGCGGTGTGGTCAAGCAGTGGAAGCGCAAGCATCCGAAGGCTTACCGCATTGCGCGGCCGGTGCTGGCGGTAGTGGTGTTGGTACTGCTGTGGAAGTGGTTGTTCGGCTGATCTGAAGCGTTAGACGCGGTCAAAATGTGGGAGGGGGCTTGCTCCCGATAGCGGTGGATCAGTCAGAGAAGCTGTGACTGAAAGACCGCCATCGGGGTGTAGAACCGTAGACATCGTTTACATCTGAAACCGGGGACATCGTTTACACATTTGAGGCCTGGACGCGGGTCATACCTCGTCCAAGCCTCCCCAAGGGATAATCACACAGGTACAAATCCCAAGCATCATCTTCAGCTTCTTTGAGCCCTATCCTTTCCCCGGACAGCGCCTCGCTGATAAATACCAACTTGCCGTTCCACTTGATCGATCCGTCCTGCCTGACGCTTCGAACTTTCATTTCTGCCGGATATTCCACATCGGGCAAGCATCCTGGATAAATTCGGGTGGACGGCACATACAAGTCTCCCGGACTTTTCATGCCGAGCGCTTCGTGAGGGCGTACG